>JABJKS010000061.1 GCA_018660265.1 Rhodospirillaceae bacterium | reverse complement strand
TGGTGTCGTGGCATTGGCTTAGTCACCAGAAAACTACGATATTTCAACAGGTTAATCTACGCTCGCCGACAATTCAAAGCCCCACTATGAATAATTCGGGCTAATATAAAGCTATAGCCGCCATGAACCGTACCATGGCCATTTAGCATATAGTCGGTGACCTGCATGCGCACACGAGTATAGCCAACACGGGCTTCCTCTATCACCACATCAAGGTTCTGGGCCACCGTATCCCGCTTGTGCATTGCACGGGCAATTAGATCTGCTTTTTCATCCCCATCATTAATCTCATTAGGCGTAGTTTTCTGCTGTTCTTGATCGTCTTGCATCACGTTGTGATCCTAAATAACGGCACCGGGGTTATTTTACCCAAATACAATCGAAACGCTCAATAGATCGATAGAACTAGGCATTACCGATTGGCTTTATACTTTAGATAACCCTTATATTCTCGTCATGTTTATTAAGAACGAATTATTAATCACTAAGCGTCATCATTTGGTGTCGCCAAAGGCCCTTCGGGGCATTTGAAGGTCAGGCATGAGTGTCAACGCATCATTTGAAAACGGAATAAAGACCGATGAGCATGCAAAGCGAACCGATTACGGCGGAATTGGACGCCCTACCAGAGAATCCCGCCTTTGATGAAGAGCCGGTTTTTGATCACGAGATTGAGTCTACGGACGACGAACTGGAAAATCGGCGGGAGCTTACCCACGACGAATATGACAGCCTGGAAGAAGCTGTCATGCAGACGGCACGGGGCCGCACATTTCTGCGCGAACATGCCCGGCGCAACCGGGCCATAGCCTCCGATCTGGTCATGCGCGCTTTGGACGACATGCGCAGCCAACCCCAACAACAAGATCTGAAGCAACCATCCGAAATCCTGTCCGCCGAGTTACAGAATATGAGCGATGCCATCGCCCATACCCGACGGGATATTGCCGCAATCAAGCCCAAGGAAGGCGCCAATAATCGTATAATGGCAGCGACAGAGGATCTGGACGCCATCGTTACGGCGACGGAACGGGCGACCAATGACATCCTGGCGGCGGCGGAAAATATTCAGGAAAACTTCGAAAAACTGCGCGAAAGCATTCCCGACAGCGACCTGTTCGATGCGATTGAAGAGGATATAACAAATATATTCCTGGCCTGTTCTTTTCAGGACATCACCGGCCAGCGCACCACAAAGGTGGTCAATGCCCTGCGTTATTTGGAGCAGCGGGTTGGCGCAATGATCCAGATTTGGGGCTCGGAAACCCTGCGCAACGGCGCGCTTGAGGAATTCAGTGCCAACAATCTACCCGAGGATCATCCCGAGGCAGGATTATTGAACGGCCCGCAAATGGACGGCCAAGGTGTCGCTCAGGCGGATATTGACGCAATGATGAATGGCGGTTCGGACCTCACTGCCGATAGCAACGATGACGATGCCGCCGCCGGGCTTGATCCAGAAGATCCCACAGCGGGCATAGATTTCGACAGTGTCACCACGTCGATGGATGATGACGCACCGGTCGCAGCTGATCCCGAAGACCCAAAGGCGGGCATTGACTTCGACAGTGTCGCCAGATCGCTAGATGACGACGCACCAGATACGTTCGACGGGCTCGAAAGCGGCGATGGCAGCGGCAGCGATGGATTGGATGAAGAAATCGCTGAATTATCGGCTCTCGACGACGCCAATCCGGACGAAATGGATTTTTCCGGCCTCTCCGAGGAAGCCGACGCCGATACCATCGACGCGATCTTCAATTCCTAACCACAGTTGGCCACCATGGCCAAGCCGTTTTGGCTAAGCCACCGTGGCCAAGTCTTAGGCGAAATCAGAACATTTCGCGGCGTTATTCCAAGCCCAGTAGTTCGTCGATCTTCTCCGGCCCCAGGTTCGGGCCGAACAGCAATTCGTCATCAACCTGCAGCACCGGCGACGAGCGAATGTTATGGCTATCGATGAATTCCGCCGCCTCTTCATCCATCATCAAGTCCTTGGCCACGAATGCCACATCATGGGCCCGCAGATAGGCCTTTAATTGTTCGCATGGTTGGCACAATGGTGTCGAATACACGATTACAGACTTCGTCATTATTTAGACCTTACCTTCTTCCCGAAGCTTGCGGTACAAGGCCTTTTTCTCCAGCCAGGCAGCTTTTACTTCCTCGGTCTGCCAGGGCTGATCCTGGGTGAAGACCTTGGCCTTCCAGCCATCGCCCTTGCTCCATTCAAAAGGCGTTTGCACTGTTGTCCGCGGGGCGGTTGCGGTTTCCAACAAATCCAAGGCCTGGGATACTATGCTGCGCTGTAGTTCCACATTGTCCGGTTCACCGCATGGGCTTCCTAATGGAAAGTCGCTGAACAGAAACCGCGGCACACCGCAGGTCTCAACAATATCGCGGGCATTGGCAACCACCACGGTCGGGATGCCGTTTTCTTCAAGATGTCGCGCGGTCAGACTCACGGTCTGATGGCATACCGGTCAGACCGGTGTCATTAGGGCGACATCAACCCCTTCTTCGCGGCACCGGCGCAGCACCTCCGGCGCGTCACTTTCCGATGTTTTCCGCTGGGAATAAGCATTGTAGAGGCCATAGGCCGTCGGTGCCAATGACCCGATCCGTCCTGCGGCCGCCATTTCCTGCAAACGGGTGACGGGGAAAAAATTATTCACATCCGCCAGGGTCGTCGCATGGGTGTCGAAACTATGTGAGGGGCTGTAAAGATCCTCCACCGGTGTATCCGTTGGCACGCTGTAGACATTCCCCGCCTCACCCTTTTCCTGGGGCAGGCGCTGGTCTTCCCATGTGCGGACCGTAATTTCCGACGTAGAGATCAGAGCCAGACGGCTCTCCGACAACGGCTTTTTCAACGGCGTAAAAGGCACATCTTCAAAATGGGCCCATTGATAGGGCTTGGCATAACCTTCCGCCTTATAATAGGCGGAGGTTTTGTCTATATAACGAACGTGCGGCATAATTCACTCCTCCACAAACTTGATCCATCAATAGTATCACATAATATGCTGGCAGCAATTAGTAGGAGGCGTATCACAGTATGGATTGGACCGGCGTAACAATTGGCCAGGCGCTGCGGCGTTCGGCGGAAATTTGGCCTGACGATGACTTCGTTGTCGGTATGGGCCAACGGATCACCTATCGGGACTTTGATGCTCAGGTAGACAGCATGGCGAAGGGTCTACTGGGCCTGGGCGTCGGCCGTGGCGACCATGTGGCCTGCTGGCTGACCAACAGCCCGGCCTGGCTTTTGACCTGGTTTGCCTGCTGCCGCATCGGTGCCACCGTTGTATCCATCAATACCCGCTATAAGGTATCCGAGGTCGAATACATCCTGGCGCAGTCGGACGCCAAGGTGCTGGTCGCCATGCCGGAATATTGGAATATCGATTATCTGGGCATGATCCGCGAAATGGCACCGGGTTTTGAGGATGCGACGCCGGGTCGAATGGACATCGCGGGCCTGCCCGAGCTGCGCGCCGTGGTTCTGTGGCAGGATGTCGAACATCCCGGCACCATGTCTCAAAGCGCTTTGATGACGCAAAAACATGATGGCGTTGACCTGGCGGCGGCAGAGGCGGCGGTGGAGGTCGAGGATCCGGTGATCATCATCTACACCTCCGGCACCACAGGGCAACCGAAAGGTGCCATGCATTGCCACCGCGTTTTGATTGAGGGGCAAAACATCGCCCGTGGCATGCATATGGAGCCGGGCGACAAAGTATTGGGGCATATGCCGCTTTATCATGTGGCAGGTTCCGTCGCCACGACCATCCCCACCATGCAGCACGGCTGTTGCCTGGTTACCATGGCGGAATGGCATGCGGGTGAGGCCCTGGATTTGATTGAGCGGGAGCGCATCGCCATCATGGGCGGTATCCCCACGCATTTTTTTGATTTACTGGCCCAACCAGGCGTTGAAGATCGCGATACCCACTGCCTGAAATCGGCCTGGATCGGCGGCGCGCCGGTAACCCCCGCCATCGCCCGCAAGGTCAAATCCACTCTGCATTTCGAAGCCTTGCAAGCGGTCTATGGCATGACGGAAACCATGGGCATGACGACGCTAAGCGAATTCGACGCACCTATCGAAGTCACCTGCGAGAACAAGGGCAAGATCGTCGGCGACTATGAAGTTGGTGTGTTCAATCCGGCCACGGGCATACAGGTTCCCGATGGTGAGGATGGCGAGATCTGGGTGCGCGGCTATCTGGTCATGTTGGGTTATTATAAGAACCCGGAGGCCACGGCGGAGGCGATCACGCCGGAAGGCTGGTTCCGCACCGGTGATCTGGGTCAGATCGATCCGGACGGCTACCTGTTGATTACGGGCCGGGCCAAGGAGCTGTATATCGTTGGCGGCTCGAATGCCTATCCGGCGGAGGTTGAACGCTTTCTGGAAGGCCACCCGGACATCTATCAGGCGGTGGTCTGCGGTGTGCCTGACGCTCGTATGGGTGAGGTTGGTTTCACCTTCGTGATGCCGACCCCTGGCGCAAGTTTGAGCCAGGAAGATGTGATCAGCCATTGCCGGGGTGCCATCGCAGATTACAAAGTCCCCCGTTATGTGGAAATCGTCGAAGATTTCCCCCGCACCTCCACCAACAAGATCCAACGCTATCTGTTGCAACAAGATGCCATGGCGCGGTTCCAGGACAACGACGCATAACAAAAAGGAAACGATACAATGGCACGATTGGAAAACAGGGTTGCCCTGATTACGGGCGGTGCATCGGGTATGGGAGAGGCCAGCGTGCGGCGCTTCATCGCCGAAGGCGCACGCGTCGTCCTGGCGGATATCAATGGCGAGCAGGGCCAGGCTATCGCGGATGAATATGGCGCTGAATGCGTTTTTGCCCAATGCGACCACACCAACCCGGAACAGAATGATGCCGCCGTCGCCCTTGCATTGTCGCGCTTTGGCAAGCTGGACATTCTGTTCAATAACGCCGGCGTGCCCTTTGTCGCCAGCGGTATCGACAGGGTTGAGGATGAGGAACTGCAACGGATCATCGATATTGATCTGATCGGCCCTTACAAGATGACACGCGCCGCCGTGCCTGCGTTGCGCGCCGCGGCTGCCGACCTGCCCGGCGGGGCCGCGATCATCTATACCTCCAGCCTGCAGGGCATTGCCGCGCGGCCCTTCGGCTCCCCCTACACGGCGGCCAAACATGGTGTGGTCGGCATCGGGCGCAGCCTGGCACTGGAACTGGCGCGGGACAATATTCGCGTCAACGTGCTGTGTCCCGTCGCCACGGACACACCCATGCTGCCGCAGTTTCTGCCCGATAGATTGAGTGAGGAACGCAGGGCCGAAGTGAACCGAAATCTGATCGACGGCATTCCCCTGCGCCGTTTGGCCCAGGCGGAGGACATCGCCAACGCCGCCCTGTTCATGGCGTCTGACGAGGCTTCCATGATCACCGGCGTCGCCTTACCCATTGATGGCGGGATTACCGCCGCCTGACAATTGCAAAGCTTTACCTCGCCACCCTATTCAGCGGCGTCGGCGGCATCCTTGGCCAAAAAACCACCCGACTGACGGGACCATAATTCGGCATACAGACCGCCGCGCGCCAGCAGGGTTTCGTGGTCGCCCTCTTCAACGATGCGGCCTTGATCCATAATAATTAAGCGGTCCATGGCAGCGATGGTGGAAAGGCGATGGGCGATGGCGATGACGGTTTTATCCGCCATCAGGGCCTGGAAACTTTCCTGAATGGCGGCTTCCACCTCCGAATCCAGGGCCGAAGTGGCCTCATCCAAAATCAAGATGGGGGCGTCCTTGAGGAACACCCGGGCGATGGCGATACGTTGGCGCTGGCCGCCTGACAGCTTCACACCCCGTTCGCCCACATGGGCCTCATAGCCGCGCCGGCCCTTGCCGTCTTCCAAACCGCCAATGAACTCATCCGCATGGGCCGCGGCTGCGGCTGCCTCTACCTGGGCCTGGGTCGCGCCCGGGCGGCTGTACGATATATTGTCAAAAACGGAACGGTGCAGCAGGGATGTATCCTGGGTCACCATGGCGATATTGGCCCGCAGGCTGTCCTGAGTAACAGCGGTGATATCCTGATCATCGATTAGGATACGACCGTCCTGCAGGTCATAGAAACGCAACAGCAAGCTGACCAATGTGGACTTGCCCGCACCGGAACGTCCAACGATACCAACCTTTTCACCGGGCCGGATATCCAGATCCAGGGCGGAGATAACACCCTGGTCCACGTCTTCCCGCTCCTGCCCATAATTGAAGGAGATGCGATCATACCGGATGCCGCCCTTCGCCACCACCAGGACCTGGGCATTCGGGTCGTCCTCAATATTGCGTTCCCGGGCAATGGTGGCCACGCCGTCCAGGACCACGCCAATATTCTCAAAGACGTGAGAAACCTCCCACATGATCCATTGGGACATGCCTTGCAGGCGCAAAACCAGTCCGACGGCCAGGGCGATGGCCCCGGCGGATGTCGCCTCGATATACCACAGCCATATGGCCATGCCGGCGATGGCAAAAATCAGGCAGGCATTCATGATATTCAAGGTGATGGACAACAAAGTGGACAGGCGCATCTGGCCATACACAGGCTCCAAAAAGCCCTGCATGCCTTCCCGGGCATAGCCGTCTTCATAGGCCGCATGGGCGAACATCTTGACCGTGCCGATATTGGTATAGCTGTCCACGACCCGGCCCGTAACCACGGACCGTGCCTCGGCCTGGGCCATGGACCAATCGCGAAGGCGGGGTACGAAAATGCGCATGGCGACAATATAACCCAGCAGCCAGATAATCATGGGGGCTGTCAGGCGTAGATCACTACTGGCGAACAGGACCACGGCGGCGGTGAAATAGACCACCACATACAACATCACCTCGGTCAATTTCATGACAATATCGCGCACGGCCAAGGCCGTTTGCATCATTTTCGCTGCCACCCGGCCGGCAAAATCATCTTGATAAAATTCCATGCTTTGGCGCAACAGATAGCGATGGGCCTGCCAGCGGGTGCGCATGGCGAAATTGCCCAACAGGCCTTGATTATGGATCGCCTCGGATATGAACTTTAGGATCGGCAGCACGACCAACACCACAACGCTCATCAAGGCCAACTGCCCGCCGTGATCAGCCCAGAATGTTGCCCGATCAGCGGAGGCCAGCCAATCCACCATGCGGCCCAGGAAGGCAAACAAACTCACCTCCAATATGGCAATCACGGTCGAGAAAAGGGCGGAGGCCAGCAACAGCCGCCAGAACGGTTTGGCATAATGCAGGGTAAAGGGGATCAGAGATGGCGGCGGCATTTCTGGCTGCGCTGTAGGCAGCGGGTCGGTCCGCTGTTCCAGCCAACGGAAAAACCGGTTAATCAAGATTAATCCTCTGCGCCGGCGGCAAGACCGGCCTGGTATCGCGCATCAGCCTGGCGAAAGACCTTGCGGGTGTTATCCATATCCCACGCTTCCTCGCGCAAGGTTTCGTGATTCCATTGGGCGCGCGGTGTCGGCGGGTTGAAAAAATCACCGCCATAGACGTGAATGGCCGGGGTCAATTTCCGGATCGGGTTGGCCACGGAATGAATGATATCGGGGCCCAGGGTCGCGGCCTGTCCCACTCCAAGGGAATCGGCACCCGCCGCCTCCAACGCCGGGCCGTCAGGATCGCTCAACCGACGCCAAAAAACATTGTCTTCCCGCCCGCCGTAAATTCCAATTACCGCGGACATGTTATGATTATGCGGCAACAACGTCATATAGGGTGCCCATACGAAGTTAATAATCGTCAGGTCTGCCGCCTGATACATCGGAAAGACGCCGGCCTGGGTCGGCTCTCCTAAATCCGCGATGATAGCTGCGGGGTCCGCGACAGCCTCCAAGACAACTTCCCGGATGGCTTTCTGACCATCGCCGACGGCAGCTTTGCAGGCTTCAATAAAACGGGCTTGTTCGAACATGCAGGGGTCCTTTCGACTTTCTGATTTGTGCCAGCATAAAGGACAGCACTGTGGTTCTACATAAAATAATTGGATTATTATGTCGTAATTGGCCAGGTTTTTTGCAATAGGCGGAACAGCCCGACACAGATAATGGTGACCACCAGCATCCCGGCCGCCAGCATCACCGGAGCCGAGGTAATGCCGGTCATGTCCTTGGTCCAGCCCGCTATCATTGGCGAAATTGTCATGCCGATATAATACCAGGTATAAAATATGCCCAGACCCGGCCCGCGATTTTCCGGGCTGACGGCCTCCGACGACAGGGACATCAACGCCCCGACGGCGACACCGAGCGTTATACCCACGACCACAAAAGATACTTCCGTTGCCATGCCATAGGCGATTGCCATCATGCCAACCGCACTGAACGCCGTCATAACAATAATGGTCGCGGTCATATGGCCCAGAACCTCTATCACCCGCCCGCCCAAAGGCGCTGAAACGAGGCTCACCCACATGAATAGCGACGTTACCGAACGCGCCTCAACCTCACTGTAGCCGTCTCCAATCAGGATATCCGGGGCAAAACTGACGAGTAGAATGATACTGGCGTTGTAGAGCGCCCAGGCGATGCTTACCAATGCCATATGGACAAACTGTCGTCTTGGCAGGCCGAAGCGGAATGGCGCAACCCTTTGATCGGCGGGCACCGGTGCGTCGCGATAAAACATGGCGGTCAGGACAAGGCCGAACAAGGCAAACCCGGCAGTGCCATACATCACCCATTCCAAACCAAGGGTCTCGGCGATCAGACCTTGGCTGACAAGACCCATGGCAATGCCCATGGGCCAGGCGGTCAGTATAATGGCCAGGGCGGTGACGATTTCCTTCTCGAAAAACCACTCGGTCACCATCTTGGTCAAAATGACATTGAATATGGAACCGCCGACCCCGGTAATCAGGCGGCCCGTATAAAGCCCCGACGGGCCTTCAGACAAAGCCATAAGCACGCCACCGGTGATCATCGCAACCGCACCCAGCATCAACAGATTCTTGTCGGCAACAGCGCGGGTCATCAAGCCAGAGGGGATGGAGATAAAGATACCCGGCAACAGAAACAGCCCGATCAAGGTGCCGACCTGGGCATAAGAAAAGCCGAAATCAGCAACCAATGTCGATGAGACGGAGGCGACGGACTGGAATTGATAGCCCATGGACAGACGGACGACGAACAACACCCCCAACATGATCCAACGCGTGGCCATGAAGCGCTTCCCCCCAAAAAAAATCTGCGTTAGTCCGTCAACAACGCCTCCAGCCCGGCGCGATAGGTAGGGTATTGTAGCACGATGCCCAATTCCTGGGTGATACGTTCGTTGCTGACCCGTTTGTTGTCGCTATAGAAACTGACTGCCATGGGGCTTAGATCGGCCTGCTCGAACGGTACCTCATCGGGCGGGGACAGACCCAGCAATTCAGCCCCATATGTGATGACATCCTGCGGCGGCGCGGGCTCGTCATCGCAGACATTGTAAATCGCCCCGGGGTTTGGCTGCGCCATGGATGCCTGCAATACACGCGCCAGGTCTTCCACATGAATGCGGGAGAAGACATGCCCCGGCTTTACAATACGCCGGGCCTTTCCCTGGCGCAGGTTCACAAGAGCATTGCGACCAGGCCCATAAATCCCAGCCAGACGGAATATCTGCACCGCCACATCATGCTGCCGTCCCCAGGCCAGCCAGGCCTGCTCCGAGAGGACACGCCATTCACTGCGTCTGTTGATGGGCGCGGTTGTCGTCGTCTCGTCGACCCAGCCACCGCCATGATCGCCATAAACCCCGGTGGTGGAGAGATAGCCCAGCCAGGAAAGCTGTTCCAGTTTCGCGATATCGTCACCGTGACAATCGAGCACGGGATCGCCGGTCGCATCGGGTGGAATGGACACCAAGACATGGCTTGCCCCCGCCATTTGCCGGGCCGGGTTATCAAGCGGCTGGGTCCGGGCAAAGGGCAGCGTATCCCGCTCACCATCCCGGCTGGTACCCGTAATCGACCAACCATTCGCCAACAAATCCTGGGCAAGTACCTGGGCGCTATAACCCAAACCGAAACAAAATAGTTTTTTCGCCGTCATTACGCTGAGAAACCTTGCTGTCGTCCTGTTAAGATAGGAAGTTAGGCGCATGTCCACGCCCAGACAATACAGCCTTTTGATCTTGTGTCTTTTATCCCTTCCCCTGTTCAGTGTGCCGGGCGGGCTGGCGGATGGGTTGGCGGCGGAAAACACCGGCATTGATCACGAACGCCAGTACAGATCCTGCATCACCCTGACTTACCGGGAGCCGTGGGAAGCCTTTGACAGGGCGGAAGCCTGGGCCGCCCTGGACGGCGGTGCGCCGGCCCGCCATTGCGCGGCCATGGCCTTGTTAGAGGCCAAACAATATGACCGTGCTGCCCAACGCCTGGAGGCCTTGGCCGCCACTTTGCCCAGCGATCATTACCCCTCGCCAGGTGATGTCCTGGCCCAGGCCGCCAATGTCTGGCTGTTGGGCGGGCGTGTGGATATGGCCCTACAAGCGATCGAACTGGCCATCCAATTTGATCCCGGCAAAGCCGCCTATCTGGTTGACCGGGGCCGCATCCGGGCGGAACAGGGAGAGCACGCCGCCGCCCTGATCGATCTGGATAACGCCATAGCGTTGGATGATCGGGATGACGACGCCATCGCCTTTCGGGCCTCGGCCCTGCGTCATCTGGGGCGGGCAGGCGACGCGATGATCGCCATCGAACGGGCTCTAAGCCTCAACCCAGGAAATCCGTCGGCCCGCCTGGAAAGGGGCATCCTGCGTCATGACGCAGGTGAGAGGAATGGTGCACGTTCGGATTGGCTGCGCGTACTGCAGGATCACCGCGGCACCCCGGCAGCAGATGCGGCCCAGGCCCGCCTGGAGAAAATGGATGTCAGGACGGAATAGCAGCGGACCATTCCGCCCGAACGCCAGGATCAACTTCATTATCGGCAAACTTATCGGCAAGGGCCGCCATGGCCTTACCTTCGTACAATTGAGATAGCGCCCAAACCGCCATGGCCCGGACCAGGGGGGAAGTATCTGACAACAAAGCCTCAATTAAGGGAACCAGCGCACCCTGCCCGGAATTTCCAGCCGCGATCAGGACATTGCGCAGGAAACGGTCCCGGCCAAGGCGTTTGACCGGTGTGCCCGCATATAGATTGCGGAAGGCGGCATCATCCAACTGCAGCAGATCCCCCAATTCAACCATGCTCAACCCTGGACGGGGTGCCATGGTTGCCTCATGGGCGGCGACCGCGAACTTGTTCCAGGGGCAGACCGCCAGGCAATCGTCACAGCCAAAAATTCGATTGCCCATGGGTTTGCGGAATTCAACATCGATATGGCTCTGATGTTCGATACTGAGATAGGACAGACAACGCCGGGCATCCAATTGATAGGGGGCCGGGAAAGCAGCCGTGGGGCAGATATCAAGACACTTGCGGCAGGCCCCGCAATGGTCCGCCCCGGCCTCGTCCGGCGTCAAATCCAAGGTGGTGAATATGCTGCCCAGAAATAGCCAGGAGCCATAGTCACGGCTGACCAAATTTGTATGCTTGCCCTGCCAACCAAGGCCCGCGGCCTGGGCCAGGGGTTTTTCCAGTACCGGTGCCGTATCAACAAAGACCTTTAATTCACCGCCGCCATTGCCCTGCAACCAGCGCGCCAACGCCTTCAGGCGTTTCTTGACCACCACATGATAGTCCTTACGCGCGGCATAGATGGATACGTTGCCCAGGGTCTTTTCTGCCAGGCGCTGTAACGGATTTTCTTCGGGACCATAATTCAGGCCCAACATGATGATAGACCGCGCATCGGGCCACAGGGCGTGAGGGTGATGGCGGCGGTCGGCCTTTTCCGCCAGCCATGCCATATCCCCCTGGCGGCCCATATGCAGAAATTCCTGCAAACGGTCACCGGCGGCTGCAATAGCGGGATTATCCGCGCCCGTGATGCCCACGGCGTCAAAACCCAGGGCCAATGCCTCACGCGTCAAGGCGGCGGATAGGTCTCTTTCGATAGCCATCGAATTACCAGGCCACCCGCTCCCCCGGCCCGTCCATCCACAGGGTACCATTAATGGGTGGACGGGCCGGGGGAGCGGGCGGTTCAGACAGCATTGAAGATGCCTTAGAAATCGAGGTCGGCATAGTGTCGGGGTGGCGGTAGGCCTGGCATATGATCGGCCAGAATGGCGCGGAACGAAGGCCGGGACTTCACCCGGGCATACCATTCCTTGGCACCGGGATAATGCTCCCACGGGACATCGCCTAAATAGTCCAGGCAGGATATATGCGCAGCGGCCGTGATATCGGCCAGGGAGAAGACTTCACCACCAATGTAATTCCGCCGTTCCACCAGGTAGGAAATGTAGTCCAGGTGATAGCCGATATTCTCCCGCCCGGCGCGGATCAGATCAGAGCGCGGCTCCCCCATCCCCATGAAGCGTTTCAATAACTTTTCCCGCAACAAGAATTCCGACACCTCGTTGTAGAACTTGCCATCAAACCAGGCGATCAGACGGCGGCACTCGGCCCGGTCGATGGGATCATGACCCATCAGATTAGGTTCGGGATGGCATTCTTCCAGGTATTCGACGATTGCCTGGCTATCCGAGAGCACGGCACCGTCGGGCTCCGTCAGTACAGGCACCTGACCGGCCGGATTCATGGCAAGAAAGTCCTGGCGGCGATCCCAGTATTTTTCCACCACCATTTCGACCTCAAGCCCCTTTTCATACAAGGCGATACGAACCTTGCGGGAAAATGGCGATAGCCAGAAATGGTACAGAATGCGCATGTTTGGACTATAGGGTTCCGGTTAGCGGTGGCTCGTACCCTCACATAGCATGGCTTAGCCCATGGTCAAAACCACCTTGCCGACGACTTTTCGGTCCATTAACAGCTGCATGCCCTCGATGGCATTTTCGAACGGCAAAACGTGGGAAACATAAGGGTGCAGCTTGCCGGCATTGGCCAGTGCAAGCACATCGGCCAGTTCCTTATCGCCGGCCTCCGGGTCGTTACGGCGGGCCTCTCCGGCCCGACAACCGATGATCGACAGGCCCTTGATCAGGGCATAATTGATAGACATCTCTGGGATACGTCCCGATGTAAAGCCCACCACGACCAACCGCCCATGCCAAGCCATGCAACGCAGGGATTGATCGAAGACATCGCCCCCCACGGGATCATAAACCAGGTTCACGCCGTTGCCGCCGGTGATCTTTTTCACCTGATCGCGGAAGGGACCGTTTTGATAGTTAATCACGTGATCCGCGCCGTATTTGCGCACCACCTCCAACTTGCCATCGTCCCCACCCGTGGCGATGATTTTAGCACCATGAATTTTGGCTATTTCCACCGCCGCCAGACCGACGCCCCCCGTGGCACCATTGATCAGAACCCACTCCCCGGCCTTCAACCCACCACGTTGCAACAGGCAGTGATAGGCCGTGATATAGGTGACCCGGAAGGCGGCGGCGGTCACATCATCAAATGGTTCGGGGGTAGGCAACAATATATCAGCATCAACCACCGCCTGTTCTGCAAAGCCGCCTGGTCGAACGCCCATCAAAACCCGGTCACCGGGTTTGACGTTTTCAACATCCGCCGCCGTTTCAATGACTTCGCCCGCCGTCTCGAACCCGGCGATAAAGGGCAAAGACGGTTTGTGCTGATAGACGCCCTCGACCGTCAGAATGTCGGGAAAATTAATCCCTGCGGCGTTGATTTTCACGCGCGCCTGACCCGGCCCCATGCTCGGCTCCGGCAATTCCTCCAACCGCAGCACCGATGGCGGCCCCAATTCCCGGCAAACAATCGCTCTCATACTCGGTTTCCCCAATAAAACACACACCCCAGAGGTTTCGTTTTTACAGGCTCAGGGGCAGCTCGACCAGAGGGGTTTGCCCACCTTCATAGGCACCGGGACCAATAGCCTCCACAGCCTCAACCAGCCGGTTGTCACAGTCCAGCAATCGATCCGCAATGGCAATGATACGCTTGTTTGGCTTGGCATGGGGGGCCGCGCGGCGCAGGGCCATCGCCGCCTCCATCTCGCAGCCTGGATTGTAATGACAGAATATGCTCAATGCAGCCGCCGTGGAGCGGCTGACACCCGCATAACAATGGACGATCATGGGTCCCTGACGATCCCAGGCAACGGCAAAATCCAGAAATTCGGTTACGTGTTCGATGGTCGGCACGATATCGCCCGCGAAAGAGGCCGGATAATCATCAACCTCAACATGAAGGTGGCGTGCCGGATCAATGCCCGGCGGCGTGTCAGGTACGCCTTCTATGCCCAGGAGTGATAGAATATGGGTCGCACCCAGTTCAACTGCGCGATTTTCCATGGTGCGCCAGGACGAAATATAAATCATGTGAACCGCCTCTCAAAATTCATCCAAATTTCCCATCCAACGCTTAGAATTTCTTAATCATGCGCCGCTAATATTAACATCAGAAATCGTCGTGAGTGGGAAGTATAGCAATGTCTAACATGGTCGAACATTATCAAGGTCTGGCGCAAAACCTGGTTGAGACACTGGGAGTTGAGCAAGCCCTGTATGTGGCCCAGCAATATGCCTGGTACGGCGTCGTCGAAGAAATCCACCGCATAAACGGCGAGGTCGGGCACACGGTGCACTAGAGCAATTTTCAATTAGTTAGAATCGCTTGTGCGATCTAAGTGATTGGTTCAATTGCTCGATTCTTAAGAGTCCCAGCGCCTTGGGCATGTATAAAAGAAACATGCTCCAGCCCGCCAAACTTCCATGCTTCAGATTTAGCTGAGACCCAGTTTTTCGGCCAACCCAATACGCTGCAATTTGCCAGTGGCCCCTTTCGGAATTTCATCGAGAAATAATAGTTTCCTGGGCACCTTAAAATCCGCCAGGCGTTGGCCGACAAAGTCGCGCAATTCCCGCTCCGTCGCCTCAGCGCCTTCCGCCAAAACCACGGCAGCAGCGACATCCTCGCCCAGCTTGTCATGCGGCATGGCGAAGGTGACCACCTGCCCCACTGCCGGGTGATCCAACAGAACCTCATCAACTTCGCGCGGGCTGATCTTTTCGCCGCCACGATTGATAATTTCCTTCAGACGCCCGGTCAGGGTCAAATAGCCGGCCCCATCCAAGGTGCCTTGATCACCGGTACGAAACCAGCCATCCGTGAACGCCGTCGCATTCGCGCTGGGATTTTCGATATAGCCGGTGGTGACATTCGGGCCCCGGATGACAATCTCACCGACCTCGCCGGTGGGCAGGATTTCACCACTTTCCTCGGACATAATGCCGATCTCTGGTCCGGCGGCCAGGCCAACACACCCAGGTTGCCGTTCAGCCGGCGGCAGGGGGTTGGAAGCCATTTGATGGGCCGCCTCCGTCATGCCATAGGCTTCAATGACCGGACAGGCGAAGGTCTCCTCCAAAGCTGCCATGACTTGCGGCGGCAGGGAGGATGAGGAGGAGCGGATCAGACGCAATTGCGACTGCGCCAAACTATCCGCATTACGCTTGGCCCGGGACAGGATGGCCTGGTGCATGGTGGGCACAGCCGTATACCAAGTCGGCTGCACCGCATCCATCCATTGGAAATAGCGCAGGGCGTTGAAACCAGGCGTGCAATGCACGGCCGCCCCTGCCGCCAGGCTGGAAAGCACCGCCGCAATCAAGCCGTGGATATGAAACAACGGCATGATATTGAGGCAACGATCGTCCGGGGTCAGCGCCAGGCTCGCTCCGATATGGCTGGCAGACGCACAGATATTACCCTGGCTAAGGGGCACCATCTTGGGCCGGGATGTGGTGCCGGATGTATGCAGGATCAAGGCCGGATCATCGACGCTTGCCATGCCGCCGTTTTCGGTTGCGGCCCTATCCCCGGCCCCATCTTGCAGGCGAAAGCCCCCTGCGGGACCGTCCAGGTCAGGGACCAATTCCAGCACATCAATGCCGCGACGCTGGGCAACGGCGCGGGCTGGCGTGTCATCACCCTGTTGTACGATCAGGGCACGGGCCTTCAGGTCATCGAGATAGAAATTAAACTCATCCTCCCGATAGGCCGGGTTTAAGGGTGCGGTCACGGCACCGGCGGCAACGGTCATGAAGGCGACCGCCATCTCGGGACCATTCGGTAACACGATCGCCACCCGATCGCCGCGACCTATGCCGTTCCTGTTCAAGCTGTCCACAACCTCACCGGCAAGGGCACGGAGGGCGGCAAACGTCATGGGTGATTGGGCCGGCGTCCGTCCGGGCGCCCCGATTGCGATGGCACCATCGGCACCAATAGCAAGAAGATCTGCGATGCAGGAGAGTTTACTCATGGGCAGATCATACAACAGCGCCAGGGTTTATAGCCACCACGAACGATGGCCAAGTCTGCTACAGCCAGAAATACTTTCAGGAATACGCCTTAGACGACGATTTCTTTTGGCCGCACGGGGCCGATGATTTTTGCGGAATCATCGCTGGCCAGTAAGTAGGCATCGGTTACGGCCTCATGCTGATTTCGCCGGGCCGTATCAGAGGCATTTGCCGGCAAACCTTCTTGTGCGATTTGTTGGGCGAGGAAAGGCACGAAAGGTTGCGCACTTCGCGCCGTCGGCTGCTCCGTCGCCGGTTGTTGTTCCCGTCTGGCAACGGGTAGCTCGACAACATTGGCCGGTCGCGTGCCCAGGCTTTGCGTTTGGTTATGTCGCTGGCCACCATAACCTTTGGCAGCGGTTTGGGTGCCCCGTTGCCGGGCTGCATCGTCACCTTCACCCGAGGGGGCAGGACGCTGGATTGGGCGCACAGGCACCACTTCGCCTGGCCCGTAGACCATACGTGCATAGACCGGAGCTGCTGGCCCTACGCTCGTCACATTGTCCCCTTAAATTACCACGCTCAACCGTGCGCAGTTATGCTTACAATCTACATCGGACTAATTTACATTTTATTAACGGATTAGCAACCCCAATGGATATAATCGTTACGCAATACACCAGAATGTTACACGCAGGCAATAACCTAACCTCAAGCGGCCTGAACACCTCGGCGCAGGTCCCATTCCCGCAACAACCAGATGACCGGGATGGCGAGCAATACCACCCATGCCTTGCCCATTATCTGCCCAGTCAGGAAGTCTAGGTTTCCAAATGCCAGTTGCAGGAACAATAGACTATCGATAACCAAGCCAACCAAGCCGGAAGCGACCACCGCCAATATCAGGCGACGGCGCTGGAGAGGTGTATAAACGGCAAAATCGGCTAGTTCAGACAACAAAAATGCCACCCCGGACGCCAGCACAAGAGAGGGTGGTGCTAAAAGCGCCGACAGGGCGGCGCCGAAGACGATGGCACCGATCGCCCATAGGGCACCAAGACGGCGTTGAACCAGATCCCGCAGCACCAGGGCCAGGCCGATCATCAACACACCACTAGGGGCCATGATGCCAAAGCCCACGGGGATCAGGCAGGGAGAGTTTGGCGGACAGACTGTTCCCACATGCCCCAGCATCCAATTGGCCGTAGGGATACATAGGGCGAACGCGGCCAGATAAATTAAACCTTCAATTCGTGTGCTCTGCATGACATCTCGATCAGAAAATGGGCATTTCAAAATTTCGTTGGCGATGCCTACCCGATTAACCAACAAAAGAAAAGGGCCGCCGGGATAACCGGCGGCCCCAAATGATCAATTATTGGATTTATTGTTATTCAGTCTCGGCGCTGATCAATGGGCCGAACCGAACGGAACGCGTACCGTCGAAACGGGTCATTTGCATCTGCTCAACCGGATAGAAATCCGTTGGAGAGGTGTCCGCATACATACCAGGCAGCAACATCGGGATCATGACCTTATGCAAGCTGGCTGCCTGCTTCATGATATTTTCCCGACTAAGATCATTGCCTGCGTTTTTCAACACCTCGATCATGGTGTGGCAAACAGCATAGCCATAAGCGTTCATCTTGTTGGCCTTGTCGCCACCAGGATAGTACTTGTCCATCCAGGCACGCCAGGCATTGGTCTCGGGATCGTCTTTCCATTCGGGATCGTTGGGATCCTTGTAGAAATCCACCGAAATGATGCCCTTGGCCTTTTCGATGCCAGCCGGCTTATAGGTCGAGGAGATGGAGGCTGCCACATCGTTCAACAGATGCGCCGGCTTCCATTTGATCGCGTACATTTTCTTGATCGCCTGGGCAGCGAACTTCGGAATGGAGATGTTGACGAACACATCCGCGCCGCTGTTCTTCAGGCTGACGATCTGGCTATCAATGGTCGGGTCAGTGACTTCGTATGTCTCTTCCTTGACCACCTGCATGGCATATTTGTCGCCCATGGCCCGCTTCATGCCGATGACATAATCTTTGCCGTAGTCATCGTTTTGATACATGACCGCGACTTTGCCGTTCGGGTAATTCTGCAGAATGTAGTTGCCGAAAATGGCCCCAACCGTCTGGTAGTTCGGCTGCCAACCGATGGTCCATGGGAATTTCTTAGGTTGTCCCCATTTCGTGGCACCGGTCGCCACAAACAGATGCGGCACCTTTTTCTTGTTCATGTATCTGTGCACGGCGGAATTGGTCGGCGTGCCCAGGGTCTGGAAGGTGAAGGCGACTTTTTCACGCTCCACCAATTTGCGGATCTGTTCCTTGGTTTTGGGCGGTGAATAGCCGTCATCCAGACTGATCCATTTGATCTTGCGACCATTGATGCCACCGGTGTCGTTGACCCAATCCCAGCAGGCCCCCAGGGATTTACCAATAGTTCCATAAACCGAGGCGGGGCCGGAATATGGATTGGTGTTACCAATCCTAATTTCCGTATCCGTGACCCCCGGTGCATTTCCAGCCATCGCTGTTCCCGCAACAAATGTTACAGCAGCAGCAGCGGCAATCGCGACGTGACTTAATTTAGTCATTGCAAACCTCCTCTGCAATTTTTCCAATGCTCATTCATGGCATTGGTACAAAGGATTTTGGACCATTTTTCATAATAACATCAAGCATTATGCGACATATTGACGCATTATTATGAAAAAAAGGGGCCGCCGGTTATCCCGGCAGCCCCATAATAGATAAGTGTATTTTGTGTTTATTCAGTCTCGGCGCTGATCAACGGACCAAAACGCACAGAACGCGTGCCGTCGAAACGGGTCATCTGCATCTGCTCAAGCGGATAGAAATCCGTTGGGCTGGTGTCCGCATACATACCGGGTAACAGCATCGGGATCGCCACTTCATGCAGGCTAGCGGCCTGTTTCATGATGTTTTCGCGGCTGAGGTCGTCGCCGGCATTCTTCAGAACCGCCATCATAGTGTGGCAAACAGCATAGCCATAAGCGTTCATCTTGTTGGCCTTGTCGCCACCAGGATAGTACTTATCCATCCAGGCACGCCAAGCATTGGTATCGGGATCGTCTTTCCATTCGGGATCGTTGGGATCCTTATAGAAATCCACCGAAATAATGCCTTTGGCTTTTTCGATGCCAGCCGGCTTGTAGGTCGAGGAGATGGAGGCTGCCACATCGTTCAACAGATGCGCGGGCTTCCAGCCGATGGCGTACATTTTTTTGATCGCCTGGGCAGCGAACTTCGGAATGGAGATGTTGACGAACACATCCGCGCCGCTGTTCTTCAGGCTGACGATCTGGCTATCAATGGTCGGATCGGTGACTTCGTATGTCTCTTCCTTGACCACCTGCATGGCGTATTTGTCGCCCATGGCCCGTTTCATGCCGATGACATAATCTTTGCCGTAGTCATCATTTTGATACATCACCGCGACTTTGCCGTTCGGGTAATTCTGCAGGATGTAGTTGCCGAAAATGGCCCCGACCGTTTGGTAGTTAGGCTGCCAACCCATGGTCCATGGGAACGTCTTAGGCTGTCCCCATTTGGTGGCACCGGTCGCCACAAAGAGGTGGGGGACCTTTTTCTTGTTCATGTATTTGTGCACGGCGGAATTGGTCGGCGTGCCCAGGGTCTGGAAGGTGAAGGCGACTTTTTCACGCTCGACCAATTTGCGGATCTGTTCCTTGGTCTTGGGCGGCGAGTAGGCATCATCCAGGCTGACCCATTTGATCTTACGGCCATTGATGCCACCAGTCTCGTTAACCCAGTCCCAGCAGGCGCTGATGGATTTAGCAATAGTGCCGTAAACCGACGCGGGGCCGGAATAGGCAGTTGTGTTGCCAATCATGATTTCCGTATCCGTGACGCCAGGTGCATTTCCTGCCATGGCGGTCCCCGCAAAAAATGTTGCGGCTGTTGTTGTTGCAATTGCGATCTTACGCAATTTAGTCATTGTAATTCTCCTCTGCAAATTAGCCCTGTACTGGTTCAGACATCAACCAGGGCGGTTTTTAAACTGATATAAATTATTGCTGCCGGCACTATCCCCGTCGCGCTAATTTCCCGACCAGCAAACGAACAAGCCCCGCAGCACCTGAAGGCATGACATAAACCGTGATAATCAGGAATAGGCCATAAACTGCCCAGGAAAGCCCCTTGGCATCTGTACGCCCTGTCATATCGGCAACGGCCTCTGATATATTCGGGATCAGGAGGACGAAAAACCCACCGAAAATGGCACCGGGAATGGAAGCAACACCGCCAACCACAAGGCCGACCAGGAAGGTCACCGCCAGCAGGAAGGTGAAACTATCAGGCGCAACAAATTGGATAATAATGGCACTCATGGAACCGGCAATACCGGTATACAGTGCGCTGACGCCAAAGGTCAGGGATTTGTACACTGCGTTGTTAACACCCATGGTCTGGGCCGCAATTGGATTATCCCGAATGGCGATCATCGCCCGACCTGTCCGTCCGCGCACCAGGTTCCAGGCACATATGAATAATATGATGGCCACGACAAGGACTATAAAATACAGATATTGATCGTCACTTAACGTATCGGGGAAGGGCGATTCCGGTTTATCCAGATCCAAACCCTGCACACCGCCGGTTAAATCTTCCCACGCGTGGTATTTCAGGATCTGCGGCATCGCTGTGGCCAAGGCAAAGGTGGCCAAAGCCAGATAGAGGCCTTCCAGGCGCAAGGCCGGCAGACCAAAGAGAAAACCCGCAACCAGACAAACGATACCGGCTGGGATTATGGTCCAATAGAAAGCAACTTCCCAATGGGCCATCATCATGGCCGTGGTGTAGGCACCAATTCCGAAGAACGCGCTATGCCCCAATGAAAACTGGCCATTAAAGCCGGTCAAAAGGTTCAGCCCTAAAATTGCCATGGCAAAGACCAGCGCATAGGTCATCTGAAAAACGTCGAAATCCTCCAGAAAGAACGGCGCAATAACCGCGACCACCAACAATATGGCGATGAGGATTTTGTTCCAGACCGGCAATCGAATGCCCGCAATTGCAAGGTTATTCGCGGGATTCTCCGGAATGGCCCGACGGCCGGCGGAGCTTGTATTTACGTCAGCTACCATTTGTTTACACCCTGTTCACGACGACCCGGCCAAACAGGCCAGCCGGCCGCAACAACAACACACCAACGATCAGGACAAGTGCGAAGGTCAACTTCAACTCACTGCCAATCACATACGCACCGGCCAAATTCTCGGCCACACCAACCAGGAAGCCACCGGCCACTGCTCCGCCGGGGGAGGTTAAGCCACCCACCACCGCGCCGGCAAAGCCATACAGCAGGATGCCCAACATCATATTCGGCTCCAGATACACCATGGGGGCGATCAACATACCCGCGACGGCACCAATGGCCGCTGCCAGACCCCAGCCTAAGGAAAGCATCCATTTGACCGAGATGCCCACCAACCGGGCAGATACCGGATTGGCCGCTGCCGCCCGCATCGCCAAACCGATGGGCGTAAAGCGGAAGAACAAATAGATCATCACTAACATGACCAAGGTAATCCCGATCATTCCCAATTCATGCATGGCAATCAAATTGGTGCCAAGAACATCTTTTTCAGGAAACGGAGAGGGGAATGGCTTGATCGTGAATTCCCAGATAAAGCCGGCCAGGGAATTGAAGATGGAGAATAAAGCAATAAACACGATCACGTGGCTAAGCACCGGGGCATTGTGAATAGGGCCAAAGATAACCCGTTCGATCACCACGCCACCGGCGAAGGAGATCACCACGCAAACCGGGAAAACCAGCCAGAACGGCATGCCCCATTGCATCATCTGCCAGGCGATGAAGGTCGAAAACATCGCCATCTCGCCCTGGGCAAAGTTAAAATGGTCAATGGCCTGATAGATCATGACCACAGCCAAGGCCACACAGGCGTAAATCGCGCCGTTGGCTAAGCCGCTAAGTGTTTGTTGGAGAAAATATTCCATCTTCGTAAATCCTGTCCGCTCAACCCGCGCTTTCGGGGCGGTTCCTCATCAAAAGGTCAGTAACCACACTAGTAACCTAGGTATGATTGCCGCACAGCCTCGTCCGAAGAAATATCCTCCGACGTGCCCGACATCACCACACGGCCCGTTTCCAAAAGGTAGGCATGGTCAGCCAAGTTCAATGCCAAAGTGGCATTTTGCTCAACCAACAGCATGGAAACCTTTTCATCGTTGTTGATCGAGCGCAGAATTTCGAACAATTCCTTCACGATCAACGGTGCCAGACCGAATGACGGCTCATCCAACAACATCAGGCGCGGCCGCAACATCAAGGCCCGCCCGACGGCCAGCATTTGCTGCTCACCGCCCGACAAGGTGCCAGCCTGCTGATTACGCCGTTCTTTCAGGCGGGGAAAATAGTTGTAAACCCGGTCCATGGCATCGGCGATATTCTTGGCACCCTTAATAGTGTAGGCACCGAGACGAAGGTTTTCCTCCGTCGTGATCCTTACAAAGGTGCCCCGACCTTCCGGTACGTGGGCAATGCCAAGGCGAACGATGTTTTCCGTCGCCTTGCCGATCAGCGAATTGCCATCGAACGTGATAGAGCCATTATTCCGTACCATGCCGCAGATGGAGCGCAGGGTTGTTGTTTTACCCGCACCGTTCGCGCCCAGAATCGTGGTGATGCCACCTTCTTCAAGCTCAAAATCCAGGCCATGCAGGGCCTGGGTATGACCATAGAAGGCTTCCAAGCCTTTTACTTCTAAGAATGCCATCAGTCGCTGGTCCCCAAGTAGGCCCGAATAACTTCCGGGTTTTGCTGTACTTCGCTTGGCGTACCTTCGCCGATCTTACGGCCGAAATCGATCGCCACAACATGATCAGAGACGGCCATAACCAGGCTCATGTGATGTTCTACCAATAACACGGTGATGCCCCGGTCATCCCTGATCTGTTTGATCAAAGAGCCAAGATCCTCAACTTCATCATGGTTCAAGCCACCCGCCGGTTCATCCAACAAAAGCAACTTCGGCTTAGAGGCCAGGGCGCGGGCCAGTTCAACACGCTTTTGCGTACCGAACGGTAAATCCGCGACCGGGGTATAGGCCACATCCATCAGATCAAGATAATCGATCAGTTCCCATGATGCATCCGCCAGCCCTTCTTCCTCCGTCTTGACCCAAGGCAGGCGCAAGGCATTGGAGAGAAAGTCGCTGCTGCTTTGGGAATGACCGCCGACCATGACGTTGTCCAACACCGACATGGTGCCAAACAGAGCCAAATTCTGGAAGGTGCGGCCAATGCCAATGTCGGCGATCTTGTGCGGTGCGGTACTCAGAATGGTTTGGCCCGCAAAGCGAATATCGCCGGAATTAGGAATATAAAGGCGGCTGAGGCAGTTGAACAAGGTTGTCTTACCAGCACCATTAGGGCCAATTAAGCCCAGGACCGCGCCTTGTTGAACATCGAAACTTACACCGTCGAGCGCGATAATGCCGCCAAAATGGACGGCGACATCACTGACTTGCAACAACGGTTGAGCGGAGGATGAGGCCCCCGCCACGTTGGCTGAACTTTGATTCATGTTATGGATTCATATTGTAGCGGCGCGCGCGCGCACCAGACACCAGGCCAAAGGGCCGAAGATAACGGCCAATTCATTTATAGTCCTCCCATCGGCACCTTTGTGGTACCTGATATTTATTTCGCGGCAATATGCGACAGCTTGCCGCACGACGCAAAGTTTTTTTCGTAATTATTTTGTTTCTGCAATCGATTCGACTATGTCCAACCTAACGGCAGCATGGTTAACAGCGATTCATACTTGTAGGAACAACGACTTGCTTTGTTCGGGTGCAAAAAGACGCCGCGATGGTCTATATGTTCAACTATGTCCGATCCATTTGATTTAGAACACGCGACGGCCCCCGCCGCACACGCGCCCCAGCCTGATGGGGTGGCGGGCGTCGTTGATTCCAATTCGCCAACACCAAGGCCGGACTATATCGACCAGCTAAATCCGGAACAGCGCAGTGCGGTTGAGGCCGTGGACGGCCCGGTCCTGGTCCTCGCCGGGGCGGGCACCGGCAAGACCCGGGTGCTGACCACCCGCCTGGCCAATATCCTGCATCGTCATCTGGCCTTTCCCAGCCAGCTATTGGTGGTGACCTTTACCAACAAAGCGGCCCACGAAATGGCAGAGCGGACCGCCGCCCTGGTCGGAAGGGCCGTTGAAGGCTTATGGCTGGGGACGTTTCATGCCATCGGCGTGCGCCTGTTGCGCCGCCATGCGGAGCTGGTCGGCCTGAAAAGCAATTTTACCATTCTTGATACGGATGATCAGTTGCGCCTGTTGAAACAATTGATCGAGGCGGAACAGCTGGACCCAAAACGCTGGCCGCCGCGGCAACTGGCCGCGATGATTGATCGCTGGAAGGATCGCGGCCTGATCCCGGAAAAGGTTCCGGGCGGCGAGGGTGAGGCTTTCGCCAATGGCCTGGGCGTGGTGCTGTACAAGGCCTATCAAGCGCGGCTTAGAACTCTCAACGCCTGTGACTTCGGCGATCTGTTGCTGCATTGTCTGACGATCTTTGCCGAGAACGCGGATGTCCTGGCGTCTTATCAAAAGCAATTCCGCTATATTCTGGTCGACGAATATCAAGACACCAACGTCTCGCAGTATCTGCTGTTGCGTCTGCTGGCCCAGGGCCATCGCAATATCTGCTGCGTCGGTGACGATGATCAATCGATCTATTCCTGGCGCGGTGCTGAGGTCGGCAACATTCTGCGATTTGAAAAAGACTTCCCCGGTGCCAAGGTGGTACGCCTGGAATGCAACTACCGCTCGACCCCCCATATATTGGGTGCCGCCGCCGGTCTGATCGCCAAGAACGAAGACCGCCTGGGCAAGACCCTCTGGACGGAATTGAATGACGGCGAAAAGGTCCAGGTCCGCGGCCTTTGGGATGGGGCGGAAGAAGCGCGATCAGTGGGCGAACAGGTTGAAGACCTACAACGCCACGAACAGCCCCTCAACGAGATGGCCATATTGGTCCGCGCCTCGTTCCAGACCCGGGAGTTTGAGGAACGGTTTCTGACCCTGGGTGTGCCCTATCGCCTGATCGGCGGCACCCGGTTTTATGAACGGGCGGAGATCCGCGATGCAGTGGCCTACCTAAGGGTGTTGGCGCAGCCAGACGATGATTTGGCCTTTGAGCGGATTATCAACACACCGAAGCGGGCCCTGGGTAATGCCACTGTGCAATTGTTGCATCAGGCGGCCCGTAGTACGGAAACACCCCTGACCCGCACTGCCCGCATCATGGTCAGCGGCGATGACCTTAAGGCTCGCGCCCGCAACAGCCTGACCAAGTTGTTGGATGACTTTGACCGCTGGCGTGGCCTGATGGACAGCATGCCGCCGGGTGAATTGGCGGAAGTGATCTTGGATGAAAGCGGTTACACGGCCATGTGGCAAGCCAGCAAGGATCCAAAAGCGCCGACCAAGCTGGAAAACCTGAAAGAACTGATCGTGGCCCTGGAACCGTTCGACAAACTGGGTGGTTTTTTGGAACATGTCAGCCTGGTCATGGATGCGGATCTGACCAATGCGGACGATGCGGTTAATATTCTGACCCTGCATGGCTCCAAAGGGTTGGAGTTCGATACGGTGTTCCTGCCCGGTTGGGAGGAAGAACTGTTCCCCCATCAACGCGCTTTGGACGAAAGCGGTCTGGCCGCCTTGGAAGAGGAACGCCGCCTGGCCTACGTGGGCCTGACCCGGGCACGACAGCGCGCCATCGTCAGCTTTGCCGCCCAGCGCCAGGTATTCGGGCAATGGCGCATGACCATGCCCAGCCGTTTCATCGAAGAATTACCCAGCGAACATATCGAGACGGAGACAGAGCCCGGCCTTTATAGCGGCGGGGCCGAACCTGTCCCCGTGGCGTTGACCCAGCCTTTCGGGCCGGGTGCTTTTAGCTTTGGTGATAGCCAACCCCGACGGGGCATGCGTAAAGCCAGCCCCGGTGCTCCGCCGCCCAGCTATCTGCAAGGCCAGGCCGAACAGGTCGTGACCACGGCACCCGGCGTCTCGGACTATGCAATCGGGGAGCGGGTCTTTCATCAAAAATTCGGCTACGGCATGATTGAGGATATTGAGGGCAACAAGTTGTCCATAGAATTCGACAAAGCCGGTGCCAAAAAAGTCATCGATAGTTTTGTCGATCCCGCATGATACGGAAACGCCAAATTTCAACATACCTGGCCAATCACCAAAGTTCCAAGCGTGCGGTGACATGGATTACCGGATCAAGTCCGGTAATGACGGGAAGCTCACGAACCATTATCCAAGACGTCATGCCCGTGCTTGACACGGGCATCCAGATCTTTCGCTTGAGTAGACGAAGTTCTAGCCGCCTTGACCTTTCACGGTGCGACCAGAGTTTTAGGTTGGCGCGCGAAGCATGACAGACGAAATCTGGCAGGCCTGCGTCGTGGTGCCGCCACAGGCCATCGCGGCGTTCGACGAAGCCCTGAACGAAGCGCCCGGCATGGAAGCCCTGGCCAGTTCCAGTTTTGAAATTCAAGGCGGCGAAGTGGAGGGCGGCGCCCTCTGGAAAATCGAGGTTCTATTCGCCCCGCCCGTAGATCAGCTGGTTCTGGAAGCCCGCGTCGCCCTGGCGGCCAGCAGCATGGATATGGCGGTCCCCGGCCTTAGTCTGGTGGCTTTGCCCGATCGGGATTGGGTTACCCATGCCCTGCATGCCCTGCCCCCGGTCCACGCGGGGCGGTTCTTTGTCCATGGTGCCCATGACCGAGGTAAATCGCCGGCGGGCGCAATGGCATTGGAAGTTGAGGCCGGGCGCGCCTTTGGCAACGGCAAGCATGAGACGACCTATGGCTGCCTGCTGGCCCTGGATCGCCTGGGCAAGGTTCGGAAATTTCAACGGCCGCTGGATTTAGGCTGTGGAGCGGGCGTCCTGGCCCTGGCCATGGCGCGATTGTGGCGGGTTCCTGTTGTCGCCTCGGACATCGATCCATGGGCCGTTGCCGTAACCCGCGAAAACAGCCGCGGCAATCACCTCCACCCATGGATCAAAGGCGTCCTGGCCGATGGCTTTGCCCATCCGGCACTGTCCAGCCGCGCGCCCTATGATCTGATTGTGGCGAATATCCTGGCCCGCCCCCTGCAACGCCTGGCCCCCGCCATCGCCGCCCATTTGGCACCGGGTGGCCGTGTTGTGCTTTCGGGATTGCTGGCGAAACAGGATGCCCAAGTCCGTTCCATCTATCGCGACCAGGGACTGTTCCTGCGACGGCGGCGGCAGATCGGTGAATGGATTACCCTGGAACTAGACCACATTCGTAGAACATAGATCCGTTTGATGGTGTGTGGAGGCCATTCGGGTAGGCATATTGCGCCGGTCGTAGTGGGACTACGGGCAAGCAAAATAACGCATCCGAATGGTCTCCACGCGCCACCGAAGGCCGTGCTTCCCAACGCCGTGGCGTCGTTGAAGGTCTTGTCCGTAGCCCCACTACGATCGGCACCCTTCGCCTAGCCACGACGATGGGAAGTACGGTCAAACGGGTCTATGTTCTACGAACGTGGTCTAGGCACATAAAAAATGCCGCCCCGAACGATCATCACAGACCGTTCGGGGCGGCAGCAATTGTGTCCGCCTATAGGGGCGAATGTTTGTCGAAGTTGGGCTGACGTTTTTCCAGATGGGCCGCCAGACCTTCCTGAGCCTCGGGTCCCTTGAAGCCGAGCATTTCCAAAGCCAGGGAATTCTCGAACGTGGGCATGGCCATACGATACCAGTTGTTCAAAGCCAATTTGGTCCAGCGAATGGCATTCGGCGCGCCATCGGCCAGGGTCTTGGCGACTTCCTCTGACTTCGCCGTCAGGGCGTCATCTTCGGTGCAGAGCGAGAACAGGCCCATGCGTTCGGCCTCTTCACCAAATACAGGCTCGTTCGTCAGCAGGTGATACTTGGCCTTGGCCATGCCTGCCAGGATGACCCAGTTGATGCAGGCCACATCGCCGGCGGCGACGCCCAGACGCACATGACCGTCCAGCACGCGGGCGGATTTGGCGATGATGGAGATGTCGGCCAAAAGGGCGGCTACCAGACCGGCACCGACTGCGACACCATTAACGGCGGAGATGATCGGTTTGGAACAATTGATGATGTTGTAAACCAAATCGCGCGCCTCTTTCCAGGCACCGACCGTGTCATTCCAGTTCTCGATGTTTTTCTGAATCATGGAGAAATCACCGCCCGAGGAGAATGCCTTGCCCTTGGCGGCCAGAATAACGCAACTGACATCCGCATCTTCATCAATCTCACGCCAGATATATGCCAGTTGACGATGGCCGTCAGAATCGAGTGAATTATACGTCTCCGGCTTGTTGAATGTGATGCGCAGGACGCGCTCGGAAGGGCTGTCATATTCAAAAGCGGGATATTTCTCAGCGTAACGCTTTAGCATTGCATACTCCTGTCTATTGCGGTCAGGCCCCGAATTCAAGGTGGAATCCAAGGCCGATATCTTCAGTTTACCCATGCACGGGCCTATTCATGCCCTTGATAAGCCCCGCTTGGCGGATTGGGTCAAGTCTAAGTTGCTGGGACATATCGTCTCTACTTGCACTGATATTTGTTGTGCCCGCCGCTATAGGTCTATTAAATAGCCAGCGTAAAAGGTTTCGTGAAGCATTGGGGGCAAAGACCTCCGCCGCGATAAATGACCCTTTTTTGGGGGGGGATATTAGTTTGGCGAGTCTGTTAGAGATCGCGGACCTGCAGGTCCAGTTCTTCACGTCCGAAGGCATTGTGCGTGCCGTTGATGGCATCAGCTATACCGTAGATGCGGGCGAGACGGTTGCCATTGTTGGCGAGTCCGGTTCCGGCAAGTCCGTATCCGCACTGTCTATTTTGCGCTTAATCCCCGATCCGCCGGGCCGCATCATGGGTGGCAAAATAATATTCGACGGCCAGGACCTGCTGGGGCTGGACGAAGAAGGCATTCGCAAGGTACGGGGCCGGGATATTGGCATGGTGTTCCAGGAACCCATGACCTCGTTGAACCCGGTCCTCAGCATTGGCCGGCAGTTGACTGAAACCCTTGAACAGCATCTGGGCACCAATAGGGAAGATTCCCAAACGCGTGCGGTTGAATTGCTGGGTCTGGTGGGCATTTCAGAACCGCAGCGACGCCTGCGGCAATATCCCCATCACCTATCGGGCGGGATGCGCCAACGGGTGATGATCGCCATGTCCCTGGCCTGCAATCCAAAACTGATTATCGCGGATGAACCGACCACCGCCTTGGACGTCACCATTCAGGCGCAAATTCTGGAATTGATGAAGGATCTGACCCGGCGTCTGGGCGTCGCCTTGATCATTATCACCCATAACCTTGGCGTCGTGGCCCGTTATGCGGACCGGGTCAATGTGATGTATGCCGGGCGCATCGTTGAAAGCGGTGTATCAGCCGACATTTATCATCGCCCCCGCCATCCCTATACGCGTGGGTTGTTGAAATCCGTACCCCGACTGGATCAGCCCCGTGGGGAACGCCTGATCCCTATCGTTGGCCATCCACCTGACATGACGCAATTGGGCGCGGGCTGTGCTTTCCTGCCGCGCTGCCCCTATGCGGTGGATCGTTGCCAACATGAAAGGCCGGATTTGGAATTGGTGGATGACGGTCACAGTTCCGCCTGCTGGCAGCGGGACGAATTGGACAAAGGGGCGGCGGCATAATGAGCATGACCATGCCGGAACCACAGACCGCCGAACCTTTATTGCAGGTTCGGGATCTAAAAATGTATTTCCCGGTCACCGATGGCATGCTGGTGCAACGGACCATCGCCCATGTAAAGGCCGTCGACGGCATCAGCTTTGACATCATGCCGGGCGAAACGCTGGGTCTGGTGGGAGAATCCGGTTGTGGAAAATCGACCACCGGGCGCTGTATTCTACAGCTGGAAAAACCGACCGCAGGCCAAATCCTCTATCACGGCGCTGATCTTAACCGTATGGGACGGGCCGAATTGGCCGCTATGCGGCGCAAGATACAGGTTATCTTTCAAGATCCCTTTAGCTCGCTAAACCCCCGCATGAAAATCGGTGACATTATCGGCGAGCCCCTGGCCGTACATGGCATAGAGCCCAATTCGGCAGACCGCGCCAAACGGATCGCCGAGCTGCTGACGGTTTGCGGTCTGAGCCCGAAAATGGCGGACCGTTATCCGCATGAAATGTCCGGCGGGCAGCGGCAACGCGTCGGCATCGCCCGGGCCCTGTCCATGAAGCCGGAATTCATCATTTGCGACGAAGCGGTCTCGGCCCTGGATGTCTCCATTCAGGCTCAGGTGATCAACCTGCTGGAAGACCTGCGGGAGGAATTCGATCTAACCTATTTATTTATCGCCCACGATCTCTCGGTGGTGCGCCATCTGTGCCACCGGGTTGCAGTTATGTACTTGGGCAAGATCGTTGAACTGGCCCCCTGCGATGAATTATTCGATAACCCGCTGCATCCCTATACCCAGGCTTTGTTGAATGCCGTGCCGGTGCCCGATCCGACGATTGAGGCGGGCCGCAAACATCATCTGGTCAAGGGCGAGGTGCCCAGCCCGATGAACCCGCCGTCAGGCTGTGTCTTTCATCCTCGTTGCCCTGTCGCAGTCGAAAACTGCTCCGGCCCGGTGCCAGAGCTGCGGGAAATGCGCCCGGGACATTGGGTTGCATGTGGAGAAGTTTCGTAAGTAAGATTTCGTGCTTAGTTGTAAAATAATAATTTAAGGAATTGCGCCGTGGTGGCGCATGAATTGTCGGCTGCACAACGCCGACGTTAACGGGAGGCAAAGACAATGCTATTCAAAGGCTTGAAAAAAGCCGCCATGATAGGTCTTGGCGTGGCGATTGGTGCCGGCTTTACCCTATCAGCAGAGGCGGAAACGCCGAAAAAGGGCGGCGTATTAAATATCGTTGTTGGTAGTAAAATTCCATCCTACGACGGGCATCAGGAAACCACGTTTGGCATGATCCATCCGATCCGGCCATTCTACAGCCTGCTGATCCGGATCAATCCGGACAACCCGTCCTCACCGACGGATTTCGTTTGCGATCTTTGCGAAGGCGCAGTGCCCAATCCAACCGATGACGGCAAAACTTATGTCTTCAAGATCCGCAAGGGCGTAAAATTCCACAATGGTGCCGCCCTCTCGGCGCAAGACGTCAAAGCGACCTACGACAAGATCGTATTCCCACCCAAGGGCGTACCGTCATCGCGCAAGGCTTTCTTCAAAATGGTGGATTCAATCTCCGCCCCCAATGACACCACCGTTGTGTTCAAGTTGAAGTATGCCTCCGGTGCCTTTATCCCGGCCGTAGCAACCCCCTTCAACTTTGTCTATTCGAAAGCCGATTTGGACAAGCACGGCTACAGCTGGCACATGAAGAACGTTAATGGTTCCGGTGCCTTCAAGTTCGTGCAGCATCAACCGGGTGCCTTTGTCGAAGGCACACGTTATGACGGCTATCATCACGCCGGCAAACCCTATCTGGATGGCTATAAAGCTATTTCAGCACCGAAAATGGCGACGCGTCTGAACGCCATTCGCGGCGGTCGTGCAGATATCGAATTCCGCGGTTTCCCACCGAAGGCCCGTGACGATCTGGTCAAGGCCCTGGGCGACAAGATCACGGTGCAGGAAAGTGATTGGAACTGCGCATTGTTCTTTACCCCGAACCACAAGAAAAAACCATTTGATGATGCACGGGTGCGCCGCGCGTTGTCCCTGGCAGTGGACCGGTGGTCGGGCTCTAAATACCTATCCAAGATCGCCATCGTGAAAACCGTCGGCGGCATTGCCTTCCCCAACCATCCACTGGCAGCGACCAAGGATGAATTGATGAAGTTGGCTGGTTACGGCCCCGACATCAAAGCCAATAGGGCGGAGGCCAAGCGCTTGTTGAAGGAAGCCGGCCAAGAAGGCATGTCTTTCACATTGCTGAACCGCGGTGTCGATCAGCCTTATAAGGTGGTGGGCACATGGTTGATTGACCAATGGCGGAAAGTCGGCCTGAAAGTGAAACAGGATGTCAAGCCAAGTGGTCCCTTCTTTGACAGCTTGCGTAAGAAGAAAGATTTCGATGTTTCCATCGACTTCAACTGCCAATCCGTCATCAACCCGTTGGTGGATGTGTCCAAGTTCCTGGGCAGCGCCGGCAACAACTATGGCAGTTATGCCGATCCCGTTCTGGAAGATCTCTTCAACAAGATGAACCAGGAAGCAGATCCCAAGAAAGTCCGGGCCATGATGCGCACCTATGAAAAGCGTATCCTGGACGAAGAGGCGCACATGGCTTTGACCATGTGGTGGTACAAGATCAACCCACATCGTTCCTACGTGAAGGGCTGGAAGACAGCACCTTCGCATTATCTGAACGTGTCCTTGGACAACATCTGGTTGGATAAATAGTCCGACCAATCTCGATGAATGGAACCCGCCGCCCCAACTCTCACTGCGGGGCGGCGGGCAACATTTAAGTTTATTGAATAACCCAAAATTTTATAAGGCGCGAAATCTGTGTATAAATACATCATCACCCGGTTGCTTCTTGCCATTCCCACCCTGTTGGGTGCCGCGGTGTTGGTCTTCTTATTATTGCGCGCCGTGCCAGGTGATATCTGCGAAATTCGATTAGGCGGGAGCGGGTTGTATGCCGATCCGGCCGAGGTCAAACTCTGTCAGGACAAAATTGGCCTCAACGACCCGCTATATGTTCAATTCGGTGATTTTATTACAGGTTATCTGACCTTTGATCTGGGCGAGTCCATGTGGACAGGCCGTCCCATCGGTTACGAGATTGGCCTGCGCTTCCAATTATCACTGCAAGTGGCGATCATGGCGACCTTGGTCGCGGTGCTGATTGCCATACCCTTAGGCACCATATCGGCGATCAAACAAAATACCTGGATCGATTATTGCGTTCGAACCTTCTCCATCGCCGGCATTGCCATACCCTCGTTCTGGCTGGGCATCATGATCATCCTTGGTCTGTTACTCACAACCCAGGCTTGGTTTGGCGAACCCTGGATGCCACCCATAGAATATGTCTCGCCATTTGAAGACCCCTTGGGGAATTTCGCGCAACTGATCTGGCCCGCCGTCGCGACCGGCTATCGCTATTCCGCCGTTGCAACCCGCATGACCCGATCCGCCCTGTTGGAAGTCTTGCGCGAAGACTATGTACGCACGGCCAGGGCCAAGGGTCTGTTGGAAAAAATCATCATCAACCGCCATGCTCTAAAAAACGCCATGTTGCCCGTGGTCACCATTATCACCTTGGAATTTGCTTTCCTGATGGGCGGTCTGGTGGTGACGGAACAAGTCTTCAATCTAAATGGTCTGGGGCGTTTGTTCGTTGAATCCGTTCTCAATCATGATTTCACTCTGACCCAGCAATTGGTTATGTTGGTGGTTCTGATTTTCGTTCTGACCAATCTGTTTACTGATGTCCTCTATGCGTGGCTGGATCCGCGCATTCGGTATAGTTAGGGGACGGAGAAGATGACTGTATCTGAACTTCCCAATTCCGCACCTGCGACACTGGAAGAATTGACCGAACAGCGTACGTGGTACAAATCCGCCCTGGGTTTAGCGCGCCGCCAACCCCTTGGCGCGGCGGGGCTTTTTGTAGTGCTTACGATGGTTTTCATGGCTGTTTTTGCCGATGTCATCACGCCCTATGATCCGGAAGCCAACGACTTTGAATTCATGCTGGCCGCACCCAACAGCACTTATTGGCTGGGCACGGACCAATTTGGCCGGGATCAATTGACCCGCATTATCTATGGTGCGCGCACCGCGTTATATGTGGGTTTTGTCTGCGCCTTCATTGGGGCCTTTGCCGGCCTGGTCCTTGGCGTGGCATCAGCCTATTTCGGCGGGATGTTTGATTTGTTGTTCCAGCGGGTGATGGATGTCTTCATGGCATTTCCCCTGATCATTCTGGCCCTGGCCGTGGTCTCCATCCTTGGCACAGGCACATCGAACGTGATCATCGCCATTACCATACCGTTTATTCCCCAATGCGCCCGGGTGGTGCGATCATCGGCCCTGGCAATTCGGGAAATCCCCTATGTGGATGCCGCCCGCGCCATGGGTTTTTCCCACAAGCGCATTATCCTCCGCCATATGGTGCCTAACGTCATGGCACCGTTCCTGATTATGCTGACGACTTTCGTTGGTCAGGCTATTTTGCTGGAAGCGTCCCTCTCATACCTGGGCCTTGGTGTGCAGGAACCGACGCCTGCCTGGGGTCTGATGCTACAGGGCGGGGCGGAAGAATATGCCGAAAGCGCGCCCTGGGTCGCCATTTTCCCTGGCTTAGCCATTACCCTGGCCGTATTCGCCTTTAACATGTTCGGTGATGCGGTGCGCGACGTGCTCGATCCGAAACTACGTTCGCGGTAGAGCAATTTTAAATTAATTGGAGTCGCTATCGCGACCCAAGTGGTTGGTTCAATTGCTCTTTTCTTTAAGAGTCTGAGCATGTTTTGAATAAACATACTCTAGAGCGAAATTCAACGCGGAGTTTGCCTTGTCATCAGGACGAATATTGACCATTGCCGTCCTGACCATGTTGGTGCAGCAATCCCTGTCGTTTATGACGACGATGGTGCTGCCCGTGGCCGCACCGGTGATAGCCGAGGATTTGAACCTGTCCCCGGCACTGGTTGGGGCCTATTCCGTGGCGCTCTATTGCGTCGCTATATTTTCGGCCATCGGCTGTGGCCCTTTCATTCAACGTTATGGCCCCTTAAGGGTCAGTCAGATGGCATTGGTTGTGATGGGCCTGGGTCTGTTTATTGCAACGGCGGGAACGATCCCCATGTTCGCCCTGTCCGCCTTGATCGTTGGCGCATCGGGCGCTATTTCCACGCCTGCCTCGTCCGAGTTGTTGTTTCGCTATGCCCCGCCACGGCATGCCCCTGTGATATTCGCGATCAAGCAAACCGGGGTGCCCATGGGCGGCATTCTGGCCGGGATCCTGGTGCCTATCTTTATCCTGGCGTCGGGCTGGCGCGGTGCCTTCGTCATTTCCGGCTTAATGTGCATTGTCGCGGCGTTTTTGCTGCAACCCTGGCGCGCCCGCTTCGATGAACATCGTCAAGTGGGCCGTACCTTGATGCCGACGACTGAATTGTTGCGGACCGTCGGCATGGTTTTCAACCACCCGCAAACCCGCGAAATCAGTTTCGCCATGTTCACCTTCGTCGGCGCGCAGGCGGTCTATGCGGCTTTTTTCGTCCTTTTCCTGGTGGAGGGATTGGGTTACGAACTGACGGTTGCGGGCCAGGTCTTTGCCGCAAGCCAGGTTGTGGCCGTCGTCGCCCGCATATTTTGGGGCTGGCTGGCGGGCAGTTTTATCGCGCCACGCAAAATGCTGGCCCTCTTGGGCCTGGGCATCGCGGGCTCCAGCGTCATGACCGGCCTGATAACAGATGATTGGGGCATTCCTTTGGTCCTGACGGCTGCCTGCGCCTTTTCCGCCACCGCCGTCAGCTGGCATGGGGTCCTGTTGGCGGAGGTGGCGCGCCTGGCCCCGCCCGGTCAGGTCGGCAGCCTAACAGGCGGCGTCCTGTCCCTGGGCTATATCGCGATGATGGGTTATCCCGCCCTTTATGGCTTCATCCTTGCGAACGGCGGCGGCTTCACCTTTGGCTTCTTGATCATTGGCGTACCGGCCTTCATCGCCGGTTGCCTGCTGTTGCGCCGCCCCACACATAGCGCCAAATTGACGGAGAAACAGAATGATGCCTAATTTGTCGGAGCGGATTATTCTGGGCATGTTGACACCCTCATCAAACACGGTGTTAGAGCCGACGACGACGGCCATGCTGTCTGGCCTGGATGAAGTCACGGCCCATTTCAGCCGCTTTAAGGTGACGGAAATTTCTCTGTCGGACAAAGGTCTGGCCCAATTTGATCATGACCGCTTTCTAGGTGCCGCTGATCTTTTGGCCGATGCGAAATGTCATTCCATCGCCTGGAACGGCACTTCTGCGGGCTGGTTGGGCTTTGACAATGATGAGGCGCTTTGCACCCGTATCACAGATAACACCGGGGCCCCGGCCACCACCTCCATCCTGGCCAATAACGACCTGTTTCGCCGCCATGGCGTGACAAAATTCGGCTTGCTCACACCTTACACAGATGACGTTCAGGCCCGCATTCTGGACAATTATCAAGCCGCCGGTTTTGACTGCATCGCGGAACGGCATTTAGGCATCAGCGACAACTATTCCTTTTCCGAAATTACCGAGGCCCAGGTGGAGGCCATGTGTCGAGAGGTCGCCAATGAAGGTGCCGAGGCGATCTCCATCATCTGTACCAACATGCGTGGTGCCGCCCTGGCGGAACGATTAGAGGCGGAATTGGGCGTGACCATCTATGACAGCATTTCCGTGGTTGTCCTGCGCGCCTTGGAACTGGCCGGTGTTGATGCGACCCGTTTGCATGGTTGGGGCCGAATTTTCTCCCAATAGCGGCACCTGATCCCTCAATTGATCTAGCGCAAGGACATCATTGCCTGTTTTGGGCCACCCTTCCCCTATCCAATCGACTGGCTGGGAGTGATCAACCATGAGCTATGATGAACCTGGGTGCGCCTACTGCCCCGAAAATGTTCGGGCCTGCCGGCAAGGGGAGAGCGAGGCGCGGGGGCCGGGTTATTGCCCGACCAAGGTTATGCCCGAACAAATCGACGCCGCCGTGGCCCTTTACGAGGACCCGGAGACCAAACGCATCGCCCAGGAGTCAGGCCGTGTGGAAGCCGAGGGCTATTGCCAATGGACCCGGGTCGAAGAGATCTGTCAGTTCGCCAAAAAGATGGACTACACGAAAATCGGTATCGCCACCTGCATCAGCTTCGTCGATCTGGCCCGCACCCTAAGCGGTATTCTTGAAAGTCATGGTTTCGAAGTCGCCTCCGTTGCCTGCAAACATGGCGGCGTACCAAAGGAAGATATGGGCCTGCGGGATGATGAAAAAATCCGCCCCGGTAATTTCGAAGCCATGTGCAATCCGGTCAGCCAGGCCAAACTGTTGAACGAGGCGGGCTGCCAGTTCAACGTGGTACTGGGTCTGTGTGTCGGCCATGACAGCATGTTCTTCAAGTATGCCGAAGGTCCGACAACAGTGCTGGTCGCCAAGGATCGCGTCCTGGCCCACAACCCGATCGGTGCGTTGCATTTGGCCGACAGTTATTACAGCCGGGTCTGGGGCCCCAACCGGCCCGAAAAGCCGCCGAAGCTGCCCGCGGCCGGCAGGAAGGCCTAAGCCGGATTAATCGCCCAGGGCCTTCGAGGCGATCTCGAAGACGTCTGCAGACAAGGTTTCAGCGGCAAGAATGCGCGACAGCTCCGCCCGCATCAAGCCCTGGCGCGTCTCGTCATAACGACGCCAGCGGCCCAACTGGGTCGCCAGGCGCGCGGCGACCTGGGGATTGATCGGGTCCAGCTGCAAAACCTTGTCGGCCAGAAAGCGGTATCCGCTGCCGTCCGGAGTGTGGAAGCGATAGGGATTGGCCCCGCAAAAGGCAGAGATCAAGGCCCGCACCTTATTGGGCTGGGTGATGGAAAATACCGAATGATCCATCAATGCGACGACTTGCTCCAAAGTATCCGGGCGCGACGATGCCGCCTGCAACGACAGCCATTTATCGATCACGACCGCATCATCCTTGAACTGATCATGGAAGGTCGCCAGGGCCGCCTCCCGCTCGCCACCTTCCTTGTCATTGAGGGCCCAAAGGGCCGCCATGCGGTCCGTCATATTATCAGCGTCCCGGAACTGATTGCCCGCCAAAGCCTGACAGCGGTCATCATCCAGTGTCGAAAGATAGGATAGAGCCAGGTTTTTCAAAGCCCGCCGCCCGGCGGAGTCGGAATCCGGACTAAACGGCGCATTGGATCGATTGCCATCATAAATGGCAAGAAGATCATCGCGCAGGTTCCGTGCAACAGCCGAGCGCAAAGCTTCGCGTGCCAGATGGATTGATGTTGGATCGGCAGCTTCGACCTGCTCCGCCAGAAATTGCTCGCTAGGCAGCTGACAGGCCAGGGTGACGAAGGCCGGGTCAAGACCGGCATCCGTCAGGGTTAGTCTGACCGCACTGATATAATCCTGATCGATGAGAGGTGCCTGGCCGGACGAAATCTCTTCGCTCATGGTTTTCAACAGACCGGCGGCATATTGCTGTCCCGCCTCCCAGCGATTGAAGGGATCACTGTCATGGGCCATCAGGAAGGCGGCACCACCTTCGGGCAATTCCTGGCGAACCTGGATGGGGGCGGAGAAACCCCGGTTGATGGAGGGTACCGGCGGGCTGGCAATATCTTCGAACCTGACAGTCGTATCGGCGCTGTTCAGATCGACAACCACCGTCGTCGCGCCGTCTTCGGTCAGGGGAAAGTCGGCCCCCTGAGCATCCAGCAAGCCAACCGCGACAGGGATCTGCATGGGCTGTTTGCTGACACCATCGGGTGTCGCGGGTAGGTTCTGGCTCAAGCTCAATTCATAAGTCCGTGCATCGGGATCATAACTGCCGGAGGCATGAATTTCAGGCGTGCCGGCTTGGCTGTACCACAGCTTGAACTGTTCCAGATCGGCATCGTTGGCATCCGCCATTGCTGCGAGGAAATCATCCGTCGTTACCGCCTGGCCGTCGTGGCGTTCAAAATACAGATCCATGCCTTTGCGGAAGCCACGCGCGCCTAACAGGGTCTGATACATGCCGATCACCTCAGCCCCTTTTTCATAGACCGTGGCGGTATAGAAATTGTTGATCTCCATATAACTGGCCGGGCGAACGGGATGGGCCAGGGGGCCCGCGTCTTCAGGGAATTGCGCGGCCCGCAGGCCACGGACATCCTTGATACGCTGCACCGGGGCGGAGCGCATATCAGCAGAGAATTGCTGATCGCGAAAGACCGTCAGGCCTTCCTTCAGGCTTAGTTGAAACCAGTCCCGGCAGGTGACCCGGTTGCCGGTCCAATTGTGGAAATATTCATGCGCCACGATGGCCTCGATATTGGCATAGTCGTCGTCCGTCGCTGTTTCCGGGTTGGCCAAAACGTATTTCGCGTTGAAAACGTTCAGGCTCTTATTCTCCATGGCACCCATGTTGAAATCATTGATGGCGACGATGTTGAACAGATCCAGATCGTATTCCAGACCGTATTTTTCTTCGTCCCAGCGCATGGAACGTTGCAAAGCCCCCATGGCATAGGCGCAACGGTCTTCGTTGTCGGGGTCTGTGTAGATCCGCAATGTCACGTCCCGTCCCGACATTGTGACGAAATTATCTTCCAGCCAGGACAGATCACCGGCCACAAGGGCGAACAGATATGACGGTTTTGGAAACGGGTCATCCCAGACGGCGAAATGCCGGCCATCGGGCAGATCGCCTGCCTCAACCAAATTGCCGTTGGACAACAGCACCGGACAGGCCACCTTGTCCGCCCGCATGGTCACCCGATAGGTGGTCATGACGTCGGGCCGGTCGGGAAAATAAGTGATACGGCGAAACCCTTCCGCCTCGCACTGGGTGCAGAAGATACCCCCGGATTGATACAGCCCTTCCAGCTTGGTATTGGCTGCAGGTGCTATTCTGGTTGTGATTTCAAGCTCGCCCGCATCGCCCGGCACGCTCAGGCTAAGCCCAGCCGCACCAACAACATAGTCATTCGGGCCAAGGGCAGTCCCATTCAGGCTGAGGGACAAAAGCTCCAACTCCTCCCCCTCAAGATACAAATCCGCCGCGCTATTGCGATGGGCCGGATTTCTGGTCAGCCGCAGCCGGGTAACCACCTGGGTTGCATCGGGCAGCAGATCAAATTCAAGGGCAACGTCATCAACCAGAAATGCGGGCGGTTGATAATCGCTTAGGTGGATGGTCTCGGGATGGCTGGTTTGGGGCGTATCATTTATCATGCCCCTGCTTGCCCGTCCCAACAAATTTGGTCAAGCCCTGGCATGTTGATTGATGCAGATATTAACCATTTAGTAGCCATAATTTCTGATAATCCGGCCTGGATTTAGATAAAGGATGGGCGACATGACGGTTAATGATTTCGAACCATATTTGGATACGTTTAAAGACGTGGAGCCGTTCTCCGGATATGTCGAAAAAGGTTTCCTTATCGACTTCCTGGGGCAACGGACATCAGCGGAATTCAGAAAAATATGGGGCGTAGATCCGGAAACAACAGGCGATGGGATTATTGAGACGAATTCACCTGACCTGCCGACGGGGGAAGATTGGTTCGAATATTTCAATGCAGTGGCTGCGGCCCGTGAAGCACGAGGATCCTATGTCATGATGACCCTGGGAGCTTGCTACGGCGGCCAGGCGGTCAACGCTTATTTGGCGCTGCAGGCACTGAACCCCATGCCTGCACAATTGGTAGCGGTCGATGGCATGGCCGAAAACATCGAAATGACCCGGAAACATTTCCGCTATAACGGCATTAATCCAGACGACCATTGGTTGATCGAGGCCGCGATGAGTGGAGACAACAATCCAGTCCTCTTCCCCATCGGCGCACCGGGCTCGGGAGCGCAAAATTCCGTAATGACCAATAGCCGCGCTAATCGCATGGGTATCCTGGATCTGGCCCAGCAAAGCGATTCTATGGAAAGGCTGGCGAAAAATCTCTTGCTGCGGAACAGCACCGACTTGAGCATCGATCTTGCACCCGGCACGGACTATGACTTCAACGCTGAGATTACCTTCGTCAGCGCCGTAACCCTGAAAGACCTGTTGGCACCCTATGCACGGGTCGACTACGTGGAAGCCGACATGCAGCAATCCGAAACAGTCGTCTTCCCCCCCGCTATGGATGCGTTGACCCAAAAAGTTCGACGGGTGCACATGGGCACCCACGGCGAAGATGTTCATAATAAAATGGAAAAACTGTTTGTGGACGCTGGTTGGGATATTCTGTTCAGTTACAAACCCAATCAAACTGTTGAAACGCCGTACTGCACCATGGAATTGAACGACGGCATCTTAACTGCTGTTAATCCGAACCTGGCCTACAGCGACTAGACCATCTCGATATTCCTCGAGTCGCCGGGCTGAGTACCTCTCGACATTGGTCTAAAGCCCCATTTGCCGGCCCGCCAGGTCCTTCATGATTTCCGCTGATCCGCCGCCGATGGCCATGACTTTGCACTCACGATAAATGCGTTCCACCTTGCCGCCGCGCATATAGCCGGCCCCGCCCAGGATCTGCATGGCCTCATTGGCGCAGAATTCCATTGTCGATGTCGCATGGACCTTCAACATGCAGACGTCGGCGACCACGCGTTCCTTTTGCATATCCCGCCAGGTCAGGTTTTCCAGATAGGCGACACCGGAATTGATCCGCATGGCCATGTCCACCAGCTTATGGCGGATCACCTGGTTCTCGATCAAAGGCTTGCCAAAAGTATGGCGCTCCTTGGCATAAGACGTCGCCTCATCCAGGCAGGTCTGGGCATAGCCCAGGGCAGAGGCGGACATGCCAAGGCGTTCATAGTTGAAATTATGCATGATCGCCTTAAAGCCCTGGTGCTCCTCCCCAATTAAGTTGGCGACGGGAACCCGCACGTCATCAAAATACAGGGCTGCGGTATCCGAGGCCCACCAACCCATTTTCTTTAGTTTTGTCCGTTCGAACCCCGGCCGGTCCCTTTCGATCATCAACAACGAGATACCGCCCAGGCCCTCACCACCCGTGCGGACTGCGACGGTATAAAAATCCGCCCTGACGCCGGAGGTTATGAATATCTTCTGGCCGTTGACAATATAGTCATCCCCATCCCGCTTGGCCGTGGTCTTCAACTGCGCCACATCCGAGCCGCCCGATGGTTCGGTAACCGCCAGGGCAGCGATCTTCTCACCCGCCAACACACTTGGCAGAACCCGGGCCTTTAATTCGTCAGAGCCGAATTGAGCCAAATGAGGCGTGCCGATGGTGTGGCTCATTAACGAGGCATAGATGCCGCCGGCCCCGGCCCGAGCCAATTCCTGGGCGACGATGACATTGAAGAAACGGTCACATGTGATACCGCCGTATTCTTCGGGATAACCCAGTTGCAGCAAGCCGACTTCCGCCGCCTTTTTATACAGTTCCCGTGGAAATTCCTCCGCCTCGTCCCATTCAGTCGCATAGGGCTCGATCTCCCGCTCTACAAAACGGCGCATGGTGTCGCGGAAGGCCACATGCTCATCTGTGTAATAGAGGCTGCTTGGTTGATTGGGGATGTTCATTGTCGGAATACTCCTCGCGTCTTGGCTACTCTGCCGCCTCAGACTCTGCCGCGACCACCGCCAGCATTTGCCGTGGCTTGACCTGATCGCCTTCGGTCACACCGATTTCCGCCACGACGCCATCAGCAGGGGCCTTAATCTCGTGTTCCATCTTCATGGCTTCCAGGATCACCAGGATCTGGCCCTTGACCACCGTTTCGCCTGGCTGTGCACCTACCGAAACGATGCGCCCGGCCATGGGCGCAATTAAACGGCCATCTCCTTCACGCGCCGTTGCCGCCGCCAGGGCCGGGGTAAATTCAAAGAACCTGTTGCTGCCCCCTGCCAGATCCAGATGCAAATCGTCATCCTCATAGGCAAAGTTCGCGGTACTCACCACACCATCCCAGGCGAACCGAACGCTGCCGTCCGAGACACTGATCAATTGCAATGTTTCGGCCGCGTCATCATCCAGGGATACCTGAAACCCCGTACCGGTCGGGGAAATCCGGCAAGCGCATTTTTCCGCGTCAAACCGAAGGTCAATGGCAACCACGATGGGCGAAGCCGAACGCCAGCCCATCTGTGCCCCATCTTGGGGGCCATTCCGGATGCTGTGGCGATAGATCAGCACGGCGGCCAGGGCGCGGGCCGCAGCACTGGGCACCGGGCGCAATAAATCGGGAAAATGTTCGCCGATAAAGGCCGTCGTCGCGCTGCCATCGGCAAAGCGTTCATGGCGCAGGACGTCCACCAAAAAGCCGCGATTGTTTGGCAGGCCCAGCAAGGTCGTATCCTCCAGGCCGCGCACCAGACGACGGCGGGCCTCCTCTCGATCACCGCCGTGCGCGATCACCTTGGCCACCATGGGGTCATAAAAGGGTGAGATTTCCTGGCCTTCCACAATGCCGGTATCAACGCGCACATCCGGTGACGGCCGCCAGGCAACAACCGTGCCTGTTTGCGGCAGGAAATCCGCATAAGGATCCTCGGCATAAAGGCGGACTTCGATGGCATGGCCGTCATAGGTGATGCCATTCTGATCCAGAGGCAATGGCTCTCCCGCCGCCACACGCAACTGCCATTCCACCAGATCCAGGCCAGTGATCATTTCCGTCACCGGGTGTTCCACCTGCAGGCGGGTGTTCATTTCCAGAAAGAAAAAGCTGCCATCCGCACCAAGCAGGAATTCCACCGTGCCGGCACCCTGATAGTTGATGGCCTGGGCAGCGGCCACGGCTGCTGCCCCCATGGCAGCGCGCAGTTCCGGACCTACCGCAGGCGATGGCGCTTCCTCCACCACCTTTTGATGCCGGCGCTGGATGGAACAATCACGTTCGCCCAGGTGTACGCAGTTACCGCGACTGTCGGCAAAGACCTGTATTTCCACATGGCGCGGTTCGATGACCGCTTTTTCCAGGATCAATTCGCCGGAGCCAAAAGCGTTCTCCGCCTCCGAGCGGGCACCGGTAATGGCGGCAGGCAGATCAGCCGCATTTTCCACCAGGCGCATACCGCGTCCGCCGCCGCCTGAAGCCGCCTTGACCATCAGGGGAAAGCCAATGCTCTCCCCTTCCGCCGTCAGCACGCCATCGTCCTGATCAGCGCCGCTGTAACCGGGCACACAGGGGACATCCGCATCCGCCATGCGCAGCTTCGCCAGGCGCTTGTTGCCCATCAGGTCGATGGCCTTGGGTGATGGCCCAATGAAGGTCAAACCTGCATCGGCACAGGCCTGGGCGAAAGCCGCGTTCTCCGCCAAGAAGCCGTAGCCGGGATGCACCGCATCCGCGCCGGTGCGGGCTGCGGCAGCAAGTATGGCGCTGACATTTAAATAAGACTCGGCAACCGGGGCCGGTCCGATACAAACCGCCTGGTCGGCCAACTGAACATGCGGGGCATCCCCATCGGCTTCGGAATATACGGCGACTGTGCGATAGCCCATGGCATGGGACGTGCGCATGATACGGCAGGCAATTTCGCCGCGATTGGCGATCAGGACCTTGGTAAAGGCCATATGTTGGTATCCCTTCTCGTCTTCAGGTGGCTCACTTGTTTGGTCTCATTTGTTTCGGCGGCCCGGCAGGATGTCCATGTATTTACAGAGGATCTGCAACATCACCTCATCCGCACCACCGCCGATGGACATCAGGCGACCGTCGCGGAACAGACGGCCGATCTTGCTCTCCCACATATAGCCCATGCCGCCCCAGTATTGCAGGCAGCTATCGGAAACCTCGCGTACCAGACGACCGCCCTTTAGCTTGGCCATGGAGGCGAGATAGGTCACATCCTCCCCCGCCACCAGGTCCTCGCCAGCCCGGTAAACCAGGGAACGCAGCAGTTCAATCTCCGTCGTCAGCTCCGCCATGCGGAAATGCACAACTTGATTATCCAGGATCGAGCCGCCGAATATTTTTCGATCCCGGGTATATTCGATTGTATCCTGGATGGCCTTTTCCATAGGCCGCAGCATGCTCAGAGCGCCCCACAAACGCTCCTCCTGAAACTGGATCATCTGATAGGTAAAACCCTCACCCTCATTGGCAATGCGATTGCGCTGGGGCACCCGTACATCATCAAAAAAGATCAAAGCGGTGTCAGAGGCGCGCATACCCATTTTGTTCAGTGTCCGCTCCACCGTCACGCCGGGCGTATTCATGGGGACGCAGATTAGGGTTTTGTTACGATGGATGGGCCCGTCGGAGGTATTGCACAACAGGCAGACCCAATCCGCCTGGGCACCGTTGGTGATAAACATTTTAGAACCATTGATGATGTAATCATCGCCATCCTTGCGGGCATTGGTCTTCAAGGACGCAACATCAGAGCCCGCGCCGGGCTCCGTGACCCCGATGGCGGCAACCATATCGCCGCTGACTGCGGGGGCAAGAAACTCCTGCCGCAATTCGTCCGAGCCGAACTGCGCCAATGCGGGCGTCGCCATGGCCGTCTGCACCCCGACCGCCATGGGGACGGAGCCGTGATGGGCCGTGCCCATTTCTTCGGCAAAGGCCATGACATAGGAATAGTCCAGGCCCATACCGCCCACGTCCTCGGCCTTATCAACACCGAGGAAACCCTGGCTGCCCATCTTCTTGAACAGCTCGTGGGCCGGGAAACGTCCTTCTTCTTCCCAATCATCCACGTAAGGGTTGATCTCCGCCTCAACGAAACGGCGTACGGAATTACGTAACTCTTCGTGCTGTTCTGTGAATAACATGGCAAATACTCCGCCTTTTCTGTTTGTTGGGGCGTGGGTGGTCTAGCAACATCACATACCTAGCCGCGGGCGACGCCAAATGTGTTCGCCCGCAAGGGTCGTTGTTCCGCCTCGCCGCAAATGGACAGGGCATAGCCCAGGACCTTGCGGCTGTCGCGGGGGTCGATAATGCCGTCATCCCAAAGCCGGGCCGTGGCGTAAAGGGCCGTGGATTCCCCATCGATCTGGCTGACGATGGAATTGTACATCTCGTCCAGAGCCGACCTGTCTGGCTCCTTCCCTTCACGTTCCGCCTTGGCTTCGGTAACGATGCGCATGACGCCCGCCGCCTGCGCCCCGCCCATGACCGAGATGCGATAATTCGGCCAGGCAAAGATAAAGCGCGGATCAAAGGATCGCCCGCACATGCCATAGTTGCCCGCGCCAAAGGATCCGCCGACCATCATGGTAAGCTGCGGCACCGTGGCGTTGGCCACCGCCTGGATCATTTTGGAACCGTGTTTGACGATCCCCCCGGTTTCGGCATCCCGTCCAACCATGTAGCCGGTGGTGTTTTGCAGATAGATGATCGGCGTGCCCGATTGGGAACAAAGCTGTATGAACTGCGCCGCCTTGACCGAGCCCTGGGCATCGATGGGGCCGTTATTGCCGATGATGCCACAGGGGTGCCCCTGGATGGAGGCATGGCCGCAAACCGTGGCAACACCAAAAGCGGCCTTAAAATCCAGAAAGTTGGAACCATCCACCAGCCGGGCGATCAGTTCACGGGCATCATAGGGCTTTGCATAGTCCACCGGCACGACGCCCAACAGTTCTTCCGCCCCGTAAAGCGGTTCTTGATACGCCGGCTTCGTTTGTAGCGGCAGGACATCGTTCCAACGCAGTTTCGCCATGACATCACGGGCCACGGCAATGGCCTGGGCATCATCGTCGGCTATATATTCCGCCGTGCCCGCGACGGAGGCGTGCAGGTCCGCACCGCCCAATTCCTCATCCGTGGCGATCTCCCCCGTGGCGGATTTCAACAACGGCGGCCCGGCCAGGAAAATCTTTGCCCGGTCGCGGACCACAACCACATAGTCCGACAATCCGGGCACATAGGCCCCGCCAGCAGTGGAGGAGCCATGGACGACAGTAATTTGCGGGATCCCGGCAGCCGAAAGACGCGCTTGATTGGCAAAGGTGCGTCCCCCCTCAACAAACAATTCTGATTGGTAGAGCAGATTGGCACCGCCTGATTCTACCAGGGCAATGGTCGGCAGCTTGTTCTCCAACGCGATTTGCTGGCTGCGAAGTTTTTTCTTCAAGCCCATGGGGGTCGATGTGCCCCCCTTGATGCCGCTGTCGGAGGCGGAAATCATACAGCGCACACCAGAGACGATGCCGATGCCCGTAATGCTGCCCCCGCCCGTGGGTTTTTCATCCCCGTCATCATCATGCATCCCCAACCCTGCCAGGGTGGAGAGTTCGACAAACGGTGTGCCCCGATCCAACAGTAGATTGATGCGGTCCCGGGGCAGCAATTGCCCCCGCCCTTCAAATCGTGGCCGGGCCCGTTCCGAATAGGCTCTAACCCGGCCTTCCAACAGACGCACGTCGTCCAACAACGCCATCATGGCAGCGCTATTCCGGGCGAAGTTGTCTGAAGCTGGATCGATCTCAGAGATAAGGGCCGGCATTAGTCGTCATCCGTCTCGCTCAAGACCTTTGGCAGAACCTCCCGATGGAAGCCGGCGAAATGCTGATTTCCGGGCCCGTCAGGCAGGGTGTAATTATGCGGCGCGTTGGGGGCTGCGCCATCGACCCGAATGCAGGTGCCCGTAATGTAGGCCGCACTTGGGCTCAACAAAAAGACGATTGCCGTCGCCACTTCAGCCTCACGGCCCAGACGGGCCAGGGGCACGAATTCACCCAAGGTTCGGATCTGCTTGCGGATCTCCCCGTCGTAGGTATCAAAGCCGGAGGAAGCGATCCAACCAGGGGCCACCCCATTGACCCGAACCCCGAAACGGCCCCATTCCACCGCCGCCGTCATGGTAAAATTCTCCATCCCCGCCCGCGCCGCGCCCGAATGCCCCATGGTCGGCATGGACATCCAATGATCAGCGGTGATGTTAACAATTGCGCCCGCACCCTGGGCTTTCATAGTCTGGCGATAGACCTCGCGCGCGACCAGAAAACCACCGGTCAAATTCGTGCGCACCACAGTCTCCCAGCCTTTTTGGCTGATATCTTCCAAAGGCGCCGGATATTGCCCGCCCGCATTGTTGACCAAGCCATAGATGGGGCCATCCCGCCCGACGATCATATCAATGGCTGCGATAACGTCTTCTTCAAGCCGAATGTCGAGGACCTGAATATCCGCCTGCCCGCCATCTTCGATGATCTCGGCCTGGACCTGATCCAGTTTTTCCCGGTTGCGCCCGATCAGCACCACCTTGGCCCCAAGCGAGGCCAATTCATGGGCCGTACAGCGGCCAATGCCACTGCCCGCACCAGTTACTATAATCGTTTCACCAGCAAACAAATCGGGGCGGAATACGGTACCGTAGGGCATGATATCTCTCTATATAAAGGCCAATCGAGGCCTATGACCTTAACGCAACAGCACGGTTTGTGCGTTACAAAAAGGCTACTTGACGTTAACGTTAACGTCAAGAACGTGAGATCGATTGTGGGTTTGTTTCAGGCATTGCTTTCGCTGGGCGCGAAGGATATGTCATGGCATAATTACGACACATAATTTGGGAGATAGAGCGATATGAGCTTGCAGGAATTGACCGACGGCATGCGTGATCGCGTAGGCGAAGATTGCGGCCTGGGCGCGGTTGTGAAATGGGATTTTGGCGACGACGAATTCCTGATGCTTGATGCCACGCAAGTCCCCAACGTGGTGACCAATGACGACGGCGAAGCCGATTGCACCCTGAAGATCGCACTGGATGATTTCCTATCCATGATCCAGGGGGAATTGGACGGCACCACCGCCTTCATGACCGGCAAGTTGAAGATCGAAGGCGACATGGGCATCGCCATGAAGCTGCAAGGCGTCCTCTCGGGCGGTTAAACTCCCGCCCCATCTGCCACGGCCTCGTCAAAAACGCCCTAATCCCTGGTATCTTTCCAGCGGAAATACCAACTCAGCGTCCGGGCCAGGGGCACGACGAGGTCGTGCATGGGCAATGGTTTCAGCGGCAGGGCAGGCAGGGCCAGTTCGCCGGCGGGTGTACCTAGAATACGTTGCGCCATCATGCGGCCCACCGCAGTCCCAAGGGCGATACCCCGGCCGCTATAGCCCAATGCGGCGATCATGCCGCCGGCAAGTTCGTGATAACGGGGCAGCCGTTCCTGGGTCATGGCAATAATACCTTCCCAGACATATTCGATCTCCGGCTGTTCTATCTGGGGAAAAGCGGTCTTCAGACGTTTAATAGTCGATTCCGTCATGCGCCGACGGGCCCCGGTGGTGAAGACCGGTGCCGAGGTGGTGACGATACGGCCATAGCGCTCCTTGCGAAATGCCCACAAGGCCTGGCGGGTATCCGAAAGCCCGTGGCCGCCCGGCAGAATAGATTTTGCAACGTTGTCCCCCAAGGGCGTGGTCGCCACATGGGTGGAGCGTAAGGGCACGATGGTTTGGCGCAGATTTGGGAATAAATTGCCTGTGTAGCCGTTGGTCGCCAGAATAACTTTTTCCGCCCGCACAACGCCATGGGGCAGCTTGAGCCGCCAGTGGCCGCCTTCCCTGTCAATGGATTGCACCGGGCTATCACCATGTACAGCGGCCCCGGCTGCATGCGCGGCCCGGGCCAGGCCGCGGGAATAGCCCAAGGGGTTGATATGGCCGCCCGAACGATGCAACCAACCACCATGATAAATCGGGCTGCCGGTTAGTTCCGCCGCCCTGTCCGCATCATACATTTCCACAGGTGCGCCACGGGCGGCCCATTGATCATGTTTGATCTGCACGCCTTTCATGCGGGATGCCCGATGGGCCGGCTGCAACCAGCCTTCCTGAACCGCCTCACAATCCATGTCATGCTTGGCGATCAGGTCGAACACCAGATCGGCGGAGCCTGCCACCATCTCGTTTAAGCGCTCACCGCGATCTTTGCCGAAAACCTTCACCGCATCATCGGGGTTGTGGCGGCTATAGGCGGGAATTACCTGGCCGTTGTTTCGGCCCGAAGCACCAAAACCCGGTTGGTGCACCTCCAGCAAAACCGTATCGGCACCGCCCTCCGCCGCATGCAATGCTGCCGACAGCCCCGTGAAACCGGCCCCGACCACAACCACGTCGGCCCGCCGCTCCCCTTTCAGGGTCGGGTAATCCGGGGCGGGGGCAGCTGTATGGGTCCACAGATTGGATTTGGGATCGGCGGTATGCATCAGATTACTCCTCCACTCTACTTACTCTGGGCTTTCGTAGGGTTGGCAGGATCAAAATCAACCGCATGCATGCTTTTCCGCCAACGGGACAGGGTACGATAGGATCGATACAACAAGGCCATCAGACCCAGCCCGGCAAAAACCCCCTGCAACAGCAATGTCGCATAGAAATAACCAAGCAAGCCAACACCTGGCACGAGCAACAACAACGGCGCGACAAAGAAACCATTTGTCATGATGCTATCGTTCAGGCTGTTCAATTTGGACAAAAGTTTGCCGGGGCGATAGGTGGCGGGGCCCGTCTGGCCTTCCATCCACTCAACAAAATATTTCAACCGGTTATTGATCAGATCATTGTAAGTGAAGATGACCGCAGCCAGACCGCCGGCGGCCAGGGGCCAGGCCAGGCCGGTGTCACGCCAGACGGCAATGGCAGCGGCCAAGGGCGCGGCGGTATAATAGAAACGATCCGCCACCCCGTCATAGAATTTGCCCCAGTAGGTCGCCCCATCATGCAGACGGGCCAGATTGCCGTCCAGCAGATCGCCGACGAAACAGACATAGTACAGGATCGTCACGAGCCACAGAAACGAGGGCGGCAAGGTGATCAATAACACCATGGCCAGGGCGGCCAGGCCGAGGCGGGATGTCGTCAGTTGATTGGCCGTCCAGCCGCGATTGAAGAAAAACGGCGTCAGACGATTGCCGATAGGCCGCCCGAACCAACGCACAATACCCATGTTAAGGACTTTGTTATTAAACGAAGCCTCGACATCAGCAAGGGTGATATAGGGTCCGCCGTCCGGTCTTTTCCTGTCCGAAGTCACGTCAGGCAGATGCCGCAAGGCGTCCGTTGATAACATAGTCGAGAATTTGGACAACCTGTTCCGGCGTTTGTGCCGTGGCCATGGCTGCCCCGTCCACTTCCTTCAAGGCATGGCGCAGGTCCGGATCATGCAAAGTGATGATCGAGGTGCCCATGGCAGCGGCATAGCCCGCGTCAAAGGCGGCGTTCCATTGTTTATACTTGTCACCGAAACGCACGACGACGATATCGGCCCGGTCAATCAGGGTACGGGTACGAATGGCGTTCATCTTGGCCCCTTTGTGATCATGCCAAAAAGCCTGATCCTCCCCCCCCAGTATGGCCACGCCGCAATCATCGGACGATGCATGATCGGTCACGGGAGAGCTGAAATCGATGCCCAGGCCCGCCTTGGCCGCCCCTTCGATAATTCTTTCCCGCCAATCACTGTGAATTTCACCTGATAGATATACGTCCCAAATCTGTTCGCTCATTTTCTCTCTCCAATATTTCTAATCCAGGCCACCTTAATGCAGACTGGCCAAATCCAGCCGGGCTTAATCCAAACTGCCGGTTAATTGCGCCCGCTGTGAAACTTCCAGCCAATTGCCGTCCGGGTCCCGCACATAGGAATAGCGCGTCGTGGTCCCGATGGTGCGCGGCTCCCGCCCTTCCCGGCCACCACGTTGCAGAATGCCCGCATGTTCCAGGTCGCACTTGAAAATCTGTACCGTGGTATAGCGGTAACCGCGCGCCGCCGATATATCCGGTGTTGGTTTGATGGCGCGGTCTTCCCGCAACAGCAAAACCGTATCGCCCGCGATGACCGTATCATCCGCGCCGGCCTGAAATTCCAAGGCATCCAGCCAAAACCCCTTGGCAGCGGCAAGGTCACTGACCACGATCTCGATGCCAATGCCAACGATGCCCCGATATCCCATGGGGACAAGGTCCACCAAATTGCCGTCGGGATCCTTCAGGCTTTGCACCGCATCCAAATCCGGTTTGGCGATCAACAGGCGGCGATAGCCGGATGGATCCAGATCGGGCAATTGATCACGGGCATGATTGATCTTCAGGATGGAGCCGTTCATGTGATGGCGCAATTGATGGACGCCACCGCCCAGCTTGCCCACATGATCGAATTCCAGGCCAACGACGTTCTGCCAAAAGGCCAATTGCGCGTCCCGGTTATTGGTGTACAGACCAATATCAATATGTTGCTTCGCCAAATCCACTGATGTGGCCTCCCTCTCCCTTGCAATGTTCGGCACATATAACAGAAAATGCCGACATGGATTGTATTATCGGACCCGCCAACGACGCGCCGTCCCTGGCAATAGCGGCTGCGCAACTGATTTGGGATTCCTCCCCCCAATTCCTCGGCTATATCTATGCCGATAATCGGGCCCGCGGGTTCAAGGACCTGCAGCATCAATGGCTTCAGCGCGGGGGATTATTAAGCCATCGCCACGGCATGCTGGCAACATCGCAGCCAAAACCTACCAATGAATACGAAATTCTGGGCCTAAGCCTGTCGATGCCCGGCAGTGGCATGATCGCACAGTCCGAGGTTACGGGCGGGATATTGTCCAGCCTGGCAACGGACCGGATCCTGCCAAAATTCAAAAAACGTTTGAAGGCAATGGATTATCACCACCCGCCCGTCCCGGAGGGGGCGTATTATCTACAAAACATTGCCGTTTCGACCGAATTTAGAGGTCAGGCCATCGGCCATCGGTTATTCCAAGATGTGCTCAATCGGGCGGGCACTGCGGCCTATACCGCCCTGCACCTGGACGTCATCAGCAATAATCCGGCAGTAGCCTTCTATCGACGCCAGGGTATGGAGATCCTGTCCGAAACCAATTTACCGGCCCTATGGACGAAGGATGTCCAGCCCACCCGCTATCGCATGGTCATGGATATCCCCTAACGCTGCTGACCAGGTTCAGGTCGTCTTTCCCAAGTCGCCTTGCCAGCTCACCTTTCATCCACAGGATTTAGGTGCTATACGGCGCAACCTTGCAATCAGTTCGAAATTCAGACGCCCACCCGGCGCGCACGAGCACATGAGCACATGAGCAATATCACCGATCAAATCGCCCGGCGACGCACCTTTGCGATTATCGCCCATCCCGATGCGGGCAAAACCACCCTGACGGAGAAGCTGTTGCTGTTCGGCGGTGCCATCAATCTTGCCGGTGCGGTCAAGGCCAAGGGCGATGCGCGCCGGGCCCATTCCGATTGGATGAAGGTGGAGCGGGAGCGGGGCATTTCCGTCGCCACCTCCGTCATGACCTTTGATTATGCCGGTTGCACGTTCAATTTGCTCGACACACCGGGCCATCAGGATTTCTCCGAAGATACCTACCGCACGCTCACAGCTGTCGACAGCGCGGTGATGGTATTGGATGGTGCGCGCGGTATTCAGGATCAAACCCGTAAATTATTCGAAGTTTGCCGCCTGCGCGATGTCCCCATCGTCACCTTCATCAACAAGATGGACCGGGAAAGCCGGGATCCGTTTGATCTGTTGGATGAGATTGAACAAAGCCTGGCCCTGGATGTGACACCGGCCAGTTGGCCCATTGGCATGGGCCGGCGCTTTAAAGGTTGCTACGATCTGTTTTCCGACCGCTTGGTGCTGATGGACAAGGCAGCGAGTAAGAACGTCATGAGCGAGGGTGAGGTTTGCTCCGGCCTTGATGATCCCAAATTGGACGAACTGCTGGGCAAAGATGATGCCAAAACCCTGCGTGAAGAGGTGGAGATGGCAAAGGGCTTGTGCCCTGATTTCGACCCAGCGGCCTATCGCGAAGGCAGCATGACGCCGGTCTTCTTCGGCTCCGCCATCAACAATTTCGGCGTTCGGGAATTGTTGTCCGGGCTGGCCAAACTGGCCCCGCCGCCCGGCCCCCGCCCCAGTGCGACCAGGCCCGTTAAGCCGGAAGAAAGCAAAGTCTCCGGTTTCGTTTTCAAGATCCAGGCCAACATGGATCCCAAGCACCGGGACCGCATGGCCTTCATGCGCATCTGTTCGGGCCATTTCAAAAAAGGCATGAAGCTGAAGCATATTCGCAGCGGCAAACAAATCAACATGCATAATCCCATCCTGTTTCTGGCTCAGGACCGCGGCACGGCGGAAGATGCCTATGCAGGCGATATCATCGGCCTGCCGAACCATGGCAATCTACATATCGGTGATGCCTTGAGTGAGGGGGAGGAACTGGCGTTTACCGGCATTCCATCTTTTGCGCCCGAATTGATCAATCGCGTTGCGCCTGACGATCCCATGAAAGCCAAGCATCTGGGCCGGGCCCTGCAGCAATTGGCCGAAGAAGGTGCCGCCAGCGTCTTCAAACCACGCCTTGGGGCGAATTGGTATGTGGGCGTGGTTGGCGCCCTGCAATTTGACGTCCTGGCCGACCGTATCGCGGCGGAATACGAGTTGCCTGTGCATTTTGAACCATCAAGCTTGTTTACAGCCCGTTGGGTGTTCTGCGATGACGAAGCAACCTTGAAACGCTTCGCCGACAAGGAACGCGCCGTGGTCGCCGATGATCACGAGGGCGATTTGGTCCTGCTGGCCCGCAATGCCTGGCATCTGGACGATTTGACCCGGGACTGGCCTGATTTAACTTTTGCCGCCACCAAGGACCAGACGACCTAACAGTTACCCTAGTAATTACTGGGAAACATGTTCCGGCGGGCGTCATCATCCATCTCAGCTTTAAAGGCGTGGCGTTCCTTCAAGGTCTCAGCCTGCGCTGCGGCGGGACGGGCAGATATTTCTGTCACCAGCCGTTCCAGGTTCGGCAGGCCGGCCAAAGCATCGTCGCCCAGAACCACGGGCAACAGGCGAGCCCAGCCCCATAAGGCCATATCAACGATGGTATAACGATCACCCAGCATATAGGGGCGGTCAGCCAAACGGGCATCGGCAATTGCGTAGTGACGCAGAGCCTCGAAGCGATAGCGGTTGATGGCATAGGCCAGCTTTTCAGGTGCATGATGTTGAAAATGCACCGCCTGGCCCGAATAGGGCCCGATGCCGGAGGCGACGAACATCAACCATGACAGCATTTCCCCACGCGCCGCCGGATTGTCATCGGGCATAAACTGCCCGGTTTTATCACCCAGATAAAGCAGGATTCCGTTGCTATCAAAGACGGTCACGTCATCATCGACGATCACCGGTACCTTGGCATTGGGGTTAAGGGCCAAAAATGCGGGCTTGTGCTGATCCCCGGCCCGAGTATCGACGGGGATGGCTTCATAATCCAAGCCGGCCTCTTCCAGGAAGAGAGCAACCTTTACCGGGTTTGGCGCACCGCTGTAGTAAAATTTCAACATCTCTTGATCCCCTGAATGCGACTTCACAAGACTGGCCGCGAAAAATATACTCTAGCCATGAAAGAACATTATTGCCAAGCAAACGATAGGCTAGGAATTCTGGCAGGCATAGGCGAACATGGTTTCGCCATCGTTCCCGAATTGCTGGATTCGAATGGACGCGATGCTGTGCGCCAGGCCCTGACAGTCCACAAAACCGGCATTCGCGGCCGCAACGATTTTGAAGGTTATCAGACCGAACGTGTCTATAGCCTGCTCGCCCGTGGACAAATATTCGCCGATATGGTGGAGAACCCGACGGTCCTGGCCGTATTGGATGACATGCTGGAGGCGAATTACCTCCTCTCCGCCGGACTATCCATTGATCTGCACCCTGGGGAAAGCCCACAGGCGGTGCATTTCGACGATTCCTTCTATCCCGTGCCACGGCCCCGCCCGCCCATCGGGATGAGCGTGATCTGGGCCATTGATGATTTCACCTTGGAAAATGGTGCCACGCAATTGATCCCCGGCTCCCACACCTGGGGCGACGAGAACCCTGACGGCCTGCCCGCTGAGCACGAGATCGCCCTGCCCCGTAATGGCCCGGCCTATGAAGTCCCGGTGCTCGAAGACCTGGAAACGCGATTGGTGGATGCGGTCATGCCGGCGGGTTCCGCCCTGATCTTTTCCGGCACCCTGTGGCATCGCGGCGGCGGCAACCGATCAGCTGCCAATCGTCTGGCCGTCACCTTGCAATATTGCGCGCCCTGGGCCCGGCAGCAGGAAAACATGATGCTGGCCGTACCGCCTGAAACAACCCGCACATTTTCGACCCGGGTCCAAGCCCTCATGGGTTATTCAATTCATCCGCCCTTCATGGGTCACATCGACAGCATGCACCCCGAACGGTTGTTGCAAAAGTCTTAGAGCAATTGAGCCAAACCGCCTATCGTAGGCACCGCAATACGGTGTCGAGGAATTTATATGGTCAGTATTTTAAGTTGGGTGGTGCGCCTTCTGGATGGCATCAACGAGTATGTGGGGCGCACCGTCTCGTGGTTGACCGTGTTCATGGTGTTGGTTGTCACCTTGATCGTCATCATGCGCTATATCTTTTCAATCGGCTTTATCTGGATGCAGGAAAGCTATGTCTGGGCCCATGCCATCGTTTTTATGCTGGGGGCCGGCTATACCCTGCTGCACGACGGTCATGTGCGGATCGATATTTTCTATCGCACCGCATCGCAAACCTATAGGGACGTGGTCAATATTGTCGGCTGTATCATTTTCGTACTGCCGATCTGTTGGATCATATTCGATAGAAGCATCGGCTATATCACCCGCAGCTTTGGTGTGATGGAGAGCTCCGCCGAAGCGGGCGGCATGCCGTTCCTGTTTGTCCTGAAAGGCATGATCTGGGGTTTTAGTTTTCTTTTGGCCATACAGGCCATCTCCCTGATCCTGCGCAGCCTGCTATCCATTGCCGGGCATCAGGTTGAACCCAACTATCAGGATGAGAACGCGGCATGAGTGAGGAAATTCTCGGCCTGATCATGTTTGGGACCACCTTGTTCCTGCTGATGTTCGGTTTTCCAGTGGCGTTGACGCTTGCAGGCTCCGCCCTGCTGTTTGCCTATCTTGGACAGTCGGCGGACCTGTTTATGATGGCGCTGATGGGGGCCTATCCGCAGCGCATTTTTGGCATCATGACCACGGAAACCTTTGTCGCGGTGCCGTTGTTCATATTCATGGGGGTGATGCTGGAACGTTCCCGCATTGCCGGTGATCTGCTGGACACTTTGGGCCTGATGTTTGGCCGGGTAAATGGCGGCCTGGGTTTTACGGTGATCATCGTTGGCACCTTGCTGGCTGCCTCCACGGGCATTGTTGGTGCCACGGTGGTGACCATGGGATTGTTGAGCCTGCCGCCCATGTTACGCGCGGGCTATGACCCGAAACTGGCAACGGGGATCATCAATGCCGCCGGCACCTTGGGCCAGATCATCCCGCCATCCATCGTGCTGATTATCCTGGCGGATGTGTTGCAGGGCGCGAACGAGCAGGCGGCGGAAATGCGCGGCGACCTGGCACCAGAACCCGTCACCGGCATCGATCTGTTCGCCGGTGCCCTGTTGCCGGGCCTGATGCTCGTCGCCTTTTATACCACCTATATGGCCTTCATGGCCGTATTCAAGCCCGAGACCTGCCCGGCCCTGGTTCAGGGCGATGATGTCCGCCCGCCCATGATGGGCCGCTTCCTGCGCGTGGTCCTGCCGCCACTGGGCTTAATTATCCTGGTCTTGGGCTCCATTCTCGTTGGCGCTGCCACACCAACGGAATCAGCTGCCGTCGGGGCCATTGGCGCAACGTTGATCGCTGCCTCTTACCGCCGCCTGAACCTACGGATCGTTCGGGACGTCGCCCAGGCAACGTTGAAGGTTTCGACCATGGTCTTCGTCATCCTGATCGGGGCGTCCATGTTCTCATTGGTTTTCAGGGGCTTTGGCGGCGATGAAATGATCGAACATTTCCTGGCCAATCTGCCGGGCGGCGCTTTCAGCGCCATGTTATTGGTGATGGCGGTTATCTTCTTTCTTGGCTTCTTTCTGGATTTTATCGAGATTATTTTTGTTGTTATCCCAATTGTCGCGCCAATCCTGATTTCCCTTGGCATCAACCCCCTCTGGCTGGGTGTCATGATCGGGATCAATCTGCAAACCAGCTTTCTAACGCCGCCCTTTGGCTTTGCCCTGTTCTATTTGCGCGGGGTGGCACCACCTTCCGTCAAAACGCTGGATATTTACAAAGGTGTGATCCCCTTCATCGCGATCCAGGTCTTTGCGTTATGTGTGCTGACCATATTCCCCGAGATCGCGACCTGGCTGCCGTCCATCCTGTTCAGATAACGCACCCTGGACAGGGCCAAACAAAAATAGGGCGGGTGTCGCCACCCGCCCTATCAATGTATAGCCAGTACTGATTAAAGGTCGGCGTATTCGCGCGCCTTGATGAACGCCCCTTCTGAAAGACGGGCCCAGTTCACGGAAGTTTTACGATAGGCAATAAGGTGGTCGTAAAGCTCCTGAGACATCTTATCCTTGGACGCTATGGCTGGTAGAACCTCCGTCGCTCGCTTGCCAATCGCCTGTAGCAATTCATCGCTATAGGTTTTCAGCTGCACGCCTTCCTTGTTAATCAAGGCATCCATGGCGGCATTGTTCAACGCCTGGAATTGCGACAGTAGCATAAGGTTTGTTTTCGCTGCGGCATGTTCCACAATTGTCCGCAGACTATTGTCCAGACCATCGAATGCTTTTTTGTTGATAAAACAATCAAGGACCGTCGCGGGCTCATGCCAGCCGGGGTAATAGTAATATTTCGCAACTTTGTAGAGGCCCTTGCCACGGTCGGCCACCGGCCCAATCCATTCCGTGCCATCGATGGCACCCGATGTCAGCGCCGCCAACACCTCCGTCCCGGGCAGCAATATGACATTGACGCCAAAGGTTTTGAGAATTTCGCCGCCCAGTCCAGGCATACGGAATTTCAGTCCGTCAAGATCGGCAGCCGTGTTGATTTCCTTGTTATACCAACCGCCCATTTGATTGCCCGTATTGCCACAGGGAAGGAACTGTAGGCCAAGTTCGTTATAGACCTTGTTGCACATATCCAAACCGCCGGCCTGGTACAGCCAGCCATTTTGTTCCTGTGCGTTCAGGCCGAAGGGCATGCCGGCGACAAACTGAATGGCGTTGGATTTCCCGGTCCAGTAATAAGGCGCACCAAGGCCGATCTGTGCCGTGCCTTCCTGTACCGCGTCAAAGGTTTCGAATGGTTTCACCAACTCACCCGCATGATAAACTTTGATTGAAAGCCTATCCTCGGACGCCTCGCCAACGAATTTCGCAAAGGCATCAAAGGCGCGGCCCAACAGGCCAGCCTTCCCGAACGTATTGACGCCAATCCATTTCTGTTTGCCCTTGGCAATCGCTGGTGTAGAGAATGTTGATGCTGCAACTGCGGCACCCGCGACGCCGGCTGTCGCGGCGCCCTTCATAAATACACGACGTTTCATGTGATATCGCCTCCCTAGCGAATGTTATTCGGTTGCCACAAAAATATCCAATGGCACTCGGTTTTCGGGATGATATTAGCCAGATTCTATCACCGTTGGAAAGACATTCCGCCACCCCCGACGATCACAATTACACGGTCTATCTTTCGCTCTTTTTTGAATTACAATAACAGTCGATTCTGGAGCCTCGGATTTTAAGACGTTGGGGCGCATTAAATAGAGCTTAAAATGATTGTCTGGTTAGTCGGCCTATCCGGTGCGGGAAAGACCACCATTGCCCGTGCCCTGCACGCTAGGTGGCAGGCCATTGATCCCGCGACAGTGCTGATTGATGGCGATGAGATCCGCGACATTTTCAAACATGACCAGGGCACGGCACCTTTCACGGTTGCGGGACGGCGGGTCAATGGGGAACGCATTGCGGCCATGAGCGCCTGGCTGGATAACCAGAACATCAACGCCGTGGTCAGCATCCTGTGTATCTTTCCCGACATCATGGCGGAAAACAAAAATCGCTTTAGCGACTATTTCGAAGTCTTCGTCGATGCGCCTCTGGCGGCGTTGGAGGCGCGCGACGGCAAGGGCCTGTATGCGGCTGCCCGTTCAGGCGAAATGGCAAACGTTGTCGGCATGGACATCCCCTTCCCCACCCCCGAACAACCCGACATGGTCGTCCGCAATGACGGCACGGTTCTGGATGCCAACGCCGTCGCCGCCGATATCCTGGGCCGCATTGGGGTTGCCCCATGACCCGCACGACCCGCACGACCCGCACGACCATGGACTACCCCTACGCCAGGGGTGATTTGATCGACGCGCCGCAACGTTATTCGTATTCACAATATGGCGGACAGGCATTTGTTGCTGCCTGGCGAAAGGATCGCGCCACCTCTCTGGCAGGTTTGCCCGATGCCGTGGCACCGCTGCCCGCAAAACCAAACGTAGATCCAAACTCGCGCCAGAGCATTGATTTGTTGGAGCGCGCCCTGGGCGGCGATGTCGACTTGCGGGAAGCTTTCGTGAAAAAGTTCGAAATTCATAAGCGTGTTCACGATGGCTATGACCTAGCCTTCCGCGCTTTGGATAAACAGGCCCGATATACCATGTCGCTTTATCTTCGCGCCGCTGATCTGTTTGCGGCTGCGTATGAGGGAACCCCGACCCTGCGGTACCTCAATGTCTATCTCAAATGTCTCGATACCCTTTGTGCCGAGGTGGCGCGGTTAAGCCCCGATCTTGCCGCCCGTCTGACCTGGCACCTGGGCCAGGAAGCTGGATACGTGGATGCCGTGGTACAAGCGCGGGGAATTTCGGCGTGAGTGGCGACATCATTTTTCTGGCCGCAAATACGCCGCGTAGCCAAGCCTATGCCCAGGCTATGGCGGCCAAGGACATCAGGTTGGCGCAGGTTATCCTATTCGACCGTCCCGGTGCAGGGCAGTCGGGCAAGGCATCGGAACTGGTCCGCCCACAAATGGCGACCACTATTCCCCTACCTGACCCCAATATCCCGTTGTTGGAAACTTTGGCAGGCCTGGCGGATCGTATAGACCATATCGAAGCGGAAAAAATCACTGACCCGGCAATTCTGACGGCAGTGAAAGAAGCCATAGCTGACGGCACCGGCCTGGCCGTCTATTCCGGCTATGGCGGCCAGCTGGTCAGCCCAGAATTGCTGTCCCTTGGGATACCGTTTCTGCATGCCCATTCCGGCTGGTTGCCTGAATACCGAGGCAGCACCACTGTCTATTACAGCCTGCTGGCGGAAGGGAATTGCGGCGTTTCCGTGATCCAACTGGTGCCTGCCATCGACCAGGGGCCCATCGTGGCCCGCCGCCGATACCCGGCCCCGCCCGTGGACGTGGACATCGATTATTTCTACGATTCCGCCATGCGCGCAGACCTGATGGTGGACGTGGTGGCGAACTGGCAGGCTGACGATGTTCTGCCTCAAGTCAGCGCGCATGGTGAGACTGGTGAGGATGAGGGGGCGGACTATTACGTCATCCATCCCCTGCTTAAACATCTGGCGCTGCTTAGTCTGGAAGAAGACCAGGCCGACTAATCTTCACCCCAGTGCATGTTTTTTAAAACATGCACAATTTCTTAAGAACAAAGTGCAATTGAACAAATCATTTGGGCCGCGAGAGCGACTCCAATTAATTCAAAATTGCTCTTGGCCATCCACCAGCTGTTTCTCCCACCTAATCGCCGTTTCGATCATCACCGCCAAATCATCAAATTGCGGCAGCCAATTCAGGGTCGATTGCATATGAGTGGTATCCGCTACCAGGCTGGGGGGATCACCGGCCCGGCGCGGCCCGATCCGACGTTCGAGGGCCGGGATACCCAAAGTATCAACCAGCACCTTGTCTGTGGCATCCAGCACCTCACGAACTGAATAGCCATGGCCATAGCCGCAATTGACGGTCAGGTTTTCGCCGCTTGCCGCCACATGATCGAGAGCGGCCAGGTGGGCCTGGGCCAAATCGCTGACATGAATATAGTCCCGGACACAGGTGCCATCCGGCGTCGGGTAATCATCACCAAAAACATCAATATGGGGCAGAACGCCCAGGGCTGCCTGGCTGGCCCGCTTGATCAGATGGGTGGCAACCTTTGAATATTGCCCCGACCGCGCCAGATGATCGGCGCCTGCTACATTGAAATAACGCAATACGGCAACGCGCAAATCCGTCGCAGCAGAGATATCCTGCAACATCCATTCGGTCATCAACTTGCTACGCCCGTAGGGATTAGCGGGTGCCAGCGGCGCGCCCTCCACCAAAGGCACGCCGCCGGTAACGTCGTAATCACCGTCATAATCACCGTCATAATCACCGTCATAAACTGCGGCGGAGGAGGAAAAGACAAACCGCTCTATGCCATTGTTCAGGCAGGTGCGCAGCAACTGGGCAGTACCGCTGACATTATTCTGATAATAATCCAGGGGCATCGCCACGGATTCCGGCACCACAATAGAGCCGGCGAAGTGCATCACCTCGCAACAACCATGATCCTTGATAACCTGGGTAACGCAATCATCATCGTTGATCCTGCCCTGATAGAACGGCACCCCATCAGGCACCGCCCCACGGCGGCCCGTAGACAGGTCATCCAGCACAACGACCGCGCGGCCGCAGTCAAGTAATGCCAATACAGCGTGGCTGCCGATATAGCCCGCACCGCCGGTGATTAGGACGGGGACTGTGGAAGGATTCGTCATGAGGACATTTTACCAGAATGAAATTTATGACAAAGAAATTATCAAAGATTTGGTATAATGGGCCAAAGCACCGCGCAAATATAATTGATCGAACGATCTGCTTTTGAGGGTGGCAAAGGCGTGCTTATTGCATTTTTACAAAACATTAACCATAGTTGGCGTAATGATGCGGTTAACATGGTAACAATAAGCTATCATACAAAGAATCACTTGAGGGGAGAGGAAACATGAGCATGGTTTTTCGGAAAGCATCGGTTTTTGCCATGGTCGCGGCGCTGACCTTGCATCCAGTTGTCGCCCAGGCCCAGGTTGCGGTTGGCACAACAAATAAAGTCGTCTCCAAGGTCATGGGCGTGTTTCAATCCAACACCCGCAACCTGAATCTCAGGGATGCCGTCTATTCCGACGAAAGTATCAACACCGGTGCCAACAGCGCAACACGTCTGATTTTCCAGGACAACACAATTTTGTCCGTTGGTGCCAGTTCATCCATTACTTTGGATAAATTCATCTTTGATGCGGATGCCTCCAAATCCCAAGTCGCCCTGTCCATGAGCAAGGGCGTTATGCGGTTTGTCACGGGTACGTTGGCCAAGGAGAAATATTCCATCCGCACACCGACGGCCGTCATTGGTGTACGGGGCACGACCCTCGTCGTCGCCGTGGCCGCCAATGGCACAACGACCGTATCCGTAACCGCGGGCAGCGTGACGGTCACCGGCGGTGGTGCCACGACAACGGTGAATTCCGGTTTCACAACATCGGTGTCTCAAGGGACGCCACCCACCCCACCATCTGCCAGCCCACCTGCCACACCACAGCTGCAAGCCATGAACAGTGCCCTGGGCCCTGAGCCAGGCGTTTCGACAGGTAGCGGCGGTGCCACCACGGGTGGCCTTGGTGGCCTGTCGACAGGCGCATTGGTTGGCGTTGCAGCATTGGCGGCGGCAGTAGCAGTGGCTATCGCGGCAGCCTCATCCGACAACAACAACACCAGCACGGATACATCCAGCAGCACGTCGACATCGACTGCGACAAATTAGAAACTTTAGTCGCCACCGTGACGGCGCAGAAATTGTTGCTAAAATTATTAGAAACGGCCCGGTGATGAAAGCCGGGTCGTTTTTTGTGCCTCTAGATGTGAGTTCTTACGAGGTTGTTCATTCGATCCACTTCTGAAAAGCCGATGTTTGCGACAACAGAAACTTCAAGGAGAGAAGCGAATGAACATGCATATGAGTACCCGTCTGACGCCGAATAGGTCGAGGGCAGTTGATTGCGCATCTTAAGCCTGGCGAACACCCCGAGGATGTTGCCTGCGCCATGGCGGAATTAGACCGGCAAAATACATTACACGTGATAGCCTGCCAGCAACTGCTGCTCCCAGACGAGGGCCGTCGCGATCATGTCATCCAGGTGGTTAAACTGCGGTTGCCAACCTAAAATCGATCTAATTTTTCTCGTATCAGCGATCAGGCTAGCCGGGTCTCCCGCTCGACGCGGTGCGGGTCGGCGCACTATAGGTGCTGCATCGAACATATTGCCGGCGATCCGGTCCGTAGCATTGAGAACTTCGGTCACCGAATAGCCGTGACTATAGCCGCAATTAAGGGTCAGGTTTTTTTGGTTATCCGCCATGTAATCCAACGCGGCCAGATGAGCCTGGGCAAGGTCACTAACATGAATATAGTCTCGCAAGCAGGTTCCGTCTGGCGTAGGGTAATCATCTCCAAATACATCAATATGAGGCAGCAGGCCGAGGGCGGCCTGACAGGCACGCTTGATCAAATGGGTCGCATCTTTGGCATATTGTCCTGTCCGGCCTTCCCCGTCCGCACCAGCCACGTTAAAATATCGCAACACTGCGACGCGCAGGTTCGTTGCAGCAGCGATATCTTGCAACATCCATTCGGTCATCAATTTGCTTCGGCCGTAGGGGCTGGCAGGTGCCAAGCGAGCGTCTTCCGTCAACGGCGTACCACCGGTGACATCCATGTTGCCGTCATATACAGCTGCTGTAGATGAAAAAAGGAAACGCTTTATGCCGTTATCAAGGCAGGCGCGCAGCAGTTTCGTGCTGCCGACAACATTATTCTCATAATAATTTAGCGGCAAAGCAACTGATTCCGGAACAACGATGGAACCGGCGAAATGCATCACTTCCTGGCATTTGTGTTCTTTAATGATTTGCCCGATCAGATCACCGTTCTCAATTTCACCTTGATAGAACGACACACCATCAGGTACGCCCCGTCGACGACCGGTCGACAGATTATCCAGAACAACTGCTTCCCGTCCGCTATCAAGCAAGGCCAGCATGGCATGGCCACCAATATAGCCCGCGCCACCAGTAATCAAAACAGGGGGTTTTGGCAGAAGCATCACTGTCTCATTTCAATTTGCAACTCGATTCACAGACGTATTGATGGCAAATCACCTGTAAATTGGTTTTTCATGAAAGGCAATTGATTGGTTTGCCAAACCGCTAAATCAAACAGGACCAGCCGACGTTGAATGGTTCGTTCGACATTGCCATATTTGCAGCAGCTAATCTATACTTCCTTACGGAAACTCCCCGATGTTAACGTTTCGCTTGAACTAAATAAATGGATAGATCAACTGTGATAACCGTGCTAAAAAGTAGCTATTAGCGAAACTATTATGCTATCTTTGTGACTCAACTCGTTTGGATGATCGCCATTATGTCGATAATTGGCTTCACCTGAACTGCGGCAGCGTGGAAATAAATTTGAGCGCATGTGTTGTGCCCGCCGCGTGCCTGCGAAGATCAAATATCACCATACTGAACGATACGATGACCGGCATTCGCTGCACTTTTGCAAAGCTATAATGTGCCCGTGCACTCTCTTATTTTGACCAAAGATCATACAAGCTGACAGCAGAAAGAATTATGACCCACCGATTTCACGATTTCTCGGATAATTTTTTGGACGGGGCCGCGATATTAGTGACCGGAGGAACTGGGTCATTCGGCAAAGCGTTCATTAAGAATATTTTAACCCGCCACAATCCGGCAAAAGTAATTATTTTATCCCGCGATGAACTGAAGCAATATGAAATGCAGCAGAGCCGCGAGTTTCGGGATTTGGATGGTCTGCGCTATTTCATTGGCGACGTCAGGGATCGTGACCGGCTTGAAATGGCCATGCGTGGCGTCGATTATGTCGTGCATGCGGCGGCATTAAAGCAGGTGCCGGCGGCCGAATACAATCCTTTTGAATGTATTCATACTAACGTTTTGGGGGCTGAAAACGTTGTTCAGGCGGCCATTCGCAACGACGTCAAGAAAGTCATCGCACTGTCCACAGACAAGGCGGCGAACCCAATCAACCTCTACGGTGCCAGCAAACTTGCATCGGATAAAATCTTTATTGCCGCTAATCATTTAAGTGGCATGGACGGCACGCGTTTCTCTGTCGTTCGCTATGGCAACGTGATCGGATCGCGTGGTAGCGTAATACCATTCTTTCGCCAGCTTCTGGCAGAAGGTGTGGACGAATTGCCGATCACCCATCCCGATATGACCCGCTTTTGGATTACTTTACGCCAAGGCGTGGATTTCGTGCTTTCCTGTCTTTCGCAAATGCAAGGCGGTGAGACCTATGTGCCGAAGATCCCAAGTATGAAAATCACAGATATTGCCAACTGCATGGCACCAGGCATGAAGCAAAGAATAGTCGGCATCCGGCCCGGAGAGAAACTGCACGAGATTATGGTCCCCATGGACGACGGTCGCATGACCTTGGAGCAGGCCGATCGTTTTATTATTCAACCGGCCTTCAAATGGTGGACGAATGATGAGTATGCCATCAGCGGCGCCAAACCGGTCATAAACGGCTTCTCCTATTCAAGCGATAACAACGATGAATGGCTGGACGCGAACGGCTTGGCGAACCTTTTGGAGAACGCGCCCGGCGACGGTGCTTGATCAATAGCCAGATTATGCGGAAGCATCTGCCATACGGTCGTCAAGTTATTGAGGATGATGACATTGAAGCCGTCGTCAATGTCCTAAGGGGCGACTGGTTGACAACAGGACCAAATGTCGACGATTTCGAAGCGGCATTGGCAGAGCGCGTGAATGCTAAATTTGCGGTCAGTTGCTCCAGCGGAACGGCGGCCTTGCATTTGGCGGCTATGGCCTTGAGACTGGGGCCCAACGACGCGGTGGTGGTGCCAACTTTAACTTTTGCTGCAACGGCTAACGCCGCCCTTTACGTTGGTGCCGATGTTATATTCGCTGACGTCGACCCAAATTCAGGCTTAATGACAAGCGACACTTTGCAAGAAGCCCTCGAACAGAGCCGGGGGCGTAATGTCCGGGCAGTATTTCCGGTACACCTGAACGGCCAATGCGCAGACCCAGAGGAAATTTCCAAGATTGCCGGTACTGCTGGACTTCATGTAATCGAAGACGCCTGTCATGCATTGGGTTCGAGCTATGATGTTAGCGACGGCACCGTCGCATTTGCCGGTGAATGCCGTCATTCTGATGCGGCAGTATTTTCCTTCCATCCCGTCAAGACAATAGCGGTGGGAGAAGGCGGCGCTGTTACGACCAATGATGCAGCACTTGATGCCCGAATGCGGCAACTGCGCAATCACGGACTGACGAGAAACCCCGCAGACTTCGCCAACCATGAATTGGGCTTTGCGTGCGATGGCGAGGCAAATCCGTGGTATTACGAAGTTGCTGATCTTGGCTTTAATTTTCGTCTGAACGACATCAGTTGCGCCATGGGGCTTAGCCAACTCAAAAAAGTTGATCGGTTTATTGAGCGTCGGCGGGACCTGGTCCAACAATATCGTGACGGCCTGGCCGACTTGGCGCCATTGTTAAGGCCCATCGACCAAAAACCAGGCAATGCTGCGGCTTGGCATATCTTTGCGGTACTCATAGATTTTGATCGCCTGGGATGCGAACGGGCAAAATTCATTAAAAAACTGCGTGATCGCAGCATCGGATCCCAAGTCCACTATATCCCACTACATTTGCAACCCTTGTATCAAGACCGCTTCGGCGATCAAAGCCGGTTGGCTGGTGCCGAGACTTACTATGAGAAAGTGCTTTCATTGCCACTATTTCCTTCGTTAAGCGATGATGATGTCTCATACGTCATCGAGGTTTTGCACGATATTGTTCCAAGTGCATAAAATTTGATTTCTCTGACAAATTATCGATTTTCCGGGTTTTAGTCGCTTCTGCATACCGAACAGGATGAAAGCGCCCTATGTCACAGGTTGAGCGAAGGCAAAAAACGTCCTTGCGTTTTGAATTCGACCGCTCTTTGAAGCTGGAATCTCAGGGTCCCAAGACTATTTTTGACGGTAGGCTACTTGCTAATATTCTGGGCTGCGGACGAAATCGTTTCGACCGTCGGCAACATCTGCCTGCGATTGCCTCATTATTGAAGGTTTTATGAAAAATTGAAGAACCTATCTTTTATCGCCCGGCGAAAATTTGACTTGATCAAATCCAAGTATCAAGAGCCGGCACTTCGGCGCGCTGGTAAGCGCTACATCGAAGAAAATAAAATCCCCCTTTTTAAAGGCGTGGAGGACGAAATTTCGGCTATTCCGTTCGACCTTTACAATTTGCACAAGACTGTCATCGAACGTAAACCGAAATGCATATTGAAATTTGGCGTGGGGTTTTCGACGTTGGTCCTTTGCCATGCCCTAATGTCCAATAGGCAAGGGCGTCTCTACTCCGTCGATACAAGCGAAGAATGGCTTGAAAACACACGGGCGAAACTACCCAATGACGCGCCCGTGGACCTGATACATTCCTCCGCGACTGCGAAGGAAATCAACGGTGAACTTTGCCATACATTCGATCATATTCCAGACGTAATCCCGAATATGGTGTACCTTGACGGCCCCTACGGACCCGACGTTCAAGGGGCGATTAACGGACTTTCCTTCAATGGAACATCTCGACGTACGGAGATTTCCGCTGATATGCTTCTTTTAGAATCCACACTTCCCGCGTCTTTCATACTCGTGGTTGACGGAAGAGATCGAAACCAAGCATTTCTACGTCGAAATTTGAAGCGGCATTACAAAATAAAGAGCCGGCCAGCTCTCAAATTCACGACATTTGAACTGGTTGGGTAAGTGAATGTGTTGGCTTTTGCCTCCTCATTTAACAACTATAGATTGATGTCGGTAAAATTGAATGAAAACTTTTCTAGGTATCAAAGAATGGTCTCTTCATTCGACCCTCACGCCGCTTGTGGCACAAAACTAGCCCCGTACCATGAAATGACGGCCTCACAACCGTTTTCGAAGTTTCGGGAATTTCGTCTGGATTTTACGTGTTAAAAGGTAATTCGGCGTGACCAACCCGAACGCATCGGAAAACTTCAGCCGATCAACCAGACCTGCTGATCGGATTTTTCCGATTGATCTCGACGCCATGAGAACCGAGGCCGGCTGGTTCGAGACACCGAGGTGGCCTTGTTCTGTTGCCGAAGTTGCCGAGCTTCAACGCATTTGGTGGCAAGCCGTTTTGGATTTCGTACTGGAAAGCGGACCGGGCATTGAACGCGATGCTGTCATACTTGGCGTTACCGCCATAATCGCCCGCACCGTCTCGTTGGCTGAGATTGCATTTGCACTAGAATGTGCTGAAGCGGCTGGAATGGATCTAGTGGGTGGCCCACCTGAAACCGACTATCTTAGGGGCAATTGGACAGGCAGCAGTATCCCGCAAGATAACGAACCGGACACGAAACGCATTGTCGCAGCCCGCCATCCATTAATTCGCAGTATTCTGTCAACACATCGCTTCGCGCCGACTTGGAAGATACTGTATCGTCTCGCCGCACATCAGGGCAAAGTCATCGCCCATAATGATTTGCTTTTTCCCATGGCGCGCGCATCCGGTATACCAATGGTTTTCGACGATGCTGGGGCGATGTTCAACAAGATCCGCCAAACCTATTCAAGCAATCCAGCAAAGGATCAAGCCGGGGAGCTGGCACAGGCACTAACCGACCGAATGGTAAATGCTACAACTATTGGCGACCCCTATCGAACCCGGCTCAATAATTTGGTTCATGCGCGATTATCACGCATTCTTCAGGTCACCTTGGGTGATATGCAAGCAACCCAGCAGGCAAAATTGCCGGACCTGATTTGGGGCAGCACAGGTAACCAATATGCCGCGCGCGCCATAGCCATAGAAATTTTGAACCGTGGCGGCGAAACACGATTTTTTACCCACGCCGGCACCGCAAGCATGGTCCACAAGCCACTGACATTGGCGCTCGGGGAGTTGGCGGTATCTTCAACGTTTGTCATGGAAACTCAGACCGCCGCTGCGCATGAGGAAATGACGGAAGCGTGCCAAATCATCGCACCATTGCATAAAACCAATATTGTCGGGGCCGATGGCAACAAGGCATTTTTAAATCTACCGCTTAAACGCCAGAGCAGCCCGCGAAAGCGTCCGAAAGTTGTCTATGTCGGCACGCCATCGCGCGGCACCAGCGGCAACGGCTCAAAGGGTTTGCCGGAGGTCATTTTTCTTGATTGGCAATTTCGCCTTGTCAGATTTCTCAACACCCTGCCCATCGACCTCATCTGCAAACCGCATCCAGGCGGCTATTTTAGCGGACAGCAACACCCCATTGAAAAATTTGCCGCCACGGATTACGGCAGGTTCGAGGCATTGATGGAACAGACCGATGTATTCATCTTTGACGGCTGCATGACAACTACCATATGGGAAGCATTGTGCACGGATCGTAGATTGGTATTTTTTGATTTAGGTGCCTATCGATTTCACAAAGCTGCGGACGCCATGTTCAAACGCCGTACCAGCATTATTAAGGCCACTTACGACGACGGCAATCGACCTCACTTCGACCCAGAGGTCGCAAAAGCGGCAATCCTCGACAATTCTGCGATAGACCCTAGTGAATTTCAGCGCGCCCTTATTGGCGACGCGGCTAAGTAGTAGACGTCTTATTGAAGGGCCATCATGCTATTTCCACCTGAAGCATTAGGAACGATTACCGAATATTCGACTGGCGAGGTGTGGAACGCCAAACGAATGGGTGGTGCAGTGGCCAGGGCTGCAAGTGCTCTTCATGAACGAGGCATCGGCCCAGGCGACAACGTTCTTATTTATCATGGCGGCAGCGGTGCCTTTTTTGCTGATCTGTTCGCCATCTGGCAAATGGGCGCATGTGCGGCCTGCCTCAATCCAGGACTTAGCCAGCCTGAGTTGGAAAATATTGTTAGCTTCATTAAGCCGAAGCTGATCCTCGTAGATCAAAACACGTCCGCCGGCATCGTGGGCGGTGTTGCTATATTGTGCAGCCAAGTTGAACCCGTCGGGCGAATAATCGAGAGCAAGCTCACCCTGGCGAACAGCGGTCTCGACGATGCGGCATTGATCTTATTTACCTCCGGCACGACGGGCACACCCAAGGGCGTGGTGCATAATTTCAGATCTTTGCTGGCGCGCATTAATCTTAACCGCCAATTCATCGGTGATGATAATTTGGGCAAGACGTTGTGCGTTTTACCGACGCATTTTGGTCACGGTTTGATAGGGAACTGCCTGACGCCGATCCTTTTTGGGCATGATTTATTGCTTCTATCGGGCAGTAATCTGCCGACGATCGGCAAGCTTGGCGAAATCATCGATCAACACGAAATTAGTTTCCTAAGCTCCGTACCGGCCTTTTGGAAGTTGGTTTGCAAACTAGCCAAACCGGCGGCGAAGGGTACTTTGCAGCGTGTACAGATTGGCTCGGCCCCGCTGGCGGCGGATTTGTGGCACCAGGTCATCGAATGGTGCGGCACGGACGATGTTGTGAATATGTACGGCATTACGGAGACAGCCAATTGGCTGGCCGGCGCGTCAGCACGTGACCTGGCGCCAGAGGATGGATTGATTGGCCGCATGTGGGGCGGCATGGCAGCAATCATCGATAGCGACGGCCAATTCCGGCCCTTCGGTGAAGGTGAACTCGTGGTGCAATCGCCCAGCCTTATGTCAGGCTACTACCAGCTTGAGGCGCAAACCCGGGACGTTTTGGTTGATGGCTGGTTTCGCACTGGCGATATTGGCCGCATCGACCCGGACGGCGTCATGCGCCTGACGGGCCGACAAAAAAATGAAATCAATCGAGCTGGCGTAAAGATCCACCCGGAAGACCTTGATTTATTGTTCGAACGCCACGAAGCGGTAAGTGAAGCTTGCGCATTCGCTATAGCCGACGATCTGTCGAACGAGTTGGTGGGGCTAGCATTAAGCTTAGTTGATGCGTCTGCCATCACCGTCCCGGAACTCCGCGCGTGGTGTGAAGAGCGACTGGCATCGGAAAAACGGCCAGACAAATGGTTCATCGTACCTGAAATTCCTAAAACGGACCGCGGTAAGATTAACCGCCAGCGGGTTGCCGAATATTGTTTTCAATTGGATGCCGATAAGAAGGGTTGAGGACTTTTTTTGACCGATCACTCTCTAGAAATGCGAAGCGAAAACTTACTGCTTCGACCGCTAACCGAACAGGACGCGACTGAACGATATGTCGGCTGGCTGAACGATGCAGAAGTAAATCGCTTTCTCGAAGTTCGTTGGCATCATCAAAGCCTAGCGGACGTTCGCAGCTATGTCGCCGGGCATGACAACGTCGGCCAATTTGTTTTTGGTGTATTCGCCGAGCCTGATGAACTTCACGTAGGCAACTTCAGCATCAAAGTAGATGAAAATCATCGCAGCGCCGTGATGGGTGTCATGGTTGGCGACAGGGATTATTGGGGACAGGGTATCGTCCTAGAGGCCCGTGCCCGATTACTGGACTTCATTTTTTCCCGATTGCCCGTCGATAAGGTTTCGGGTGGCTGCTATCAAACCAATGTCCACGCCATCTTTAACTACAAACGCCAAGGCTGGGAACTGGATGGCATTCGGCGGGCGGACCGGCTGGATCAGGGCAGACGGGTTGACGTCATTAATTTCGCAATGTTCCGAGAGGCCTGGCTGGACCGCAATGACCCTTGATGCCAAAAATTTTCTTGCTCAGGTATTTGATGTCGAGCCCTTTGAAGTACCCGATGATGCAAGCCTGGATACCTACCAACGTTGGGACAGCCTTGGCCATATGCAGTTGGTGATGTTGTTGGAAACACATCTGGGTCGCCCCCTCGAGTCAGAAGAGATTCTTTCCATCATCGATTTGGAAAGTCTAGATCAACTGCTCACTATGAAAACCGGCAGCTCCCATTCCTGACAGCAGGCGAAAGATCATGGCAGCGCAACGAGGCAAGCGCGGGGATTTAAAGTTCGGCATCCTTGGCCTTGGTTCCATTGGGCTACGTCATGGCCGCAATATTCTTCAATTAGGCCAAAATGTTCTTGGTTTCGATCCCGATACAGATCGCCGTACAGGCTTTGCAGAGATTGGCGGTCGTCCGACGGATACCAGGGAGAGCATTCTTGATGAATGTGACAACATTGTCATCGCAACCCCAAACGGTCAGCACCAGAATGATTTGCACGAAGCAATTTCTGCCGGTTGCCATGTCTTTGTAGAGAAGCCTTTATCGCACTCCACAGAGGGACTTGAGGCAATTTTGGATCGCGCCAAGGAACAGGGCTTGGTCGTGTTCGCAGGTTTAAATCAGCGCTTTAATCCGGTCATAGAGACTGCAAAGTCTATGATTTCAGATGGAACTCTTGGACAGATACTATGGGCCCGGCTTTTGTGCGGCAGTTATTTGCCGGATTGGCGCGCGGGTGATGATTACCGTACTGGTTATGCTGCGGATACAAAAACCGGCGGCGTTCTATTTGATGTAATTCATGAATTTGATATCGCAAATTTCCTGCTTGGATCGGCACGAACCATCAATGCCTGCACACGCAATACAGGTCTCTTGGAAATTTCCGCCGAGGATTGCGCTGATGTCGTCTTGGAGCATGATAGCGGCGTGAGATCGGTCTTGCATCTCGACTACGTGACCCGGCCCGGCAGACGCCGGGTAGAAGTGGCAGGCAGCAACGGACTGCTTGAACTTGATGTCGCAGGACGTCAGCTTCAGTTTTACGACAAAAATGGCACTGTTACCCATGACAGATCCTGGCGTTCATCTGCGGACGAGGACTATTTGGAAGAGATGAAACAATTCATGCGCTGCATCACCCACGGTGAGGCCCCTCGTTGCGACGGCCGTGAAGCGATGCGCATCCTTTGCCAGGTCCTGGCAGCACGGCAAATAAGTGATCTACCCTCAGCATGACGACAATTGCTGTCATACAGGCCCGTATGGGTTCGACCCGGTTGCCGGGCAAGGTTTTGATGGACCTAGGGGGTATCGAGGTTCTGGCCTGGGTTGTCCGTGCCGCCCGCAAGATTGCCAGGGTCGACAAAGTCGTCGTCGCGACATCCGTGTTGAATCAGGACGACCCGATCCAAAAATGGTGCATCGACGCCGCCGTGACCTGCCATCGTGGTCCTGAATTGGACGTCCTGGCGCGATTTGCCGCTGCCGCGAAAGCCGAAGCAGCCGATTTTGTCATACGCCTGACTGCGGATTGCCCGTTTTTGGATCCCCATGTATGCGGCCAGGTGCTTGCCCTGTTGAAACATCAGGGCGCGGGTTATGCCACGAATGCCGAGCCGAGGCGCTGGCCCGATGGGCTGGACTGTGAAGCCATGACGGCCGAGGCCCTTTACCAGGCGGATCGCGAGGCCTCTCGTGATTTTGAACGCGAACACGTCACGCCATATTTGCGGCATAACAGGCGGCGGACCAAACCTGCGTTTTTGAACTGCCCCATTCCCGGGATTGGATCGCAGCGTTGGACATTAGATACGCCGGAAGATTTTGCCTTCCTGAGCGAGGTGGCCAAGCTCCTACCCTCTGACGCCCCGCCAAGCTATATGGATATCCTTGATATTCTAGACAGACATCCGAAATTGGCTGAACAACAAGCCGTGCTGGGACCAGCGTCAGGACCAGCAGCGAGCGAGGACACGTCGGCACCGCCTCAGACATCCCAGGGATCACGTGTACCGGATTATTCTTTCGAACATTCAAACCAAATGCTGCAACGGGCGATGGGTACTATTCCGCTTGGCACACAGACTTTTAGCAAGGCCTACACGCAATTTCCCCGAGACAACGCACCGCTGTTCCTTAGCCACGGGCGTGGCGGCCGTGTCTGGGATATTGACGGCAATGAGTATGTAGATTTGATTTGCGGCCTCTTGCCGGTGGTGCTCGGTTATTGTGATGCCGATGTGGATGCCGCGATAGAGTCGCAGTTGGCAAACGGCATCAGTTTTAGTTTGGCCAGCGAGCTTGAAGCGAAACTGGCCGAGCAGTTGGTGGAGATTATACCGTGCGCCGAAATGGTGCGGTTTGGCAAAAATGGTACGGATGCGACGTCGGCGGCCATCCGTTTGGCACGGGCCTTTACAGGCAGAGATGATGTCGCGGTCTGCGGATATCACGGTTGGCAGGACTGGTATATTGGCTCCACCACCCGGCACAAAGGGGTGCCCAAGGCAGTCCGTGATCTAACCCACGGCTTCCCCTATAACGACATTGATGCGTTGCAAACCCTGCTATCGTCAAAGCCGGGCCAGTTCGCTGCCGTTATAATGGAGCCCATGTCGATCATAGAGCCAGCATCGGGATATTTGGAGTTGGTAAAAGACGTTGCCCACCAACACGGTGCCGTGCTGGTCTTTGATGAGATTATTACCGGTTTTCGTTTTTCTTTAGGTGGCGCGCAGAAATTGTTTGGCGTCACTCCCGACTTAGCATCGTTCGGCAAGGCGATGGGCAATGGCATGCCAATTTCCGCGATCGTCGGCCGGGCCGATATCATGATAGAAATGGAGGAGGTCTTTTTCTCTGGCACTTTCGGTGGGGAAGCGCTCTCCCTGGCTGCGGCAATTGCCGTGATAGACAAGATGAGCCGGGAGCCGGTGATCGAGTCTCTTTGGCGGACCGGTACCAATATCGCCGATGGGGTCGACAAGGAAATAGCCGCGCACAATTTATCCGATGTCTTTTCCTTGCGCGGAAAACCACCCTGGAAAGTGCTGCAAATTGGCGATCATCCCAATGCCGGATCCGCCATCATCAAGACCGCCTTCCTGCGTGAGATGCTGTCCAACGGGGTGTTGATCGGGGCCGGTCACAATGTTTGCCATGCCCATGACGCAGCGGATGCGGCTACTGTGCTAACAGCCTATCAGCAGTCCCTCGACCTGATTGCTAGCAGGCTGGAAGATGGATCATTGCTATCATCTCTCGACGGACCAGCGATTGAGCCGGTGTTTTCGGTCCGTTAGCCAGCAACAGGCTCCCTGGGAAATCGAATGGCGGCACAGGCCATATTCTTCGTTGATGCGGGACGGCAGGTTGGCCTGGGCCATGTGATGCGTTGCCTTACCCTGGCCGACAACATGGCCGCGACGGGTTGGCATTGCACCTTGGTTGCGCCGGGTGAGGTGGAAGAGATGCTGCCTGGCATCCGGGCACGCGGCCATGGTGTGATCGGCCTAGCGGCAGGAACGGATTTACTGGGGCCAACGTCGGAATTGCGCCGGCAATTTCCCGATATCGCCGTCTTGATTGTTGATAGCTATCGGTCAAAGGCGAATTGGGAGTTGCAGCAGAAGGACTGGGCTGAACGCATTGTCGTAATCGACGATCTGGCGGACCGGCGACATGACTGTGATGTCCTGGTTGATCAAACACCTGGTAGAACGCCATCCAACTACAATGGCTTGCTACCGGAAAATTGCACTATTCTGGCAGGAGCGTCATTTGCCATGCTGCGGCGGCTTTTCCTACAGCAACGGCGTACATTGGACCTCGTGCGTAAAAAACTAAGCCGGATCGTCATCAATTTTGGCGGCAGTGATCCGAAGGGTATGACGAGCAAGGCCCTTTCCGCCACAATCCAGACTGGATTGAAAGTGGATATCGACGTCGTTTTGGGGGCGAATTCAACCGTTTTGGCAGAAATTCTGGACACTGCGGAAAACAACGGCGAGGCCAATATTAAGGTCCATCAATTCGTTGATGATATGGCTGCATTGTTTGCTAACGCGGACTTGGCGATCGGAGCTGGTGGATCCAGTTTGCTGGAAAAGAGTAGTTTGGGGCTACCAAGCTTGATCATCACAACGGCTTCAAATCAAGATCTAGTAGCCAGAAATATCGCAGAATGTGGCGCGGCACAGTTATTAGGCAATCACGACGATGTTGACGACAGACAGTTGGTCACGGCCATTTTGGCTTTAGCAGGCAGCAATGGCACATTGGCCGCAATGTCAAAAGCGGCTGCAAGCGTCTGCGATGGAAAGGGCGGATTGCGGGTTGCCGCGGCATTACTCCCCTCAACCACCACACGGCGTGGCGACGTAATATCTCTGCGTCGCGTTTGCCGTGACGACGAACAGATCATATATGATTGGCAAACAGAGCCCGATGCCCGACGCTTTTTTCGCCATCCCGAGGCACCCTCGCGCGAAAGCCATGCCTTGTGGTTCAAACGGCGTCTGGATGATACAGACAACATTACCTGCATCGTGCTTGTTGGAGGTCAGACGGCGGGTTTGGTGCGATTGGATTGTATGGACCAACCGGGTGACGACGACGCAATGGAGGTTTCCATTATCGTCGCGACCGCATACAGGGGCACGGGCGTCGGCGGCGTGGTGCTTCAATTGATCCGAAAAATTGGCGGCATGTGCCGATTGGTGGCTGAGGTCAACCCGGAAAACACCGCTTCTATTCATGCGTTCCAGAATGCCGGATTTCAGCGTATTCGAGAAGATCGCTTCGAAACGTCAGGATCATCCACGGTTGGGCCGCAATGACGCCCTATATCATTGCCACGATCAAGCCATGGAATATCAGCGTCATGGAGGAGAAGATACAAACCCTTCCCGGCGAATGGCATTTGATCACGGAGAAAGACCAACTGACGGTCGAGCTGATAAACACTATCAATCCGCGATATGTTTTCTTTCCCCATTGGTCATGGATCGTGCCCCAGGGCATTCTCGAAACAGCGGATTGTGTTTGTTTTCATATGACGGACGTCCCCTTTGGCCGCGGTGGCAGTCCATTGCAAAACCTGATCGCCCGGGGCCATAGGGAAACCATGATATCTGCTCTGCAAATGACGGACGTCTTGGACGCGGGGCCGGTGTATATGAAAACATGCTTGGATTTAGACGGGTCGGCCCAGGAAATATTTGAGAGAGCCGCCGTTACGATTTCCGATATGATGGGGCGGATTGCCGCAGAAGAACCATCACCGGTGGCACAAAGCGGTACTGTGGTTGAATTCGCACGCCGCCGGCCAGAGCAAAGTTTGCTACCTGAAACCGGCTCGCTTCGCCAACTGTATGATCATATTCGCATGCTCGATGCGGATACTTATCCGCGCGGCTTTATTCAACACGGCGATTTTCGTATGGAATTTTCGTCTTCCCAGCTATCAGGCGATACGTTGAATGCGCAGATCACCATTCGAAATACCTCTAACAGTGACGACCCCAATGCAACGTGACGCCTTCTCAAAAGGATAGAAAAGGTAGAAAATGACGGATCGTGATTTCGCCATAGCCGGTCGGAAAATTGGGCCGGGCAACCCGCCGTATATTGTTGCTGAACTTTCGGCAAACCATAATGGCGACATTGATCATGCCATTGCGATTGTCAAGGCGGCCAAAACGGCAGGTGCAGATGCCATCAAGCTGCAAACCTATACAGCCGACACCATGACGATTGACTGTGATGCACCCGATTTTCGCATCGAAGGCGGGCTGTGGGACGGCAAACATCTTTATGAACTTTACCAGATGGCCAGCACGCCATGGGACTGGCATGAAAAATTGTTTGCCGTTGGCCGGGAAATTGGCATCAGCATCTTTAGCACGCCATTTGATGAAACGGCGGTGGATCTCTTGGAAAGCCTTGATGCCCCTGCCTACAAGATCGCCTCTTTTGAATTGGTGGACATTCCCTTGATCACCAAGGTCGCAACGACCGGCAAACCAATTATCATGTCGACGGGCATGGCGAGCCTGGGCGAGATTGATGACGCTGTTCAAGCCGCCCGTGCCGCGGGCGCGACGCAATTGGCGTTATTGCATTGCATTAGTGCCTATCCGGCAGAGGCCGAGGATTATGCGATCCGGCGCGTACAACACTTGGCCGACACATTCAATACAGTGCCCGGCCTTTCGGATCATACATTGGGCCCGACCATATCGGTCGCCGCAGTCGCGCTTGGTGCCAGTTTGATTGAGAAGCATTTCACCTTGCGCCGTAGTGACGGTGGCGCAGATGCGGCCTTTTCCATGGAACCTGAAGAACTCCAAGAAATGGTTTCCGCCTGCCGTATTGCCAGTGCGGCCTTGGGCAAAGTTGACTATCGCGCCAAGGCGAGCGAAGCCCCCATGAAACAATTCCGTCGGTCTATTTATGCCGTCGCCGATATTGTAGCGGGTGAAGCCTTCACAGCGGAAAACGTCCGCCGTATCCGTCCCGGCCATGGCCTGCCGCCGAAATTTATCAATCAGGTTATTGGCAGCGCGGCGACATGCGATATCGAACGCGGTACGCCCCTAAATTGGTCCATGGTTCATGGCCGTGTCGGCGCACCCGAATAAGACGAAATAGACCAGTAGCGCGATGACAACGAAAAATAAAATTTTGGTGGTGGCAGCCCACCCTGACGACGAAATATTGGGCTGTGGAGGCACCATGGCAAAGCATGCAGATCGTGGTGACGACGTTCACATTCTGTTTTTGAGCAGCGGTGTTGGCGCCCGGGACAATGCGCCCTCGATTGATCTAAACGAGAAGACCCTGCGCTGCCAAGCGGCCGAGGCCGCTGCAAATGCCGTTGCAGCCCAGCCCCCCAGGTTCGCGAATTTTCCCGACAATCAGATGGATAGCGTGCCGCTCTTGGAGATCGTTAGGACGATAGAAACTGCCGTCTCGGAGATCTCGCCGAATATTATATATACCCATCATGGCGATGACTTAAATGTTGATCATCAGCGAGTATGCGAAGCAACATTAACCGCCTGTCGCCCGTTACCCGGATCAACCGTCGAGCGGATTTATGCCTTTGAAGTGCTGTCGAGCACGGAATGGGCCACGCCCTCTTCCAGCCGGGCCTTCATTCCAAGCCGGTTCGTCGAAGTCACGGTGCAGATGGACAAGAAACGTGCCGCCTTAACATGCTATGGCGCGGAAATGCGTCCTCCCCCTCATGCCCGGTCAATGGAGGCGGTGGAAGCGCAGGCCAAATTGCGTGGTGCCACCGCCGGTGTCTCATATGCCGAGGCATTTGTAACGGTCCGTGAGATTTGGAAAGACCAATAGACCTCATCGAAAGCTGCCGAAGTCCGCAGCTGATGCCGTCGATAGGCAAGCCGATAGCCTTATTTCCTCGAGGAGACATACGTCATGGCTGTTGAAAAATCTAAGCGCGCCGAGGATATATACAAATTTCCACGGATGCCGCATTTGCACGCCCTCGTCAGAATTTCTGGATTGAGAGACAAATCAAGGCGGACGTTGACAAAACTGATCTCGAGAAAACCTACCTTGGCTGAGGATGATGAGGAAGTCATCTCGCCGCTTGAGCCATACAAGGAGACCTTCAAAAAACATAATTGGGCCTTCATTGAGAATTTTTTCGAGCCTAGGTTTCGAGATAAAATATTCAAAAAGTGGCCGAAATTTTATTATTTTGCGCCGGTCTCCCGAATGCACAAATCCTATGATACGGGGTTCGTCTGGCAGGCCCGAAGAGGTGACCGACCGCAATATCTTGACCATCTTCCTGTTATGGAAAAACTCTACGACCACCTTGATAGTGACGAGTTCGCTCAAAAAGTTACGGATTTCTGTGATGATGGTATTCCTCGCGCCCGTTACGCCACATTGTTGACAAGGGCTTTCACGGGAAGTTCTGTTATCCCCCATAGAGATTCGGTTGCCACGACAAAGGAAGGCGAGCATTTCCTGAATTTCGTTATTTTTGTAAATGGTACTGGCGGAAGCCGTGGCGGCGGACTATGCATCATGGACGGACCGGAGTTTGAGGATATCGTCTTTGAGCCGCAGGATTTGGTCAACACCGCTTTGGTATACCGAAGCAACGCGACCATCTGGCATGGCTTTTCACCGATGCGCTTCGGTGCCTTCCGCTGGACGATAAATTGTCAATATTGCTCGAAAGAATGGTTAGAAAATGTTGCGGACTGATACGACGAAATGATTTTCGTCAAGGCCCGACTCAAACCCACGCGATAGTTTCGCCCAATGTTTCGGTGGAGGCCTGGAATAAAGGCAGACGACAAACGCCGTCGTGCCGATCTATCGCCTTTCCGATACCTGCCGAAACATAACCGAACCTGACGGTGCCTAGCGCCTCAAAATCCAAAATGCGATGAATGGACCTCCGCCTACTCTGGTGATGCGATCCAAACAGAAGAAAATATTTTGAAATCAGTTCTACACACATCAATTAGAATCTTGAAGAATTATCCGCTCCAATCGGCGGTCACGATTATTTTCTTCATGATTTCCAGCATATTGGATAGCACGAGTATAATTCTCATTGTACCCATTATCTCGATAATGTCGGCATCAACAGGCAATTCAAGCGGCTTTGAAGCCTATGTTCAAGACATTCTAAGTTTTCTGGGTTTTACAGATGAACTGGGCCCATTGCTTGTTCTCATGGTAGGTGTTGTTTCTTTTAGCGCGCTGGTCAAGATCCTTGGCGGTATTCAAATCGCTCTGATAACGAATAGAATCGCGAATAATCTTCGCCTAGCTTTGGTCAACGCCATTCTGGCTGCCAAATGGGGGTATTCATCACAATTGTCGCCTGGCGGGGTAAATGCGGCATTGGGCACGGAAGTAGAAGCCGCATCCTCAATTTACACCAGTGTTGGAAAAGGAATTGCTGCCGGTTGGCAGACGGCAATCGGCCTGAGCGTATCCATCGCAATATCGCCATCAATTACTGCGGGTGGGTTCGCGTTTGGTATTGTTACCGTGGTGGTATTTTCAACCTTCGTCTCACGCACACGCGCGTCAGCGATTATTCGAAGAAATTCGATGGAAACCCTGTCGACCCGCATCGTCGAGATCATGTCATCGCTCAAAGGTATCAAGGCGATGGGCCACGAAACGCAGGTATTGCCATTGGTCGCAGTCAGCATAGGATCTGTTCGCAAGGCCCGCAATCAATTGGCGTTCTATGAAAGAGCTATCCAGGTGCTACCCGAACCGATTGCCGCAGCCGCAATTGCCATCGGCATATTTGTCTACATTAATATGATGTCGGGTGGCCTAGAGACAGCCGCAGCCCTCGCTTTGCTGTTTTCACGTTCCGCCACCTCTATTCGGAGCATGCAAAAACAATACCAGGCAATTGTCGGGCAGGAACCGAGCTACCAATTTGTAAATGGATTAATTGTCGGTTCAGAAAATGCGGCAGAAATTGTGACGGGAACCAAGGAACCTCAGTTTCGCTCCAACATCACGCTGCGGGATCTTACGGTTGTCTATGAAGGCCAAAGCAATGCTGCGTTGACTGGCGTTTCATTGGAACTACCACGATCAGGATTGGTTGCAATTACAGGCCCTTCGGGTGCAGGCAAGTCGACATTGATTAATGCAATCGCCGGCCTTGAAACAGCAACTTCCGGGTCGGTGGAAATTGATGGTGTTCCGCTGCCAGACTTTGATATCGCGAAATGGCGTAAGATGATCGGCTACGTCCCACAGGAAATTTTTCTGTTTCCTGAATCAATTCGAGAAAATGTCACCACGTCAGATCCCGACATCACGGTTGAAAAGACAATCGAAGCGCTACGACATGCGGATGCATGGAACTTCGTGCAAGGCCTGGATGATGGTATAGATACACGGATTGGCCAGGCCGGATCAAAACTCTCCGGCGGCGAACGTCAACGGATCGCGGTGGCTAGGGCTTTGGTCCACCAACCACAGCTACTTATAATGGACGAACCCACCGCGGCGCTGGATAACGAATCTGAGCAACGAATTTGCCGCGCTTTAAAACATCTATCAACCCATGTATTGATCCTGATCATTTCCCATAGACCTGCAATTGTTAATGCGGCGGACATAGTCATCGAACTAAATGATGGAAAGCTCACTTCGGTACATAAGGCGAAGCAGGGGCCGGTGCAAAATTTTCACGTTGCCGTCTCGGAACATCAAAGCTAGTGGTTTCGTTAGACTTCGTGTCTGTATCCAATAGAAGGCAACGCCAGAACGTGGCATGTATCGACACGATATTCATTGCTGCAATGCATGATGTGACCCGGCCGGAAAGACACCTGTCGTGAAACCGATCCTAAGATGGTTGGGGTGGGCAACTTTCGCCATGGTCATTCGCATGCGGCTGTACCAGCTTTTGTCGCAGATCTATGCGTCATGTATTGGCGAAGTGAGCACTGATGGCGCGATACAGCGCTCCACCGGCAAGGGGGATGGCGATAAACCGACGGCGCTCGTACTGTCATACGAGCAGTTTCGAGGGGACATTGAGGATCTTGCCGCCACGGGACAAGTTCGGATATTGTGTTTGAAGGAACATTGGTTGACGAGATTAATGTTTCAGTTTTATCCGGAAGGCGTTGGACTGGCCAAACATGTGCCATACTTCAATCCAACGCAGCAGGATGTAACGTGGGCACCCAAGCAGCAATACCGAGCGTTCTTGAAGCAATTTTTGCCGCGACTGTTTGATCGCCTCGGTGTCGATATCCTGATCAGTCATCATGTGCATTGCAGACAGGATTTTGATTGGGGCGCAGTTTCCGATGAACTCGGATACCCCTACCTTGTCATTAACAGGGAAAACCTTTTTGTCAGCGAGTATATTCGTAATTTAGCACATCGGAGAATTAGCAGGTTGGGCCAATTTGAAGGTCGCTACGTCACGGTCCACAACAAGGTCGCGGAACAGGTTATCTCCGGCTCCGGCTACGTATCAAAAAATCATATTCACGTACTTGGCTGTATCCGAATGGATCGATTTCTCAAACGGCTAAAAACATTTGGCCGGCCATCCCAAGAAAAGCCAGCCATTACATTCTTCACCTATCTTACCAGAGCCGGGCGTGGGGAGGATTATGGGCCTAAGGCGCAATGTAGCAGCGTACACCGTCTACTCGCAGAAATTGCCCATGAAAATCCTGCCATTGAAGTGATCTTCAAGGTTAAGCCGACTTTCTACAATACCTGGAAGCGGATGTTCGACGAGGCAACTGCCAATTTTCCGGTCGCTGTTGATCAGCTGGACAATCTGCATATTTCAACAACCCTGCCCGCCCACGATTTAATCGAGCGGAGTAATGTCATTATCGGCTTTAATTCTACGACTGTCCTCGAAGCCTCGATTGCGGATCGCCATGTCATAGTTCCCTATTTTGGGCCATGGCAGGAAGAGCGATATTCCGAGCACGTCTACCTGCCTGACAAAATGCATTTATTCAATGTCCCCTCGGACATCGAAGATATGAAAAGAATGATCTTTAAATGCCTCAAAAGCCAGAAAGTGGACAACACATTTCTGGCTGAACGGAGATCGCTGTTCGAAGAATATGTTTCGCCGTTGGATGGAAGTGCGACGGCAAAACATATTCAACTCATAAAAACGATTTACCAAGAGCACCGCGTCGTACAGCAGTCCGTATCGACCAAGCGTACTCTTTACGATGGAGTACCCGGTTCTTGATATCTTTTGATCAATTTGTCGCCGAATTGCCGGCACCTTTGAATGAGGAAACTTATACGCTGCTACGCCAGGATGTCTGGGGTGCGGATGATATTGAGGTATACATTAATTCTGCCGAGGATTTCGCCTTTCTGTATCCGACCCCAGTGGTCGATTATGATGACTATCAGCCACGATCTCAAAAGCTGAATCTAATGGACGCCAAGAAAGGCAATGTCGAAATCTTTCGACGTTTTGAGAAGATCAAAGATCAATTCAACGGTTGCAAATCAGTTTTGGAAATCGGTGCCAGCGAGGGTACGTTTCTTGCGCAATTGAACAGTCACAATCCATCCCTATCCCTCGCCAGTGTGGAACCGGATCAGGCCACAGCAGAACAAAGGAACCAGCTATCCTGGTTGCGGCAATTTAGCCAAATTAGCGGTGTCATGCAGTCGGAAATGAAATTTGATGTAATTTGCCTGTTTCATGTATTTGAACATATAGCCGAGCCGACAAATTTCCTTGAGCAGGTCCGAGCCTGTCTATCGGTAGATGGCAAGATCATTATTGAAGTGCCCTCATTATTTGACCCGCTTCTAAAACTGTATGATAACGAGGCATATGCGGGATTCTATTTTCAAAAACAGCACCCCTACATTTATGCCCCGACCTCATTGACCCGTTTGCTGGAGCGCAACGGGTTTAGGGTTACGGAGTCTATTGCGCACCAAAGATATGGGCTCGAAAATCATATGAACTGGTTGATGACCGGCCAACCTGGCGGATCCTCAAAGTTGCGAGAATTATTTTCTGGATTAGATGCGCAATACAGATCGGCCATAGAGGCGAATGACCTTACAGACTCTTTTTTCTTGATCGGCGAAATTTAGTTAGGCGACAAATATGAAGCGCGTAAAAATAGTCGGCGCGGGGTCGATTGGCAATCATCTCACGCATGCGGCGAGGCAGCTTGGTTGTTCGGTTGATTTGTGCGATCTGGATCAGTCCGCGTTGGTCCGGGCAAAAAACATGATTTATCCAGAACGATATGGCCAGTGGGATGACGAAATTGGCCTTTATTCTTCGGCCGATGTGCCGGTTGGTGGTTATGATCTTATTTGTATCGGCACGCCGCCCGACAGCCACCTTGATCTGGCGATCAAAGCGCTGGAAGAAGCGCCAAAAGCGCTCTTGATCGAAAAGCCCATATGTGGACCGGACCTAGCGCGGGCACAGGAATTATTTGAACTGGCCGCGGCAGGCAACACCGAAGTCTTTACCGGTTATGACCACGTGATCGGAAAGGTCGCAGTCAAAACCAGAGAACTTACCGAGAGTACGTTACTCGGTGAGATAGAAACGATCGACGTCGAATTTCGTGAACACTGGGGTGGAATATTTGCAGCGCATTCCTGGCTTGACGGTCCTGCTGCCAGCTACCTTGGTGACTGGCGCCGGGGCGGTGGTGCCCTTGGTGAACATTCCCACGCAGTCAATCTGTGGCAGCATTTCGCCCTGGTTGCCGGTGCGGGCCGGGTCCATGAAGTCAGCGCGATCGCAGATTATATTGAAGGTGAGGGCGTTTTTTATGACAAAGTCTGCGCCCTCAATCTAAGAACCGAAACAGGCTTGGTCGGTAGGGTAGTTCAAGATGTCGTCACATTGCCGCCGCGGAAATGGGGCCGCATCCAAGGCAGCGATGGATATCTGGATTGGCAATTCGGCTATGAACCTGGCCGCGACAAGGTCGGATGGTCGGCCAACGGCGACACGCCTCAGGACTTCATCGCCGAAAAAACACGACCCGATGACTTTATTGCCGAGCTGGAGCACATTCGTGATGTTTTGGAGGGCCGCATCAAAGCCTCTCCGATTGCCTTGGAACGCGGATTGGAAACCATGTTGGTAATCGCGGCGGCGCACAAATCTGCGCAAACCGGACGCACCATCAAAATTGACTATGAACAAGGCTATTGCTCTGCAGCCTTACAGTAAGAAATCTCTAATTCATCCTAATTTGGGGGAAAATTATATGTCTACGACCGGTTTTGAATTTCAGGATCTCTTCGTGCTTGATTTAGCTAATAATCATCAAGGCGATATAGAACACGGCAAAACCATCATTCGACAGATGGCAACTGTCGCGAATAGCCGCAATGCACGGGCAGCAGTAAAATTTCAGTTTCGCCAGCTGGATAGTTTCATTCATCCAAATCACCGTGAAGGCTCAGATAACAAGCATATTCCACGCTTTCTTTCGACCGAACTGAAACGACCTGCCTATGAGGAAATGTTGGCGGAAGTGCGCAAGAACAATCTTCTCGCCATGTGTACACCGTTCGACGAAGCCTCTGTCGACATCATCGTCGAAATGGGATTTGACATCCTTAAAATAGCCAGCTGTTCAGCCAATGATTGGCCCTTGCTGGAGCATGCGGCGTCAGCCAACCTTCCCATCATCTGCTCCACCGGGGGATTGGACGAGGACGCCATTGATCAATTGTATAGTTTCTTTTTTCACCGTGGCGTGAATTTTGCATTCATGCATTGCGTGTCGATTTACCCGACGCCTCCGAATATGCTCAACCTCAATCAAATTGAGACGATGCGGCAACGTTACCCGCATTGCACGATCGGCTGGTCGACCCATGAAGAGCCGGACAACTACGGCGCCATCCAGGTTGCCTACGCAAAGGGTGCGCGAATTTTTGAACGCCACGTCGGCGCAATCACCGATGAAATTCAACTCAATGCCTATTCGTCAACCGACCAACAGGTCGACAGTTGGATTGCATCCTGGCAACAAGCAAAAGACATGTGCGGCGGCCTCGAACGGCCACCGGTCCCGGAAGAAGAGAAGGATTCCATCATTTCATTGCAGCGCGGCGTATTTGCCCGCAAGCCATTGAAAAAGGGTACAAAACTGTCACGTGACCTGGTCTATTTTGCCATGCCGTGCGGTGACGATCAGGTCGCCAGTAATATCTGGAATGAGCAGATGACCTTGACGGCGGATGTAGAAGCTGATGAAGCCGTCCTGCCTTCCGATGTTGAACCGATCTCAGTGCATCCCGAAACGGCGATCAAACGCTCTATCCACAAAATCAAGGCCTTGCTGACAAATGCGGCAGTGCCATTGAATAGTGACTTTGAAGTTGAGTATTCCCATCACTATGGTCTTGAGAATTTTGCCGAGACTGGGGCGGTCCTCATCAAATGTGTCGATCGGGACTATTGCAAGAAAGTTATTGTGCAATTGCCCGGCCAAGCCCACCCAAGCCATTTCCATAAATCGAAAGAGGAAACCTTCCAAATCTTGCATGGTATTCTGGAGGTTGAGATAGATCGCCATCGAAAGACCCTGCATCCTGGCGATACGTGCCTTGTGCAACCTGGCGTTTGGCATAGTTTCTGGACTGAAACCGGCTGCGTTTTCGAAGAAATTTCCAGCCGGGATCTACCGGGCGATTCTGTTTATGCGGAAAAGAGGATTTCCCGTCTAGAAAGGTCCGAGCGGAAGACGGTGGTTGATCATTGGGGACGCTTCCAGCTTGGCGACGGAAGTCTTAGCTGGCAATAATAGTCAATCGGTTGGGTTTCAATTGTGCTGGATTTGATTGTTGTGGCGTCTTTGGTGGATATGCAATTTCGCCCACGCCGCTCCAACACGGACCGGACTTGGCGATCACTATGACTATTACGATCAATACGACTAGGGAGTCGCTTGAAAATGTATGCGGGTAAGCGAATTCTTGCCGTCGTGCCAGCACGTGGCGGCAGTAAGGGGATAAGGCTAAAAAACCTTCGCCCTGTGCGCGGCGTACCCATGGTCGCGCAAGTCGGTGCGATCATCAGGAATGTCGATCTGATTGACCGCGCCATCGTTTCCACAGATCACGATGAAATTGCCCGCGTGGCAGAAACTGCGGGCATATCCGCACCTTTCCGGCGGCCCGACGATTTGTCCGGTGACCGCATCGGGGACCTGGAAGTTTTGGACCATGCGCTGCGAACGGCAGAGGCACTTGATCACTGCAAATATGACGTCGTTGTCATGCTTCAGCCAACATCGCCATTGCGCCGGGCAGAACATGTACGGGACACGATAACGAAGCTGCTTGATGAAGACTGGGATGCGGTTTGGACCGTCACGCCGACCGATTCCAAAGCGCACCCGCTGAAACAATTGACAGTCGATAGGGTTGACGGGCGCATGGATTACTACGATCCCACCGGTGGTCAGATCATTGCACGGCAACAGTTAACACCAGTCTACCACCGCAACGGTATTGCCTACGCAATTAAACGAGATTGTTTACTGGAACAGAAAACCATAAAAGGCGAACGCACCGGTGCGCTCATTCTTGAAGGCGAACTGATTTCCATTGATACGGAATGGGATATCAAGCTGACTGAGTTCATTTTGGAACAGACTGAAAAGACTTTGATTTAGATGTGGCGGTGCTTCAATGGGGAGTGCAAAATTCCGGCATACTCTCGAATTCCCAAGATTTTAGGCGGGTGCAGCCCCGCAAGAGGTTCTGTTAATTATGTTTGCCAGATTTCGTAGCCGCCTCTCAACCATCATTGGGGCGCTATCCAGGGCCCTTGCACGGCAGAACATCGTTTGGCCATGGGATATTATTGTATCGAGACATCTGATCGATATGAACGCACAAAAAGTGAAGGCCAATTCGAACTCGAAAAGCTTGCGGATCTTTGCGTTGTCGCCGAACAGATTCATGGCGGATCTGAAAATTTTGGCCGCTCAGGATGGCTACGAAGTCATTACCCTTAGGGTTCCCTGGCAAGGGGTTGTCAGCTCCATATTTGCCGACAGGCGTGGACAGAAGAGCAATGGAATTTTGCTTGCCCAGCGTTTCGAAAAGCCGATGCAAAATTTTCTACGGGCATTTTTTATTAGAAATGGTGTCGATATCGTTCTCAGCGCGTGCGTTTGGTACAAACAGGATGTCGTCTGGGGCAGCATGGCCCAAAAAATTGGCGTGCCCTATATCGTACTCCATCGCGAAAGCTTGAAGACGCAGCCCGAGCATCAAAAATGGGTGACAGAAACTGTTCGAAAGTTCGGTGACGAAAATGGTTTCCTCGGTCAAAATTTGATATTTCACAATCAGCCCATGTGCGAACTGATGACCGATATCGGTTTTGCTTCAACGAACCAGGTCGTGAACGGTGGCTGTCTACGCATGGACGGCTTTGTCAATAAGGTGCTGGCGGGAAGAAATAGTGCCGGTCAAAGCGTCGCCATCGACAGCGTTGAGGAAGAAAAGCGCCCGCAGGTAACCTTGTTCTCTTTCGCCACCGGCATTGGACTAAACGGTTTGATCAGCGTTCCCTTCCCGATGGAAGGGGAGATCGGTTGGTTTCGGCTGTTCGATGTGATGCACGGGACATTCGCGCGCCTGGCCCATGAGCGACCGGACGTTGACTTTATTATCAAACCGAAATGGGACAGCTACTGGCTCGACTGGATCAACAAAGCGATTAAGGCCGACGGCCTTGATCCCGACGCAATCGAAAACCTGACAATCACATCGACGGCCAATCCGCATGATTTAATACTGGACTCCGATGTGATATGCGGTTTCGCCAGCACAGTATTGCTGGAAGCCGGGATCGCGGGCAAACCGGTCGTCATTCCCGATTTTGAAGAAACCTTGGAACCAATCTACCGGGAACGGGTTCAATTACGGCAGTACAATGATCTGTTTGATATCGCAAACAGTGCCGAGGCGTTTACTGATTTGATCGAACAAAGGCTTGAGAACCAAACTATTGCAAAAGAAACCCTCAGCCAGCGGGACGAAGCCTTCACTCATTGGATATCCAATATGAAAGGCAATGCGGTCGATCAGTATACCAAAACATTCGATACGGCAGCCGACTGGGGCGCACAAAAGCGTTTGGGTTGAGGCAAGCGTTAGTCCTATTAAGTTTTCTATCAAAATTCCCAGAAGATTGACCAGACAATGAATATTAGCTGCATTGCTTTCGACTTTGACGGTACCCTTATCCGATCTAATCGAATTAAGCGGACACGGCTATATGATACTGTGGCCGATATTCCTCTGGCTGCCGAAATTTTGGACGATATGCACGAAGAGAATTTTATTGGGGACCGTTACGAAATATTCCAAGAACTCTGCGGTCGTTTGGGTCTGGAAGACAAAGAGAATGCGAAGAATCTCATCCGAATTTATGGCAACCTGTGCCATCAAAGCTTGATTGAATGTGAAGAGATACCGGGCACTACAGTCGCGATTAAGGATCTAAAACAATCAGGTGTATCGCTATACATTGTCTCCGCCACGCCACAACTTGATCTGGTTCCCATCGTTAAATGCCGGGGTCTTACGCCGTATTTTCAGGCAGTCCTGGGCCGTCCGACCGGAAAAATAGAGCATCTAAAGGCAATTATGAAAGCGGAACAAATAGATGCCGGTTCTCTTGTTATGATAGGTGATGGCATGGACGACCTGACGGCCGCCAAGGCGATTGGCTGCCATTTCATCGCCATAACTGATGACCCACTGGTACCTTTGAGTGGTGATCACATTGCAGTACCGGACCTGGAAAATATAAAATCTGCCTTTGCCGGTATCGAACATCATTCGAAGGGTTCCGCTTTTGGCTAACAGAAATTGGCATTGGTCGTGATGATATTTAGTGCGGTATTATTGGCAGCGCGATAACAATCAGTATTTAGAACAAATCAGATTTTTTCGACAATGGATGAGGCACCATAAGATGTTTACATTACTTCGACGCTTGCGGCACAGACCGCTAAAGAATTGGGCCTCGTTGTGGAAGATATTGGGAGATTTTTACCGCATTTCCCTAAGGTTTTTAGGCATCTTTGGAATACGCACTTCGACATCGATGAAAATTGGCCCCTATGGTCCGTTCAAGCTGGATAGTCGGTTCACGTTCAGCAATTTTGAACAGCATGGAGATCATTCTAAAACCGTAACATTTCGCCCGATCATCGAGGCCGCCACCAACACCCAATGTGTTTTTGATATTGGTGCGCATGTAGGTTTGATTACGCTGCCTGCCAGCAAACTCGTCGCACCGGGCGGGCGGGTTTACGCCTTCGAACCTTCAGACTTCAACCGCGCCATGCTGTTGCGGCATATTGCCTTGAACGACGCAAACAACGTGGAAGTTGTCGGTGATTTGGTCGGTGCCAAAGATGAAAGCGAAATCGTATTCTATCAGCAAAGTAAAGACAGCACTATGAATACTGTGGTCGAATTTCCAAAAGATTCGCATTGGCCCAAACTTCCTTCGATGAATACAACCAGGAAACGGCAAATTTGTCTTGATACCTTTTGCAAGGAAAGGGACCTTAAGCCGGACGTCATAAAAATAAATACTCAAGGGGCTGAATTTGGCGTTTTGAAGGGCGCAGAAGCAACCATCCGAGCTGCCCAGCCAACGATTTTTCTCAGTGTCCATCCCCAATATTTAGAAATCCTTGGTAGTAGCGTTGACGAACTATCGAAGTTGATCGATGATCTAGGGTATGTATGTGTGAATTACCTGGGAAAGAATATCGAAGTATTAGCGCACGATGATTATATTCTTCATCCAAAGCAGATCAATTGACAATCATTTCTGCGCTTACGGTAATTCTTAGGACCGTTTAACGCCCCAATTTTATCACAAGTTATTTGCGTCGAAGCGTCTAAATAGAATATCACCAGACGTCTTATTTGGGGATTCGACTTGGTCCTGTTGCATACCAAGGTCCTTCATTTTTTTTACGACATCGCTGTACGTATCGCTTCGGGTTTCGATATACATTGATTTTAGTTTCGGATCGGACAATGTCTTGTCACCTCCCTCCAGAATAAGGCTTTCGTTGCCATCTACATCGATTTTTATGTGGGACGGAATATCAACGGCAAACGTTTCTACAAAGTCGTCTATTCCATATCCAATAATTGACTGGCGATATATTGATTGCCCAGTTGGGTTGTCAACGCCTTGATCTGAGGCGGTCATACTTGCGAAATTATGTTGCGCGCTGCCGACCACAGTGCCGGCCATGTGCAGGTGATTAATCTCGGTCTGGTTATGCAGCGCGACATTGAGACTGCAAATGTTGTCATCAAATCTATTTAGTTCGACATTTTTAGTGAGAAGATAGAAGTTGCTTGGGGAAGGTTCAAAAGCCACTGCTTTCAGGCCGCGACGTGCGGAATATAAAGAAAATATTCCAACATTCGCGCCAATATCCCAAAGTTCTTCATCGTCTTCGAAAGTATCGATCCAGTTGAATATATGTTTCCCTTTCATGCCCGTACGGGTAAAGGCTTGCTTCGCCGGACAATAAAATATAATCGCACCATGCTTAGTATCGACAGAAATTGTCGGATCCAATGACTCTATCAGCCGGGACAACATGTGCGTTTTTGCCCGATAACCCAAAAACATCGTTCCAAACATAATTATGGGTTTTAAAAGGTGTGCTATTATTACTGCGGCTTGTGGTCTGTTCATCAATTATGACCTCCGTAATGTCGAAATTCTGACTCGACTGGCTAATCGTGATTGTTGAGATTATATTGAATTTGAGTTCCCAAGTCTTGAACATTTAACATGTTGGGGAAACATTCCAATTATTAATCACAATAAATAGTCAGTATAAATACGATTTTTAGATAATTATTCAAATTTACAAAGAATAATATACGCATATACAGTATACATACTTATATTTTATAAAATAATCTATGTATAAGCTGGTCCATTGATGGCCCAGTCTTATGTTGCGTTGATCCTACAAGTTTAGCACAATAAGGGGAATTTAGTAAATGCCTAGAGAAATTCTGGTAGATGGTGTCACCATCAATGACGATAGTGATTGCTATGTAATTGCCGAAATCGGGCACAATCACCAGGGTAGTTTGGAACAATGCAAGCAGATGTTCCAAGCTGCAAAAGAATGCGGTGCCAGCGCCGTGAAGCTGCAAAAAAGGAATAACCGGGAATTATACACGAAAGAGATGTATGATAGCCCATACGACAACCGCAATAGCTACGGCAAGACTTATGGAGAGCACCGGGAAGCTGTTGAATTCGAGCGTGAAGAATATGGGGAATTGCTAAAATATGCTGGCGAAATAGGGATCACGATATTCTCAACAGCGTTCGATGTTCCCAGCGCGGACTTTCTCGCCAAGTTAGACATGCCCGCCTACAAAGTCGCCTCTGGCGATTTGACTAATATTCCCCTGATCAAATACATCGCGCAAATCGGTAAACCTATGTTCATGAGCACAGGCGGCGGCACCATGGCGGATGTGGAGCGTGCATATGCTGCGGCTTCGGCGATTAATCCGAATGTGTGCGTCATGCAGTGCACATCCGGCTATCCGGCTGAGTTTTCCGAGCTTAATTTGCGCGTGATTGAAACATATCGTGCAGCCTTTCCCGATTGTGTAATCGGCTTGTCGTCTCATGACAACGGTATCGCAATGGCGCTGGTTGGATATGTACTCGGCGCCCGGGTCGTCGAAAAGCATTTCACTTTGAACCGTGCTGCGAAAGGTACCGACAACGCATTTTCGCTTGAGCCCCCTGGCCTGAAAAGGTTAGTCCGCGATTTGCAACGTGGCCGTGAAGCCATGGGCGACGGCGAGAAGTTTTGTTATCCAAGTGAGGAACAACCGCTCCGCAAAATGGGCAAAAAGTTGGTCGCAACACGGGACCTACCCGTAGGCACCGTGTTGGCAGCCGAAGATGTTGCGATCAGATCACCAAATGACGGATTGCCGCCCTACGAGCTGGATAATGTACTTGGCAAGAAGACGTCCCGCGCGATCGTCGCCGATGAGAATATCGTTTTCGAAGCGCTATCGTGACGGTCCCTTTGTGCGCCACCGTCCCGTCATCACCGCGAATACTATCACGCAAGCGTGGATCATAAGATGTTTAACTTAAGCGGGCAGGTAATCATTGTAACAGGAGCGATGGGTCAACTCGGCAGCCGTTTTGCTCTGGCCCTCCTCGAAAGAGGTGCCCAGGTAGCCGTTGTCGATATTTCAATCGATACGGCAGCCAGGACGGCAAGATATGGCAAACAAGAAAAAAATCCTAATATCCTGTTCGTCCAAGCTGATATCACCTCTCGGACCTCGCTAACCGAAGCCCTGCAAATGATCGGCACACATTGGGATGCGCCATCTGGGTTGATTAATGCCGCCGCATTAGATTCACCACCCAATGCGCCAGCAGAAGAAAACGGGCCGTTCGAGACCTATCCCAGCGCATCCTGGGACAAAGTTATGAAAGTCAACGTCAAGGGGACCATGCTCTGTTGTCAGGTTTTTGGCGGTGCCATGGCTGAAGCCGGGCGCGGGTCGATTGTCAATATCTGTTCCACTTACGGCTTGGTATCCCCAGACCAACGTCTATACGACTACCGCAGAGCCAAGGGCGTGCCGTTTTACAAACCGGTTTCTTATTCCGCATCCAAATCAGCGCTGGTGAATTTGACAAAATATCTGGCAACCTATTGGGCCGGGCAGGGCGTGAGGGTCAATACGCTGACCCTGGGCGGCGTTTTCAACGGACAAGATCCCGAATTTCTGGCTGAATATTGCGCCCGCGTACCAATGGGTCGGATGGCTGATGAGGATGACTATAACGGTGCCGTCATATTCCTTTTGTCAAACGCGGCTTCGTACATGACTGGCTCAAACCTTGTCATTGATGGAGGCTGGACCGCATGGTGATGAGCAAATCCAGCCCAAGCGTTGTAGCATTCATCCCCGCCCGATCTGGGTCTGAAAGAATTCGCGACAAAAACATTAATTTGCTCGGCGGTCACCCAGCATTGGCCTATAGCATCGCAGCCGCGCGCGAAAGCGGCGTGTTTGATGCCGTCATTGTATCGACGGATTCCGAACATTATGCTGATATCGCGCGGTATTACGGTGCTGAAGTACCCTTTCTCCGCCCTGCCGCCATCGCAGGGTCGAAAAGCCCGGACATTGAATGGGTTGTCTATACGCTCGAAACCCTCTCAGCTTCAGGAAGGAATTTTGAGTGCTTTAGCATTCTGCGACCGACCAGCCCCCTCCGCCAGGCAGAAACAATTCAGCGAGCCTGGTCGGCATTTTCCGCAGAAGTCGGGGTAGATTCCTTGCGTGCCGTCGAACTATGCCAGCAACATCCAGGCAAGATGTGGGTCGTCCGCGGTAATAGATTACTACCCATCCTACCCTATTCATTTGACGACGCGCCCTGGCACAGCAGTCAATATAAGGCATTACCGGAAATATTCGTTCAAAACGCTAGCCTCGAAATCGCTTGGAGCGAGGTGGCATTACAGCGGAATTCCATTGCCGGCGACATCATCATGCCGTTCCTGACTGAAAACCACGAAGGCGCTGATATCAATGCGCCCCAGGATTGGTTGATCGTTGAGCATTTGATAGAAACCGGCGAAGCGACGTTGCCCATTATAGACCAAAAGCCTTTCGTCTCAGCCTGACCAAAGGTCATTCAACAGCGGCACAATGATATTAGTTGCCGGTTGGCTAAATGCCGGCGAGTGGAGGAATACTATTCAATGACGACACCTTTGAGCGTTGTACCCTATTCAGAATTACAGCGGATTTGCTCACTAAACAGCTCAGCTGTTGCACGTACCAGCGTCTTTGCCAACGCATGCCGTCTCAATACCCTTTCCATGATTAAACGGGCTGGGTCTGGCCATATCGGCTCGTGCTTTTCCAGTATGGACATCGTGTCATGGCTGCATCTGAACGAAATGGGACTGCCATCAGACGATAGATCCGATGCTCAGAACGATATTTATTTTTCCTCCAAGGGCCATGACGTGCCAGCACTATATGCAGTTATGGCGGGTTGTGGCTTACTACCATTCTCGAAGCTTAGTACATTACGCCAAATCAACGGCCTACCGGGTCATCCAGACGTTGGCACGCAGAATATCATTACCAACACTGGTTCTCTTGGAATGGGCGTGGCGAAGGCGAAGGGAATGGCCTTCGCCAATCGACAGCGCGGCATTGATGCCCGCATATACGTTCTGACGGGCGATGGGGAATTGCAGGAGGGTCAATTCTGGGAATCGCTGGTTTCTGCCGCCAACGCCAAAATCGGCGAAATTACGGTCATTATCGATCATAACAAAATCCAATCCGATACCTGGGTGGAAAACACCTCCAATTTGGGCGATTTGCCCGCAAAACTGCAATCGTTTGGCTGGCATGTGCAACGATGCGACGGGCACGATCTGTCAGCCCTCGCAACAGCATTGGAAGAATGCAAGAGCACGCTTGACCAGCCCTCGGTCATCGTTGCCGACACTATCAAGGGCCGTGGCGTATCATTTTTTGAACCGTCCGCTATGGGTCCGGATGAATGGCGATATATGTTTCATAGTGGCGCACCCAGCGATGAAGACTACGCCAAGGCGGCTCAGGAACTGGTCGCAAACATTAATGGTCAACTCGCGGAAATCGGCACAGCAGCATTGAGTTTGGAGAGTTTTGAAACCCGAGCACCTGCGGCACCCGGGCCAGAGCAACCCCAACGCTTAGTCGCCGCCTATTCGGAAGCACTCTTGGAAATAGCCGAGCACGACCCATCGGTCGTGGCCCTTGACGCCGACTTGATATTAGATACGGGCCTCATTCCCTTTCGTGAACGCTTCCCCGATAGATTTATAGAATGCGGCATCGCCGAACAGGACATGGTTTCCCAGGCCGGTGGCATGGCCTTGCTTGGCATGTTGCCGGTCGTGCACTCCTTCGCATGCTTCTTATCTACTAGGCCTAATGAGCAGATCTACAACAACGCGACAGAAGGCACCAAGATTGTCTATGTGGGCACCCTTGCCGGTGTCGTTCCGGGCGGGCCGGGACATTCGCACCAGTCTGTACGCGACATATCCGCGCTGGGCGCTATGCCTGACATGGTCCTGGTGGAACCGTGTTGCGAGGTTGAAGTCGCCGCAACCGTTTCCTTCTGCCTCGAGACCAATAAATCAAGTAGTTATATCAGGCTCACGTCCATTCCCTGGGAAGTTCCGTTCGAGCTGCCTGTCGATTATCGCCTGGAGCTGGGCAAAGGGGTCACAATCGCCGAGGGCAGCGATGCTGTTCTGTTTGCATACGGTCCGGTCATGTTGGCCAATGCCTGGCATGCCCGGAAGCAATTGCTAGACGAGCATAGGATCAGTCTGAAGATCATCAACATGCCTTGGCTTAATCGGGTCGATCATGCCTGGCTGGCCGATGCGGTCTCTGAATTTCCCTTCATATTCACCGTCGACAACCACTACCTCGTCGGCGGACAGGGAGAGATGCTGGCCTGCGCCCTGAGTGAAATTGGTTCGACCCGCGCTGCCGGGGTTTTGCGCATGGGCTTAACCGAGACACCACATTGCGGTACCAATGATCAGGTTCTAGCAGAACATGGCCTTGATGCGAAAAGCATTGCCGAAACAATTGCTAAGACAACGAACAAACCGTCATAGAGATTGCAGACGAAAAACCGACTGCAGCCTTTGTCAATAGTGCCCAGAGGTTTCTCGGTGTGCAACTTGGGTATCACATAAATATTGCGACACGTCATATCACTGGTTGCCGGCGACGGCGGTTGAATATTCATAACCCAGCGCTCATCCGCGCTTTCGTAAGGATCTCATGAGACGATGCTCGAAAATAGCCTTCGCATACTGAAACATAAGGGCGTCACTGGTTTTGTGATCGCACTCTATTATCTGGCCAAAGCCAATATCTATCGTCGCCTGCTTGGTCAGCGCTATCTAAAGAAGAAAATTTTCAATTATTGGATGTGGCTTGACACACTGGATCGGGGCATTGGCCGCACCTTGATACTGTTCGGCCAGCGGGAGGAAGACCATCGCATTATCCTGCAAAAGGTTCTCAAGCCTGGTATGACAGTTCTCGATATCGGAGCGAATATCGGCTACTACGCGATGATGGAACGTGAGCTTGTCGGTGAGACGGGCCGTATTATTGCGGTGGAGCCAGCGCAGGGCAATATCGCCACGTTGAAACGTAATGTCGCGCTGAACGGATATCAGAATATTGATTTTTTCCATATGGCGATTTCTGATACAGATGGTACGGGTAATTTGATCATATCGCCGTTTTCCAATCTTCACAGTTTTCACTCGAGAACGGACAGGCCGCTTCAAACGGAAAACACGGAGGAAGTCGAAACTCGTACGGTTCCCTCTATGATGGCCGAATTTGGCAAGATCGATTTAATCCGTATGGATGTCGAAGGGCATGAAGTCGAAGTTTTCAATGGCATGCTAGATTCTGTGGAGAAAGGTGAAATCTCTCCCATGGTCGTGTTTGAAACCCACCTTCGCCAGTACACCCCGGACCATGACATGATGACCCCGCTTCGACGCCTGTTCGCTTCCGGCTACAAGGCTCGCTTTGTAGCCTCGTCCTCAGATTGGGGCACAAAGCAGGTTGAAGCTTTGGGATATCGTGGCGGCCCCTTAATTCCCACTGATTTCGAGTTTCGCAAACTTTTTGAAAACGTTAGTGACGATGACGTCATACATCTACTTTGCAAAAATGGCGGAGTTCGTACGGTTCTATTGGCCAAGGATGCTGACAGCACAAAAACAACAGAGCAAAATTCGGCGAAAAAAAGTGTGGCCGGATAGAGCTTCTAATTCAACTTATTCGGCTTGAAATTAGTCTTGATGGCAGGCAGTCAAAGTTCCGAATGACCGCGCGTAATATCTGTTTTCCGTTCATTGGCGATAGTGCCGGTGGCAGTCAAATAGCGACCGCCGTCTTGATCAACGCCCTGGACCGCACGCGCTATGTGCCCCGGGTCATTCTGCACGAGCCCGGACCGTTTGCGGACTATCTACGCAAACGGGATATTGAGTTCGAATACCAGCCGATCCCCACATACGTGGGGCCAGGGCGCGGCCCAATTGCCAACCTCGGCTGCCTGGCAAACACGACGCCTGTGCTAAGCCGCCTTCTGAAACAGCATGAGATCGCCATCGTACACCCCCAGGATGGTCGCATGAACCAAACATGGGGTCTGCCCGCACGCCTGAGCGGCAGAAAATTTATCTGGCATCAACACAGCATGTATGCCCCTTCCCGCCTCACGCGCCTGGCAATGACGCTGGCGAACCGGGTGATCTGTGTTTCGAACTTTGTTCGGCAAAGTTTGCCGGCGTCCATTCGCTCTGAAACCTTGACCATCGACAACCCGCACGATACCGAGGCAGAACCCTTAAACCGGGATCACGCACGCCGTGAGGTTTGCCAAAAACTTGGCTTCTCGCCAGACGACAGGATCGTGATATTTCTGGGCACGCTGACAGCACAAAAAAGGCCTGAGGCATTTTTGCGTACCGCCGCCGGGATCCACAACGCATATGGGCCGAGCATACGTTTCTTGTTATTTGGCCGTGACCGCGACCGATTGCAGCCAGAACTTAGCCGTCTCGCGACCGAGCTCGGCATTCATGGCGCCGTACATTTTATGGGCTTTCATGATCCCGTGGCACCCTGGATGGCGGCCGCTGATTTATTGTTGGCACCATCCGTCAATGAAGCTTTCAGCCGATCTTTGGTCGAAGCAATGCTGTCAGGTACGCCGGTAATCGCTTCCGCTTCGGGTGGTAATGGAGAGATTATCGAGGACGCGAAAACGGGCATTCTGACGCCGCCCGACGACGCATCGGCGATGGCGGCGGCGGCATTAACTTTACTACGCAACCCTGGCCATCATGACGAGATAGCGCGCAGCGCCCGTGAAGCTGCTCTCGTTCGTTATTCTGTTCATGCCTATGCAAACGCAGTCATGGATATTTATGATCACTTGCAGTCAGAATAATGCAAATGAAGACTTTTCCGCCTTAGGCGTCCATCTGGGCAGCAGCCTTGGTGGAGCGGGGATGCAGCATTGAGGCGTGATGATATCTGCATGGTTATTTCAGCCCTGGAGGCGGGCGGTGCAGAACGCGTTTTCAGCCAACTCGCCAATGCCTGGGCGGACGAAGGCTGGCGCATCTCCGTCGTAACACTGAGCGATGGCCATACCGACTTCTTTCCGTTGTCCCCGCAAATTTGCCGTATTAGCATCGGTGGTTTGACGCCATCCCATGGTCTCTTTGGTGCCATAAATGCAAATATCGGACGGTTGCGTGCCCTACGCCAAGCCTTCAAAGAGAGCGGTGCACCCTGCGTTCTTTCCTTCACGGGTTCCATGAACACGCTCGCGGTGCTAGCGGCAACAGGATTGCGACTAAGGGTTTGCATCTCTGAACGCAATGATCCGGCCCGGCAGTCTCTTGGCAGGTTTTGGGATCTGATGCGCCGAAGAACCTACCCCATGGCAGATCAGGTGACGGCAAATAGCCAAGGCGCACTGTCTTCATTAGCAGCGTTTGTACCGGCAAAAAAATTGGTCTTCGCACCCAATCCCGTTGCCCAGGGGCGATCGTCAGACACCGTTTCCCGTTCAAAGCCGACGATCTTGAATGTTGGCCGTTTGTCGCCGCAAAAGGCGCAGGATGTTTTGATAGACGCCTTTGCCCGTGTCGCCGCGCAAGACAAAGACTGGAATCTGGAAATCGTCGGTAGTGGCGACTGTGGAGCGGCACTGCGTCAAAGGGCGGAAGATCATGGCATAGCCGATCGGGTGATTTTTGCCGGTCAGGTTGAAGACCCTTTTCCATATTATCGGGCGGCAAAAATATTCGCCCTGCCTTCCCGTTTCGAAGGCACGCCCAATGTATTATTGGAGGCCATGAGCAGCGCCCTGCCCTGCATCGTCAGCGACGCCTCAGGTGGACCACTTGAATATATCGAGGATGGCGAAACCGGCTTAGTCGTCGCGTCCGACGATGTGGAACAACTCGCCAGCGCACTCTTAAAATTGATCCTACATCCGGACTTGCGCGAAAGACTGGGCCGCGCCGGTAGCCAACGATTAGAAGGTCAAACGATGGCATTTGTGCTGGACATCTGGGCCGGGGTGCTTGATTTACCGCCTGCACCGGCCCACCGTCCGAGGCCAAATTCCGGAGACAACGAGACAGTGAACCATGGGTAAGCGGATCAATATTCTGACCTGTCCGATGACAGATCAAAACGTGCGATCATTTCTGGCACCGTTGCTGGCCAACCGCCGTCTGTTTCTGGATACCGGAATACAATTCCATCTTTATCAACAACCAACGCCTGGTTTGATCGATTGCGATGTCTTAATGATCAATAGTGCGTTTTGGAAGGCACCCTGGGTTGACCGCCGGACAGAAGCGCTCGACCTCGTAGCGCATTTGGTTGAGCGCGTGTCAGAGACGCTGTTTTTTGACCGCTCATCAACATCAAGTACGGTGATGAGCGAAATCCTGCCGCTAGTCAAAAGGTATTATAAGACCAATCTTTTGCGCGACCGTGCCTTGTATCAAAAGGCGCTCTATGGTCAACGGCAGTTCACAGATTACTACCATAACCGCAATGGCGTGGTGGATGCGACACCCGTTTCGTCCATGCCGGTAGAGGATGCCAGGGATCTAGCTAAATTGCGTCCCTCATGGAACACGGCGCTGGCGAACTATTCACTTTTGGGCCCACGAATTTCAGCATTGTACAAACACGTACCATTAGCCCAGCTGATGCGCCCGACCAAAATGTTCACCCGCCCATCCGTGCACCGAGCCATAGAGGTCTCCTGCCGCATGGGCCTGACCTACAAGTACGAAACGGTGGCTTATCAGCGGTTACGGTTGGCAGACGCCCTACATCGCTATCGCCGTACAGAGCGGGTTTCAAAAATCAACTATTTCAAGGAACTTCGGGATAGCAAAATCGTTACATCGCCATTTGGTTATAGCGAAGTGAATTATAAGGACTTCGAAACCTTCATCACCGGCGGTCTACTGCTGAAGCCGGACATGTCGCACCTGGAGACCTATCCGAATTTTTACCAGGCGGATGTAACCTATCTTGCCCATGACTGGGATCTGACCGACATTGAAGAAAAAGTTGACCGGGTGCTCTCGGACTATTCAGGCCATCTCCATATTGCCGAGAATGGCCAGAACCTGTACCGCGAGTATACCGTCGGTCGCAGTGCGCACGAGCGTTTCGTGAGCTACTTTCTGGACTTGTTGGCGGAAGCTGCTGGGGAAGATGATACCGCGCCAGCATCAGTTCAGGGTGACAATGCCACAGTCTGATCCGACGTCGGACAGAAAAATCCGGCTCACATTTCTGGTTCATTCCCTGGAGGTTGGCGGGGCGGAGGTACAACTTACCGTGCTGGCGTGCGGATTGGATCGAACAGAGTTCGCGCCAACGGTTATCAGTTTTCATGATGAGGGCGCACTCCTGGGGGAACTGCGCGAAGCCGATATCCCAGTTGTCACTCTTGGCCTGCGTGGGCGGCATGACGCGTTTGGTTTTTTCCTACGTCTGGTTCGCGCCCTGCGCGCCAGTAAGCCGGATGTCGTCTATTCCTATCTGGATTTTCCCAACGCCGTGGCTGCCATTGTAAAGCCGTGGCTGCGGCGCAGCCGCCTGGTCTGGGGCATTCGAACATCAGACATGAAGCTTGAAGACAGGGCCTTATCCTGGCGCATTTTTTTCGCTCTTGAACGCCTGTTGGCCCGCGCTGCCGATCTTATCATCTGCAATTCATGGGCTGGCAAACGGCACCTTCAGCAAAGCCAATTTCACGCGGACGCCATTACGGTTGTGGGCAATGGCATCGACACCGAACGTTACCAACCGAACCCGGCGACACGAAAACGCTATCGGGCTGAATTTGGTTTTTCCGATGATGATATTGTCATAGGCCTTGTCGCCCGGCTTGACCCAGTAAAGGATCATGCAACCTTTCTAAAGGCAGCGGCGGATTTAGCCCGAGATGTACCGGCGGCCCGGTTCATCTGCATTGGCGGCGGCACCATAGAATATGCGCATGAACTGCACGGGATCGGGAACGCTCTGGGCCTGGATGATCGGCTGATTTGGACCGGTGCCCGCGATGATGTGTCTGATCTGCTTAACGCGCTGGACATTGCCACGCTATGTTCAGCGTATGGCGAAGGGTTTCCCAACGCAGTCGGCGAAGGCATGGCGATGGCCCTGCCGTTCGTCACCACGGATGTGGGCGATGCCGCCATTGTGGTTGGTGATCAGGGCACTGTGGTACCCGTCTTCGCCCCGACCGCGTTGGCGGCGGCATGGCGTCGCTTTGCCAAAATGTCGCCCCAGGGACGGGCGGCGGCCGGTGCGGACGCGCGGACGCGCATTGTCACCTGTTTCCCCCGGAAATCCATGATTGACAAAACCAGCGCCCTGCTCCGCCGCGTTCAGTCAAAAAGCGCCAATCAGGCCGTGCTCCAGGAGATGCCATAATGTGCGGCATTGCGGGGATTTGGCGGCCCGGTGGTGGCGATCATGCCGAAACTGCTGTTGCGATGGCCCAGGCCATACAACACCGTGGGCCCGATGACAGTTCCGTTTGGAGTGATCCTGCTGCCGGCATAGCCCTTTCCCATCGACGCCTCTCTATTATTGATCTGTCGGCAGCCGGACGCCAACCCATGACGTCTGCCAGTGGTCGCTATGTCATTTGTTACAATGGCGAAGTCTACAATTTTCGTGAACTGCGCAAGGATCTGGAAGCTGGTGGTGTTCAATTCAGGGGCGACAGCGACACCGAAGTTGTTCTGGCCCTCATCGATCGCTGGGATGTGGATGCTGCGATTGAACGGTTGATCGGGATGTTTGCCCTTGCCCTTTGGGACCGTCATGAACGCAGCTTGGTTCTGCTGCGGGACCGCCTTGGCATTAAGCCGCTATATTGGGGCTATATTGGCAATGCGATTATATTTGCCTCTGAACCACGCGCCTTTGCTGCTGTCCCGGGGTTCGGGAACGAGATCGATCAAGGCGCTTTAGCGGATTATTTACGCCTGAATTACGTACCTGCCCCCAACTGCATTTACAAAGGTCTGAATAAACTAGAACCGGGCACCAAAGTTCGACTGGACGGAACCAACAAACCTGAAATTTCACAATACTGGTCACTGCGGGATGTCGCTGTGCGGGGCGGACGTGAACCCCTGTCCCTACGCGATGACGATGCAATCGATCAACTGGATGACTTGCTAAAAGATGCGGTTGGCCGGCGCATGTTGGCGGATGTTCCCCTCGGTGCCTTTCTTTCCGGTGGGATAGACTCCTCCCTCGTGGTCGCTCTCATGCAGGCGCAGAGCGAACGTCCCGTCAAGACATTCACAATCGGCTTTGAAGAAAAGGCGTTCAACGAGGCGAAATTCGCCAAAACCATCGCCCGCCACCTTGGCACCGAGCACCACGAACTCTATGTCTCGCCGCAAGACGCAATGGATATCATACCGCATTTGCCGGAAATGTTTGATGAACCGTTCGCGGATTCATCGCAAATCCCAACCTATCTGGTATCCCGCATGACACGCCAGCATGTGACAGTCGCCCTGTCCGGCGATGGCGGGGATGAGTTGATGGCGGGGTACACCCGCTATCGCTGGGCCGATATGACCAGCCGCCGTTTCGGCAGCTGGCCGCTTTCCCTACGGAGGATGGCAGCCAACGCGGTATCCGCATTGCCGAATGATGTTTGGAACGCTACGGGGGCGGTGCTGCCGGCAGGATTATCAAAGGGCCGCCTGGGGGACCGTGTGGGGCGCTTTTGCAGCTTCCTGGAACAACCCAGCGCCGATGCTATCTACCACCGCCAACACACCAATTGGCCCCGGCCTGATGAGATCATTGCCGTTGATGAAGGGGCCGGGCGAGCCGTTGGCATCCCAGGCCTGGAGGCTGATTTCCCGCGCTTCATATCACGTATGCAATATATGGACGCGATTGGCTATTTACCCGATGACGTACTGACAAAGGTCGATCGTGCAAGCATGGCTGTGTCCCTCGAAGTGCGAGTGCCCTTACTTGACCACCGCGTCATGGATTTCGCTTGGCGCCTCCCCTTCGAGCAAAAATACCGCGATGGCGAGGGCAAGTGGCTATTGCGCCAGGTGCTGAACCGTTATGTCCCCACTGAAATGTTTGAGCGCCCGAAAGCGGGCTTCAGCATCCCCGTCGCCGAATGGCTGCGTGGTCCCATGCGTGAGTGGGCCGAAGCGCTATTGGCACCCGGCCTCCTCACAGATAGCGGATTGACGGGTGTTGGCGCCATACACAGCGTCTGGCAGCAATTACTGGCCGGTCACGACAGATTTCAAGAGCCGATCTGGGGTATCTTGATGTTCCAGGCTTGGCGTCTCCAACAAACCAAACCAAACAGGCCGAAAATTGCAATTCGAGGCCAGCAGAGCCAATAGACTGGGCGAACGATATAATCCGTTCTCGTATTGGTCTTGTCACGGTTTAGTTCCGGATACTTGATAGCAATATTAGCCATCAAGGAGAGAGACTATGGGACGCCAATATGAATCAATTCCTACATGATTTTAATGCGATCAATGGCAATACGGAGGTTGTTCTAATTGCCTCGAAAGGCGACATTGACTATTGATCTGCAAACGCCCCGGATCTGTGCATTTTTGCACCGCGCGGTACAAGTTGAGTGATGCCATTATGAATATGAAGGTTAAGTGGTAGATGCCGGACATCAATATTTTCAACGACCAAGGATCAACACAACAAGCGACGTTTGCACCCGATCTAATCGGACTTGGCTTTCCAAAGGCCGGCACGACATTTATTGCCAGACGCCTGGCAATTCACCCTCAGATACAATTGTCTTCACGAAAAGAAGCACATTTCTGGACAAAAGATACGCTTGATTTCGACGACTATCGTGCCCTTTTCCAAACGGAGCGTGTTGCTGACAACGGAATTTTTCATGAATGGACGACAGACTATATTTATTCCGACACCGCATTACGAAATCTTGCCGATCATGTTCCCGATAACACGACCTTTATCATTGCCTATCGGGACCCTGTTGCGTCTTTTTTCTCCTACTACAACTATCGGCGCATGATTAATCACGATTGCCCGGAACGCCATCACCCTCTCGGCTATTTCCTCACCAACGAGGAATATTATGACATTTATATTCAGCGCTATTTCTTTGATACCCATTTTGCGCGGTTCCGGCAGTTCCTGCCCAACCACCGTACCATCGTCATCGATCATGCCTATTTGACGGCGAATTTGGACCAAACCTTTCGCCAACTCTATGAGCTTCTTGATCTGCCGTATTTCGAAGGACATATCAGTCCAGGTCGTGAAAATGCCTCCATTTCACCAAGAAGTATATTTATTGATCGGGTGCTCAGAAAACTATTGCGCACGGTCTACGACGACCCGGGCGCGATATACCGGTCAGATTTCCAGAACAAACCGCTCTGGGTTTCGATGATCCAGAAATTCAATGCTGAAAAATACATCTATGACAAAGCCGTCGCCAAGCAGTTGATGGGTATCCATTCGGCGCATCTTTCGAATTTCCAAAAACTGCTCGACGAGGATGAAAATGCGGTACTGATTTCCCAATAACCTACCCGCTTGCCTGGGAAAAATGCGCGGTTGGAAATGACCAATAATCGGGCGATTAGGCTCGCTGCAACATAAAATGAATACCGGTTGGCTGCAAAGATAGAAGGTGAAAATGACGGTGAAAACGACGGCGAATTCAGGCCGAATTGAAATATACCAAGGCCAGGATGTTCCTGCTTCGATGGCAACTCCTACTAAGGTTCGCAGCTGATGAGTTTTGCCGGAAAGCTTTACAGCCGCGTGCTACAATTGGCGGTCGACCGAATGTTGCGGGAATGGTGGCGGCATCAGACCAACCCCCTGAATGCATTACAAAAAAGGGCCACCCTCGAATCGGCGGACTTCATAGCCGAATTCGGCGGTACGGCTATTCTATATTATGATCGCAAGCGCCACCTGCTCGAGGCCCTCAAAGCCGCGCCTGGTGAAGGCATGATTTTGGAATTCGGCGTGCATCGTGGTGAATCCCTTCGCTGGATCGCCAAGGAAGTGGGAGAGCGGCGAATTCATGGTTTCGATAGTTTCGACGGCTTGCCCGATGGCGGTGGCGGCACCCATTGGCACAAACACCAGTTCGACCGTGGTAGCATGTTGCCGAAAGTGCCTGCCAGCGTGACTTTGCACAAAGGTTGGTTCAACGAGACCCTGCCGTCGTTTCTCGAAAGCCAATCCGAAAAGAGCGTGGCGTTTATCCACATCGATTGCGATTTGTATGAATCGACAAAAGATATATTTGAAATTCTGGAGCCGTACTTTTTGCCTGGTAGCGTTATTGCGTTTGACGAATTTTATAATGTGCCGAACTGGCGTCAGCATGAATTCAAGGCGTTTTCGGAATTTCGCGAGCGGACAAAATTTGACTGCAAATATATTGGTTTTTCAGAGCAGCAGGCGAGTGCCATACTCTGCGAAGGCAATCCATAACAGAAAATTTCGCATACAATGCGGCCTCGACTTCACGCACCGGCATCCGGCATGAGTGCTGGTTTTTCGATTATGAAATGAGACTTTCACTATGAAGCTCGCAGAAGCCGTAAAGCTTGCCGGCACACGGCAGGATGAAGATCAGCCCGCACAAAAAATTGCCTTGGCATGCGGGTTTGAAGCGCTGCACCTTAAAACCTTTCTGCTGGCGCGGGCATGCCAACGGTTTCCGGCGCACAATGTCAGTGTTGACGTTGGCCTTTACGGCAGTCTTGCCGAGACGCTGAGGGGCCTAACCAAACAGCCACCTTCAGCGGTTGCTGTTGTCATGGAATGGTCGGACATTGACCCTCGCCTGGGGTTTCGCGCCACGGGCCATGTCGCCGCCGATGGCCAGGATATTCTACTCTCAGTATCAGGGCAGATTGGCCGCTTGGCGCGCCTTATTCGTACCGTGGCTGACAAGACGGTCGTTGCCGTTGTGCCGCCGCATTATCCCCTACCAGCGCAATATCTGTCGGGTAAAGATCGACTCGGCTCGTTTGAAGCCAGCCTGCGTTTTCAATTGGCAGGATTGATCAATGAACTGAGCGGTCATCCAAACGTCCGCATTCTTGATCAAAGTCCTATGGATCAAGGCGATCCGGCATTTAGCTTGCGCATGCTGCTGCGGGCAGGGTTTCCATTTACCACGAACTGGGCCTCGCAGCTGTCCGAGCGCATTATTGGATTGCTGTTTCCGCAGCCATGGAAGAAGGGAATTATCACGGATTTAGATGGCACCCTATGGCGTGGTATTCTTGGCGAAGTTGGCGATGCCGGCGTGGGCTGGTCGTTGGAAACAGATGCACAGGGGCATGGCCATTACCAGCAGCTGCTGTCGTTATTGGCGCAGCAGGGTGTTCTAATCGCGATCGCCAGCAAAAATGAGCCGGCAAATGTTGAACAGGCGCTTTCGCGTTCAGATCTTATTCTAGACCGAAACCAGATTTTCCCGATTAAAGCATCCTGGCAGCGTAAATCACTGGCCGTTGGCGATGTGTTGGCGACATGGAATATCCTACCCGACAGCGTCGTCTTCGTGGATGACAATCCAATGGAACTCAACGAAGTCCAATCCCGGTTCGCGGATATTACGCCAATGCTTTATCCCACCGACGATGACGATAAGTTGCCGGCTTTTCTTAGCGAACTGAGACATCTTTTTGAAGACAGAAAGCCAAGAGACGAAGATTTGATCAGGCTGCAAAGCATTCGGGCCAATGTGGCATTCGTTGAAAAGTCGAGCGTATCCGACGATGAGGATCATGAGGCATTTCTTTTGGAGAACGCCCCCCAAATAACGGCAAATTTTGGCAAACAAGGCTCCGATGGCCGCGCCTTTGAACTGGTGAATAAGACCAATCAGTTTAACTTGAACGGCGCTCGGTATCAGCCTGGTGAATGGGACGGGTTGATGGCGGAGGCAGACACTTTCTTGCTGTCACTGGCGTATGAAGACAAATTTGGCCCCCTCGGCACCATTGCTGTCATGGCCGGCAAAAATGAAGACGACGGGGCGCGCATCCTGTCTTGGGTCATGAGTTGCCGGGCGTTTTCGCGGCGGATCGAATATCAACACCTGGCAATTGTGTTCGAAAAATTCAAAGCAGAGAAAATTGCCCTGAATTTTGTACAGACTGCGCGAAACGAACCTATCACCGCGTTTCTCGGTACGTTGTTGGAAGCGGAAACCAAGTCCTGTATATCCTTAAAAAAGCAGGTGTTTGAAGACGCTTGCCCGAACCTCTATCACAAAATTGGGTACACCTAGAAATGTCACAAATGGAATCACGGTTGCTGGGTTGCTTTGAAGCGGTTTTCCCTGATGTGGCGCGTGAAGATATTCCCACCGCTGCCATTGCTTCCATGCCGGAATGGGATTCCCTTGCGACCGTTACCTTGATGTCATTGATCGAGGAAGAATTCGCCATCGCAATTTCCACAGACGACCTGGAACTGTTTATATCATTTCTCGTAATCAAAGACCTGATAGGGGAAAAACTTGGCCTCGCCTAGCGCCAGAATACACTTGGCAAGGGACATTCGTGCCGGTCTTGAGGCGTCGTATGAGACTGACGTGGAAGAAGAACATATCCTTCAATTCGCTAATTTGTCAGGTGATCATAATCCGTTACATGTTGATGCGGCTTTCGCAGCGACGACAAATTTTAGCGCGCGCATAGCCCATGGTGCCTATCAATTTGGCTTAGCCTCGGCCATGGCGGGGATGTATTTACCCGGACAGTATTCCTTACTGACCACGGTTGAATGCAAGTTTCTCGAACCATTGTATTTTCCTGCCCGGGTTCGGGTTTCCGGGCGTGTGGCAGCTTGGAATGCAGAGACCCAAAGCGGCAGGCTGATCGTCACAGTCACTACATTAAAGGATGATTGCCGGGTTTCCGAGTTCCTGATCAGGTTCGGTTTATCCGATCCTCGCGCGGAAACGCAAAGCAGGACACAATCGGAGCCTGTTGCGGCCCAAGTCGGGGGTGAGACGACCGGGAAGGTCATTCTGGTCACCGGTGCCTCCGGCGGCATCGGGCAATATTTGTGCGATTCGCTAAAGGGGAATTTTCAGATTATTTCGCTCATTCGACGGGCGGATGGCCAAGGCACGGTAAGCGAAGAGACCGCAGACAGTACCATTGTGGCAGACCTTGAAATTGGCCAATGGCGGGCTGAACTGGCAGATACCTTGGCCGGCCGCTCGCTCTATGCCGTCGTGCATGCGGCCTGGCCGGGGATGCCACGTGGTGGTCTGATAAATAGCACCGAAGATATTTTGGACCGGCAAGTTCGATTTGGTATCAATACTACCCTCGAACTGGCTCGCGCCTTGACGGAATTTGCACCCAAGTCCGGTGGGCGTCTGATTGCTATCGGATCAACACTTGGTTCTCACCATCCCAATCCAGCCGTTGCCGCCTACTCCCTTGGCAAGGCGGCATTGGAAAATACCATTCGCCTTGTTGCACCCGAATTGGCCGCCAAGAAAATTCTCGCAAATGTGGTGGCACCAAGTCTGTTACCCGTAGGAATTAACAGGCAGATGGGCCAGCGACAACAACAATTGGAGCAGGCCCGTATTCCTTTGGCTCGATTGTGCAGCCCGGAGGATCTTTGCGGCACCGTCGATTTCTTGTTGTCGGAGCAAAGCGCTTTCATGACAGGTCAGGTTTTGAAACTGACGGGCGGAGAGATTTAGACCCTATGCCTCGAATAAATGACCAACCCTTTGATGCGGCTGCCCCCTCCGGCGATCACAACGATACGCTATCCGAATTCACTTCACGGCAATGCAGGCTGAAGAATATAAATTCAAGAAATGCAGACAAATTATGCGGATGAAACCAGAATACCTGCCGTATCTTTCGGGCGAGTCGTTCTCGGCCAGCCTCGACATGACAGTCGCAGCCAACAGTCAGGGGCTCAACGAGCGGGTCCAATATCTAGAGGATATGGTCCGGGGGAAACGTGTGATCCATGTCGGTTGCCTCGACCATGTTCCGCTTATTAGACAGCGTATTGAAAACAATACCTGGCTGCACAAACGCTTGACCGAGGCAAGCCAGACCTGCCTCGGCATCGACATTAATGAAGAAGGCGCGGTGCTGGTCCGGACCCTTGGTTTTGACAACGTGGTGATCTGCAACCTTATTGACGATGACCCGCTACCCGAAGTGGTTGGTGCAAAATGGGATTATATGGTGCTTGGCGAAATGCTGGAGCATATTGATAATCCGGTCTTGTTTCTCGAAAATATTGCCGCGAAATACGGCAACTGCGTCGACCGTTTCTTACTGACTGTGCCAAACGCCATCCACCTCGACAATTTTTTGAATGCGTTAAGGCATAGCGAAAGGATCAATACCGATCACCGCTTTTGGTTCACACCCTACACCCTGGCAAAAGTTGCGAATGCTGCCGGCATGAAGGTGATGAATTTCGAACTCTGTCTGCACAAACCGAATGTACCCCGGCGGCGGATATTTTATCGCGGCCTCCTGCGCCTCTTTCCACTGCTGCGCGGCTCCTTGATTATGGAGCTGGCGGTCCCTAAAGACTGACCGCGTTTGCCTATCAGCTCAGCCCCTTGGGTTAGCCAGACCATTGTGACAGATCATGTCGTATAGAATTGAAGAGCTGAACAGCGATGACCTAGACCGGGTTTTTGATCTGACCGTGGAAGCAGGTTTGACCAGCCGTCAAATGAAACAGTCCTGGATCGCAACGCAACCATGGTTGCTTGAAGGCTCGAAAGTGAATACGGGAATGACCCCTCCCCTTGGCCACGTCATGTTCAAGGCTGAGGAGCTTGTCGGTTTTGTCGGCTACTCACAGCGAATGTTTAAGAGCGATGGGGGCATTTCGCCCGCCATAGTGCTGAGCGATCTCGTCGTCCACCCAGACCATCGCGGCATGGCCGGGATCATGTTGTGTAAGCATCTTCTTCGCTTTTTTGAGAGCGCCCCGGAAAATTGGAAAATCGTTGGCCTGCACCATAGCCGCGATGCCGCCGCCCTGTGGCATGCGCTGGGATCAAAAGCCGTGCCCAATACCGGATTGACCTTTACCGCGACCGTATCTTCTGCAAAATTTCTCTCCCTGCGCCTGCCGCATTTACGGTTCCTTCTCCCAATCATTCAAGCATTGGGCTGTATGCCGATTGTAGACGCCCTCCTTACCAGGGCGGGCAAACCGGTCACAGCCCAAGGCCCGCTGAGAATGCAACCATGCGAGGCTTCTAACGTTCTGGCACCGGGCACGACAGATTATAGCGAACTGCTCAGTGCGTTTCAGGCGGTTCAGAAAACCGGCGTTGTGCGTGACATTGCCTATCTGAAATGGCGATATTTGGACCATCCGCAGCGACAATTTCACTGGTATGAATTGCGAAGCGAAGGCCGTGTACAGGCAATTACAATTGCCCATCGTGGACATGACGGCGCGGCGACGCTCTGCGAACTGATTGTTGGTCCAACGGATATTTCCGCCTCTTTTGAGGAAATACTAAATGCCGCATTGTTTGCCTGCGCCGGCGATGAGGCCGCGATTGTCCGAAGCAAGGTGGTCATACCCGCCGCGATACAAGCGTTTAGAGCAATGGTCATTATGGAAGATGAAAAGGCATACAACCAATTTTGGATCTCACCGCCGCCCGCCTCCGTAGATGACGCCGTATATACTTTTGGCGATAACAAACTGCTCTAGGAAATGTTGATGATAGCTAAGCTGAAAGGAAAAATTCGCGCGTTGCTGCTCAGCAATCCCAGCAAAGCAAATTACAAATTTGTCCTTAAGTCATATTCCGGTTTGTTTGACGGCAGTGTTTCCTCGCAAATTTTGGAAACCAAATGCTTTACCGATATCTTGCAACCAATTGTCATGGATTGTCCGGTCGCAAAACGGGTGCTTGTTGTCGCACCGCATCTCGACGATGATATTTTTGGTGCCGGTGGCGTCCTGCTGCAACTCGCCGGGCGTTCGAGCGAAATTACAATTGTCTACGTAACAAGTACCGACGAGACAGATGGCACAAAGGAAAAAATCGCATCAGAAGCGATGGAGATCTCCACCGAACTTGGTTCGACGCCGTTCTTTTTGCAGGGAACCGTCGGTGCTATCGCGGGTGATGAGGACCTCAACAGGCAGTTGTCAGAGGTTTTATTGGCTACTCAGCCCGACTTAATTTTTACGACCTTTCTCCTCGATGACAACGCAGACCATCGAAATGTAAATCAACTACTTGCCCGGTCGCTGCGGGAAACCGGCCTCAGACCGGAAATTTGGAGTTATCAGATTTATTCGACCGTCATCCCAAATGTTGTGATAAATATCACCGGCGAGATGAACGAAAAAGAACGACTGATGCGCATGTGGAAAAGCGTACCGGGCAATCGGGACTGGGCACACTATATCCGTGGCATGAATGCGATGACATGCCGGTTTATTCCGGGCAGAGAAAAGGTCTATGGGGAGGCCTTTTTCGTCGTGCCTGCGATAGAATATCTCGATCTGTGCCGGCGCTACTTTCGTATTTGAAATGGGTGCTGAGATAAATGCGCCGCGCTATGACACACCGGAAACGTATCGGCGGCGGTTTGGCGCGCACATGATCTATGGTCTGTGGCGGAGGCAAATTTTTCAACTACGCACTTGGTGGCTAATTGGCCGGCATTTGCATGAACGATTGGATTAGGCGTTTTGCCATGGTGGCTTAAGATACTGGCGAAGATAATTCTGTCGCGATTGCCGTTTGGCTATAGTTTCTGGCAGCGCCTGTCGTTATTCCGGCATGGCGCAATGGATGATCCGGATTACGTTTTTCGCAATTTTGACCAGCATTATGAAGCTGCGGGAAAGCCCGGATCGGGGGAAGGATTTGCCGCGCTTGAGCTTGGGCCCGGCGATAGCCTGGCCTCGGCCTTGGTCATCAACGGCATGGGAGGTGCCGCTTGCTGGCTAGTCGATGCGGGAGATTTCGCGCGCAAGGATATGGAAATTTACAAAACCATTGCCACAAGTTTGCAGAGCCGGGGCGTGTCAGCACCAGACCTTAAGGGCATCACAAGTACCGAGGGAATGTTGAGCCTATGTGAAGCGCACTATCTGACCAATGGCTTGGAGGGGCTTCGGACAATTCCGGACAGTTCGGTCGATTTTATCTGGTCGCAAGCGGTGCTGGAACATGTACGCAAACATGAATTCAGTGACACCATGAAAGAATTGCGACGGATTCTAAAGCCCACAGGCGCCTGTTCACACCGCATCGACCTGCGCGACCATTTAAGCGCAAATTTGAATAACCTCAGATTCTCAAATAGAGTCTGGGAAAGCGCATTTTTCACTGAATCGGGCTTTTACACAAACCGGTTGGGCTATGAAGATATTCTCGCAGAGTTCAATTCAGCGGGCTTTGAAATTGATGTTGGCCACGTTGACCGCTGGGAAAAGCCGCCTTTGCCGCGCTGGAAATTGTCGCGAGAATTTTTGTATCGAACTGATATCGACCTGACTGTTTCGGGATTCAATGTTATCCTCAGACCCATAGGGACGATGGGTGCAATGGAAGACATGAACGCTTCGGACAGCGTAAGCGACCATTGGGGGATTGATGATCGGCTCTGATAAACTGGATATTGCAGTGGTAATTCCGTGTCACCGGGTGGCGGGTTCTATTTGCGATGTCATCGCATCAATCACCCCGGATATCGCCCATATCATATGTATTGACGATGCCTGCCCCGAAAACAGCGGTGATGTAATTGATGAAAAATATTCGTCAGACCCGCGTGTGCACGTCATCAGACACGGCATCAACAAAGGTGTGGGTGCAGCCGTTGTAACGGGTTACCGCGAGGCATTACGCAAAGGCGCACAGATTGTCGCCAAGATTGACGGTGACGGTCAAATGGATGCCCATCAAATTCCACGCTTGATCGCATTGATCGCTGCCGGCCAGGCCGACTACACTAAAGGCAACAGATTTTATAGCCTTGAAAGTACGGCAACGATGCCCTTGTCACGTATCATCGGCAATGCGGGCATGTCATTTCTTGCCAAGATGTCATCTGGGTATTGGGAGCTGTTTGACCCCGCTAATGGCTTCACAGCGATCCACAGTAACGTCCTTGCCGTACTGCCATTGGAGAAATTGAGCGAACGTTATTTTTTCGAAACCGATATGCTGTTTCGGCTTAATACGCTGCGCGCTGTTGTCACCGATATTCCCATGCCGGCGAAATACGGCCGGGAAAAAAGCGGTCTAAATGAGACCCATAGCTTACTGACATTTCCATTCTTGCACGCCAGGAATTTTCTGAAACGGATCGGCTACAATTATTTTTTGCGTGATTTTAATATTGCAACCTTGAACATGGTTCTTGGCCTATCCAGCCTGATATTCGGCCTCACGTTCGGCGTCGCCAGTTGGCATGCGGCGTCCGCCGAGTCTGTTTTGGCATCACCTGGTACGGTCATGCTTGCAGGCCTTCCGATTATCGTGGGGACCCAGTTATTTTTGAATTTTTTGGCGTTCGATATGTCTAATCAACCGTCCGTCCCGATCCATCCCCGTCTGTCACGCGCTTAGACGTAGCCGTATCGATTGCCACGGGGATGCGATCCGCATAATCGCGTCGTCCAAGTACGGCCTGCTGCAATGCGCCGAAAGCGACCACACTGTAATAGAATACAATTGGCATGACCGGCAGCAGGTATCTCTCCTGTGTCGCGCCCAAAAACGGCGGTATCAGGAATAATAGGATGAAAAGGGCTATGCGGCGCGGCCTTTTGAACAACAGCCAAAGCAAGCCCGGCAACAGGATCAAACCTGGCGCCGATCGTATCAGAACAATATCAATCGGTGTAACGCCATAACTTGGCCGCAACCCGACCAGATAGAGCATCTTAGCCGCGATTAGGGAAAACCATGATAAGGGCAGATCTAGGAAAACCGGCAATGACTCGTACATACCAGTGATATAGCGGGCATAGGGGACACCGAAGAAACTAAAATGGCTTGAACTCTCAAGGAAAGAGATCAGATAGGTCATATAAAACAGAAAAAATATCGCCATAATGGCAGCCGCACCTGTCATGAACGCCACTTTTAACCATTTTCGTGTCGTCGAATGATGCAGAATAATATCGATAAACATGAAGATAATGAGCGGAAGACCGTTTGGTTTCGCCAGAGTTGCCATTGTGCCCGCACCGAGCCCTATCGCAACCCGGGTTCGGTTCGCCTCTCCGTCTAAGAACACTAGGACGAACAGCGCCACAAATAGTGCGTGATAAGTATCTAAAGAGTTGTTGATCTGATACCAGATCGGACTTGGCAATATCGCAAAAGCGAGAAGCCAACGCAGGCGCACCTGAAGCCGGTCTAACCAGACGATCCATAGCCACGCCGTAACCGTTCCCACGGTCAGGGTAGCAATCGAAAGCGGCAAGGTATTTTCGGAAGAATAACGGAATATGACAAACAACATCGGGAGGATGGGCCCCGAGGTCACAAACTTATAAAGGTTGGAGAACGGGGCGTCGAAGGTCTTGATAATTTGTGCGATGAAGTCAGAAAATGAACCCTGATAGATCGCCAGCGAATCAAGATAAAATCTATGATCAGCGCCGCGTTGGAAGATCATAGGTGAAACAAGATCGCCAGATTCGTTCGTCACCGGGTAAGCGATCATATAGAAAAACACGGCCAGGCGGGCAAATAGCGCAACGAAGCAAGCCAGGACAACTGATTTACTGACCGTCCACGGCACCTTCCCGAGAGACGACCCTAAGTTGGACATAGTCAAAAGCAGTTATGCCTTTTGGTTAAAGTATTCGTTCACGAAACAAGAATGAGTGAATTGTGGCCCACCACATTGTGCGGCAGGGGACCATTGAAATGTCTACGTGTCAACGGGTTTGGATGTCAATCGTCCGCCTCTTTATGGACTGGTTTTCCGCGTGCCTGATTACCTCCTCCAGGATCATGCCGGCGAAGTTCATTTACCAGGACCTCCCCCCCGTAAGCGCGGCACACCAGCACCAATAACCGGCAAGCATGACCCCGCCTGCATACTCTGAAATGGCAATTTTTGGGCATTCTCTCCTTTAATTTCCGCCAGATTTATGGTATGAGTGTGCGCATGTTTTTACCTTCGATAAATCGGTAGGTAGGTGCTGTTCATTCAGGAAGGTGATCCTTAAATGCCATGTGACAGGAACTCACGGCAAGCTATCTGGCGTCAATGCTTCCGCAGACCTGAAACTTATCCACAGATCATCAGTTAGCCAATAATAGTGTCTAACCAAGGTTTTTTCCGCCCACGATGGGCGCTCGCCGGGCTGGTCCAGGTGCTTCCCTATTTATTCATTGCCGCCATTACCATTGGCGGGTTTGAGGTAGGACTGCGTTTATTTCCAGCCCTTATCCCGATCTCGGCGCTGGCGGATTTTCCGCCGCCGGAGCGCCGGGCGATTGCTGCCCGGCTTAACCTGCCGACGACCGAAATAGAGCTTGCCATCATCCGCGACGATGGCGGACCGAACTTATCGGTGTGGCAACCTGGCGCGGAATTTCAACGTCGATCCGACGACGTTGATCTGACCTACGGTGCCGTCGAGAATTACAAGATGGATGGGGCAGGATTCTGCAATCCGACGGACCCCGGCGCAAGGGATGCCCATGATGCCAACGTCAAAATCGTCACTATAGGTGATTCGTTCACCTGGTGCACCGCAGTAAGCCCGCAAGATACCTGGACCGCCGTATTGAAGGAAAAAACGCAATCTTCAGGCCGCAATTTGGGGCGAAGCGGCATTGGACCCTACGAATACACGCAAATATATCGGACGTTTGGAAGCCCCCTAAAACCGGCGACTGTTATAATGAACATATACGAGGGTAACGATTTACGAGATGCCCTCGTATATTACAAGACACGTGAGCCGGGACGTTTTCCCAGTGCGCTGCCGAAATCGCGCGGTTTGGAATTTAACGCAGAGCTTCCCGTTCGTGTCGGCCGGCGTGCTTTGCGGGAAATTCGTGACGGCATTCTTGGCCGCAGCTATGCCATTGATTTGTTTGTAGGGTTAACCTTGCAGATATTGCCGAAAAACAAATTGCCAGAAAACTTTACCTACCGCGTGCAGCTTGGCAAAGATGAAGTCGTATTCAACAGAACCAACAGCGACACCGATGAAATCCACCATGCGCGCTTAGCGGCACGGGTGCCGACGCTGTTTGAAGCCTTCCGGGACGCGATGGTACGCTTCCGCACCATGGCTGATGCAGACAATTTCCGCCCCATCCTTGCCTATACGCCGTCCGCCTACACAGCCTATTCTTCAGCGGTGAAATTTGACGACCCAGCACTAAAAGGCCTACTTGCCGGTTTTAGCCGAACGCAACGTGACTGGTTCAGGGACGTTTGCAAAGATTTAGACATCGACTTTGTGGACCTAACACCACACATGCAAATAACCGCACAAAACCGACCCCTGATGTATTTCCCCTCCAATTTACACCTGACCGTTGAAGGCCATCATGCCGTTGCTGAAGCCCTCGCCATGGCCATGGCTATGGCTATGCAGACAACGGGTGAATAGCGATGAAGGCTGACACAAGTTTCAATGGCCATGTCTGCCCCAAGCCGCGAACGTTTGAGCGCCTTTGGAGTATTCCGATTTTGTAGGGCTGAAACCATGCTACAATCGTCGTTATTTTGAGATGCCATGATTATTAATCGATTGAACTATGTCTGATCCACAAACTCACGAACAATTTGAACAGCGAGATGCGGTCAAGTCCTCTACGGATCGCGCATTCGGCTTTGTCTTCACGGTTGTTTTTACCGTGATCGGCTTGGCCCCGCTTATTGGTGGCGATGCCATTCGAATTTGGTCAATGGTTATAGCAGCCGTTTTCCTGGCGCTTTCCCTCATTCACCCAGAGACCATGGCGCCGCTAAATCGGCTTTGGACCAAATTCGGCACGTTGCTGCATTGTATCGTCAGTCCGCTGGTGATGGCGTTGCTATTCTTTTTGGTCGTCACGCCAATTGGCCTTTTGATGCGCGCGTTCGGCAAACGGCCATTGAATATTGGCCTGGATCATGCAGCAACCAGTTACTGGATCGACCGGGAACCTCCCGGACCGGCGCCAGAGACTATGAAACAGCAATTTTAGCGGGGCGTAATGTCGTTTTTATTGGAACTATGGGCCTTCATGCGGAACCGCAAAAAATTCTGGCTGCTGCCTATCATGATCATGATGCTGTTGTTTGGCGGGCTGATCGTTCTTACCCAGGGCAGTGCCGTGGCCCCTTTCATCTACACTATTTTCTGATCCGGCAATGCGCATACTTGGAATTTCCGCTTTCTATCACGACAGTGCCGCAACTCTGATCGCGGACGGTCGCATAGTCGCCGCTGCACAAGAAGAGCGTTTCACACGTATCAAACATGATTCGAACTATCCCGCGCAAGCCATCGATTATTGCCTAAACGCCGGTGGAATCTCATTGGGTGATGTTGATTACGTCGCATTCTACGACAAGCCTTTTCTGAAATTCGAGCGCCTGTTGGAAACATACGTAGCCTTCGCGCCGCGCGGATTTTCTTCTTTTTCAAAGGCCATTCCCGTATGGATTAAGGAAAAGTTGTTCCAGAAGTCCATGCTCACGGATAAATTGAAGGAGGCCGCGCCCGATTTCGATTGGGAACAGAGGCTTCTCTTTTCAGAGCATCATCAAAGCCACGCGGCGAGCGCCTATTTCCCCTCGCCTTTTGACGAGGCCGTGGTTTTGACCATGGATGGGGTCGGCGAATGGGCGACAGCATCAATGGCCATAGGTCATGGCAGCGATTTGAACATGACCCGGGAAATCCATTGGCCCCATTCCCTTGGGTTGTTGTACTCAGCGTTGACATACTACACAGGTTTTCGCGTCAACTCGGGCGAATATAAGGTCATGGGTTTAGCGCCCTATGGCGAACCGATCTACCGTGACCGTATCCTCGACAATCTAATTGACGTCAAAGCTGATGGCTCATTTCGCCTCAATCTTGATTATTTTGACTATTGCACGGGATTGCGCATGACGAATGCCCGCTTCGACGCCTTGTTCGAAGGACCAGCCCGGGGTGCCGATGAATTATTGACGCAGAAACACATGGATCTCGCCGCGTCCATCCAATCGGTAACGGAAGAGGTTATGCTTCGCCTGTCTCGATCATTAGCTGTCGAGACAGGTTCGAAAAATCTCTGCCTCGCCGGCGGCGTGGCGCTCAATTGTGTGGCCAATGGCAAGCTACTGCGCGACGGCGCGTTTGAGAATATCTGGATACAGCCCGCCGCAGGCGACGCCGGCGGTGCCCTTGGTGCAGCCTATCTCGCCTACCACCGCTTCCAGGATAAGCCCCGCATCTTAAATGGCGGGGCGGATTCCATGGCCGGCAGCTATCTTGGGCCTGACTATAGCCAAGACGATATCGAATCCCGGCTCTCTGTCATCGGCGCAAATTACAGTGTCCTCGATTATGAAACGCTCATCTCAACCGTTGCCGACGCGCTAGCCAGCGAAAATGCGATTGGCTGGTTTCAAGGGCGGATGGAATTTGGGCCCCGCTCCTTGGGGGGGCGTTCAATCCTGGGCGACCCGCGCTCGCCCGCGATGCAAAAAAACCTCAACTTGAAGGTAAAGTACAGGGAGAGCTTTCGCCCATTTGCGCCCTCGGTACTGCGCGAAGATGTTGCCGACTGGTTCGAACTTGATATCGACAGTCCCTACATGCTCATGGTTGCCGATGTGAAAACGGAACGCCAGAAGGCAATGTCGCCAGAGGAAGACGCGCTGTTCGGCATCGACAAGCTGAATATTGCGCGCTCTGATATTCCAGCCGTTACCCATGTTGATTACTCGGCGCGGATCCAAACGGTGCACGCAGAGACTAATCCACGTTATCACGCATTGATCAGCGCCTTCAAATCGCGTACAGGCTGTCCCGTGCTCGTCAATACCAGCTTCAATGTCCGCGGCGAACCCATCGTCTGCACACCCGAAGATGCCTTCCGTTGCTTTATGGGCTCGGAATTGGACGTTCTGGCGATCGGCAACTGCGTGTTGTTAAAGACCGATCAAGACCCGGCGCTGAAATTGGACTACAAGAACGCCTTTGAACTGGATTGACGCTAAGGCCCTGTCAATCCAAAGCTGCGGTGCCTTGATTCTTCATGACGTTGCGTAGGTGAGTGTGGCTTTTAGCGGCCGACATGCACCGCTATCTTCGCGATACGGATCTTAGAGTCTGACTCGAAACTCTATGTTTGATAACAATATCTTGCGAGGTGCCGTGTGACGAGCCTGATGTGAGCGATGAGGAGCCATGCCTCGGCGGATGCGATTGATTTTTCCCAATCCTTGGCCAATCTGCGGCAGCGCCCCAGCCAGGCGAAGGTGCGTTCAACGACCCATCGTCGTGGCAAGACTTCGAAGCCCTTGGCGGCATCGGAACGTTTGATGATCTCCATCGTCCAATCGCCGATCTTCTCCAGGGTGCCACGTAATTTGGGCCTGCCATAGGCCCCGTCGGCGAAAACATGGCGCAGCCAGGGGAAGCTGTGGCGAATGGATTTGAGGACCGCCGGCGCACCGTCCCGGTCCTGGATGTCGGCGCCATGAACCAGCAAGCCAATCAGCAAGCCAAGAGTGTCGGTGACGATATGACGTTTGCGCCCCTTGATCTTCTTACCCGCGTCATAGCCGCGAATACCACCGCTTTCCGTGGTTTTCACGCTCTGGCTGTCGATCACGCCGGCGGACGGACTGGCCTCCCGGCCCTCGAACTCACGGGCCTCCATGACAAGATGGTGGTTCATCGTGCGGAGCAATCCGTTGTCCCGCCAATCATAGAAATAGCGTTGCACAGTCGAGGGCGGCGGGAAATCGTTCGGCAACATCGCCCATTGGCAGCCCGTCGAAGCCATATACAGGATCGCATCCATGACATCGCGCATCTCCGTTGTCCGTGGTCGACCGTTCCTCTTGCGCGGAGGCATGAAAGGCGCCAGCAGCGCCCATTCACGGTCCGTCATATCGCTTGCATAGCGTCCGCCACGGCGCTCATAATCGACCCGAGTGATTTCAGTCCACATGTTGTGCCCCTCCATTGCTTTGACACAACGGAGAGAATCATAACTTGCTGAAATCACTCAACTAGTTTCGAGTTGGCCTCTTAGTTTGCTGGCCTGGGCACCAAAATATATTCATTCGTATCGATTTCGAGAACCCTGTTGTTATCACAATCAAACACTTCGTAACCTAAGCCTCGAATTAAGGCCATTAACTCTTCCAGAGAGCCACCCAATTCCCGAATTTCTTCCCTATGAACGCTCAAGACCAGGGCCGGTTGGTGCTTTCCAATTGTTTCTTTCGCACCCTGCAACACTTTGATCTCCGCCCCCTCGACATCGATTTTTATGACATCCGGTGACAAGCCCCTCTCGCTGCAAAAACCGTCGAGATTGATTTGTTGTTTCATTGTGGATTTATAGCTGCCCCCATCGCCCCTGACGGCTAAAGAGTTCATAGGCGAGTCGCCCGTCTGTACGAAGAATTCGATCTCATCAAGATTTTCATCACTCACTACAAGCCCCAGAACATCGATATTACCGATGTGATTTAAATCTACGTGGGTCTGCAGAAACTTTCGGTTTTCATCACCGGGCTCAAACGAGTAAACCCGTCCACTTGGCGCTAAAACACCGCTCACAGACATTGATACGAGCCCGATATGGGCCCCAATGTCGAGGACACATTGAGCATCCGTCGACAACTCCACGCAGCGCGTGAGCCCGCCATTTTTGCCTTGGCCAAAGTTCGAAAAATCGGAAAATGTAAAATGCGGGTCAAACTTAAACGGCCCATATGGCCCGATGCGCATACTCACGCCAGATCCGGCACCAGTAAAACCGATAAACCAACGATAAATTCTACCAAGAAAGATCCAAAGCGGAGACCAATGGCGCAGCGGACCATGTCGCAACCGCCTTACAAGCTCAAGCATTCTGTTTCAATACCCTGGTAAAAGATAAAGGAGGGGAGCTCGTTTCAGAGATAGGTCATCGAGGAATTTTTGGATTCCAACGGATTTTCTCCAGATCAGAGCAGCGTAAAAATAATGTTTTTGACTTCATGCCGCAAGTCAAACCTACTTATTTTCGCGCTTGTGGAACACGTAATAGCATCTACATCTGGAGCCGAAGTTAGGCTATTTTCGCTATCTGGACAAGGAAGAACGCCTGTATTGCCTAAGCACATGTGTTTAGTTCAAGTTTCGGGTACTTATCGTTGAAGCTTTAGATGAAATTTTCTTCAATTCCATTTTCATGACAAATCAAGCGATAGCGCAAACTGCTCCTTTTCCAAAAAATTCAAGCAGGGCAAGATTATATGCTTTCCAATCATCCAGATTAATCAAAATACCGCTTCCTTTGTCTTTAGCACTTGATGACTGTGAGCCTGGGCGCTGATAAAATAATGGAAATCGGTTTTACGCGTTTCGCAATGGCCTAGTGCTGAGCATTTTTGGGAGTGAACAGATGGCGACTGATCGCATCAAAATTTTACATCTGATCACCGGCCTGGATACCGGCGGGGCTGAAGTCAGTTTATTGCGTTTGACGGAGGCTATGGACCGTGATCGATTTGAAAATGTCGTCGTGTCTTTGACGACTCTGGGACCAATAGGGACGGCGATTAGCGAACGGGGCATCAAGGTTCATGCCATTCATATGCCCCGCTCCCTTCCAACGCCGTTGGCATTGTGGCGACTCTATAGTCTTTTGCGAACCGAGCGGCCAGGGGTATTGCAAACCTGGTTGTACCATTCCGACCTCATCGGCCTAATTATCGGTCGGATAGCCCGTATTCCAACTATTGCTTGGAACATCCGTTGCTCAGATATGGGCAAAGAGTACCGACGCGGCATTAATGGATTGCTTTTGTATTTACTTGCTCGGCTGTCAAAATACCCAGATACCGTCATTACCAATTCCCATACAGGCCAACGCGATCATCAGGCGTTTGGTTATCATCCTAAACGTTGGGTGGTGCTGCAAAATGGCTTCGATACGGCGGTCTTTAAGCCGACGGAAAGCGGTCATAGCGGGCTGCGACACGAACTTGGCCTGTCTGACGACACGGTCCTCATTGGTCTTGTTGCACGATATGACCCGATAAAGGACCACAAGGCCTTTCTGCATGCCGCAGCTAATCTATTGACCACACACCCAGCGATCCATTTTGTACTCGTGGGGGATGGCATCGATGATGATAACAGAGCTCTAAACCAGCTGATTGATCGACTGGGCCTTCGCACACGAATTCATTTACTTGGCCGCCGCGAAGATGTTCCCAAACTAACGTCAGGCCTAGATATCGCCACGTGCTGTTCGTTGGGAGAGGGCTTTCCCAACATTGTCGGGGAAGCAATGGCTTGTGGTGTGCCTTGTGTTGTTACAGATGTTGGGGATGCGGCCCAGATCGTAGGTGATACCGGCCGCATTGTACCGGCTGGCGATCATCATGCTTTAGCGGTGGGGTGGCGCGAATTGATCGAGAAGGGCGTTGCAGGCCGCGCCGAATTGGGTCGTGCGGCCATTGAACGGATTAGAAGCGACTTCTCACTGGCCCATTGCGTCGAGCGTTACCAAGAGTTTTTCCAAGCTATTTCGGCAAAATAGATATTTGGAGTTGACTTAAAATAGCTCGAACAATCAGTTCATTGCCACTCGAATGCCACGGCACTTTCTTTCAATTCAACTATTCGGCTGGCCTTGTTGTGAAGATGCGTTGGATCAATTCTGAATTAACTGGAGTCGCTTTCGCGTAAGCGTCCGGTGAAGGTCTGTTTCAGCTGGATTTCGCCTTTTTACGCCTTGGTTTCCATCTCTTTGCGAGTTTTGCGACGTTGGCTTTGAGCTGGTCGAGCTGGGCGTCGTTGGGGTCGAAGTCTGGCGGGCCCCATTCGAGCCAATGTTCGTGGTTTTCATGTTTGGGGTCTTCGATGGCTTCGAGGAAGTCACCATAACCCCAGGGGCCGTCGACATCTTCCGGCGGGCATCGGCCTTTGCCGTCGAGCAGGACCGGGTAGTTTGTTTCCGGATCGCCGTCGGTGATGGTGGTGACCTTGATTACGTGTTCCCAGCCATCGCCAAAGTCGTAGAGGTAGCGTAGCGTCTTGGCGCCGGTGTCTTCGATCACATCGAACAGTGTTGCTTTGCGCGCGTTCAACGGGCCGTCACCCCAGTCGGGATCGGGGATCCCCCAACGGATGTCACGGGCGCTGATTTCCCATAAATGGCTGTCGGTCCAGCCGAACGCAGCCTGCAGGGTCTGATGCAAGCGGTCCAGGCGAAGATCGAACGGGGCCTCCAGACGACGTTTGACCGCCGGTTCCATATATTCGAGCGTGACGTTCAGCCGGGCGATGATGGTCATGCTGCTGTTTTCTCCCCCGCAATCATCCGGTCTCTCTCATGACGCCAATTCCAAAGTAGTAGTTCGTCCACCCGATTGATCGGATGGTCTGCTATATTGCTCAGCACATCGGTGAGCCAGATAACGTAAAGAAAGTTGCGCAAATATTTTGAGGCGGTGGTTCCGGCTCTGGTTAGGATTGGTTTGATGCGACTCAACCCCTGACAAAACCAAAGGAACCACCATGGACGATGATAGCAAGACGACGGAATTGAGCAACGTTATTCAGATTGATGATGACCGCATCCAGGATCACCTTGGCCGTGTGGTGCGCTCGACGGTCGAAGAGACCCTGAACGCCCTGCTGGATGCCGAGGCGGAGAGCCTGGCTGGTGCCGGTCGCTATGAACGCTCGGAAGGGCGCCGGGACTACCGGGCCGGCCACCGGGAACGCAAGCTGCATACCTTGGCCGGTGAAGTGAACTTGAAGGTTCCGAAGCTGCGCAAGCAGGCTTTCGAGACGGCGATTATCGAACGTTACCGCCGACGGGAGGCCTCGGTCGAGGAAGCCTTGATGGAGATGTATCTGGCCGGTGTTTCGGTACGTCGGGTCGAGGATATCACGGAAGCCTTATGGGGTACGCGGGTTTCTGCCGGCACGGTGTCGAACCTCAATAAGAAGATTTATGCCAAGATTGAAGTTTGGCGGAACCAGCCGATTATGGGCGAACACCCCTACGTCTATCTGGACGGCATTGTCATGAAGCGCAGCTGGGCCGGCGAAGTTCGCAATGTCTCGCTGCTCGTGGCCTTTGGCGTTAACGGCGATGGTTTCCGGGAGATCCTGGGCATCGTCGAGGGGGCCAAGGAGGATAAGGCCGGCTGGTCATCATTTCTCAAACATCGCAAGCAGCGCGGCCTGAAAGGCGTCCAGCTGATCATCTCGGATGCCTGCCTCGGCCTCGTCGAGAGCGTCGGCGATTTCTATCCCGATGCCCGCTGGCAACGCTGCACCGTGCATTTCTACCGCAATGTCTTCAGTCATGTGCCCTCGACGAAGGTGCGGGACGTGGCGCATATGTTGAAGGCGATCCATGCCAGCGAGGACCGGGCGGCGGCGGATGCCAAGGCCGGTGAAGTGATCGCCAAGTTGAAAAGTTTACGGCTTGGCAAGGCTGCCGAGCTGGTCACCGACAGCATCGCCGAGACCTTCGCCTACTATGCCTTTCCCGACCAGCATTGGATCAAGCTCAGAACCAACAATCCCCTTGAGCGCCTGATGCGGGAGATCCGACGACGGACCCGCGTTGTGGGTGCTTTTCCCGACGCGCAAAGTTGCCTCAACCTGGCCGCGGCCAGGTTGAGGCATATCGCCGGCACCAAATGGAGCAGCAGACGTTATATGAACATGGACCTACTAAAACAAATCGACACCGAAGCCAGACCAGCCACCGCCTGAAAATGAAAAGTGCGCAGCATTCTTGACACTACCGCCGTGATTATCAAGGATGGCCACGGCGCACTCCTGCGCGCGCGTCGTCGCCATGGCCGCGCTCTGTGGCCCGATATCGCCGCGCGTAACCGCCATCGCGGCCTGGTCGAAGGGGTGCATGGCGAAGCCAAGGCCCGACACGGCCTGCGCCGCGCCATGCGCCGGGGTTTATGGAACATGCAGATCCAGGCCTGGCTGACCGCCACCGTGATCAACCTGAAACGGCTGGCGCGCGCCTTTGTTTGGCCGAGATATGCTCTCCAGACCCTAAAAAGGCCCCAATGCGGAATGTTCCAAGCCACGAGGCACCAACAACTGTTTTTCCTGAAAATAAAACCTGCAAAACAACAAACCGCCACGACCGCCTGAAAGCAAACCAATAAACGACTTTTTCAACAGACCCTATGCTCCCCTAATTCTAAGTTAGGGTATCTTGAGTAAGCCCATTCTAAACAAAGCCTGTCGCAATGGCGACAGCCGCTGTTTTAGGCCCTGGGTCCAATCGACATAGTGTGATCGCGAGCCAAGGAAGATGAACGCAAGAAAAATCAGCAGTATATATCCACTACGGTATCGAATTGCTGTTCCGGCATTCGTCGCACCAAGAGGATAGTTGAGGAAAATAATCCAAAATATGACGCCGAAACTAACTATCACGCTGTAAATTGGCAAAAACCACAATCCGCGAATAATGAGCCCAAGAAACACCGCGATAATTGCCGAACTTTCAATAAAGGTAAATACTTGTAGAACCTTATCTACTTCGCCCAATGTTGGGCCGAAGAACGATATGAACATGCCATATGGTGCTTTATAGAAAACATCATACTCTTCAACAAGCAGTGCCGGGCGGCCACTTTCCCCACCCATTGCTGCAAGAACCGTATTTGTCCAATTGGCCAATTCGCTATATTCATCCCGGAAAAAATACAGCATCATTAAACTACTGATCAGTGCGACAATCGCCACCGTTGCCTTTTGCCGGAAATATTTCGCCGTATAAGTAATAAGCAGAACATACATTACGGATATCAAAAAATGTGGCTTAAACGCGTACAATAGCAAAAGAGAAAACCAATGATACCACCGAATTTTGTCTTTATTTTTATAGATATTTATAATGTGAGCGCAAATAATGCCCAACATGAACGTCAAGAGCGCTTCTTTTGACGCAATAGAGGTCCAGACCGTCACTGAAGGCAGCATTAATAGAGGCAAAAAAAGTGCGCGTTCTTTTGGTTCAAGTGCCCGCAACATGGCAACTAATCCAATGAACCCAATGGTCTGAAAACCGATATTCGATAAAATGGCATTGTGAAAAAATATAGCACCGAACACGCCGCCAATTAATTGCGTCAATCCAGTCGCCAATGCTTGAAACCCTAAGGTGCCACCATAACCAGTACTCCCAATATCAACGAAAGATGAAATAAGATCAGAGGATTGATATGTGCGCGTATCAGAGATTGGCGTCAATCGCATGATGACGACTTCTCCGACAACGGAGAAAAAACTACGATAACACCAGAACAGTCCATAAACCGCGCCCCAAGATAGAAGCGGGATTCCGAATTTTTTGCTTTGCAAATCAGGGCTTTTCGACGGCTGGGCATTCAAAGCAGGTATCAACCGCCCTTTTTCCGGAACCCAAAATCGTACCGCTCACAGGAGCATGATGCTAATCGGCAAGCCTCTCTAGACATTACTATTCCCGAAGAAACACGCTGACCAATAGAACAAGCACCAGGCCAACAAAACCCCCACCGACAGCGGGGACCAAAATGGTTTTCATAAGATTCGGTTTTGATTTCATTTCACTGGCAAATGCCGGTTCGACGATATCAGCGGAATAAATCAGATCAGAATCAATCATATGTAAGTTTTTCTCCTGCTGAATAAGAGCACCGAATATTGCGGCACGAAAACCCGCTAGATCGGACTTTTCTGTCCGCGTTCGCAAAAATGCAATTTGTTCCAGCATTTTTTCGCGGTCCTGCTGACGTAGCAATTGATCGGCAGCGCTGAAAATTATCTTCAACCGACGGAGCGCAGTATCACGATCAGTGTGGCTGACGCTAATTTCCCAAAACTGTGTCTTCTTAATCGGTTCAAATTTGACCATCCCTCCGACGGCCATCGCCAGTGCTTCTGTTCCCAGTATATTCGCCTGGTCCTGATGAAGGTAAATGTCGAGTTGTTCGAAAAACGTAGGCTCGACACTAACGGCCGTTTTCCAGACACCTTTTTCAACATCCCAGCGGCCGGCAAATATTTCCTGGCTCAAGCTGTATTGTTCATCCAATCGCCGTGCCAATTGTTGGGATTTAAAGGCAAACCGCAACCGTTCGAACATCCCTCCAGGCCCTGCGCCGGGGTTACCGAGTGCCGTCAACAGGGTTGTTGTCAATCCATTCCCGCGGGCAGGCTGCAAACTGCCAGCCGTATTACCTTTAGGAGATTGCGGTGCTATTACGATTTTCGCGGTATATTCTGGTACAAACTTCGCAGTCTCCAACGTCCCATACACAACACCGATCAAGGTAAATATTACAGCGATCCATGACCATTTCAAAACCGCTTTTAGTACGGTACGCAAATCCAGCACATAGTCCATCTGCGCGGCGTCTATCGATTGAAGATCGGGTGCCGGCAAATCTTCATCGAGCTCTATATTTTTCGAAATTTTCAGCCCCTATATTCCGATCCCACTGCCTGGGATTAATGAAATCCTATTTTGATTGATGGATTAAGATCACTCCGCTCAACCCCGAACCATGCTTTACCAGCACTGAGAAGTTGAGACTAATCAATGCGCAAAGATACACCAACCAACTCCAGCTTATCATAATACAACTCGGCTGGATAGTTGATCGAAATTTACGAGATTTCATGTTTGTTGTCATTGGGATCGATGGCAGTGGCACTTCTAAAAACGGAAATAGATGAAAGTTTGTGAGCTTTCAAGAAATGCTAGTGTGACAACAAATACCAAACCCAACGTACCGCTATAATATACGGATCCGTTTCGGAGACCTGCCGACCAAGTGATGGTCTTTTCAATATTTAGAGCGAAACAAATAACCCCGGCCAACACAAATACACCCCAATCCCAAAGCATTGGGCCGGCAGATGTCATAGTGGCAGGCCTTGCTAGGCTTTCGAGTAAGGCAAAGGCGTCGGTAAAGTTGTACTGAAATAGCAACCACCCAATAGAAATAAGCACAAAATTCAGGAACCGCTGTTGAAAGGCCGGCATTTTGTCCCACCAACGGGCAATACTAGCGTACCCTGCTACAAGTCCGGCATGATAAAGCCCCCAAACAACGAAATTCCAACCGGCGCCGTGCCACAAGCCGCAAACCGCAAATACAATGATAATATTGCGAATGTATGACCTGTTTCCACCCAACGAGAGGTACAGATAGTCACGGATCCAGTATGACAATGATACATGCCACCGGCGCCAAAAATCACGAGGGTTTCGCGCCTCATAGGGGCGAAGAAAATTGTCTGGAAACTCAAACCCAAACAGTCGGCCAAGTCCGATTGCAACGAGGGAGTATCCGTAAAAATCAAAATAGATTTGAAAGCTATATGCGAAAATCACAAACAAGGCCCCATCTCGCGATAGGTTTTCCGGTTGAGCGGAAAACGGCCCCAAGGCATCGGCCAGTCCATCAGCGAGCAATACCTTTGCCGCAAGACCAAATACGATATAACCGAGCGCGGCATCGAAATCAGCCCGTTTTGGACAGAATTTTTCTAGGCCGCCGATTGCAGCACTAACTGCCGAAAAGCGAAGAATTGGTCCGGCAACTAGTTGCGGAAAAAAACAAATATAGAGGGCGAATGTCCGAAATGGTGGATTGGCGGGCAAGTCACCACGATAACGGTCAATCGCAAATGCAATCATTTGAAATGTAAAAAATGATATGCCCGCCGGAAGCAATACGTTCTCAAATATTGAAAACCTGGAGGTAAACTCTTCACCAGAAATTTGCTGTATGGTTTCGACAGCGAACGACATGTACTTGTAGTAGAACAGGGCCGCCAACGGACCAATTATAGCACTCGCCAAGCGGAAATTGCTTTCCTCGAATTTATTATTTGATGTCCAAACGTAAACCCAGATCAACCCGGCAATTAAGGCCGTAACATGCTCAAGACCGGAAAGGCCATAGAAAACCAAACTCGCGGCCAATAATAACTCTCGGCGATAGCGTGCCGGAACAATCCAATAGCAGCCGACCAAGATAATCGGCAAAAATACAAACAAAAATCTGAATTCGTTAAATATCAAGGCTGTAACGCCCGCTTGCGCGAAGCTTCGCTTAGAATTATCTGCCGCAGATATGCCGCCAACCACTGCGCAGACGGATGGGTCTCATCGGCCCAGAAATTCGGCTGGCCAGGGTCGCCACTTATCGGGGCGACATGACACTCTAGGTCCAGTTGATTACAAATACGTGAAAACATCCCACGAAATTGCGCGCCTTGCAGCGTCGGATTGTATACGTAGTAGGCCGCACTGGTCGGCTCCAGGGGCATTTCGACCAGCACGATACGATCAACCATTGTCGACAGCTGCGCCACGCGTCCCAGATCCTTGGCAAAATAGCCTGGCAACATAGCACCATGGGAGCTCAACAATTCATGAGTCCGGGGAACCGTTATTTCAAGACGCGGCAAACTTCCGTCAACCGAATAGGGTAAAGTGGACGTTGGGATAGAGGGTAGCCAGTTCGGAAAACGGTAAGCTAAATAGGCCCAGATTTTCTGAATGTTGAAAAATCCGGCAAATATAATTGCCTCACTTTTTATAGATCGCCAAACCATTCGCAACAATTCATCCGGTCCAATCCGCGGCTCCGTTAGCCCTGAAGCTATTCGGGAAATTAGCAGGCCCATTCGTACTGGGCCACGAGGCCACGGCGATTGTTCGACATTTATCGCTTCGAAATTATCGACTTGAATGATCGCCAGCTTTATCTGACGGCCCTCTTCCAACAGGCTTTGTAACAGAGTGACTGACGATTGGAACGATGTGCCCGGCACTGCGAAATTGAATGCATTTTGCCCCGACATCAAAAGCTCGCTGGGGACGACTGGCAGAGATATGCTGTTGCCGAAAAGCGCGATATCCATCGGATATTGTACATTTTCCTGCGAAAACTTGACCTGCAAAACTGCACTAACAGGCAATGTCGACAAGCGATGTAACTGCGCGTCACCGCCGATTGAAAATGCTGATGGAATTTCCGCAGACTGCCCCCAAATGCTGAAAACGAAGAAAGCCAACAGCGGCGCAAAAAACCATTTATACGTCATTTGGCCATCGTCGACATGTCTCCGAATAATTGAGATCGGCAGCCGTCCTCATAACGCGCGATCCAACCTCACTAAAACAAGCACAATAATCTTTCGATGGCAATTCAGTGGCCACAGTATTCAATTCATTCGAAGCTGAATTGTCATTCAGATACGGCATAATACCAAATTGCGGTGACAATCAACTTGGCCACGGTTTGGAGGAAAATTGCGTGCCACCAACTATGACTGTCCGTGATTGGCATGGATATCGTCGCAGGTTCGCGCTATAGCATTGATGCTAAAATCATGGATTGGCTCCACAATCTGCTCTTTAATCTGACTATGGCCTGCAGCGCATTTAATTACGTCATCGAGACATCATGCCGACTAGGAAAAAAATCTTGCCGTCTCACGCGAACAAATTGGCGCAATTGCATTTGGCAACATTGCCAGCCTCACTACCCGCACAATTGGGCATGCGTTATTTGGTACGGTTTTATCAATCCGTGGAAGGCAGCCGTGATGAAATTATCCTCAGCGAAATGCAACAGAACGAACTCGTGGGCGGCCTGCTTTTATCTTTTGCACCCGAAACATTGAGCCGCCGTATAGTATTCAACACCATCTTGGCATTTGCGCCTGCATTTGCGGTTCGATTTCTAACAATAGCCAAATTTCGCCAGCAGTTCATAGAGGCAATTATTTACGGATCCCACGAGCCGGAGCCGGAAATAGCCTATTTGTTCGTTGCGCCCAGTCAGCAAGGCAAAGGCATTGGACGCCGCCTCGTTCAATCTGCCATCGACATCGCCAAAGCGCGAAATTATCGAAAAATTTACGTGAAATCTCTCGCTGACAATAGCGACGGTGCAAAGTTATTTTACACCGCCCTGGGCTTTCAGAAGACCAAGGTCGGGAAAGGCGGGTCCACTGAATTCATCTCCTACTCCAGGAACTTTGATGACTAGCAATCCGCGAATATCGGCAGGCATATTCATCTTTTTATGCGCTGTTTTCTTGGCTGTTGGGTTTGGCTATGGACCATTAATAACGTCCGACGGAGAACGCGATTATGATTTGTCGAAGTATTTGCTTTCGACAAAATTTGATCTATTTGAGTTTTTCCGCACTAATCAGGATATCAAAGACTTTCATGAAATGACCCAGTCCGAAGTTAATTATATTTTATACTATATTATACTAGTATTGACCTTGTTGATTTCCCCAGATCAGCCAGTGTATTTTTTGATATTCATTAACTGCACAGTATCTTCGTACATTTTTCTGCATCTATTCAAAACCACATCAAACTCCAGCATCGGAATTCTGCCTGGAATTCTGATACTCATTCAATTCATGACGTGTTGGGAATACATTCAGTGGTTTTCAATGACGCAACCCGACAGCCTGTTTATTTCGTTGTCAGCGCTTATTCTTACAATGAATATCAGGGTATTTGATCCCAATTTCGATACAAATTCCTCAAGATATTTTCTTATGTTGCTGTTGATTTCCGTCCTTAGCTTTTTTTTTAGACCGATTGGGATCGTGTTTTCATGGTGGCTTCTCACGACCATTACGATTTATCTATTTTGGCGGCGTGGCATCCCACTTAGCACAGCGTTTCAATGTGTGATTGGTATGTTCGTCTTGGCGCTAATCGTTGGCACAGTTCTGATCCATGATCCCGACCTGTTGCCGTTTGGTGTTCTGGCGAAACCCCTCGCCATTTATCATAATGAAATTTTCCAGGGCCATGTGGTATGGGTCCGACCCGAAACCTACGTTACTGGCGGCGACGATATATTTTCATTTCTCAAGGTTTCGATTTTGCGTGTCTGCTATTTCTTTTGGTTTCTCGCTGACGACTTTAGCTTTGGCCATAAGGTATTGAACATTACATTTTTCCCGGCGCTTTATGGTTTTGCCGTGGTTGGTTTGTACACAGCCTGTGCCGCGACACGCGCTGATAGAATGCAGATATCGGGTTGGATTGCGTTGATGGCAACGGCTTGTGTACTCTCTTTTGCTGTCTTCCATGCCGTCACATTGTTGGATTACAACTGGCGCTATCGGGGTCCGGTTTATCCCGCGCTTTTTCTGCTGTCTGCCATTGGCGTTCAGAATGTCGCGAGAACATTTATGGCGCGCGGCTTGCCGCTGCCGGCATTTGTTCATAGTCTGCTTAAAGAGGCTAAATAATGAACCCAAGAAGCATCGGACCGATGCCGCGGTTTCGGCTGTATTCCAGTACCGGACAATACGTTGAAGTGGTCAAGAACCTGTTATTGGGCCGCTTGCATTGGGGTCAGGACTGCGCGCGATTGGAACGGACTTTTGAGGCCCGCTACGACGTGCCGAACGCCTTATGTATGCCCAAGGCCCGGGTCGCCATTCACATGGCGATCAAAGCTTACGTCAAGCCGGGAAAATCAGTAATTCTATCGCCCTATACGATTTCCGATGTCATCAACATGGTCATCGCGGCTGGTGCCATACCTGTTTTCGCCGACCTCGTTGGCAACACGTGCAATATTGGTATTGAAACAATATCACCCCTGGTAGATGAAAACACAGGCGCTGTCATGGTGACCCATTTGCATGGTTTAGCCTGTGACATGGCACCGATCGAAGCTCTATGCAGGGACCGCGGCTTGGCCTTGATTGAAGATGCGGCGCAGGCGCTCGGGGCGAAGGACAACAACCGTCCAGTGGGCACAATTGGTGATGCCGGTATTTTCAGTTTCGGCATGTACAAGAATATAAACAGCTTTTTTGGCGGACTTTTGATCTGCGATGACAACAACATCGCGGAAAGCATTCGAAGACAGCGCGATCTGTTTCCCTGGCAGGAAACTCCATACTATCTGCGGAAAGTCATCGGCGGCCTAATCACGGACGTGGCCACATGGCCACCAATTTTTAGAACAATTACCTACCGAATATTTCAATTCGGCTATCTCAAGAACATCGCATTGTTAAACCAACAAGTTACGATTGATGCTGCCCCGGAGCAAAAGAGACATTTGGCCGATTCTTATTTTCGCAGGATGACACCGTTACAGGCCCGGTTGGTGTTAAAGCAATTAGACGGTCTCACAAAACAGATTGAAAAGCGCATTGCCCACGCCGCGTTGTATCGTGGGGGGTTGTCGGATATAGACGAGCTCGGGCTGCCACCATATCGCACTAATCACGGGCATACTTATAGCTATTTTCCAATACTGGCACCGAATCGGGATGATTTATTGCGCTATTTGATGCAAAGGGGCCGGGACATTGGCGCTCAACACCTGAAAAACTGCGCCGATTTAGCCTGTTTTAAGGAATTTGCCCGTGACTGCCCAAATGCGCGACGTACCGCGGCCAGCGTTGTGTTGCTGCCGACTTACCCTTCCTACGGCGCGGATGAGGTTGAAAAAACCGTCGCCTGCATCCGCGCCTATTTTGGCGTCTAAGGCCCTTGCATATCGCCGTTATTGGATCCGGGCCCGCAGGCTGTGCGGCGGCGTTATCTTTGTTGCAACGCGGTGCCCGGGTCACCTTGTTTGATTGTGGTGATGACAACGCCGCCGTTACCGAGGAACTTCAAGGAAATAGAATCGTCGCGGCAAACGCGGCTAGGTCTATTGATCCGGTGGTTCTCAATCGTTTGAGTGGCGCCAACGCAGGCCGTCAGAAGCCCAGGAGAAGGCCGGGGCTTGCCAGCCTGATTGGTGGCGATATTGATCCCAGCAGGACGCAAAAACGCATCTTGGGTTCCGATTTCGTATTCCGTCACCAACAGCAGGTCATGACCATTGATGGCGCTGATCCGCCCGTTTCCGCGGCACCGGGCGGGCTATCCAATGTTTGGGGGGCCGCCTGCTATCCTATGCGAGTGGCTGATTTTAAGAATTGGCCCCTAAACCCCGAAGACCTATCACCTTACTATCATAAGGCTGCTGATCTCCTCGGTGTTAATGCCAACGATGACGGTTTGACGAATAGTTATCCGCTCTTTGGTCAGCAGACGGGCCCGCGCCCATCGACATCCCTATCCGCACTGGCTCCTCTATGGCAGGAAAGCCGCCACGCCTTGCAGGCTTCCGGTCTGGATGGAGGCTATTCACGCCTTGCCGTCGGGTTTTCCGACTGCACCCATTGTGGTCTGTGTCTATTCGGTTGCCCCCACGATCTAATTGCCTCCAGTCGGCCTTGGATTGAGCTAATTCGCGATCACCCAAGGGGCGATTATTGTAGCAACACAATCTGTCTAACATTCCATGAAGGCCCGCAAGGGGTACAATTGAAGATGCTGGGCCCGAGCGGCAGCTATCCATCTGAAAGGGCATTCGATCGGGTATTCCTAGCTGCCGGCACGCTCGGTTCATTTCGCATCGCTGCTCAGTCCCTGAATTTGCCCAATCGGGCCGCGCCGCTGCTGGACAACGATATGGCCGTGTTCCTCAATCGGATCGGTCAAACGAGGGGAATGGAACATCCCGCAATAGCGCCATTTTCGTTAAGCGAGATGGCCTTGGCTTTACGCCCGGACGCCCGTAATGGCGATGGTATCCATTTCCAGTTCTACAGTTTTAGTCCCTATATTTTTGGCGCGATGACCGCGGACCGCTTCTTTAGTTTTTTGCATCGAAGCGGCCTATGGAAACTCATGTGGCCAAGATTGGCGGTCGGCTTTGCCTATCTATCGGCTGCGCAATCACGACAAGTCATGATAAGTGCTCATCGGGGTGAGCAGCCATTTTGGCAACTCGATATCCAAGGTGCGCAAGCGCCGATCAATTCCGGAGAGCTAAAAGAAGCTGTAAGAAGGTTACAGGCGGCAGGTGACTTAACCCAGTTGCGCCCTATAGGTCCGAGTTTCAAATCCACGCCTTTCGGCTTTTCCGGACATCTCGCCGGGACCCTACCGATGAAAGAGCGCCCCGAGGCATTACAAACCGACCAACTCGGACGATTAGCTGATCATCAACGTATATCTGTCGTTGACGGGGCGGTATTCCCCAGTTTAGCCCCACAAAACCCTACTCTTACTATCGTCGCAAACGCGCTTCGTGTGGCCAATCTTACGCCTTTATAATCGATTGATTTTTGAGCTTTTATTTTCTACCAAGATATGTTTTTCCTCACCGGTTCCAAACGGAATTACCCTTGCTATCCTTATATCGGCAACGCAATATTCGCAAATGCACGCCCCCCCAATCATACCCAGTGTTTTCCTGCCCGAGCAATGTTCGGGCCAACAGCTTTGGCGTGCACTTATTGCAATTGCTTTGGTCGCCTTCAGTGTCAGATTGGCGGCTGTTCTTGCCGGCCCTTGGGCAGTGGGGGATGCAGAAGTCTATGCTAACGTCGCAGGCAATATCCTGCACAACTTTTGTGTTTCCATGGATCACTGGGCAGCGGCATCCTGCACGCCACATTGGGGCGGCAATCAACTTCCCGGCTATCCGACATTTATTGCCCTGTCCTGGTTTGCCTTTGGGGACAGCGTGACGGCGCCTTTGTTATTTCAATCCGTCCTTTTCACCCTGTCGATTTGCTATTTTTGCTGGGCATTAGGCTTTTATGGTGCACCCCCTGTAAGTATCTGGTGTGTTGGCTTGATGCTGGCTTTCTCGCCATCTCTGGCCGGTTGGTCACGGGCTCTAATGACGGAAGCGCTTTCAAGTGCAGTCGCCTTGTGGATTCTAGCCGAGATCGTCCGCTCGCTCGCCGAGAACAGATTTCGCACTTGGCCTATTGCCATCGCCAGTTTGATCGGGTTTTTCATACGTTATGATTTCGTCCTTATCGCACTTCCCATAGCCCTTTGTGCGTTGGCCTTGCATGGCGCATGGGGCGCCCTAAGAAAAGGTATTGCGATTGCCCTGATAGTCGCGGTGCCGTTCGGGGTATGGACAACCCGCAGTGTCATTCAAGGGCTACCCGCAACGCCGCCATTCGGTCTTTCGCCGCAAGGCCATCAACTGCCACAAGGCGCCCTCGCCTGGATTGGCACATGGCTTTCGCATCAATATCAACTTGGGATCAGTGTATGGCCGTTGGCGACAGAAACTTATGCCAATATCGCCCCTCCCGATGAAGCCTACGCAGACGATGAGGAACGAAAACGGGTCGCCTTTTTGCTCACTCATTTGCGACAGATTAAGCGTGGTGAGCCAGTCCCCGGACAGATCGATGATGCATTCGCCGCGTTGGCATCCGAACGCATTCACGCCAATCCACTTTGGCATTACGGTTTCCTGCCGTTACGACGCATGGCGATAATGTGGGTAAACCCCGCCGCCTCCATGGGCTGGCCCGGGATGCTGGGCAGTGTCGAACGCGCTGATATCAGACAAATCATAGGGCGGTCGGGTTTTCTATTCGGCGGCATTGAAGCGGCGGTAAAATATCCTGCCGCGACATTGTCAAAGGGACTTACGGCGGGGTGGCGGCTGGCCTCTATCGTGCTCGCCTTGTTCGTTCTTTGTCTTTCCTTTCGCGAGTCATTTCGACCCTACCGCCTGATTATCTGGATCTGCCTGCTTTTCGTCGCAACCAGAAGCATCGCGTTTTCCCAGACGCTACTGCTCGAAACTCGTTATCTTACTCCGGCATTGGCTTGGTCCGACGTGGCAGGAGGCATCGGTTTGGGCTGGCTCCTTTGGCACCTTGGCCAATACCGCCGGCGTTTGAAAGGCATCACATGATTACTAAGAAGCTGGAGGTCGCCGTACTCGGAGCGGGCGGTCATCTTGGCCGCAGTCTCTCGCAACTCATCAACAAAGAGACCGATTGGCAGCTCTCTGCCTTCTCGCGCGATCCGGCGCACCTTGAGACTTTGTTTGCAGATTTTCAACGGCCGGAAACACTATGCATTGTGCAGAACGATGCTTTTCCAGGTCTAGAATTCGATATTGTCCTTAATTGCGTTGGCCTGGGCGATGCGGGCCAAATTGCGCAAGCGGGTAGTGCGTTGATGTCTTTGACGGAACGCTTTGACAGTTCAATTTTGTCCAGCCTCGCCGCTGCACCACAATGCCTCTATGTTGCTTTTTCATCCGGTTCCGTTTTTGGCACGCATCTGGCGAACCCCATCGCACGCGGCCAGCTGGCCAGCATCGATCCGGCCACGAGGTCGGCCTCCATAGGCTATAGCGTCGCCAAACTAAATTCTGAAATAAAGCATCGTTTGAACCCAGTATTAAATATTGTCGACATCCGACTTTACGGATACTTCAGCCGGTTTCAACCACCGGTCGGAAGTTACCTGATGTCAGATATCGTGTACTGCCTGCGAGAGAAGACAACACTTGAAACGGGGGGGGCGGATTTAATACGTGACTATATCCATCCGAAAGATTTGCTTCAGTTGATTGTTTGCAGCGCCCAAGCCCGTCCAATAAATACCGCACTGGACGCATATAGCCGCGCGCCGACAGGAAAATTCGCGCTGTTGGATCGTTTAGGCGATGAATTTGGCCTCAAATATCACATTTCTGATGTTTTGAGCCAAACCGCTACAAATACCCGGCCACAGTACTATTCCACCGATCACGCCGCCCATGAGCTCGGCTTCGAACCCAATTTCAGCGCAATTGATGCGGTCGTCGACGAATGTCGTGCGCTGTTAGACAGAAAGCCCTGTGGATGACCCACAAGCCCAATATCCCATGCCGCCTCTGTCGAAACGAAAACGTCTCGACCTGCCTGCACCTGCCGCGTGCACCACGCACCGTTGAACGATTGCTGCGCAGGGACCAGCTCGTCGGCGATCAAGCATGTCCGCTTGACATTGCCGTATGCCCGTTTTGTGGCTTCGTTCAACTTACCAGCTATCTCGGCGATGAATTCTACGCTGACTATGAAATGGGTTGTAGCTTTTCACCTAACTACCACCATTATCTTGCAACACTTTCGATGGATTTTCTTGCGCATTTTGATTTGAATGGGAAAAAATTGCTAGAGGTTGGCTGCGGCGATGGCGCGTTTCTTGATAAGTTTTCGAGCGCCGGGATAGAAGTCACGGGCATCGAACCTTCGAAGCCATTTCGTGATGCGGCCCAGGCCCGTGGGCACTATGTGCTCGATATGTATTTGGGGCCTGACAGCCTGCCGCCAGGCGCACCTTACGATGCCGTGGTAACGCGACAGGTTTTGGAACATATTTTTGATGTTGACGGCTTCTTACGCGGTCTTAACAATTGCCTCACTCCCGGTGGCGTGCTGCTTGTCGAAGTGCCTAACCTAGCACTGGCGATGAGCCAATCACGCTTTTATGATTTCTTCCCCGATCACGTGAACTACTTCAATGCAGCCACATTATCAGCGGCACTTTTTGCCTATGGTTTTGATGTGGTTTCGGTTGCCCCGACCATGGCCGGGGAATTCGTTACCGCGCATGCCAGAAAAATCGCGCCGCCACCTGACAATCCAATCATTGAACCCACTGAACAGCCCCCGGTTTTTGCTGCCATGACTGCGGGCATGGAGGCTCTGATAGCCAGGTTAAGGGCTTTGGACGTGGATTGCATCGCCGGCGGCAAAAAATTGGCGGTGTGGGGCAGCGGTGGCAAGGGCGTGGCCGCACTGGCTGCGGCTGACCTCGAGGGCATTGATTACGTCGTCGATGCCGATCCACGCAAGCAGGGTCTGTTTATGCCAGCCAGCCATCATCAGGTGCAACCGCCTGAACATCTGCGCCAATTTCCACCCGATGTTATAGTGCTGACAGCTTTGGCGCATCGGGCCGAAATACTTAATACCTTGCAAAATGAATATGGCTTCCAAGGGATCGTGGTAGCCTTGGGCGAGACACTGGATAGCAACCTATTTTCATGATGAAACAGCTTATTACCGTCATCACGCCAACCTTTAACGAAGAAGCAAATGTCGCGCGTTGCCATGCCGCCGTGCGTGACATCTTTCAAGCCGAGCTGCCTGATTGCGCGCTCGAGCATATTTTTAGCGACAATGCCTCCAATGATCGGACAGTCGAGATTTTGCGGGAGATTTGCGCCGGGGACAGCAATGTCCGGGCCATTGTAAATCGGCGCAATTTTGGGGCTGAACGAAGCATGCTCAATGCCCTTCGGGCCGCGCGCGGTAATGCTGTCGTCGTATTGTTACCTGCGGACCTTCAGGACCCGGTCGAAATGATTCCGAAATTCGTCCTCGAATGGCGAAAGGGCACCAAGATCGTCTACGGGGTTCGCCGCGGCCGCCGCGAAAGCTTCGCACTGAAGGCTTGTCGAAAAATTTTTTACCGCGCGGTGAACCGCATGGCGGAATTCCCTATTCCTCGCGACGTCGGCGAATTTCAACTAATTGACCGCGAAGTTGTGGAAGTATTGCGCGAATTTGACGATCGCCGTCCCTATTTACGTGGCATGATCGCAAGTTGCGGCTTTCCTGGTATTGGCATTGAATACACGGTTGCAGAACGTAAATCCGGTCGTAGCAGCATGAACTTTTATCGTTTGGTCGATATCGCCCTGAACGGTCTTACCTCGTTCTCGGTGGTGCCAATGCGGCTGATTTTGGCGGCTGGTATTATAATTGCGACGCTCGCCCTAGCCTATTCTATTATCAGCTTTCTTGTGACTTTAATCTGGTTCCGAGAATTTGCCCAGCCGGGGATCGCGACACTGATTGTTGGTCTATTTTTCTTTGGCGGCATACAACTGTTCTTTCTAGGCGTGCTGGGGGAATACATCCTTAGCATTCATGCCCAAGTGCGCCAAAGGCCACTTGTTATTGAGGCCGAGCGGATAAATTTCAAAACGGATAGCGGAAATTCATAGCATGACCAATATGCAAGAACGATCGGATATTCCCGTCGTTATCCTTTGCGGCGGCAAGGGCGTACGTATCCGCCAGGTATCCGAATTGTTGCCCAAACCGCTCTTGCGCATAGGCGATCATCCAATCTTGTGGCACATCATGATGATTTACGCCCAACAGGGGTTTAGAAAATTCATTCTATGTCTGGGTTATAAAGGCGACGAAATTCGCGATTATTTTCATAACTACCGTTCGCGCACCAGCGATGTCACGCTCGACTTTTCAAACGGCTCCAGCTTGCCCGAAATTACATATCATGATCGCGGATTGCCCGATCCCGGCTGGACTATCACTTTAGCCGAAACAGGTCCAGAGACCGGAACAGGCGGGCGGCTGGCGCGGGTTGCCAAATATATTGATAATGACGAGTTTCTGTTCACCTACGGTGACGGTGTTGGTGACATCGACATTGCCGCCTCTCTGACGCGCCACCGTGAGATGAATGCCAGCGTCACTGTTACCGGCGTTCATCCACCAACGCGCTTTGGTCATATCGAAATTGAAGATAACCACATTCTTGATTTTGCTGAGAAGCCCCAGGCGAGCGAAGGCTATATATCCGGCGGATTCATGGTCATGAACAAGGATTTCATCCCGCGTTATCTGGATGAAGGCGAAAACTGCATTCTGGAAAGCCAGGCCCTGCGCAATGTTGCGCGGGAAGGTGGCATGGCTGTATATCGCCACCACGGCTTTTGGATGCCTATGGACAATCATATGGATTTTGAGAACCTGAATAATCTTTGGGCGAACGACGAGGCTCCTTGGAAAATTTGGTAAGATCCCTATGAGCACACCGCTAAGTGCCACATATGCCGGAAAACGCGTTTTCGTCACCGGACATACTGGCTTCAAAGGCTCCTGGTTGACCAGCTGGCTGCTTCAGCTTGGGGCGGAGGTCTGCGGGTTTTCACTGACCCAGCCGATAAGCGCGCCCGACCTCTTTGGCATCCTTGGCTTGACGAACCATTGCAGCGATATTCGTGGCGATATTCGTGATCGCGCTGCCTTGGCACAGGCTTTAACCAAGGCGCAACCCGATATTGTCTTTCATCTCGCCGGTCAGGCTCTGGTTCGACGAGCCTACAGGGAACCATTGGCAACCTTCGAAACCAACGCACAAGGCACGGCGAACCTGCTCGAATGTGCCAGGGCGCACCCCAAGATAAAGGCAATTGTGCTTGCCACCAGCGATAAGGTCTATCGCAATTCAAGTGGCGGGCAGGCTTTTAAAGAAACAGCTGCCTTAGGCGGAGATGATCCCTATAGCGCCAGCAAAGCCGCCGCTGAAATGGCCGTAGCCGCATACCGGGTCTTTTCCGACCTTCCCCCAACAGTCACCGTGAGAGCGGGCAACGTGATCGGAGGCGGTGATTGGAACGAGGACCGTCTTCTTCCGGATATCGTCCGCGCTTTGTCCGCGGGACAGGACGTAGCGGTCCGAAATCCTCTGATGGTGCGCCCCTGGCAACATGTCATCGATTGTCTTTATGGCTATTTGAACGTGGGGCAAGCGCTGATAGCTGAACCAGAAGGCGTAGCGGCAAGCTACAACATTGGTCCCAATGCCGAAAAACTACTTTGCGTCGGCGACATCGCGGATCTGTCCATTTCAGCCTGGGGACAGGGGAAGTGGATCGATACCCATCACCTGGAAAGCGATGCCCCCATTGAGGCGTCGTATCTTGCTCTAGATTGCAGCGCCATTCGAAACGATTTGGGTTGGCGTCCTGTCTATGGCTACGAGGCGGCCATTACAGAGACAATCAGGTGGTATCGTGCCCATTATTCAGGCGACAGTGTGGAACATTTGCTAGCCGAGCAAATCGCTGACTTCATGGCCGCTGCAAACGCTTAAAAGGCGCGCAGCCAGTCCAGCTGCATCCAAAGCATGGTAGTTCCGTGCGCTCGTCTGGCTCAAAGTTGGGACCGACAACACCTCCCCGACGCCAGCAACAAGCAACCGCGATTTGGCCGCGACATTCGCCAACGCCAACGCCGTTGCGCTTCCCAGTCCGCCATTTATGACCCCCTCTTCGGCTGTCAAAATAACATCATGGCGCTGTGTCAGGAGGTCGAGAGTTGCGGTATCCAGTGGGGTAATCCATGGACAGCTCCATACCGCGACTGACAAACCATCTCTTTCTAACAGCTCCGCCGCGCCCAGTGCTTCACCGAGCATCCCGCCAGTGGCAACAATCGCGGCATGCCCACCTTCGCGGTAGCAGGCCATCCGGCCGCGCTCAATGTCCTTTAAAGGCAGGGAGGCCGATGCGCCCGCATCCTTTTCCAGGCGTATGTAGGTAGGGCCATCATGCTGCATGGCTACGCGCAGCACCGCTTCAGCCTCTAAACAATTGCCCGGTGCGGTAACGTCGAGGCCGGGCAATGCCCGCATCACAGAAATATCTTCGAGACCATGATGGGTGTAGCCCTGGGCACCATAGGAATAACCCGCGCCAACCCCGACGATCACAACGTTGGCACCATGGGCGCAGATATCATTGCGGATTTGTTCCAGGCAGCGCATGGTCACGAAATTGACGATCGAATAGATGACCACCCGCTTGCCGCTCAATGCCAACCCCGCCGCAATGCCCACCATATTCTGCTCTGCCACGCCGACGTTGATATAACGTTCGGGAAAGCGCTCCGCGAAACGTTCTAACACCGAGTACCCAAGATCCGCCGTTAGCAACCAAATATCCGGATCATTGTCCGCTAACTCACATAAGAGGTCTATCAACGCGTTTCTCATGACGCGCCTTCCAACTCCGCGCTGGCTTGAGCCAACTGTTCGTCATTGGGAGAGCGATAGTGCCATTCAAGTTTATTCTCCATAAATGACACCCCCTTCCCCTTGACGGTACGGGCAATAATGACGGTTGGCGTCTTTTGCCGTGCCGCCGCCTGCGTCATTGCATGGCGAAGGCCAGGGTGATCGTGTCCATCGACCTCCGCCACCGACCAGCCGGATGCGGCCCACTTGTCAGCCAAAGGTTCCAGATTGAGTACCTCACGAACAGTGCCGAAACCCTGCAATCCGTTGGCATCAACAATCGCTGTCAAATTGGACAATCCATGATGTCCCGCAAACATCGCGGCTTCCCAGATGGCGCCTTCATTAAGTTCTCCATCACTCAATGCCACATAAACGCTAAAAGGCGTCGCCGCGCATCGCCCAGCAAGGGCCATGCCGCAACCCAAAGATAAGCCATGCCCCAGCGCGCCGGTCGAAACCTCAACACCGGGTACATCTTTGTGGGTGGCATGCCCGGCAAGCGGGCTATGGTCATCACAAAACTTGCCCAGAAATGTATGTGGAAAATAACCGCTTTCGGCCAAAATTGAATATAATACTGCCGCTGCATGGCCTTTTGACAAAATGAACCGGTCACGATCCGGGTGCTGCGGTTGGCTGGGATCCACGCGCAATATTCCCGAATAGAGCACCGCCAAAATATCAGCGATCGAGAAACAAGTACCTACATGCGATGCGTTGGCGTGATGAACCATTTGCAGCACGTGCAAACGCGCCCTGCGTGCAAGATCAATGCTATCATTGCAATGCGTTAAAGTCTCGGCACGAACATCGTCCAATCCATCATTCATTCAGAAATTCCCTGGAAAAACACCCATTATTGGAGCAAAATGACTTAGAAATTTTGCAGTTCCTGTTCATAGTCCAAGGTTGCCACCGTCAGTGTCTTATCTGCCGAATGAAAACGATAAAATTATCGATTGTCGCGGGCATCATTTAGCTGGCACTTATTTCCGATGGCACATAGAACAAGTCAAGCTCATTCTCGATCAGCAGCTTGCTAGTCAGAGATGCGGCGCGAGCAATCTTTATTCCTGCCACTTTTGAAACTTGGCCGAAATATAATCGCCCCAACGCTGGGATCCAGCCACAACCAATTATGAGTAACGAAGAAAATGGGATCCATGAGTGATACTGCCATCGAGGTTACAATCGTAATGCCATGTTTGAACGAGGCCGAAACGGTTGTGACGTGCATCACCAAAGCGCAAGCAGAATTCGAGCGCCTCGATATCGTGGGTGAGATCATTGTTGCGGATAATGGCAGTACCGACAAATCGATGGAGCTTGCAGAAGCGGCTGGCGCCCGCGTCGTCATCGTGCCGGAAAAAGGTTATGGTGCCGCGATTGCGGGCGGCATAGCGCAAGCCAAGGGCAAATTTATCATCATGGGGGATGCTGACGATTCTTATGACTTTGGCGAACTGGGAGTATTCGTAGAACCGTTGCGCCAAGGTCATGAATTCGTCATGGGTTGCCGATTGCCGAGCGGCGGCGGTCGGATTATTCCCGGTGCCATGCCGTGGATGCACCAGCACGTTGGCACGCCGGTCCTTACGGCCATCAGCCGGTTATTTTTCAAAACCCGGTATCATGACAACAATTGCGGTATGCGGGGCTTTCGCAGGGACTTATTTGATCGCCTTGATTTACATACGACGGGGATGGAATTCGCCAGCGAAATGGTAATCAAGTCGGCGTTGTTGAATGTTAAGAACGCCGAAGTTCCCATAACTTTGCATTGCGATGGACGCACGCGTAGTCCGCATCTACGCAGCTGGCGGGATGGCTGGCGTCATCTACGCTTCATGTTGCTCTTTAGCCCCCTGTGGCTTTTCATTTATCCAGGCCTGGCAATGTTCGCCATTGGGCTCACCTCCGTTGCGACAATCATGATTTCGCCGGTGCATATTGGCTCGCTAGCCTTCAGCATGAATTCACAAATGGTGGGCGCGGCCCTAACGCTCATCGGCTTTCAATTAGTGGGCTTCGGTGTCTTCACAAAGGCTTTTACTGAGCTTGAAGGTTTGACGCCAAAGCGGTCGCGCGTTGTCGCCTTCGTCTACAATATTAGCCTTGAATTCGGCATTTTACTCGGACTTATCGGCATAATTGCCGGTTTAGGGATTATATACTGGGCATTAATGGAATGGCGGACTGTCGGATATGGTGAGTTGCCGACCAACGTTATCAGGAGCATCATCCCGGCCACGCTTTTGATCATGTTAAGCGTACAAATTATATTTTCGAAATTCGCATTAGATGTATTGCAGCTCAAGAGGAAGCGAGGGTAACACTTTACTTCGGTCGCATTCTCTCGGTTCTACTGACCTCGTCGTCGTCATCTCTAACGCCCGTTTTATCCAAACCCTGGGCATCCATTGTCAGCGAACCGACCAAGGCAAGCCGTGTGCCAATAAAACTGAGGGGGATCATCGCAATAATAACCAAAATCGGGGCAAGGGATTCATAGACTCCAATTGTCTCGACAAGAAAATTGAGGATCAGCAAGCCAACCAGGTAATTTATCACACATACAACCGCAAAAATGGCGAGACGCCTAGATGTCAAGGGCGTCGAAAACGATATCCGCGAATTCCAATAAGCCGAGAATAGTATCCCAGCAGCGAATGAAATGGTGAATGCTAGAGAATAAGAAAGAAAGATATTGGCGATCAGATAGATCGTGTAACTAAAGACAAAATTGCTGGTGCCGACGACTAAAAATCTTTGCACTTCTTTCGAATGAGCGCGTGATTTCTGGTGGACTTTATAGGCAAACAAGCGCAACGACATTAACTACGGCACCTCGACAATATAAATTTCCTGACAAATGGCAGATATGATAGCACAACCGCGCAAACCTTCCCCATAAATGACCATTCCATACTCTGTTGACACTGCACCCCCCTTGATTACGCAACCAATGTGGGCAGGTTTCCGGTGCTGCGGGACGGGCGGTGCACCAGTCCCCCAAGTTCCCTCGCGCATCGTCAAGCCAGATAACGCAATTGGAGTTCCCGCAATCAGCCCAGAATTCACCGGATCGATACTCATCTAACGCTACGGCTAGAAGCTCGAAGCTCGGCGTAGATACTCAATGTACAAGCAACAACTTCAGCTATATCCAAATCCCGGACTGCCCTGTTCCTGCCCGCAGCTCCCATAGCAACGCGTTCATTCTGATCCAGTATCAGCCGCCGTAATGCGGTCGCCAGCGCTTCACTATCGGCCACTGGGATCAACAAACCCTGCACGCCGTCCTCAATAACCTCTCTACACCCTGGTGTGTCAGTCGCAACCACTGGCCGGCCAGCAGCAGCAGCTTCGAGAAGTACCTTTGGCACTCCTTCACCATATTTTGAAGGCAGACAGACAATGTGGCTTTCCGCCATAACCTGTGGCATATCCTCCCGCCGGCCCCACCATTCGACCACGCCCTCTTCGTCCCAGGCTTGCAAAATCGCCTCCGGCACCGCACGAGGATTGGAAGAATGCGTATTGCCCACCAAAGCAAACCGTGCCGCCACCCCCGTCTCTCGTAGTATCCTGGCGGCATCAACAAATTCTTGGATACCTTTTTCCCAAATCAAACGTGATGGTAGGATCACAATCGGATCACAGTCTGGTTCCGGAACAGGTTTGAATTGGCTAAGATCGACACCTGAACCTTGAATCAGAACGGTATTTGCAGTTTTAACTACGCTATTTTTGACTAAAAAATCTCGGTCACTAATGTTTTGAATAATCACTCGCGCATTTCGATGCCCAAGGGCTAAACGCATGACTCTCAGTACGAATGGCTGAAGAAGGCGCAATCGTACCCCACTCGCCACAAACATCTGTCCCAGGCCAGTAATAGCACTAACAACGGCTGGCAAGCGCGCCAATCTAGCCGCGAGCCCGCCGTACAAGTTTGGCTTTATGGTCAAGTGGTGAACGATATCCGGCTGCAAGTCGCGATAAATCCGCAACAGAGTAAAAAAGGTTTTCAACTCTTGCAAAGGATGGGTCCCACGACGGGACATGGGAACCTCGTGAAACGTTATCCGTAATCGCTCAAGCTCTGTCGTCGAAAAACCCGCAGGTGCCCAAACATGATCCCCAGGCGCCGCCAAATGCACATCATAACCCCTGCTTTGCGCTTCTTGGGCAATAGGTAAACGGTGGGAGATAAAAAAATAAACCTCGTTCGCAACAAAAAGTAGGATCGGCTTTTTTTTCATGAATCGTTCCACGTCCAAATCGCCTGTTGAAACGCGATAAGCCGATTAAATAGCATCAAGATTACGATCTTAAATTCTGGTGATGCAGCAAATGTAATAGACAGGCTGGCCGGCGAATAGTCAATTCTTGCGGCATCAGGTAGTTAGGGTTGAATTAGGGGGTCAATGGGGACGGCATAGCGGAGATCAATTACGTGGCCAATTCTCATTTTCGAATATCGAGGCAGTCGCACTCCAGAAATCAGCTTTTACGGAAGCCAAAATGACGCTTGGATACAAGTTGTACAACAAATTTACAGGATTGCCTGAAGTGACCTTTGCAGCCACAGATGCCTATGGTATTTATAGATGGCAACAAGCTGAATTATGCTGCTGGAGCCGTTGCACCCACATAATTGGGCACCAATCGTATTCCGGCATTTGACAAAATTTTTGATTTGTCCCTCGTAAAGATCTGTTCTCTATTTCAGAGAATATTTTGCGGCGAGCGGAAATGGACGAGGACGTGAAATGATTTCCAGTCATGGCAGCTTAACGAAGCTGAGGCACCAGATTGAAAGCAAAAAGCGAAGCCATGGCCAAAATATATTCGTCGCACACGTCCGCCCCATTTGGGGCATTTTATTCGCTGCTGCAATTTTTCTGAGCCCCATTGAAGGGCACTCTCAAAGCGGCGGTTTTGGTGGAAGTAACGGCGGCGCGCTTGGCGGCTTACTGGGCCAATTGCAAACGCTCCAAAATTCCGGCGCAATTGATGTATTGGAAGGGCGCGTTCCGTCACAACTAGAACCATCAAGAGAGCAGGGCGCGCGAGCGACTTCCTATCCGCAGAAAGGCATAGCATCCGGGGCAGCAATTGAAGCACAACGCCTTATGCAGCAAGGAAATTTAAATAAGGAAGAACAAATAATTGCAGAACGATTTTGTCGAGACGAGTTAACCAATGAGCAAATGGCAGCGGTCTCTTTAATTCGAAATTTTTCGCTCTTGGAAAGAGATTACTGTCAGCGCGCCTCTGAATTGTTGCTGCAATTCGGATACGACAATTTCGATGGTCAGATTGATCTACCCGCCCTGGATACGGGTACAATTTTCTTTGATTATGTATTGGGGATCGACGATGAATTGGTCATTACATTTGTTGGTGGTCTAAATCAAAGCTTGAGGGTACGGGTTGACCGCAAAGGCCGTATACTATTACCCAATTTTAAACCAATTTTCGCCTCTGGGCATACTTACGGCGAGGTCCGGCGAGAGATCGCAGCGCGCACTGCGGCCAAGCATTTGGGCACTGAGGTCTATGTGTCCCTTGGGGCCTTGCGCCTCATTAGAGTACTGGTTTTGGGCGAAGTGCACCAACCTGGGCGAAAACAATTAACTTCCCTTTCCACGGTCGTCGACGCTCTTCGTCTGGGTAAAGGTATCAAGAAGACCGGCAGCGTCCGTCGGATACATGTTCAGCGCGGCGACGAAGTGTTTTGGATCGACGCCTATGATCTATTATATTCGGGCATAGCCGCGCGAGACATAACATTGCGGGACGGGGATCGCATTATTGTCCCCCCCCTTGGCCCTACATTCGCATTAGCCGGCGACATCAAACGTCCGGCCATTTACGAGATGCCGGAAGGGCAGCGTAGCATTACCGTCGCTGAAGCCTTGCAAATGTCCGGCGGCAGCATCCGACCACGGGGCAATGTCTTTCATCAATTAAGCTTTCAAGAATCGGGTCTTCAGCAACTTACCGAGCACAAGAACCTGGCGGCCAAGGTTCAGGACGGCGACATAATTCGGGTTAGCCGAAGCGAAAATATTCAGATGGGCGCGGTTAGCGTTACGGGGCATGTCCAGGTTCAGGGCCGCCGAGCGCTCGTTGCGACCAACAGTGTGGCAAAACTGCTTGGATCTGCGACATCGCTCAAGGCGAATCCCTACTTGTTGTTCGGTGCATTGGAGACGACAGATCCCCGGACCCGCGCGCGGCGGCTATTTCCACTTAATTTGGGCAATATTCTGAATGGCCGTGAGGACTTCGCACTTCGCGATAATGATCGGCTGATTGTCCTGGGTGGCAACGACATTAGATATCTGTCATCCGCCAACGTACAAGCTGTTGTAAGCCGACGCATAGAAGCAGAGCTATTACGTCGAAATTCCGGCGGCTCAGGAGACAATGCCAATGGCAAAAGTAGTGACCAGGGTATACAAGCAGCGGCAACGGACCCTCTCGCATCGATTAAGAACACTCTTACGGGTAACAGCGCTCCTCAAACGCAATCAGAGGTCGTTCAAAGTGCGGCTGCAAATCCAGGTAACAGCTTAGAAGAAAAATTGCGTGACGCCTGCGCCGGTATGCGGCAACTTTTAGCCATCGTATCGGTAAATTCTGCTAATCGTTTTGCCAATGCTGTTCGAACCATCGATACCGCAGGCATGGATTTGATCAACCGGCAGGATTGCCCTGAAATATACGACGACTACGCCAGCCTATTGCCTTTGGCATTGGAGCATGCAGTTGCAATCAATGGCGAGGTCCGCAATCCAGGTGCCTATCCCATCGTCGGTCAGGTCACTTTGACTGATCTAATCGCAGTAGCAGGTGGCCTCAGCCGGGAGGTTGATCTGACGCGGGTGGAAATTTCCCGCTATACGCCAGACTCCCTGCAAGGCACGTCGAATGCAAACCGTGGCCTCGTCAATCTGGCCAAAGTTGGTGCGGACAAGGTGATGATCGGCCCTGGAGATGTGGTGCGTTTCAACGCTGTCGCAACAGATCGCGATACCGGACCAGTCCTATTGGTCGGCGAATTTGCCCGCCCCGGCTTGTATGAAATTCGCCGGGGGGAACGCCTCTCCGAAGTCATTTCCCGCGCCGGTGGCCTGACACAGCAGGCTTATCCTTATGGTGGTGTCTTTACCCGGAAACGGGTCCGCGCGGCCCAACTCATTGGCCTGCAACGGGCTGCGCGGGAGTTGAATTCCGCCCTCGCCGTCGTCGCTGTGCAACGTAACGTCAATCCGACTTCCGTCCTGGCCTTGCAAGGCTTCGCGAAGCAGCTGGGAGAGGTTGAATCTTTAGGCCGTGTGGTGACGGAAACCGACCCGACTGTATTGCAAGTGCGCCCTGAACTGGATTCTGTGCTGGAACCCGGTGATCGCATTTACATGCCCAAGCGACCGAATTTCGTTACCGTTATTGGCGATGTTCTGAACCCAGGCGCCATGCAGTTTATCGCGGGCACCACCGCGGATGAATATATCCGTCAGGCCGGCGGCTTCCAAAGGTCGGCGGATGAAGATCGAATATTCGTGGTCTATCCCAATGGCCAGGCAGAACCCCTCGCCGTCAGCGTCTGGAACTATAACCCGGTGCAATTGCCCCCCGGCAGCAGCCTCGTGATACCGAAAGATCCCGCACCCCTGGATCTGTTTACTCTGGTGCGTGAAGGTTCTTCTCTGATCAGCCAATTAGCGGTCACTGCCGCCTCCCTTGCCGTGATCAGCCGCGACTAGATTTATTGGTGCCGCGTATCATACGTCAGTTCGGACAATGCTGAATTTGCCCCAACCAAGCCCGACGCGACCGACGCGCCGCAGTCCGCTTGCCCGCTCCCGCCTGGCTGGTTGGTTTGCTGCAACGGTGGTCATGATCTTTTGCGCCACGGGATCAAACCAACCGGCATTTTCCGCCACGCCAGATACGGCAAAACGCCGCCCCAACAACGCCTCGTCCAACGATTTCGGCAGCGTCGGGTTGTTGCAAACCAGAACGGCCCGGTTTCGCGACGATGGCGGCCTGGATGTCGGTGCGGTGAGGATCGACCCCTATCAGCGTTATTACATATCGTTCCAAGCCATGCCTTGGCTGGAAGGCACTTTTCGATATACCGAAATTACCAACCGCGACTTCTCCATCGGTGGCCTTGCCTCCACGGAGGCCTTTCAGGATCGCGGTGCTGATCTAAAATTTCTACTGTGGGAAGAGAGCAAATACGCCCCGCAAATTGCATTTGGCCTACAAGACGGCATCGGCACCGGACTATTTGCCGGTGAGTATCTTGTTGCCAATAAACGGTACTACGACCTGGATTTTTCCTTCGGCATTGGCTGGGGTTATTTCGCCTCTGGCAGCGACACAAAGAACCCTCTTACTTTTTTTTCCGACGTCTTCAAGACTCGCAACAGCGGCGGTAGCTTCGGCGGTGAAGCGAATTTTGGCGACTATCTTTCCGGTGAGACCATCGGTCTGTTTGGCGGCGTATCCTGGCAGACCCCTGTTAAAGGCCTTTCCCTGAAATTGGAAGCCAGCACCCAGGACTATCAGTCTGAGGCGCTTGGTAACCAATTCCAACGTGATCTGCCCGTCAACTTCGGCTTTGTCTATCGACCATTCCCCTGGATGGAGCTTTCAGGTGCCTATGAACGCGGCAATATCGCCATGTTTCGGGCCTCGGTACGGGCCAATGTGAATGACGCTGGCCTACCCAAAACGGACCCGGCACCGCCAAAGCTGATACCGCGCCCGCCAAAGTCAAAACCCAACGGCAAAAACGAGCCGGCCACAACGGCCCTGGATGGCAATGGTACATTTTCCCTGACGCCCCGACTGGCCTATCGGATCGTTCAACCAGGCGATCCTGAACCCCTTACACCCAATGCCCGTCTGACACGGGCTCAGGTCGGAGACGGAAGCCTGGTTGATGCCCTGTTCACCGGCTTTGAAGCCCAGGACATGCAGATCGCTTCGATCGAGACAGAGGCGGATGAAACCAGAATATATCTCGCCACGGGCCTGCGCGCTGCGCCCAAGTCGCGGCAGATAAAAGTCGCCCAACTGGTTGCCGCCACGCTGCCCGCCAGCAGCGGCCGCATTACCTTGATCGAACAACAAGGCGATACGATCACCCATCAAGTCGTCGTAACACGGGATGAGATCGAACGTGGCACAATAGTCGACTATCTGTTCGACAATCTGGAAGCCAAAGGCTTTTCGATCGAGAGCATCGATTTCAATCATTCGCAGGCCCGCCTGGTGGTCAGCCAGGTGCCAAACCTGGATGGTGATGTGGAGCGCGCGGCAGCTGAGGTGGTGTTCAACAGCGCGCCCACGCCCGTGCAACAGGTCGAGATCGTTCAGGTTGCCCAGGGCCTGCAACGAAGCCGCGCGGTGGTCCGGCGCAGCGATGTGCGACGGTCCGCCAAGATTGATCAAATGTTCGACAGCCTGGAAGCCAGCGGTTTTGTCGTTGAATCCCTTGAACTCAACAAAGGTCAGGCAAAGGTTTACCTCTCCTCCGCCCAGCGTAACGACGGCGTCGAGGACGACTACGAGGGTGCCGCCAGGTTGGTTGCTGAACACGCACCGACGGAAATGGCGTCGGTAGAAATCGTGCGACTGGTCGCTGGTGTTGAGGCAACACGGGTGACCTTGCGACGCGCGCCCGATAGTGCCCGGAATAGCGGTCATGGCCCAAATGGACTGACAGCAGGCCAAGAGAAAAAGTCTACAAACGAATTCATCCCTGACCTGACAGGCAACGAGAAAAGCGACCTTGCCCTCAAAATATTCAAGGGTTTGGAAGCCGCCAATTTCACTGTCGATAAGTTCGAAATCACCCGACGCAAAGCAACAGTGTTTGTCACCCCAACAAAATTCCGGGAACACGCCCGCAATGTCGGACGGGCCAGTCGGGTTGTGGCCTCCTACGCACCCGCCAGTGTTGAGGAAATTGAGGTGGTGACAATGAACGCCGGCCTTGAAACCGCCCGCGTTACCATCATGCGCCATGATCTTGAAGCCGCCGTCGCCAGGCGTGGCAGCCCAGAGGAAGTCTGGGCCCACACCACAATCACCGGACCGCAGCCAACGCAACCGTTTGGCAAAAAGCTGCCCGATGATGTCGCCGTTATCAACAACCCACGCCGCTACCCCACCTTTGGCTGGGATGTCCGACCCGCTTTACGCAGTCATATTGGTGGCCCCGACGGCTTGTATCTGTATCAAATCTGGATCGCCCTGAGTGCCTCGGCAGAGCTGTATCGCGGCCTCTACGTGGACAGCACCTTTGGCAAGAACGTCCATAGTACCCTGGATCAAATATCATTGTCGTCGGACAGCCGACTACCTCATGTACGCAGTGATCTGCGGCAGTATAAGCAGCAGGGCGAGGACGGGAACATCGTCGACCTGCAAACGGATTACCTGTTTCAGCCGGCGGAGAACTGGTTTGGCCGGGTTTCGGCGGGGCTGTTTGAGCCCATGTTCGGTGGCGTCGGGGCTGAAATTCTGTATCGCCCATATAATTCCCGCCTGGCCGTGGGGGTTGAGCTAAACCGGGTGCGGCAACGGGACTATGACCAACGCCTTGATTTCCGGGACTATGAGATAACCACTGGACACCTTAATGTTTATTACAAGTCACCCTACATGGGCCTTGTTGGGGAAATCCATGCGGGGCAATTCCTGGCCGGCGACCGGGGCGCACAGTTTGCCGTCTCCCGACAATTCGATTCCGGCATTGCAGTTGGTGCCTGGGTCACCTTCACCAACGTATCAGCCGAAGAATTTGGCGAAGGCAGCTTCGATAAAGGCATCTTCATGCGCATACCGTTTGAGGCGTTTTTAGCCACCTCTACCCTTCGCGGCGGTTCCCTGGCGTTCCGCCCTCTAACCAGGGACGGCGGTCAAATCGTCCTCCTGAAACGCCGCCTCTATGGCATTGTGGAAAATGGCAATCTGGACAATGTCATGCACAAATGGGATCGCCTGCTGGATTAGGTTTCCGAATTAGGGCGTTTCTGGTACCAGGCCCATTTCCATTTCCACCGCATTGCACAGCATATGCCCAAGCAGGATATGCATCTCTTGAATGCGCGCTGTGGCCTCACTCGGCACGATAATCAAAGGATCGGCGCAATCGATCATTTTGCCGCCGTCACGGCCCGAAAGACCCGCTGCCGTCACGCCCATGCTACCGGCTTTCTCCAACGCGGCAATAATGTTTCCGCTTTGGCCCGACGTGCTGATCCCGATGGCAACATCCCCCGGCTTTGCCAAAGCTTCGATTTGCCGGGCAAAAACCACATCATAGCCAAAGTCATTGCTGGCCGCCGTCAGGAGCGAGCTGTCCGTGGTCAAGGCGATGGCCGCCATGGCGGGACGATCGGCCACATAGCGGACGGCAAATTCCGTTGCCAGGTGCTGGGCATCGGCAGCGCTGCCGCCATTGCCGAAAAACATCAACTTGCCACCGGCGTTAAGGGAATTGACACAGACGGCAACCATACGCTCGAACGGCGCTCTGACAGCAGCCATTGTGGCTTGTAGTACCGCCCCGTGCTCCGCAAATTCACTATCGTAGAATTTCGCCAGGTCCATAGGATACTTCACCCTCATTATGACACGAGAGCATTTCCGATGAGGAATTGCTCTACCGCCTACTTCTATGATGGCCCACCGTGGCCTGGCAAGGTATTTGACAGGACACCTTGGAGCCGTAGGTTGGACCTGCTATTTATCCCCGGACACGTACCGGAATTCTGATCGGCGCAAAGGACTAATCGACAATCCTGATGAATATCCCATTTGTAGATCTGGCTGAACAGCAGCGCCGCATTCGTGCAGACCTTGACCGCCGGATCGCGAAAGTACTCGATCACGGGGGCTATATTCTCGGCCCGGAGGTTACCGAACTGGAAGGCGCACTTGCCGCCATTGCCGGTTGCCGGCATGCCATCACCGTATCTAGCGGAACCGATGCTCTTTTGATGTTGTTGATGGCGAAAGGCATTGGCCCCGGCGACGGCGTCTTTCTTCCCAGCTTCACCTTTACCGCCACGGCGGAGGTTGTGTTGCAATGCGGGGCGAGCCCTATTTTTGTTGAGGTCGATGCGCAAACCTTCAACATGGATCCCGAATGCCTGGCGGACGCGATTGCGGAGACCGAACGACAAGGTCAATTGCGGGCAGCGGCGGTGATGCCGGTCGACCTTTTTGGCCAACCGGCGGATTATCAAGCGATCAACAAATTGGCCGGGGCGCACGGCTTGTTTGTTCTGGGGGATGCCGCGCAAAGCTTTGGTGCCAGTTACCAGAACCGGGCGGTGGGCAGTGTGGCAGAGGCAACGGCGACGTCTTTCTACCCCGCAAAACCACTGGGTTGCTATGGGGATGGCGGCGCAATCTTTACCGACGATGATGAATTGGCGGCGACCTGCATCTCACTCCGCGCCCATGGTCAGGGAGAGGGCCGTTACGACATTGTCCGCCTGGGCCTAAATGCCCGCATGGACACCCTGCAGGCAGCTGTATTGTTGTCGAAGCTGACAATTTTTGAGGATGAGATACAGCGCCGTCGCGAAGTCGCCGAACATTACAACAAATGCCTGACGGGTCTGGTCGAGACACCAGTGCAATTACCCGGTACGGCAAGCATCTGGGCCCAATATACGATCAAGTTACCACACCGTGATAAGATCGCCGCCCACTTGCGCGAACAAGGCATTCCAACACAAATCTACTACCCCCTGCCCATGCATCTGCAACCCGCCTACGCCCCCTATGGTAACGGCGTCGGTTCGTTGCCCGTATCCGAACAATTATGTCACGAGGTCCTCGCCCTGCCCATGCACCCCTATCTTGATGAGGGGACCATCGAGAGGATCCGTGATGCTTTGGCCGAAGGGTTAAGGATGGGTCAAAGCCGGTAATTCGGCCAAGGCTCGCTGTACGCTATCAGGTTTCCAATTGTCGCTGCATGGTCAAAATGACGCTATGATGCTGTTTCGATTCAGTAATGTTATTGCGCAGATGGCGGAAACCTTTGCATGAGGACCATCAACCAAAATAATGATCGGGTCAGACAAAGCCTTCGCATGCCTTCCAGTCCGGCAAGTCGATTGCGGAAACCTTCTGCCCCTGGTTGGTTTTATGCCGCCACCGTAATTCTGACTTTTGCAATGATGCTATTGATATCTGACCAATTTCTCTCATTTTTAAATATACACTATGCGTTGAAAGGCGGAAGTTACTTTTCTAAACTTCATATTTCGACTTATTTAATATGGTCAATCTTACTTTGTTATTTATTTCGCTTTGGAAATCCGATCGATGTCTTAATGGTATTTGTCCGGGCACGGCCAGTTTATATAGGTTATTTTGCCACGACTTCCATTGTTGCTATCTATTTGTTAGCCCACATTATTCATGATCGCGATCAGCTTTGATCTGAGCACACGGCTTCAGCCGGATCGACGGCGGTTTTCAGCGGCTAATTTTTAGAGGTGTTAGGGATTGACGTTCGGGGTTCATTCGGCGGCTCTTGCCGCCTGGGTCATGGCCCGAGCGCGGCGATGCGACCGATCGTTGCGATGAAGGCCGAGCGGTATGGATA
>JABJKS010000118.1 GCA_018660265.1 Rhodospirillaceae bacterium | reverse complement strand
GAAATTGACGGCAAGGTGGAAAAGACAGGAGAGGTGTTTCTTTATGACGACAAATTTGGCCAAATGGGCTTCCAACGACGGCCAAATCACCAAATCGGGGCTGCCGAATGACCGCAGAGCGAAATTCCTTCCATCGGTGGCGGAGATCGCCTACAATTGGCTCAGAATAGAAGGTTATCTGGGAAATGTCAGTTAAAAATTGTGGTGCGCGCACCACTAGGACAAAGCATATGAAAGATCTATTGCATGATAAGCGCCGCGTAGCCGCCCTGGCTGATTTATCGGGCTGGAGTCTACAAAATGACCGGGACGCCATTGAAAAGACTTTTGTGTTTGAGGATTTCAACGCTGCCTTTGGCTTTATGAGCCGTATCGCCCTCAGGGCGGAGGCCATGAACCATCATCCGGAATGGCACAACGTTTATAATAAAGTCCACATCGTGCTGACCAGCCACGACGTCAACGGCCTTAGCGAGCGGGACATAACACTAGCCGGCTTCATCGATCGTATCGCTGCTGGCGTTATGCAATAATCCGACATAGTCTGGTGGCGATGAATGAGGTTTTGATTTCATCATCAAAGGATCAAATTCCCACAGAAATTTCTGGAAATCGCGATGGAACTTCAACTACCGTTCAACCCCGACGATCTTCAACAGCTATGGCGGCGTTTCACATCGGTAGATAAGATTTCCGCCTTTGACAATCTGCCAAAGGAGTTTCCGAGCGTTGAAGAACTGACGCCACTGTGGATGGTTCTTCTGTCGCAAAAGCGCGCCCTAAAGGCCACTAATCCTGACGATACATACTACGATGACGACAGGATCTTCAGCGATATTAGAAACGGCCGTATGTTGCAGAAAAATCTGTATGAGATATGGCTGTTTCAGCGCGCTTACCCAAGCACGATATTGGAGATCGGTACGCGGACAGGACTGTCCCTGGCAAACAAACTGGCCTTTCATCCCAGCCCAGCCGAGTGCTGTATCGTTTCAGTCGATCTTTATATCGAGCAAGGTTCGCCGGAAGTGGTTGAAAAGAATCTGCGGCAGCTTGGCATCGATACCGCCGGCATCTGCTATGTGCGCGGAAATTCGCTTGAGGTCCTGCCTGCGCTGACAAAAGCGCTCCCAAAGATTGAATACGATTATATCCTCGTGGACGGCAGCCATGAACGTGACGACGCACGTGTGGATTTGGCCAATTCTATTCCCCTGTTGGCGCCGGACGGAATTCTCGTATTCGATGACGCAGGACCGGCGGAAGATGGTGGGGGTTATAATTTGATCACCGTTTGGGATGAGGTCATCGCTGAACACGGTCAGGGACTTGACTGCAAGCACTATGACGTTCCCTACGGCTTTTGTGTCGCGCGCAAGAGTTCTTAGAATGCCTTTCGATATTTTTGGAACCCAAGCGTGTCTACGAAGAGCATGCTTCCGGTCATGATTTCAAAACAAAGGCGGGCCGAAGTCCCGATATAGTGCCTAATATGGTGTCAGAGGCGTATCACTGCTGCTTCAGCTTAATCACACCTTTGTGGCTGACGCCGCGATTTCGCTCGCCTTCCATATGCTCCAGACGCCCCTCAAAGACATAATGATCATCGCCTAAATCCACGGCGGCGGATTTTATGGCGCCATTGTGATCGACCACGCCTGCGAAAAACACCCGCCCTTTCCAGCTGCCACAATCATCTCGCACCGCAGAAAATTTGCGGTCTTTGATTTCAATACCAATTTCACATTCGGCTTCGTGGAGAAGTGTGAAGACGTCATATACAATCTTAAGCTCGCCGGACCATTTACCGTCAACGCCCTGGCGCACAGTTCCCAACCTTTCAACAGGTTTTACAGCAGGTTTTCTAACACCCTTTCCGAGGCTGACAATCTTTCGCGGTTCCGCTTTTGGGGCGGCGGAGCTTCGACCAGTTAATTTCGTTATCCGCCGTTTAGCGATAGAGACGAACATACCGTAGGGGAATTGCGCAATGTAATCTTCAAAATCGGCGCTATCCGTACTGTCCTTTATGGTGCCCCAGAACAGCAATTCCGATGCACGTTGATCTGACGCACGTTGATCCGATGCAATGCGGCTTGAAGGCTGCGGATCAGGCGGCTGGGCAGGCCCGGAAATCTGAAAAATGAAATCACCCCGGTCCAATTCCGGGTCGTTGATTTTACCGTTTCGTGGAGTTTGACCGCCGTTGGAGTAATTGGTGATGGCGTTGGTCATGTACAGGCCCAGCTCGCTCGCCGCCAGATATCCGTCGCCATTGCTATCGGCGCGGACTTCACCATTGAGAGCACGGACGAACAGCTTGCGAAAGGTCCCATCATCGGAAACTTCCTGACCCGCATCGCCGCTGGTCAGGAATTGCACCACCGGCCGTGTCGTCGCCTGGGTTATGGCGGGTGGTGGCTTGGCCCGACCGACATTAAAAATTGTCCCGGCAAAACAAGAGTCAAAAACCGAGAGGATATGCAAGGCATTCGCCCCGCGCACAAACTCTCCCATGCGGCGCAGCGACAGTGCCGTGTGCAAAAATGCGCCGGTGTCAGACGGATCAGGGGCATCGACGGGCACAAGATATCCCTCATCCCGTTCTGAATATCCGTGCCCCGCATACCACAGAAATAGCCGAGCTTCCGGGTCCTGGCCAGTCTCGTAAAAGAAGGCCTTTAAAACCTCTTCCATTTCGCGGCCAGTCAAATTGGTCTTCAATGTAACCAAAAAGCCTTTGTCCCTTAGCGCCTGCGCCACCAACCCGGCATCCTTGACCGCATTGGAAAGTCGCGGCCAGGCCCCGCCATAGGCGTCATTACCGATGACCAAAGCATGGGACGCGCCATACAGCTTGACCGAACCCGACAAGGGCGCACCCGGTGCCTCCGTCGCATGCAGCCGCACCGTCAGACCACGTTCAGCCCGGGCCTCAATCTGGAAAGGACCCTGCAGCGCAGTCGCCAGGAATGCCGCTGCGAACAATAAAATCCGTTTACCGATCATCGCTTCATGCTCTGTATAGCCTCCCAGATACACCGTCGCCCCGGATGTTGCGGCAATCACCCGATACGGTCAACTGCACCTGGTCGTTTAGATAACTCCGTGATGTCTACCGTGGTGCCATGCGGATGGCACCGTCCAGGCGGATAGTTTCGCCGTTTAGCATGACATTTTCAACAATCTGTCGGGCCAGTTGGGCATATTCGTGAGGGATACCGAGCTTCTTAGGGAATGGTACGCTGGCCGCTAAAGATGCCCGCACGTCCTCCGGCAATGTGCCCAGCAAGGGTGTCTCGAATATGCCTGGCGCAATGGTGCAGACGCGGACGCCTTTATCAGCCAGGTCACGGGCCACAGGCAGTGTCATGCCGACGATACCGCCCTTGGATGCGGAATAGGCCGCCTGACCGACCTGGCCGTCATAGGCTGCGACAGAGGCTGTGTTGATGACAACGCCGCGTTCGCCATCGGCCATGGGTTCCAGGTCCACCATCTCGGTGGTTGCCAGTCGAATGCAGTTGAAAGTACCAATCAGGTTGATCTTGATAATGCGTTCAAACTGATCAAGCGGGTGCGCCGCGCCGCGCGATGTGGTCTTGATGGCCGTGCCGGTGCCGGCGCAATTGACCAGAATGCGTGCCGTGCCCAGGGCCTCCTTGGTTTCGCCCAGGGCGGCGATGACGCTGTCTTCAGAGGTGACATCGCACTTGCAGAAGACACCGCCGATTTCCTTGGCGATGGCGAGCCCCTTGTCTTCCTGGATATCCCAGATCGCCACTTTTGCACCCGCTGACGCCATTTCCCGCGCCGTGCCTTCACCCAGGCCCGAGGCCCCGCCCGTTACGATTGCTACCTGTCCGTCGAGTTGCATGATCCGTTCTCCATTGTTCCATAATGATGTTTGACAAAAACTGTTGCGGGCTCAATAGCAGATAGGCCGCCGTCTGGGCAATCATTGCAAATGCGGCATATGTGCCCATATGCCACCCATGGCTAAACAGCGCATGTCCAAGGATGCCGCACGGGTTAAGCGGGACTTTTGGCCCAAGGTGCGCCGGGTATTAAAGCGCATCCCATTTGCCGCAGATCTATTGGCCGCTTATTACTGCGCCCTTGATCCTGCGACACCGACCTCGGCCAAGGCCATATTGCTGGGTGCCCTGGCTTATTTCATCATGCCGGTGGATATGGTGCCGGATTTCATCGCCGTGCTGGGCTTCACCGATGATGCCGCCGTATTGTATATGGCGATCAAACGTGCGCGCCAGTATATCACGTCCGAACATCGCGAACGGGCGCGGAAATTCCTGGCGGAAAACTAATCTCGCGCGACTGCGGGCGGGTCAATGGCCGGCTGGCTTGGCTCTGACTTTTTGCCCAGACGGGCTTCGCGAATGCCAATGTAAAGGGTTGTGGCAGCCACCACCATGGCCCCGGTCACGGTCCAGACATCGGGGATTTCCGCGAACACCAGAAAGCCGATAGCACCCGCGAACAACAGACGGGTATAGTCGAAAGGCAGCAACGCCGTCGCCTCGCCGATGCGATAGCCCCGGATCATGCAATATTGCCCCGCCGCCCCCAGGGCACCGATGGCCATCAGCACCACCAGTTCAATCAGGCTCGGCGCACGCCAGACCATTAAGGCCGGGCCCAAAGCCACCAGAGATGATACCGCACCAAAATAGAACAACATGGATTCCGGCTTTTCCGTGGTCGAAAGTTTTTTGATCATAATGGTCACCGAGGCGACCAGAAACGCCCCCATAAGCGCAACCAAGGTGGCGGGCGCAATCTCTCCGCCGGGACGCATCATGATGATGACGCCAACGAAACCAATCGCAGTCGCGGTCCAGCGGCGCAAACGCACCACCTCGCCCAAAAACAGGACCGCCAGGGGAATAATAAACAAGGCCCGGGCGTAACTGATGGAGACCGCATCCGCCAGGGGCAAATGGGTGATGGCGTAAAAGCCGCACAACATGGCACCGGATCCGCAAAAGGCGCGGGTCAGCTGCATTTTCAGGCGGGTGGTCCGGACAACCGCAAAACCAAAACGAAAGAAAAACGGCAGCACGGCAAAAAGGCCAAAAAGGGCCCGGAAAAATGCCAGTTGAAAGGAATCAAAGGTTCCTCCCAACAGCTTCACCACCGTCGTCATGCAGGAAAACATGACGCAGGCCAATATGATCCACAGCGCGCCGCGACTGTTGGCCGGCAGACCCAGCACGCGACCGCGCAGTTCCATTGCGGTCATCCTAGAGCATTTCCGATTTAGAAATGCCCAGACTCTTAAGACCCGGACTCTTAAGAAAAGAGCAATTCTTCCGATCACCTGGAATCACGAAGCGTTTCACATTTGACCGGAATTGCACGGGCGGCCCGCCATAGCATCGATGGTTTAATTGCATGCCGGCAATCTAGCGCCCAGGCATTAATGAAACCAGAACCAACCTTGCATACCTGGGTTGCAGCGATGTGGTGGTAGCGTAAACTCAGGCCATTGACTGAGGAGATTATTGTGAACCAGACGACCGAGACAGCGCCTCAACCCCTATGGCAGCCAAGCGAATTAGAAGCCGCCAATACCAATATGGGCCGCTTTATGACGGAAGTCGCCCACCGCTGGAATGTGGAGGTGCCCGATTATGCCGCCCTGCACCAATGGTCCGTCAATCGGCGGGAGGATTTCTGGTCTACAATTTGGGATTTTTGCGGCGTGCGCGCCGCAACCCAAGGAACGATCGGACTGCGCAACGGCGATGCCATGCCTGGTGCGGAATGGTTCCCGGAGGCGCGCCTGAACTTTGCGGAAAATCTATTACGCGGCGAGGGTTCGGAACCGGCGATCATTTTTTGGGGCGAAGACCGCGTCAAACGAAGCCTGAGCCACAATGATCTGAAAGCCGCGGTCAGTCGCCTGCAACAAGCCTTGCGCGCCAAGGGCGTCGGTGTGGGTGATCGGGTCGCAGGTTTTCTGCCGAACCTGCCCGAAACCGTGATCGCCATGTTGGCAGCCACATCCCTTGGCGCGGTCTGGTCCTCCTGCTCGCCGGATTTCGGTATTCAAGGGGTGTTGGACCGCTTTGGCCAGATCGAACCGAAAGTGCTGTTCGTCGCCGATGGTTATTTCTATGGCGGCAAGGAATTCGACTGCCTGGACAAGGTAAAGGGTATTACGGCGCAATTGCCCGATTTGGAACAATTGGTCGTCATCCCCTACGTACGAGAAAAGCCGGCCCTGGACGGTTTGACCAATGCTGTGTTGCTGGACGATTTCATCGCGCCCTATCAAAACGGCGAGATTGAGTACACCCGCCTGCCGTTCAATGCACCGCTGTATATCATGTATTCATCTGGTACCACGGGTGCGCCGAAATGCATCGTGCATGGTGTCGGCGGCACCTTGTTGCAGCATTTAAAGGAACACCAGCTGCACGCCGATATTCGTCCCGGCGACCGGGTGTTTTTCTTCACCACGTGCGGCTGGATGATGTGGAACTGGCTGGCCACCGCCCTCGCCTCAAAAGCCACCATCCTGTTATTTGACGGTCTGCCGGCACATCCCGACGGTAATATTCTGTTTGATTTCGCCCAGGCGGAGGGTGCTACCCATTTCGGGACGTCGGCCAAATGGCTGGATTCCATCGCCAAGGCGGGTATTGCCCCAATTGAAAGCCATGATCTTTCGAAAGTGCGGGCCCTGCTGTCCACCGGCTCGCCATTATCTCCGCAGGGCTTCGACTACGTCTATGAGAAGATCAAGAAAGATATTCATTTAGCCTCCATCTGCGGCGGTACGGATATCGTCTCCTGCTTCATGGGCGGGGTGCCGATCCTGCCCGTCTGGCGCGGCGAAATTCAGGCCCCCAGCCTGGGCATGAAGGTGGAGGTCTTCAACGAAAACGGCCAATCGCTGGAGCGGGACCAGGGGGAGCTTGTTTGCACCGCCGCCTTTCCCTGTATGCCCATCGGCTTTTGGAAGGACGATGACGGTAGCCGCTATCACGCGGCCTATTTTGACGTTTATCCCAACGTCTGGCGGCATGGCGACTGGGTCTCGTTCACGGAACATGGCGGCATGGTGGTCTATGGCCGCTCGGACGCGACCCTGAACCCGGGCGGTGTGCGCATCGGCACGGCGGAGATCTATCGCCAGGTTGAACAATTGGAAGAAGTTCTTGAGGGCCTGGTGATCGGCCAGCAATGGGATAGTGATACCCGTATCATCCTGTTTGTCATTCTGCGTCCCGGCTTCACTCTGGATGATGATCTGACCAACCGCATAAAGGCAAAAATCCGCACCGGTGCCTCGCCCCGGCACCTGCCCGCCAAGGTCCTCCAGGTCAATGATATTCCCCGCACGGTGAACGGCAAGATCACCGAATTGGCGGTCACGGAAGTGATCCACGGCCGAGCCGTAAAGAACCGCGAGGCGCTGGCCAATCCGGAAGCTTTGGAGCTGTATCGCGATCTGCCGGCGTTGGCGGAATAGCCATCGACGCCGCAAAGCCTGTCCTGGCCGAAGGCGTTACGCTTCGCACCGCCTATGGGTTCTTTGTACCGCTGGTCTTTATGACAGAGCTGAACATGATCTCGAAGTCCGTGATCAACGCGGCATTGGCCCGATCACCGGATCAGAATGTCACCCTGGCCGCCTTCCACGTTGCTTTCACGCTTTATTTCGCCCTGTCGTCCAGTACGGAAGTCTGCTCCCTTCTGACCCTTTCATACCTGAAAACCAAACGAGCGCTTTTGCCTTTGGTCCGCTTCATGGTTTTGATCGTGCTGGTACCCTGGAGCATCGCACAGCTTGTCGCCTTTACCTACCTGGGCGATTGGGCCTTTGGGGGTTTGTTCGGGGCATCCGAGGCGGTGGTGGCAGAAGCCAAGACGGCGACCTTCTTGCTGTCGTTAAGCGCGCCCATATTGATTACCCGGTCAATCTGCTTTGGCCTGATCCTGATGCACCGGCGCACCATGTTCATCACCTATGCCACCTTTGTGCGCCTCGCCTCCCTGGGCGTATCGTTAGTGGTTCTGCCCAAATTTCTCGACGGCGCCTTGATAGGTGCCGCTGCCCTGGTGCTGTGCATGGTTTTCGAAACCATTGTCGCCATTGTCTTTGCCCGGGGCCTGTATCGCCGTATGCCCGAGGGAACGGAAGCAGGCGCGGAGACGCCACCCCGTATAGGAGAGCAATGGCGGTTCTCCTGGCCTTTGATGCTGAACGTCTCAGCCGAGATGGGCGTGATGATGACCATCAGCGTCTTCCTTGGCCTAACGGCAAACCCGGATCTGGCTCTGGCCGCCTATTCCATCATCTATGGCCTGGTCAGCCTGTTAATGAGCCCCATGCGTAATCTGGTCCAGACCGCACAAACCCTGGTAAAAGCGATCTCGGACCGGCGGCCGATATTTATCTTCACCCTGCATCTGATCGGGTTTTTCGGCCTGTTGGGCTTTATCCTGTTTCACACATCGTTGGAAAAATATGTCCTGGTCGATGCCATGGGCCTGAAACCGGAATTGCGGTTCTATTGCCTGCCCGCCTTGAAACTGGCCTTTTTGATGTCCGCTGCCTGGGCCTATTCGGCACTGTTTCGCGGTCTGCTGGCAGGGGCCCGTAACACCACCATGCTGGCGGTCAGCGGCATCACCAGGATTGCCGTGGCCGCCATCATCGCGTCTACAACATTGATATTCGTTTCCGCCAATGCGGTGATCATCGGGCTGGCCGGCTGGATGGCCGGTTACGCAGTTGAAGCCGCGTTGTTGGCCATCCAGCTCAGGCGATTGGACCGAAGCAAAAGCGGAAACTAGAGCAATTCCGATCAAAAGAGAATCGCCCTAAGCACTGGGGCGATTCTAAGTGACTGGAAAAATTGCTCGATTTTTAAGAGTCTCAAGCGTCTGGGCATTTCCTAGTCGGAAATGCTCTAGGCAGCCTCAATCAAACGATCATTGATTGTCAGTCCACCTTCGGTGGCCGAGACATTGACGGTCTCGTTGTCAGCAATCGCGCCTTCCAGGATCAAGCCCGCCAGGGGGTTTTGCAACTGCCGTTGGATCACCCGCTTCAACGGCCTGGCACCATAAACCGGATCATAACCCGCCTTGGCCAACCAATCCCGCGCCGTCGCATCCAGAGACAGCCCCAGTTGCCGGTCCGCCAACAGTTTGGTCAGATGACGCAGTTGGATATCCACGATACCGCCCATATGTTCACGGGCCAAACGATGGAACAGGATGATCTCGTCCAACCGGTTCAGGAATTCCGGGCGGAAGTGAGACTGCACCATGGCCATGACATCGCCGCGTGCGGCATCTGAATCCTCACCATCCGCCAAGGCTGCAAGATGTTCAGCACCCAGATTTGAAGTTAAGACGATGATCGAATTGGTAAAGTCCACCGTCCGGCCCTGACCATCGGTCATGCGGCCATCATCAAGCACTTGCAACAATACGTTGAAGACGTCCGGGTGGGCCTTTTCCACCTCGTCAAACAGGACGACCTGATAAGGACGGCGGCGCACAGCCTCGGTCAAAGTGCCGCCTTCGTCATAGCCCACATAGCCTGGCGGCGCACCGATCAGACGGGAGACCGCATGTTTCTCCATATATTCCGACATATCGATGCGGGTAATTGCGGCCTCATCATCGAAGAGGAATTCCGCCAAAGCCTTACACAGTTCAGTCTTACCCACACCCGTGGGACCAAGGAACAGGAAAGACCCGATTGGCCGGGAAGGATCCTGCAGACCGGCACGGGCCCGACGCACCGCGTTGGACACGGCGGACAGCGCTTCATCCTGGCCAATAACCCGATCGCCGAGGCGGTTCTCCATCGCCAGCAGTTTATCCCGCTCACCCGCCAGCATCTTCTCCACCGGAATTCCCGTCCAGCGTGCGACCACGGCGGCGATATCCTCTTCCCCCACGGCTTCCCGCAACATGGCGCTGTTGCCGTTGACACCAAGTGTCTCCGCATCCTCTATGCGTTTGACCAGATCAGGGATGACACCGTAGGTCAGCTCCGACGCCTTGCCCAGGTCACCTTGGCGTTGGGCCGTATCGGCCTCCAGGCGGGCATGGTCCAACTGTTCTTTCAGTTCTTGTGCCTCACCAAGACGTTCCTTTTCGCCCTGCCAGGCGGCGGTCAGTTGGGCGGAACGGAGTTCCAACTCCTCCAACTCGCTTTCCAGCTTTTGCAAGCGATCACGGGATGCCTCATCGTCCTCTTTCTTCAAGGCCTCCCGCTCGATCTTCAATTGGATAATGCGGCGGTCCAACTCGTCAATTTCCTCCGGTTTGGAGTCCATTTCCATGCGAATACGGCTGGCCGCTTCATCCATGAGGTCGATGGCTTTATCGGGCAAAAACCGGTCCGTGATATAGCGGTTCGACAACGTTGCCGCCGCCACCAAGGCACCGTCAGAGATGCGCACCCCATGGTGCAGTTCATACTTTTCATTCAGGCCGCGCAGGATAGAGATGGTGTCTTCCACCGTCGGTTCCAACACCATGACCGGTTGGAACCGCCGGGCCAGCGCGGCATCTTTTTCAATATGTTTGCGATACTCATCCAGCGTGGTCGCGCCAACGCAATGAAGCTCACCCCGCGCCAGGGCCGGCTTCAACAGGTTCGATGCATCCATGGAACCTTCCGCCGCACCGGCACCGACCAGGGTGTGCAGTTCATCGATAAACAGGACGATTTCACCCTCTGCGGCCTGAACCTCGGATAAAACGGCTTTCAGGCGTTCTTCAAATTCGCCACGGAATTTTGCCCCGGCGATCAAAGAACCTAGATCCAGCACCATCAGGCTTTTGTTTTGCAGGCTTTCGGGCACATCGCCATTCATGATGCGAATGGCCAGCCCTTCGACGATGGCTGTTTTGCCAACGCCGGGTTCGCCAATCAAGACCGGGTTATTCTTGGTCCGCCGGGATAGCACTTGCACTGTACGGCGAATTTCCTCATCCCGGCCAATGACCGGATCAAGCTTGCCCTCACGGGCCGCCTCGGTCAGATCGCGGGCATATTTTTTCAAGGCGTCGTATGCATTCTCGGCTGTGGCGCTGTCGGCTGTGCGGCCCTTGCGCAGATCATTGATGGCACTGTTCAGGTTTTGCGGCGTGACACCGGCCTTTTCCAAGGTCGCGGCGGCGGGCGTGGATGTTGCCAGCGCCAAGGCGAGCAACAAACGTTCCGCCGTTACAAAGCTGTCGCCGGCTTTCTCGGCGATCTGTTCTGCGGCTTCAAACAGCCGTGCTGTTTCTGGTGCCATATATAGCTGGCCCGCGCCGCCGCCCTCTACTTTGGGTAATTTGTCCAAAGCCGCCTCATTGGCAACCCGTGCAGCGGCAGCATCACCCCCCGAAGCCGTGATAAGCGAGGTGGCCATGCCTTCCTCGTCATCCAGCAGGACTTTCAGCAGATGTTGCGGGGTGAATTGTTGATGGCCCGCCCGTTGCGCCAGGGTTTGCGCTGCCTGGACGAAACCACGACTACGTTCGGTGTATTTTTCGAAATCCATTTTAGGCTCCTTAAAGCGCGCTTTTGGGCCACTCCGCAATCAGAATACGCAAGTCAGCCACCAACGCCTTGCAGTCAATGCCCGGTCCTTCTATGAAGCAACCATGGCAGCTCATAACATTTTATAAATATGGTGTTGCCGAAGCGCAACACAAGGTTCCATCACGTGGAAAACAGCAGTTTTATTTGAGAATATTATGAGCCGCATTGCCCAAATTTTCCGTTATCCCATAAAAGGCCTCAGTCCCGAGCCATTGTCGAAGGTTGAATTGTCGCCCGGCCGTACCATTCCCCTCGACCGTGCCTTCGCCGTAGCCCATGGCTCCACCGAATTCGATGCTGCGAAGCCTAAATTTCTGCCAAAAAGCAAATTTTTGATGCTGGCCCGGAATGAACGCCTGGCCGCTTTGCGCAGTCGGTATTTGGAGGAGAGCCAAGAACTGGTAATTGAGCGGGATGGTAAACAAGTGGCCCGTGGTCGTCTGGACCAGCCCGTTGGCCGGCAAATGATTGAACAATTTTTTGCCGCATACCTATCATCAGAGGTTCGTGGCAGCCCGAAATTAGTGCGTGGTCAGATTGCCGGAAATCCCGCGCACACATTCTCCGATGTGCCGCAACATTGTCTGTCGTTGATCAATATTTCTTCGTTGCGGGAGTTGGAGCGGGTGATGAAAACCCCCATCGATCCTATGCGATTTCGCGCCAATGTCTATTTTGACACCGGCCTGCCATGGCAGGAATTTGATTGGTGCGGTTCAGAATTTGAAATCGGCAACGGGGTCGTCGTGCGTGCCACATCCAGAATTCAGCGCTGTGCCGCGACCAACGTCAACCTGGAGACCGCAAACCGGGACCTCAACATCCCTTTGCAGTTGCAACAGGCCTTTGGCCATGCCGACATGGGCATTTATGTGGAAGTGATCCAGGGCGGTACGATCAACCAAGGCGATACGATCACCCCGCCATCAACTTAAAGCCGCACCAACTTAAAGCCCGGCCAACTTAAAGCCCGGCCAACTTAAAGCCTTTGAAAAAAAACGGTGGAAATCGACAGGGCTGCTTTATTCCATGTCCTCGACAACAACCGGTGCAGCATCAACCGTTTCGATGACAGCTTCGACACCAGTTTCAACAATGGCTTCAACTGGCGCTTCCACTGCTGCCTCTACAGATGTTTCCCCAGGTGCTTCTGTGGGCGTCTCGCCAGCCTCAACCGGGGCTGCCGGGCGACGCCTGCGTCTGGGTTGCCGCCGTGGGGCGGCTTCCGCAACCGCTGCCTCATCGTTATTTTTGCTACGGCTTCGCCCACCACGCGTCTTGCGACCGCTTTCCGACATAGCCGCCAGTTCCGCCGGGCTCATAGGTGCCGGTCGCGGACCATCACTTGCCGTATCGATATCCGCGTCATCAACCGTATCAGCCGCCGCGTCGGAAATATGGTCATTACTTGAAGCCGATGGCTCGACAGGTTCCAGAATTTCTACGGTAGACTCGATCCTGTTGCCGTCGGGGCCGGTAACGATGGCCTCCTCAACTTGACCGGAAATTTGTTCTTCACCGTTATCGGCACCGTTTTCGACATTAGCGTTCGCGCCGTCCTCGTTGCCGCGTCCGCCGCGATTTTGCTGACCCCGACCACGGCCATCCCGGTTGTCGCGGCCGTCTCGATTATCGCGTTGCTCGCCTTCTGCGGCCTGCTGCTGTTGCTGTTTGGCAGCTTGCATCACGCGATAATAATGTTCCGCGTGTTGCAAGAAATTTTCCGCTGCAACACGGTCACCGGACAACATCGCATCGCGCCCCAGCGTCTGGTATTTTTCAAATACCGTGGACGCTGTGCCTCGGATTTTTACATCCGGACCGGTGCTGTCATAGCTTCTGTTTGGAGAGTTGTTAAATCCCCTGCGACCGCTGGGACGGCCACGTCCCCTTCTTTGAGGTCCGTTCTGTCTCATAGTACCGTCTTGAGTTGTGTCTACAAATGAACGCCAATTCAGGGTTCCCGGGTTCAATTCAACAAACCGGCATCACTTGTTTAAAGCCAACCACTGGATTGCCAGGGGCTGAGTTATTCACCGATGCCTTCAATTGAACCAAGACATGCCATTTGCGTTGCGGTTGTCAGTGTTTTTTGGCCCGAATAATTGAGCCTCAGATTTCCGGTCAGCAATGTGGGTATGTCTATTGGGAACCGCCCGTCCCGTCACGACAGCACACTTTTCCGTTTGTGATGCCCGTTCGTGATGTCCGTTCCTTGCCGTTCGATGATGAACCTAGCGGTTAGCGGCGGAAAAACCAACCCTTTTTTGTCATTTTTGTGAAGCAACCAAACAGCGGTCAATTCCGGCCATATCCATGTGGCGGTCGACAACCCGTAATCCAGCCGCCTCGACAATCACTTCCAGCGCTGAAATTTGACCTTGGCCGCACTCCAAAACCACATGACCCTCGGGCTTGAGAAGGCGGCCCAGCTCCGGCACCAGGGCCTGATAGGCCGCCAAGCCATCGCCCCCGCCATCCAAGGCCAGGGCAGGGTCGTGGCAACGTACCTCGGGCTCTAGCTGGGGAATATCCGCCGAGGGGATATAAGGTGGATTACTGACGATCAGATCAAATTGCCCGGACAGACTTTGCCCCCAGTCCCCAACCACGAATTGTGCCCGCCGCGACAGTCCAAGTCGGCGGGCATTAGACCTGGCCAGGGCAGCTGCCGGCGGTGACAGATCCAGCCCAAGCCCCCAAGCCCCAGGCCGCTCCATCAACAGGGCCAGCAGCAGACAACCAGAACCGGTTCCAAAATCAATGATCTGGTATGCGGCATCAACGTCGGGCAGATGCGCCAACGCAGCGGCAACAATGGTTTCACTATCAGGGCGCGGATCCAGGACTGCGGCATCAACGGCCAGATCAAGACTCCAAAATTCCCGCCGGCCCAATAGCCGCGATACCGGCTGACGGCCCGCCCTGGCAGTGATCAGCTGATCAAACGTCAACGCCTCCACGTCCGACAAGATGCGTTGAGGATCCTTGATCAAGGTCAGGCGATCACCCTGAACGGCATGGGCCAGCAACAGCCCTGCATCAAGCATGGCGTCATCCACGCCCGCCTGGCGCAATACCTGCCCGGCCCCCGTATGGGCCTGACGCAATGTTGACCCTATGTATGATTGGCCGGGCAAATGATTGGCATCAGCCATGGTCTTCCAGGTCAGCCAGCAAGCTTGCCTGATGATCAGCGATTAAAGCATCTACGACTTCATCAACCGCTTCACCGCTCATCATTTTGTCCAGTTTGTACATGGTCAGATTAATGCGATGGTCAGTGACCCGTCCCTGGGGGAAATTATAAGTCCGAATTCGTTCGGAACGGTCACCGCTGCCAACCTGCTCCTTGCGGGCGGAGGCGCGCTCACCATCGATCTTTTGCCGCTCTGCATCATACAGGCGGGCACGGAGAACCTTCATCGCCTTGGCGCGGTTTTTATGTTGGGACTTGTTGTCCTGCTGGGTGACCACGACACCGGTCGGCAGATGGGTGATGCGAATAGCCGAGTCGGTTTTATTCACGTGCTGCCCACCGGCCCCTTGGGCACGATAGGTATCAATCCGAAGGTCGGAAGGATCGATTTCAATATCGACCTCTTCGGCCTCAGGCAGGACGGCTACGGTGGCGGCTGAAGTATGGATGCGACCCTGCGACTCCGTCTCGGGCACGCGTTGGACGCGGTGAACGCCGGATTCATATTTTAGTTTGGCAAAGACACCCCGGCCCGTGATCGAAGCAACCGCATCACGAATGCCCCCCAAGTCTGAGGCACTGACGTCCATTAATTCAAACTTCCAGCCACTAATTTCCGCATAACGTTGATACATGCGCAACAAATCAGCGGCAAACAAAGCAGCTTCATCGCCACCGGTGCCAGCCCGAACTTCCAGGATTGCATTCTTTGTATCGGCTGCGTCACGGGGCAACATGGCGAACTGCAGCTCAGCTTCCAACGCGGGCAGACGCTCTCGCGCCTCGGCCATTTCCTCGATAGCCAGTTCCTGCATTTCGGCATCGCTGTCAGGGTCGGCGACCATACCGCCCAGATCCGCGATCTCAGATCGTAGATCACGTACCGCCTGGGCCGTTTTCGCCACGGGGGACAGTTCAGCATAGTCCTTAGACAGGCGAACGAAATCCTCGCTGGAGCCACCGGCTGCCATCATCGCCTCCAGCTCCGCCAGACGTTTTAGGATGCCGTCTATTTGTTCTTCATTAATCATGAAATCAATTTTCGCAGATGCAGCCCTATGGCGTCCAAGTCTACATCCTGTTGGCCGCCCTCATCCAGGTCGCGCACAGTTATCATGCCCTTGGCAATCTCGTCCTCGCCCAGGATCAGCGCCAGGCTGGCGTTAATCTTGTTGGCCCGTTTCATACGCCGGTTCAGATTGCCCCGAAATGCCATATCAACCACATGGCCATCACGGCGCAAGGCGTGCGTTAGCCCCAGCGCCATGCGTTCAGCCACCTCGCCCAAGGGGACGAAAGCGATAGGGCGGGTCGGTTCAGGCGTGTGGTCGGCCAGCATCCCCAGGCGTTCAATGCCCCCGGCCCAGCCAATGCCCGGCGTTTGCGGTCCGCCCAACATCTTTATCAGACCATCATAACGACCACCTGCAATGACCGCACCTTGAGAGCCCAAGGCATCGGTGACGAATTCAAATGCCGTGTGGGTGTAGTAATCCAGGCCCCGGACCAGACGCTGGTTCAGGTTATAGGCAATGCCAAGGACATCCAGGCCCTCGCAGACGGCGGCGAAAAAATCCTGGGATTGTTGGTTCAGATACGCTGTCATTAAGGGGGCATCGACAACAATCTTCTGATCCCCTTCATCCTTGGAATCCAGGATGCGCAAAGGATTTCGGGCCAGGCGGTCAACGCTGTCTTCCGACAATTTGTCCCTGTGGTCAGAGAAATAGGCGACCAGGGCATCGCGATAGGTTTGTCGGCTTTCCGGATCCCCCAAAGTATTCAGTTCCAGCACACAGCGGTCCAGAACGCCAAGATCGTGGAGAATTTCCGCACCGAGAGTGATAATTTCAATGTCCGCGCCGGGGCCTTCTACGCCAAGGATCTCCGCATCGATCTGATGGAATTGGCGCAGACGGCCTTTTTGCGGGCGCTCATAACGAAAGGCCGGGCCATGGGCAAAGAACTTCAGGGGCAAATCCTGCTGCATCCCACCGGAAATAAAGGCGCGGCATATCCCGGCAGTGAACTCCGGGCGCAGGGTAATATCTTCGCCGCCGCGATCCGTAAAAGAATACATCTCCTTGCGCACCACGTCAGAGCCCTCCCCCATGGTGCGCGCAAAGACCGGGGTGAACTCAAAAATCGGTGTATCGATATCGCCGAAGCCGTAACGCTGGGCACAGTTGCGCGCAACATCAACCACATGATGGTGCTGCGCCGCCGTCTCGCCGACAATATCATGGGTGCCACGTACCGATTGTATCTTCGCCATACTCGTCCTACTCCGCACTCACAACTGCTGCAGCCCGATCATCCAACTGCTTGCCGGCTTCCAGTTCCGCCACCTTAGCCTCGACCAATTTGACCACATGATCGACAAAGCCTTCATCATTTATTTTGTGATCGGCAACACCTCTTAGATAAACCAGATGATTACCCTTGCCGCCACCGGTGACGCCAATATCGGTTTCCCGCGCCTCGCCCGGGCCGTTCACGACGCAGCCCATGATGGACAAGGTCACAGGTGTCGAGATATGGGCCAGACGCTGTTCCAGAGCCTCGACTGTCTTGATCACCGGAAAGGCCTGACGGGCACAAGACGGACAGCTGACAATGGATACACCGCGATGGCGCAGGCCCAAGGATTTCAGAATTTCGAAGCCGGCATGGATTTCTTCCACCGGATCAGCGGACAGGGAAACCCGAATGGTATCGCCAATCCCTGCCCACAGCAGACTACCCAGACCAATCGCCGATTTCACGGTTCCGCCACGCAGCCCCCCCGCCTCGGTGATACCAAGGTGCAGAGGATAATCGCAGGCGTCCGCCAATCCGTGATAAGCCGCGACGGATAAAAACACATCCGATGCCTTGACCGAAATTTTAAAGTCTTCGAAATTGTTATCTTCCAACAGACGGGCGTGATTAAGGGCGCTTTCCACCATCGCCTCGGGGCAGGGTTCGCCATAGCGTTCCAGCAGGTCCCGCTCCAATGACCCGGCGTTGACCCCGATACGCATGGAGCAGCCGTTGGCACGGGCGGCTTGCACCACTTCGCGGACCCGGCTTTCCGCACCGATATTACCTGGGTTGATGCGCAGGCAGGCAGCACCATTGTCGGCGGCCTCTAACGCGCGTTTATAATGGAAATGAATATCCGCGATGATCGGCACCGTGGTTTGATCAACAATTTGGCGCATAGCCAACGATGAAGCTTCATCGGGACAGGAAACCCTGACAATATCCGCGCCCGCCGCCTCCAACGCATGGATCTGCGCCACGGTCGCGGGGACATCATGGGTCAATGTCGTGGTCATGGACTGCACGGAAATGGGCGCGTCGCCGCCAACGGCTACGTTGCCGACCTGAACCTTGCGGCTGGTTCGACGGTATATATCGCGATAGGGACGTAAGCTCATGATCGACGCTTCGCTTTCGGGCCCTACATTTCGGGGCCAAAATGAAATTTTGCACAGCAAACACCAATGTTTGCCGATATCAGGCATGCAATAGCAATAATTTGTTGCCGATGACAGGCAAGATCAAGAATTATGCAGAAGAAAATCCAGCTAACGACGCCTATCGATGCTTACGGATGCCTATGGGCTGGGCCGGGATGTTGATTGCATTTGCTCGCGCAACTGATCCACATTCAATTTGATATTACGCCGGACCTGCCCAATGGGCCCCAGAATACCCAATGCCACGCCGTCCATGATGATTTCGATGGCCCCAGCATTACCCGTCATCAAGACAAGGTCTATGCGGTTCGGGACCCGATAGCTGTCACCCGCGCGCAACATACGGGTCAGCAGCAATTCGTTTTTAGCACCCTGTATCTGAACCCAGGATTCGGCCCGGGCACGTAAGACGATGCGCACATCACGATTTGATGCGCCATAGATTTGCGGGCGATAACCCAAACCGTCACTTGCGTCGGCTTGCGACGACGCCCCTTCGTCTTGATTGGAATTTTGATCCGCCGCTGCGTCACCGCGTTCTTCCGATATCGGCCTTGCCGGGGTCAGAGATGTGGAGGGTGCGGGGGGCGGCGCAACAGAAATCTGGATCGATGGCATCACAGGCGCAGTATCAACATCACTGCCTTCACGCGCCACAGGCGCAACAGGTGTGACGGCGGTAGTGTCCGTGGTCGCAACCGATGCAACCGGGGCAACCGGCGCCACGGCTTGTTCAACAGCATCTGGCGTCTTCTTCACATCAACGGTTTCCGTCGGCGCGACAGCGGATGCCGTATTTGACATTACAGTCGTCGTTGCCGTGGGTGCAACTTCGCGAGTGGCCGTGGGCGGCGTCCCTTCGGGGCTGACAATACCCGGTTGTTCGGATGTATGGACCATGCCCCTGACATCAGCCGTAGCCGCGCGCTCCCCCTCGCCCGCCGCCAATTTTTCCACTGGCTGTTCGGCAGCCTGTTCGGGCATTTTTTCAGCAGCCGAGGTCATCGTTGTTGCCGGCGGTAGAGACGTGGTGGCCGGGTCCGGCTTTAGATCGGATGTGCTATCGGGCCCAACATTAGCTGCGACAGTCTTGGGTGCGCCGTCCACAAAAGCGTTATCCGTAGCAGAAGTCGCGGCCTCTGGTGTCACCGGCATTTTTGGTTCTGGCTTCGCGGCCTGATAAGGTGCCAGCCGTTGCGGCGGCTCTGCCACGGTTTCAATGGGCACAAGATCCTGACGTTCCAGGAAAATCCAGCCGCCATAAACCGCGCCTGCAACCACCAATGATATTAAAGCCAAGCTTAAGCCGGGGCGGCGCGCCTCTTCGAGGGGTTCGGGAAAAACCAACCGCCGCTCTACGGGCGTAAGGGTCGCCTCCTGCTTGAACTGGCGGACAATTTCATCACCGTCCAGGCCGAGATATTCGCTATAGGTCCGCAAAAACCCAATGGCATAGGTTGGGCCGGGCAAATCACTTGTGCGCCCATCCTCCAAGGCAGACAAATAGGTCTGTTGAATGCGCAAGGTTTCCGATACATCGGCCAGGGAAAGCCGCCGTCTTTGCCGCTCCGCGCGCATATCTGCGCCAACACCGCCATAGACTTCTTCCAATTCGTCGGAGCCATTCTCGACCTGCTGTAGGTGCAGGCCGCGGGAGCTTCCCCGGCGAAGACCAAGGCCTTCGCCTGAACGGCTGGCGTCACCAGCCTCACGCGGCAATTCTACTGGCCCGTCATCCGACGTCTTCCGATCAGTCATGCAAAATCTTCCAAGTATCTATAGGGTTGCGCCCTGTGGATAACTCTATAACAACTATTACCAGATCGAGAATCAGCAAGCAAATGCAATAGTTTATATAGCAACGCCATTATCTTCGGCGAATTTGGTTAAGACTTTGCGCAAACTATGATCCGGAGAATCATAAAAATCCACCATAAAGGCCTGTAATGCAGGTAAATCCAGACTGCGGACCATCATTTTTACCGCGCCGATTGAAGCGGCGCCCATTGAAATACTACGCAGCCCGAGGCCGATTAACGCCATAGCATCGACCGGACGGCCCGCCGCCTCACCACAAAGACTGACCGGTACACCAACAGAATCGCATCGTTGTACGATATCGCGGACCAGAGACAACGCCGATGGGCTCAATTCATCATAGCGATTGGCCAGACGCGGATTACCGCGGTCAGAGGCAAAAAGAAATTGCATCAAATCGTTGCTGCCGATTGAAACGAAATCAACCAGAGGCAACAATGCCCCCAATTGAAAAGCCAGACTGGGTACTTCCAACATCGTACCGACCTTGATGGAAGAAGGCCCCGGTTCTCCCATACGGCCTTGACGGTCAATTTCCCGGTCCAACAAAGCACGCGCGGCAACAAATTCCGAAACTTCGGCAATCATGGGGAACATAATCGCCAGCGGCCGGCCTGCCGCCGCCTTCAACAAAGCGCGAATTTGCATCCGCAACAAAACCGGCCGATCCAAGGATAGCCGGATCGCCCGCCAGCCCATGGCCGGGTTCTTCTCGTCATCATAGCGAGCCAAATAGGGCAACATTTTGTCGCCGCCCACATCAAGGGTTCGAAAGACCACGGGTAATTCACCGGCTTGATCCAACACCCGGCCATAGAATTCCGACTGCATGGATACGGTCGGCAAGGTTGCCCGCACCATGAAATGCAATTCCGTCCGGTATAGACCGATGCCGTCGGCGCCAGTGCCATCCAAGTGGGGCAGGTCCGCCAACAAACCGGCGTTGAGATTTAGGTGTATGCGGGTGCCGTCCTTGGTTACGGCCGGTTGATCGCGCAGGGCTGCATATTGCGCCGCCTTGGCCTGGCGCATATCCAGATTGGCGCTGAAGGCCTCCAATGCGTCCGCGCCGGGGCGTACGAACAATTGCCCGTTGTCGCCATCAACGACCAGATCATCGCCGCCTTCCACCGCGTCAAGCAATTGATCCAATCGGCCAATGACGGGAATTTGCAGGGCCCGGGCGACGATGGCCACGTGAGATGTCGGCGAGCCCTCTTCCAGGACCAGTGCCTTGATCCGGTTGACGTCATAGTCCAGCAATTCCGCCGGCCCCATATTCCAGGCCACCACAACGGCCTCTTCAGGCAGGTCGCGATCCGTCATCTGGCCCACACCTTGAGTTAAATGGCGCATCAGGCGATTGGACAAATCTTCCAGGTCGTGCAGGCGCTCCCGCAGATAGGCATCTGAGATTTCCGACATACGGGCACGATTTTCCACCTGCACCCGCTCCACCGCCGCCTCTGCCGTCAGACCGCTTCGAATAGCCTCGTGCAGGCGGGCCATCCAGCCTTTGTCGTGGGCGAACATGCGATAGGTTTCCAGGATATCCCGGGATTCGCCGCCTGGTTCCGCTATCGCAGCCTGCAACATGCTATCGACCTGAACACGCAATTCCCTCAGGGCCATATTCAGCCGTTCCGCCTCGATATCAATGTCATCGGCGACATGCTGCTCCACCACAATGCGCGGCTCATGCAGCACCGCAACGCCGCGGGCCAATCCTTCGTTGAGGGATAAACCCGCCAGCCGCCGTGGCAGGCCATCGGAACCGAAAGTGCCAACACCAGGCACCTCCGCCTGCAGCGCACCGCCGACCATTTCCGCCAACACCATGGCGATGGTCTGCATCGCCTCAACCTCGTCATTGGAATAGTCCCGGTTGGTTCGGTTCTGTAGGACCAGAACCCCCACGACCCGGCCCCCACGCAGGACAGGTACACCCATCAAGGAATGATAGTCTTCTTCGCCGGTTTCGGGCCTGGCCGCAAAGTTGGGGTGGGTACGTGCCTCGGACAAGGCCATAGGACGGGCGGCCTGGGCGATTTGACCGACCAGCCCCTCTCCGATCCGCAGGGTGGTCTGATGAACCGCGCCTCTATTAAGGCCTTCCGTTGCAAACAGTTCCAGCAAGCCGTCCCGCAGTAGATAGATCGAGCAGACCTCCGCCACCATGTTGGCGGCGATGACGGTGACCAACTGGTCCATCCGTTCCTGGGCGGCCCCGGACCCGGCCATAACCTCGCGCAATCGGCGGAGCAATATTCGCGGCCCCGATGGTCCCCCCGGCGGACCTGATGGGCTGGCCGTATTCACGCCCGGATCTCCCGCTGTAATCCCTCTATGTGTGCAAGCTGGCTCAATCGGCATCCAATCCATAGACGGAGTGCAGGCTGCGCACGGCCAATTCGGTATATTCGGCACTGATCAGAACTGAAATTTTTATTTCCGAAGTTGATATTGCGTGGATATTGATGCCCTTATCGGAAAGGGCCGCGAACATACGCTGAGCCACGCCGGCATGACTGCGCATGCCGACACCAATGACCGAAACTTTAACGATATCGCCATCTGTCAGGCATTCCTGAAAACCAATCGCCTCTCGCTGCTGCTCCACTATAGTTTGGACACGTGCCAGATCGCCGCGCGATACGGTGAAGGTCATATCGGTTGTCGTACCATCCGGCGAAGCGCTTTGTACGATCATATCAACATTGACGTTTGCATCGGCCAGTGGCCCAAATACCGCCGCCGCGACACCGGGCCGGTCGGCGACATGCAATAAAGTCACTTTGGCCTCGTCCGAGGCATATGTAATTCCACTGACGACTGCTTGTTCCACGATCTCTTCCTCGTCGACAACTAATGTACCGGGCGAATTGTTAAAACTGGACCGGACCTGAACGCGCACCCGGTGGTTCATGGCCAATTCGACCGATCGGGTCTGCAATACCTTGGCACCTTGGGATGCCATCTCCAGCATTTCTTCGTAGGTGATTTTATCAAGCTTACGCGCCGCCGTCACGATTCGTGGATCAGCGGTATAAACGCCATCTACATCCGTGTAGATATCACAACGATCCGCGGCCAGGGCAGCGGCCAGGGCCACGGCCGTGATGTCGGAGCCGCCACGCCCCAAAGTCGCAATGCGATTGTTCGGCGACAAGCCCTGAAAACCTGCAACAACGGCCACTTCACCTATCCCCATACGGCGGACTATTTCGGCCCCATCGATGTCTTCAATGCGCGCGCTGCTGTGTGTATCGTCGGTACGAATGGGGATCTGCCAGCCCAGCCAGGAGCGGGCGGAAATACCCTTTTCCTGCAAGGCCATGGCCAGCAAGCCAATAGTTACCTGTTCACCGGACGAGACGATCGCATCATATTCCCGGGCATCGTGCAGGCTGCTCATCGCCTGGGTCCACTCGATCAACTGATTGGTGGTTCCCGCCATAGCGGACAACACCACGGCCACTTCATTGCCATCCTCGACAACCTGTGCCACGCGATCGGCCACGATACGCAGGCGCTCCACATCCGCAACAGATGTGCCGCCAAATTTCAATACTAAACGTGCCATACCCTCACCCGAAGACGTCTAATAGCCCCTATTGCCACTAGCGCGGCTATACATACTCAAAGGTCCGGATGCATACAAGTGACGGAACGGTTGCATTCAGCCGTATCGATTCTAAGGCCGCTATGGCGCGCGGCCCGCAGCCTTTAACAAAGCCAAGCCTGACGGCGTTATGCGCACCAACAAACCACCGCCGCCGCGCGGCTCCCGGACAAGTAGTTCTTGATCCACCGCATCCTCCCACACCGGCAGTCGAGGACAAGATGTGCGCCAGGCATCCATCACATCTTCATAGGCACGCGGCCGGGCCGCGATCCATTCCACAAGATCGAGTACCAAAGCATCAGTTGCTGTTACTGTTGCCATTGATCCTTTACCTATCCGCTTGTCGCCACCACCCGGTGTTTCATATAAGGGCGAACGTGACATTGAAAATATGTGGTAAGATCTCATAGCAGGAATTTAGCAATTTTTCCATTATCGACAGGTTATCCATGCTCCAGGCCGCCAGCATAGACCCAGAAGACGTGGAACGTTTTACGCAGATGGCAGCCCAATGGTGGGATACTGATGGGCCCATGGCCCCCCTGCATCGCCTTAATCCAACCCGCCTAAAGTATAGCCGGGATCGCCTGTGCAGCCATTTTGGCCTTGATGGCGGCGGCTTGCGCCCGTTGTCCGGCCTGAGTTTGCTGGATGTGGGCTGTGGCGGTGGACTACTGTCGGAACCATTTTCACGTATGGGTGCCGCCGTTGTCGGCATTGATGCGGGCCCTGAAAATATCGCCGCCGCACAAGCGCATGCCGATGATCTGGGCCTGGCGGTTGATTACCGCGCCATGGCAGCGGAAGACCTGGCCGCGACCGGTGCCCAATTCGACGTCGTCGTCAGCATGGAAGTGATCGAGCATGTGGCGGATGTTGCCGGCTTCATGGATGCCCTTGTCAGCCTGACCAAACCTGGCGGGGCCCTGCTGCTGGCCACAATGAACCGCACGCCGCGATCATTTTTGACCGCAATAGTTGGCGCGGAATACCTGCTGCGCTGGCTGCCCGTGGGCACACACGATTGGAACCGGTTTCGCAAGCCGGCTGAATTGGGCCGCTATTTACGCCGGGGCGGTGGCGAACTGCGGGACATCACGGGCATGCGCTATCTGCCCCGCCAGGACGACTGGCAGCTTTCAAGGGATGCCGGAGTAAACTACCTGGCCTATGCCGTCCGGCCAAAATAGCGCACTTAGAGCAATTTTCAATCAATTGGATACACTCTTGTGATCCAAGTGATTGCTTCAATTGCTCTTTTCTTAAGAATCCCAGCCCCTTGGGCATGTCTAAAGTAGACATGCCCAAGGGGCACAAAGCTCTTATTATCCCTGATATGTGAACGGTGCCATCAGGCCGCCTTTGCCCGTGGGATGGCTCCACTCAAAGCCGAAATCGTTGTAAGTCAGGCCGCTTGACTTGGCCACGGTCTGCGCCCCGCCCGGAACAAATGCTAACGGGGTATCAGTCAAGGTGACGTCGGCACCATCATGACCTTCGATTGCGGCTATGCTCGTTTCGCCAATGCCGTCGATCCGGACGGAGCGTGATTTACCATCCACAACAATCTCGATCGGAGCTTGTTTGACGCCAATAACTTCGCCGATAAGGGGCGCAATATTTGCAAAATGGCCGCCCTTTTGACCGCCGAATATGCCGGTCAACTCTTCCATCTGTTGGCCATCGGCACCGTCGTCAATATAAAGCGCAACGCGCAAATTACCTTCAGTCAAGGGACCGGGAGCATACAGCGCCATAACAACATTACGTCCGCCCAAATCGATATCGCCGCTTTTGCCGCTACTGATCGACCAAGAAACAAGACCTTTGCAATCGCCTTCCGTTGGCGGGCTTAAAAACACACAGGGACAACTCGCCTCGCAATTGCAACTATCGAAAAATTCTCCGGATATTTCCCACTGTGACATGACTGAGGTCTCCCTTATGTTGTGGTGTCCATTGATCCTTAAAGGTCACTCAAAAAACGCAACCGCAACAACATTATGGAAAATTAAATCAGTCCTGATACAAAATGGCAAATAGGTTTTCTACAAAACATCATGCAACAGATTTTTTGCGCCATTGTCCTATTTGGTTAGGTTAGGAATCCGGTTCATAAAAATCGGGGAAATAGTCCCGCACGTAGGTGCTGTTTAAAGCATAGGCATAGCATGAATTACGCAAGCCGGGGCTGAGGTAATAGCGGCCATCGCCCTGGTCCTGCATATTCTCAACCACCTCGAACAGGGATTGCATGGCGGTGGTGGCCATTTGCGCCAGCATCTCGTTCAGATGAGTACAACCCATGACACCGCCAAGGCGCTCGCGCACGGCTTTGTTCCAGCCCGGGCCCATCTTCAGGCCTTTGAGGCGGCTATAGTTTGGTGCCGCTTTGGGACAGGGGATATGGGCCCCGATGTCCATCTGCGCCTCCGCCTCTTGCACCACCAAATCCGTATCAATGGTCAGACGCAGCCACATATCATGCACGGGCTGGTCCGCCGTCCGCTCGTTGTCCAGCATGCTGTAGTCGGCCTCCTTGAGGTCCGTAATATGGCCTTCAATGTCCCATAATTCGTCCTCCCGCTGGTAAGCCTTCAATTCAAGATTACGGGTATGTTGTAGCGCGCGCGGCGCAGGGTCGCTTAGGGGCAAGGGAAGCTCCTGACATGGAAAAATTTAAGGGAGGGCAGAACAAACAGACGAGACCGTACCATTTTAGAGCAATTTTCGATCAATTGGATCCGCTCTTGCGATCCAAATGATCGGTTCAATTGCTCTTTCTTAAAGAAGCTGAGCATGTTTAAAGAAAACATGCTCTTAATGCTACGGGATCATTCCGGCAATAAAAATCAGAGGCCGTATTAGGCAGTCGCGGCAATCTTGCCGGGAATCTTGCCAGCAATGACCCCAGACATTTTCGAGGGCCTATCCCAAATTTCCATGTGTTCCATGGGCTCCGTAGAGGGTTGGGGTACCTCGTGGCTGTATTCCCAATTGGCCGGGTCCGAGAACAATTTGCGCAGCAGCCGGTTGTTAGAGGCATGGCCCGTGCGCTGGCCCGCGAAATGGGTCAGCATCGGCCCTCCGACAAGATAAAAATCACCGACGCAATCCAGCACCTTGTGGCGGACGAATTCATCACAATAACGCAGACCACCTTCGTTCATGATCTCGTCATCGCGGCCAACAACCACCGCATTGTCCAAAGAACCGCCCTGGGCTAAGCCAAGGTCCATCAAACGGCTCACCTCCCGCTCGAAGCCAAAGGTCCGGGCCCGGCAGATGTCGCGCTTAAAGCCACCATTGTGAAGGTCAAAAAAGCCGGACTTTTCCACGATTGCCGCGCTGTCGAATTCAATTTCCAAAGACACTGAAAATCCATCAGACGGCAGCAACACCGCACGGCGATCCCCTTCGTCAATCTCTACCCGGCGCAAAACGCGGACAGAACGTCGAGGAGCCTGTTGCATTTCCAGACCGGCACATTCGATCAGAAAGACAAACGGGGCCGAAGATCCATCCATGATGGGAACTTCCGGGCCAGCTAATTCCACAACAACGTTATCAATGCCACAACCGGCCAGGGCGGCCATCAGATGTTCGATGGTCGCCACCTTGACCCCGGCATCGTTGCAGATGGTCGTCGACATGACCGTATCGCTCACCGTGTCCCAGCGGGCCGGCACCAGCGTATCAATGCCTGATCTTGCAGCAGGCAGCCCACCGCGATCAACGGTTCCATCAACGACCCCATCTACGACCCCATCTACGACAATTGGGTCGAGGTCCGTACGATGAAAAACGATGCCCGTATCGGCAGCTGCCGGGCGCAAGCACATAGCAACCTTTACGCCGCTATGAAGCGCCACGCCGGAACAATTAATCGCATTTTTTAACGTATGCTGTTGCTTGGTATTCACGTCATAAACCTGTCTGCACAACCGTCTAGATAACTGTCTTGGTCTTCGTAATTTGTCCGTCCCGATTATGTGCCAGCCAAAATTCGTGCTGGCAAATAATCCTGTCTCAATATTCTTCCACCCTCTAAGTCAAATTCATTAACGGCGCGCTTAGAGAGCATCGGGTTCGAAACAGAATCATCCTTATAAAAGAGGCCCTTGGATGATCTTTCTAGCGATCCATCCCAAGATCCTCAAATCAAACTTTATTACATTTCGTTACGGCGTCAGCCGGGTTAACCATTTTTTTGGCAACCGGCTAACGCCGCATCAATTATTCGTTGGATATTTAGTTGGCCTGACGGCGCAAAAACGAAGGAATCTCAAGTAAATCTTCCTCCGTCTGCGGTGGAGCAAGTGGCTGCGCCAGCGGTTGTGCCGGCGGTTGTGCCGCCGCAGGTGCCGCTGCTGGTTCCGCAACCTCCGGCAGGGGTGCAGGCATGGGCGGTATGGGTTCCGCCGGCATATCCAAATGAACATCCGGTGCTACCGCCTGGCGCATTCTTTCCGGGCTTGGCGCTTCCAGCCTTGGTTGCGACGGAGCCGGTACGGGAGCCGGTTCGGTTGGGGCTTCTGGCTCGGCCACGTGTTTCCGCCGGAACAATGAAAAGCCGGTGCGCTTCTTCTTTACCGGACGGTCTGTTGGATTTAGCGCTTCCGCCTCCGCCAGGGGGTCGGGTTGTTGCAGAGGATTGCGATCCCTTTCCGGACGATTGATGGTCGGTGCGATAAAGGGGCCGCTATCCATGCTGACATCAGCTGTCCGCTGGCCTGACAGGGCCATGGGATCAGGCTCCGCCTGGGGCGGCTTCGGTGCGGGGACGCGTTGGCCGAATGTCAAAGGCAATGCCGGCGGCTCTACGGCCTCTGGTGTTTCCGTCGCCGCGAACATCGGTTCCATTTCGATTTCGTTCTCGGGGGCAACCTCAACCGCTGCTTCAAGTTCCGCTCCCGTCACCTCTTGTGGTGCATCGACAACCGGTGCCGCGACCGCAACTGCGGCCAACGGTGCGGCAGGTGCTTCAGCAGGAATGGGCCGTCCCGCGACAGAAGCAAGACGCGGTGCCGTGATGACCGGACGCAACGCCCCTTCTTCACATTCAATTCCGGTTGCCACGACGGAGACCCGCATGCGACCGTTCAAGCTGTCATCCAGGGCGGAACCGACAATGATGTTGGCATTCGGGTCAACTTCCTGACGCACCCGGTTGGCGGCTTCATCCACCTCGTAGAGGGTCAGATCCATGCCGCCGGTGATGTTGATCAAGACGCCTCTGGCACCCTGCATGGAAACATCATCCAGCAGAGGATTTGAAATTGCCGCTTCCGCAGCTTCGATAGCGCGTTTTTCACCCTCGGCTTCGCCGGTACCCATCATGGCCTTGCCCATTTCCGCCATCACGGTTTTGACATCGGCAAAGTCCAGATTGATCAAACCGGGCAGAACCATCAAATCCGTAATGCCCCGAACACCGGAATGCAGAACATCATCGGCCATGGAAAATGCATCCGCGAAGGTGGTCTTTTCATTGGCAATGCGGAACAGGTTTTGATTGGGGATCACGATCAGGGTGTCGACGAAGGATTGCAGCTCTTCAATGCCGCGTTCGGCGGACAGCAACCGTTGGCTGCCCTCAAACTGGAATGGCTTGGTGACCACACCAACGGTCAGAATTCCCTGGGCGCGCAGGGCCTCGGCGATAACCGGTGCACCGCCCGTGCCCGTGCCCCCGCCCATACCGGCGGTGATAAAGGCCATATGGGTCCCTGCCATGTGGTCGAGAAGCTGATCAATGGCTTCTTCGGCTGCGGCCCGGCCCACATCGGGGCGGGCACCACAGCCCAGACCCTGGGTAATGGCCGCACCCAGTTGGATCCGTCGGTCGGCGGTGCTTTGCGCCAGGGCCTGGGAATCGGTGTTGGCGACGATGAATTCCACCCCCTCAAGGCCGGAAGAGATCATATTGTTGACAGCATTTCCGCCTGCGCCGCCCACCCCAATCACGACGATACGGGGTTTCAGCTCTGTCATTAACGGGGCATTCAGGTTGATGGTCATAGCTCAGGTCTCCTTTACCTATAGGCTCCAGCACACAATGGGATTGGCCCGATGGTTCGAATTTGGGCCAATTGTGGTCGCTTGGTTCGTAGTCGTTGCGGTGAATGGAATTGGTCTCGTGTCAATCTTGCTTATGGCTAACTTGGTCATGGCTAAAAATTCTCCTTAAACCAGCGGCCCAGACGATGGATGCGGCCATCGCCTATTGCAGTGTCCGCCATGGTTTCCATGTGGGCCTGCCCGCCGCCACGTTCGGCATAGGCCAGCAGCCCGGCAGCTGAGGCAAAGGCCGGGCCTTCCGTGGCCTCTGCCAAGCCGTGCACGCCCAGGGGCCGGCCGACCCGAACTTGTTTATCCAGGACGCGGGCTGCGTGTTCGCGCACCCCGGTCAAAAGTGCGCCGCCGCCCGTCAATACGGCACGCCTCCCGGCGGTGCGTGCCAGGCCCGAGGCCTGCAAACGGTCACGCACCAGCTCCAACGTTTCTTCGATCCGGGGTTGAATTATTCCGATCAGCATGGAGCGGGGAATTTGCTGCACCGCATCCGCGCCGCTTTCCCCAACCCGTGGCACACTGACCATGGCGTGTTCATCGTCCGGACCCGCCACGGCACTGCCATGCAACGTCTTTAGACGTTCTGCATGAGAGGCAGATGTGGACAGGCCGCGGGCAATATCATTGGTGACATGATTGCCGCCCACGGGCACCTGATCCGTGTGAACCATATGGCCATCGTAAAAGACCGCCACATCCGTGCTGCCGCCACCCATGTCGATCAGTGTCACGCCCAGATCCATCTCGTCCTCAACCAGGGTCGACAGACCGGCGGCATAGGGGGCTACGACCAAAGACGCGATTTCCAGATGACAGCGTTCCGCCAGCAGCTTCATATTTCGCAGAGGGCCCACAGCGGCGGACACAACATGCAGGCGCAGGCCCAGGCGGGCCCCGAACATGCCGCGCGGCTCCCGATATCCCGGGGCACCATCAATGGAATAACCGGCGGGAATAGCATTCAAAATTTCCCGGCCTTCCGTACTGCGCCGGGCCAGCAGATGGGCCTGGGCCAAGGCCCGTTTTAAATCCCGCTCACCAATTTCATGACCGGCGATATCGGTTTCCACATCGATCAAGCGTGATGCAGGTCGCCCGCCGGAGAAGCTCAATAGCACACTATCAACACGTTCCTTGGCCATGCGCTCGGCGGCATCGACGGCACCGCGCACAGCTTCCTCCGCCGCGTCCATATCCACAACCGTGCCCGCCCGCATACCACGCGCGATCTGATGCCCGATGCCAATCACCCGCACGCCGCCCGAACCATCGGGTCGGGCAATGAAGCAACAGACCTTTGTGCTGCCGATATCCAAGGCGGTGATCAGACCATTTTTACCCACGGCCATACTACGTGTCCTTCCCGTTTTTGCTTTTCTTGGCCGCGGCCTCCGGTGTCAGACGCAACACCAAGCGGTCCGGCAGGCGCAGGTCGATGGCTGCGATATCCCGCTCAAATATTCGGTGCTCCGCCACCAGCGCCGCCAAACGAACCCAGGCGGCTGTCGCGTTTTCTTCAGGCAGGTACACTTTGACGCCATTCTTTAGGCGCACATCCCAGCGCCGTGCGCCGATCCGCACCGCCGCCCGCACCTGTGCAAACAAGGCCGGCTGCTGGGACAGCATCCCGATCAACGCCGCAGCGGCTTGCGGTGCATCTTTGCCCACGACAACGGGCAGATGGGCGAAGCGGGCCAGATGACGGCGTGTAATGGGCTTGCCACCCTGATCGATCAGGACATGACGGCCTTTGTGCTGCCATAAGGCCAAGGCTTTACGCTCGCTGATCCGGACGACGATGGTGTCCGGCAAGCGCCGTTCCACCCGCGCGGTTTCCACCCAACCCAATTGCAACAGCCGTTGCCGGGCCTGCACCGGATCAAAGGCCAGGATCGATTGGCCGTTTCGCACACCGACAGCGCCCAGCACCTGCTTCTTGGAAGTTTCCCCCCGGCCCGTGACAAAGACATGCTGTACGGTCAAGCCTGCGTTCTGAACCTGACGCTCGCCCCATGCAGTGACGGCATCACTCGCCTTTGTATAGGCCTGATCAACAATACCGCTTTGCCATAGCTGCCAGGCACCCGCGCCCAGCCCGCCTAGGAAGATCACGACTGACAACGCCATAATGCCGTAACGCCGTCGCAAAGCTGCGCGCGAGGTACGGCGGCGGGTCGGTTTTGCGACCGCGCCTTTTGGTTTAAACAGCTGCATTAGCGCGCGCATCCGGCATCCTCCACCATCCAGCGCACCAGGGCGGGGAAATCAATTTCGCAATGAGCGGCCAGCTCCGGCACCAACGAGGTTGGTGTCATACCGGGCTGCGTATTGACCTCCAGCATATAAAGATTGCCCGGCTCTCCGGCGGTATCGTCGTAACGGAAATCGGCCCGGCTGACACCACGACAGCCCAGGGCGGCATGGGCCCGCTCCGATAGCTCCAGAGCCTGGGCATAGACGTCGGCATGGATTGGGGCGGGCAGCAGATGTTGGGAGCCGCCATCGGAATATTTAGCTTTGTAATCGTAAAAGCCGTCGTCGGTCTTAATCTCGGTAACGCCCAAGGCGCGGCCATCCATCACCGCCACGGTCAACTCCCGTCCCGGAATAAAGCATTCGGCCAATACATCGTCGCCAAACTGCCAATCCGCACCAATGGGGGGATTATTATCGCCACTGCGAACGATCCGCACGCCGAAGGTGGAGCCTTCACTGGGCGGCTTCACCACGAAGGGGCGCGGCAGGGGGTCTTTTTCATTCACCGCTGCGACTGTCGTCAAGCAACCTTCCGGGCAGGGAATTTTATTGGCGCGGAAGACCGCCAGGGACGATGGCTTATGCATCGCCACGGCAGAAGCACGGACGCCTGAATGGGTGTAGGGCAGGCCCATGAATTCCAACAGCCCCTGGACACAACCATCTTCGCCCCAGCGGCCATGCAAAGCATTAAATACGACATCGGGCTTCGCGGCCCGCAATTGCTCGGCCAAGCTCGGGTCGGCATCAATTTCGCTAACCTGATATCCTGCCGTGCGCAGTGCCACGGCACATTCCGCACCGGTGCTGAGGGATACAGGGCGTTCCGCCGACCATCCACCCATCAGAACTGCGACATGGGTACGCTGCCTGCTCATGGCACCACCTCCGTCAACACCAGTTCCGGTGTGTCGTCGGGGCCATATTCGCCAATCCGGCGGATTTCCCATTGCAGCATAACGCCGCTGTGGGCCTGGACCCGGCGGCGCACTTCCTCGCCCAAGGCTTCCAGATCAGCCGCCGTCGCCGTGCCCGTGTTAATCAGGAAATTACAATGCAACTCCGAGACCATGGCACCACCGCGCACCAGGCCCCGGCAGCCCGCGTGATCAACAAGCTCCCATGCTTTGGTGCTATTGGGGTTGTCGCTGCCCGGATTCTTAAAGGTGCTGCCGCCCGTCCGCGTATTGACCGGCTGGCTGTCCTTGCGGGCCTGGCGAACCTCCTGCATACGGGCGCTGATTTCCGCCCTGTCACCAAACCGGCCCCGGAATTGCGCGACGGTGAAAATCCAATCTTCCGGCGCACCGCATTGGCGATAGCCAAGGTCCAAGTCGTCGGCCATCATTTTATGCGTCGTACCAGCAGCATCAACCGCCTCGGCCCAAACAAGAACGTCACGAAATGCCCTGCCATAGGCCCCGGCATTCATCCGCAGACCACCGCCAATGGTGCCGGGAATGCCGCGCATGAACTCAAAACCAACCAATCCCGCATCGCGGCAAATTCTCGCCAGATTGACATCCAGGGCACCGGCCCCTGCCGTCACCAGTTCGCCATCCACATCGATCTGCGCGAATTCACGATCAAGGCGAATGACAACGCCGCGCACCCCACCATCCCGGATCAACAGGTTCGAACCCAGACCGATGACCGTGCGGGGGATATCCTTGGGACAATTGGCCAGGAAACCTGCCAGATCGGCGGTATCCGCGGGCCGGAAAACAACATCCGCAGCGCCACCGACGCGGAACCATGTGCTGCCGGAAAGATCCACATGCTCAATAAAGCGTCCGCGCACCTCCGGCAGGCGGGACAGCAGGGTTGGGCGGTTTTGTTCTGCCGACATCATGACGCAGCCACCCCCGTTTCCAGGGCGGATAGGCTTTGCGGCAGGGCATTTGCCCAGGCGGTAATGGTGCCGGCACCAAGGCAGACAACCATGTCGCCGCCGTTGGTTTCATCGGCAACCAATGGCGCCAAATCTTCCGGATCATCCAAAGGCAGCACCCGGCGATGACCACGGGCCAGCAGACCTTGGATCAAGGCGTCCCGGTCCATATCCTCAATGGGCGTTTCACCGGCAGCATGAACATGCGCCACAATGACCGTATCCGCATCGTTAAAGCAGGTGCAGAATTCTTCAAACAGATCACGCAGGCGGGTATATCGATGCGGCTGTACGACGGCCACAATGCGCCCCTCACAGGCAGCACGAGCGGCATGCAACACGGCGGCGATCTCCACCGGGTGATGGCCATAGTCATCGATTACCGTTACGCCGCCCACTTCACCGGTCTTGGTAAAGCGTCGTTTGACGCCCGCAAAGCCGGCCAGAGAGGCAATCAATACTTCATCGGCGATCTTCATTTCCTGGGCCACGGCGATGGCTGCCAGGGCATTCAGGACGTTGTGGTCCCCATGCATGGGTAGATGGAAACCCTGGATCAGGCGGGTTTCGTTACTGACCCGATCCGTAATGGCAACATCGAAATGCATCCCGTTGGCCGAGGCGTGAAGATCAACACCACGCACGGCAGCCTGGGGACTAAACCCATAGGTCACGATGCGCCGGTCCGAGATGCGACCGATCAAGGCCTGAACCTCCGTATGATCAAGGCACATCACGGCAAAGCCATAGAAGGGCAGATTTTCGATGAAACTTTGAAAGGCGGCACGTTCGGTTTCGAAGTCGCCATAGAAATCCAGATGTTCGGGATCCATGTTCGTGACGATGGCGATGGTCGCGGGCAATTTGGTAAAACTGCCGTCGCTCTCATCCGCCTCCACCACCATCCATTCACCCTCACCCAGGCGGGCATTGGTGCCATAGGCGTTAATGATGCCGCCGTTGATCACCGTCGGGTCATAGTCGGCCCCATCGAGGATGGCCGCGACCATGGAGGTCGTCGTTGTCTTGCCGTGGGTGCCGCCGACCGCGATGGCCCATTTCAGGCGCATCAGCTCTGCCAGCATTTCGGCCCGGCGCACCACGGGGATCATCGCCTCCCGGGCGGCAACAACTTCGGGATTGTCCGGCTTTACGGCGGACGAGATCACGACCACCCGGGCTTCGCCCAGATTTTCCGACCTATGGCCGATCATTGCCCTGACACCGAGGTCCCGCAGGCGGACCACATTGGCGCCTTCGGACTGGTCGCTACCCTGTACCTGATAGCCCAGATTATGCATGACCTCGGCAATACCGCTCATCCCGATGCCGCCGATACCGACAAAGTGAATGACCCCGATGTCCAATGGCAGGGCTCTCATGCAGCCGCCCTCCCATTCTCATCATGGTCGGCAAGGGCCAACACCAACTCCGCCAACTGCGCCGCCGCATTCGGTTGCGCGCGGCCTTTTGCCGCCTTTGCCGCTTCTGCCAGCGATTCCGGCTGGTTCATCAATTTTGCCAAATGCTCGGTCAACACAGGCACCGCCAAATCCGCCTCCGGCAGCACCCAGGCACCTCCCGCAGAGCTCAAAACTTCCGCATTACGGCTTTGATGATCGTCTGTCGCATGGGCATAGGGCACCAATATGCTGGGCCGCCCGGCCATAGCCAATTCACTGACCGTGCCTGCGCCACTGCGCGCGATGACCAGATGGGCCGTTGCCAGGCGGGCGGGCATATCGTCGAAGAAAACTGCCGTCTCTGCCCTGATATCGGCCTTGGTATAGACCTCGCGAACGGCATCAAGGTCTTCCGGGCGGCATTGCTGCACGACCTCCAAACGCCGGCGCAGGGCCGCGGGCAAAGCCAACAGGGCAGCTGGTATGACCTGACTGAATTTCCGCGCGCCCTGACTACCGCCGAAAATCAAAAGCTCGAACGGCCCATCAATTTTTGGCGCGTTATAAGCCTGATTTGCCAACGCTTGCACGTCATCGCGCACCGGATTGCCCGTAACCAACTGTGGCTGCGCGTCTTTTTCCGGCAGGCCTTGTGTGACCGGGAATGACGTTGCAATGGCATCCATCCGGCTGGCAATCAGGCGATTAACCCGGCCCAGAACCGCATTCTGTTCATGTATGGCGCGGGGCACAGACAACGTTATCGCCGCCAGCATAGTCGGCAACGAAGGATAACCACCAAAGCCGACCACGGCAGCCGGTGCAACCTGACGGATCAACCGCCGGGCCTGCAGAGTGCCCAGGGCGATATTTATCACCGCAGCCGCCTTGCCCATCAGGCCACGCCCCGATGGTGTGGCGGAGGTAATCTGGTGAACGGTGCGGCCTGGAAACTGTCCACTGTAATCATCGCCACGGCGATCAGTGACGATGTCCACTGCCCTGCCGCGACGGTCTAACTCTGCCGCCAGGGCCTGGGCCGGAAAGACATGACCACCGGTGCCACCCGCTGCCAGCATAATTGGGGCGTTCAGTTTACGAGTCATGGCAGCCCCGCAAGATTGGGACGCCGCCTGGTCAGGGCCAAGACCATACCCATGGCCAACGCCAGGGCCAACAGGGACGACCCCCCGTAAGAGATGAACGGCAACGTCATGCCCTTGGTAGGCAACAGGTTTAGGTTCACGCCAATATTGATCACCGCCTGCAACCCGAACTGGGTGAGCAATCCCGCCGCAGCCAGCAGGATGAACAGATCGTCTTCCCGCAGTAATCTGGCGAAACCGCGCAGAGTGATAAAACCGAACAGGGCGACAATGATCAGACAGGCGATCAGGCCGAATTCTTCGCCTGCAACAGAGAAGATGAAATCCGTGTGGGCATCGGGCAGAACCCGTTTTACCATGCCTTCGCCCGGGCCCCGGCCCAACAGGCCACCCTGGCCAAAGGCGTCCATGGCCCGATCAATCTGATAGCTGTCGCCGCTGGCGGGATCAAGGAAACGGTCGATGCGGCTGGCCACGTGGGGAATGGTGGCATAGGCCGCAACCGCGCCAACCAGCCCAAGGCCAACCAGAATAGCTATCCAAAGCATGGATAACCCGGCAATGAAACATTGCCCGAACCAGACCATGGCGACAACGGCGGTCATGCCGAAATCAGGTTGCAGCACCAACAGAGAGGCGACCAGAATAAAGAGGCCGCAGCAGATCAGACCACCCGGCACCCCTTCGCGCCGCCGTTGCTCTGCCAGCATCCAGGCCGCCACGACGGCAAAACAGGGTTTGACGAATTCGGAGGGTTGAATGGACAGGCCGGCAAACTGCAGCCACCGGGTCGCACCCTTGATCTCGGCGCCGAGGGACAACGTTGCGATGACCAACAGCAGGCTGATGCCAAGGCCAACCACGGAAATACGGCGCACGCCGCGCGGGCTCATCAATGACACGACGAACATCACGGTCACGGCCAGGGGCAGAAAGATCATTTGGCGCAGAACAAAATGCTGACTTTGCAGATTTAAACGTTCCGCCACGGCCGGACTGGCGGCCAGGGTCAGCAAACTACCGATGGCGATCAACAGGGCCACCGCCAACAGGGTCCAGCGATCAACGGTCCACCACCAGCGGCCCACAAGGGATGTATCGGTGCGGGCAAAGGACATCATCTGGCCCCTCCCGCCGCGCGGCGGCGGTTCTGGTCCGAATGACGGGTGTTGCCGTTGCTATTTCCGTTGCCCTGAATGCCTTGTGCCAGGGCACGGAATTGATCGCCGCGGGCTTCGAAACTATCGAACTGGTCAAAGCTGGCGCAGGCCGGTGATAACAGGATGACCCCCCCACCTGAGGCCTGGGCATCCTCATAGGCACCATGCACAGCCGTAGCCATATCACCCGATATGACATGCGATACAGAACCATCCAAGCTGTCCGCGAACGATGCCGCAGCTTCACCAATCAGGTAAGCCTTGGACAGATTACTAAATAGCGGCGCAAGGGTAGCGATGCCGCCCTGTTTGGCGATACCGCCCGCAATCCAATAAATGTCGTCATATGCGGCCAATGCATGGGCTGCGGCCTCTGCGTTGGTCGCTTTGCTGTCATTGACGAACAGGATATCCCCATGCCGTGCCACAACTTCCATGCGATGGGGCAGGCCGGCGAAACCGGCCAATGTGGGCTCGATCTGATCAGGCGTCAGGCCCAATGCCTCCGCCATGGCGAAAGCTACGGCGGCATTTTGCCAGTTGTGCGCCCCGCGCAGGGTATCAATGCCGTTCAGGTCAGCCAGTGGGTTTGCATCGCCGCCCCGATACAGCTTGCCATCACGGGCAAACAGACCGTCTGTCAATTCCCGAACAACCGAGACTTCGATCACCTTGCGCCCTGATGCCGTCAGATCCCGGCTCAGTTGCGCGGACCATTCATCGTCAGTACCGATGATCAAAGTGGCATCCGGACAGGCCATTTCCAACAACCGGCGCTTCGCCGCGACATAACCATCCATACCGCCGTGGCGATCCAGATGGTCCGGGCTGATATTCATCAACGCGACCACCTGGGGACGCAAACCGATCGTCAGATCAATCTGGTAGGATGACAGTTCCAGCACGTAGGCATCGCCGGCACGCAACACAGCGAAATCCAAAACCGGGCGGCCCAGGTTCGCGCCTGCCTCTACCCGTCGTCCCGCCGTGGTCAGAATATGTGCCAACAGGGAGGTGGTGGTTGATTTCCCGTTGGTGCCCGTAATGGCCGCAACCGCCGCTTCAGGCCGGGTGCGGGCAAACAGCTCTATATCGCCCAGAACCTCGGCCCCTAAACGTTCCGCCAAGGCAACCACCATATGGGGCTTCGGGTGGGTTAGAGGTACCCCGGGGCTTAACACCAGGGCGACAATACCTTGCCAACCTTCCTCGGTCGGCTGCACGGGTACGGCACCAAGTTTCACCGCATCGGAGCGGCGGTTTGGATCGTCATCCCAGACCAGAACGCGGGCACCACCACTGACCAAGGCACCGACAACAGACAGGCCCGTGCGTCCAAGGCCGAATACGGCGACCGGTTTATCTCTATATGCGGTAATTGTGATCATTGTTTACCGCAACTTCAACGTTGCCAGGCCGACCAAGGCCAGGATGACGGCGATGATCCAGAACCGGATCACGATGGTCGGCTCTGCCCAGCCTTTTTGTTCGTAGTGATGATGCAGGGGTGCCATGCGGAAGACCCGCCGGCCGGTCATCTTGAAGGATGCCACCTGCACAATGACCGAGACAGTCTCCAAGACGAACAATCCACCGATAATGCCTAAAACCATTTCGTTCTTGGTGACAACGGCAATCGCGCCCAAACCACCACCCAGAGACAAACTGCCCGTATCGCCCATGAAGACCATGGCGGGCGGCGCGTTGAACCACAAAAAGCCTAAACCGGCACCAACGAGCGCACCGCAATAGACCGCCAACTCGCCCGCGCCAGGCACGGCGTGGAGTTGCAGGTAACCTGAGAAAACCACATTACCGCAAAGATAGGCGATCAAGGCAAAGGCGGAGGCGGCAATGATCAACGGCCCGATGGCCAGGCCGTCCAGGCCGTCCGTCAGGTTCACGGCATTGGATGATCCAACCATGACCAGGGCCCCGAAGGGTATGAAGAACAGACCCAAATCGAACAACAGGTCTTTGAAGAACGGCAGCGCCAGGTGGTGGGAAAGTCCGTCCGGTTGGAACGAAATAATCCAGATGGTGGCAACGACGGCGACAATAAGCTCCAGGATCAGCTTCAGCTTCCCCGGCAGGCCGCGCACATTGGCTTGGGTCACTTTCAGATAATCATCGGCGAAACCGATCAAGCCAAAGCCCGCAGTGACCAACAGAACGGCCCAGACGAACTGGTTGCTTAAATCCGCCCACAACAACGTCGAAACAGATAATGCCAACAGGATCAGGAAGCCGCCCATGGTGGGCGTTCCCTGTTTGGCGACGATATGGCGTTCCGGGCCGTCATCCCGGATCGGCTGGCCCCGTCCCTGTTTGCTGCGTAACCAGCGGATCAGGGGTGGCCCTACAATAAAACTGATGATCAACGCGGTCATCACCGCCGCGCCTGTGCGAAAGGTCAGATAGCGGAACAGATTGAAAATTCTGAAATCTTCAGCCAGGGGGTAAAGTAGGTTGAAAAGCATGCCCGCCCCCTAGCCGTTGCCGTTGCCGTTGGCCAAAGTAGCGGCATGGGACGTCACGGAAATGTCCTCACCCAAACCACACAGGGCCTGAACGATGGGTGCCATGGCCATGCCAAGGGAGCCTTTTATCAGAACCGTATCGCCGGGCTGTACAGCGGCCATGACTTTTGCCACCAAGACCTGGGCGGTTTCTTCGTGTTGTGTGCGCATATGCCGAGGCAGGGCATCAAACAGATGCTTCATCTGGGGACCACAGGCGAAAACCCGGTCAACCCCGGCTTCGACCAAAGCGGGCACCAACTCCGCATGTAGCGCGGGCGAGGTCGGACCCAATTCCAACATATCCCCCAGCACGGCAATGCGCCGGCCCTTCGCCAACACCTCATCCCCACCCACACCGAGTGTCTGAATAGCAGCGGTCATGGCGACGGGGGATGCGTTATAGCTTTCATCAATGACCAGCAACGTGCCCTCGTCATAGGCGATGACATGGCGTTCGCCGCGGCCCTTGGGCGCCACAACATCGGCCATGGCCAGAGCGGCCAGACCCAGATCCGCGCCCAGGGCACGGACGGCGGCCAGTACGGCCAGGCTGTTGATGGCCCAATGACGGCCCGGCGCGCCCACTTTGTAGGTCACGGCCTGTCCGTCGATATCGGCGGAGATACAGTTGCAGGTGGGATGTTGCGCCAAACCGATCAGGCGGGCCTGGGCCTCATTGTGAGCCCCGAAGGAGACGATACGGCCGACACCGGCAGCCTTCGCCGCTGCCGCCAAATGCTCGTAAAGGCCATTGTCCCGGTTCAGGATCGCAACGCCATCTGGCTCCAGCCCCTCAAAAATCTCGGCCTTGGCATCGGCGATCTGGCTGAGGGAGGAGAAAAACTCAAGATGCACCGGTTCCACATTGGTGATGATGACAACATGCGGGCGGACCAGCTGGCTAAGCGGTGCAATCTCGCCTGCATGGTTCATGCCCAATTCGAAGACGCCGAATTGGCTATCCCGTGGCATCCGCGCCAGGCTTAACGGTGCGCCCCAATGATTGTTCAAATTACCCTTGGAGGCATGGGTTGACGCACTGCGGGCCAGGGCCTGAAACAACGCTTCCTTGGTACCGGTTTTGCCCACACTGCCGGTGACCGCCACAATTTGGGCCTTGCTGCGTTGCCGTGCGGCACGCCCCAGGGCTTCCAAACCGGCAAGGGTATCATCGACCCACAACAAAGGTGCATCCGCATCAACGCCATCGGGTTCCCGGCTGACCATGGCCGCCACGGCACCACGAGCCATGGCATCGGCAACGAAACCATGACCGTCAAAATTTGGGCCCTGGATAGCGACGAACAGATCGCCCGATTGCACCGTACGGCTGTCGATTGAAACGCCAATAGCGTTCCACCCACCAGTGGTGCGGCCATTCGTAGCGGCGGCGGCTTCGCTTGCCTGCCATAGAGGGGAGGTGTTCATGATCGCACCTCCGCAAGAATTTTTCGGGCAACATCCCGGTCATCAAATGGATGGGTAACGCCGGCTACAGTCTGCCCTGTTTCATGCCCCTTACCTGCAATCAGCAGAACATCATCAGCCGCCAGCCCGCTTATGGCCGTGGCAATGGCCAGGCCGCGGTCGCCAATCTCCACTGCACCGGGACAGGCAGACAAAATCTCGGCCCGGATCAGGCTGGGATCTTCGCTGCGTGGATTGTCGTCCGTGACAATGATCTGATCGGCAAGCTGGTCAGCGATGGCACCCATGATCGGGCGTTTGCCTTTGTCACGATCTCCGCCACAGCCAAAGACGACAACCAATTGGCCTTTGGTATGGGGGCGCAAGGCGTCGATGGCGGCACGTAACGCTTCCGGCTTATGGGCGTAATCCACATAGACATGGCCGCCCACCGCCTGCAATCGCCCTGGCACGCCCGTCAATTGCGCTGCGGCGGTGAAGACGTCTTCGGGACCTTCACCGCAAGCCAATACCAGAGAGATGGCGCATAAAACATTATCAGCCTGAAAAGCACCGATCAGGGGCAGATCCAAAGTCGCCTCAAAACCCTGCGCGGCAATGGTCAGACGTTGCCCCGTGCCGAAAATTTCCCGCTGTCGCAAATCAATATCGCCACCAGCGCCAAACGTCCAAATATTGTGAGCCCTGGCCTGACAGGCGGCGCGCAGACGGTCCGTTAAATCCTGCCCATGAGGTAGCACTGCCGTACCGCCGGGCCCCATCACAACCTTGAACAGATGTAGTTTGGCCTGCAAATAGGCTTCTTCGTTGGTGTGATAGTCCAGGTGATCCCGGGATAGATTGGTAAAGGCGGCAGCCATAACCTTGACGAAGTCCAGCCGGCTCTGCTCCAACCCATGGCTGGAGGCTTCCAATGCCAGATGGTCCACGCCCGCGGCGGCCAGGTCACGCAAGGCTTCGTGCAAGACCACCGGGTCTGGTGTCGTATGCGCCAAAGGGCGCTGCAACGGCGTTGAGTTAATGCCCAGGGTACCCATGGAGGCACCTGACAGGCCCATGGCAAGCCAGATCTGGCGTACGAAATCGGCGACGGAGCTTTTCCCCGCAGTTCCGGTAACGGCCACAATGGTGCGTGGTTGTTCAGCAAAAAATCGCGCCGCCAGTTGGGACAGGCGGCGGCGTGGATCTTCGTCCTCTATAACAGGCACGTCGATGGGGGTTTCAAGATTGGCTGCCAAACCGGGCGGCCCCAAAAGTGCGGCCGCCCCCCGGCGCAAGGCCTCGGGCACGAAATTGGCTCCATTCAGGGGACTGCTGGCGACGCTGCTGGGTAAGGCGGCAAACAGATAGCCGGGCTCCACCGAACGGCTATCCGCCGTCAGCCCAACAATCTCTCTATCCGCCAGTTGCTTCACGCTCTCTCCCATGAGTTCAATTAACCGCAACGTTCCGGCTCCGCATCGGCAACCTGCTGTGGAGTGGCTGTGCCATGGCCCGTCGAATTGGCGCGGCTGCAACATCCAGTGGACGAACGCCGAGGATCGGTGCAATGCGCCCCACCACGCGGGAGGTCAAAGGTGCCGCCGTCCAACCCGCCGTGGCATAGCCGTGGGTTTCGCCATCACCCTGAGGTTCGTCCAACAGCAGGTAGACAACATATTCAGGTGCGGTCATGGGGAAGGCCGCAACGAAGGAAGAGATTAATGCTTTGCGCCGGTAACCGCCCGCGCCTGCCTTTTCCGCCGTGCCCGTCTTGCCGCCGACCAGATAGCCCGGCGCACTGGCTTTCCGGCCCGTGCCCTTTTCGACCACGGCGCGCAGCAGACGGCGCAATTGGTTGGACGTCCTCTCGCTGACCACCTGTACGCCGACTGGCCGTTCCCCGGGCTTACGCTTGATTAAGGTTGCGGGCATCAACACGCCGCCATTGACCGTTGCCGCGAAAGCGGAAGCAAACTGTACGGGGCTGACCGCCAAACCATGGCCATAGCTGGCGGTCATCGTAGAGATTTCACCCCAACGGGCCGGTGTGATCGGCGTGCCAACTTCCGGCAGCTCCAAACTGGGACGATGCAGCAGACCAAAACGATCAAGATATTTGCGCTGTCCATCGCGGCCCAGATCCAAAGCCATCTTGGCGGCACCGATGTTTGAGGAATAGATCAGGATTTCAGGTACCGACAACCATCGACCTTTGGCGTGACTGTCACGGATGGTGAAGCGGGCGACACGGATCGGCTTGGTCGCGTCGTAGCCGCCGCGTATCTTGGTCACGCCACTATCGAGAGCCATGGCCACCGTCAGCACCTTAAAGACCGAGCCCAATTCATAGACGCCTTTTGTGGCCCGATTGAAACGGGCCAGGGCGGGCGCGGCAGATGGGTGATTGGGATCAAAATCAGGTAACGACGTAAGGCCAAGAATTTCGCCCGTATTGGCATTCATCACCAGGCCCGCAGCACCCGTGGCGCGAAAGCGGCGCATGGCGGCTGTTAGCTCATCGCGGAGGACGTGTTGCACCCTGACATCGAGGGACAATTGCAGGGACTGGCCCTCGGGCCCCCGATCACGCATGTCCTGATCGAAATACTTCTCGATTCCCGCGATGCCGTTACCATCCACATCCGTGAAGCCCAGCACATGGGCCTCCAGCGCGCCATGGGGATAGAGGCGTCGTTGCTCGGCCCGAAAATACAGGCCTGGAATACCCAGATCATTGACGGCGGCCTGTTGTGTTGGCGTCAGGTTGCGCTTTAACCAAACAAAGGCTCTGCCCGATGACAACCGTTCATGAACCGCCGAGGGGCTTAGTTCAGGCAGCACTGCCACCAAGCGCCGGGCAGCCACAGCCACATCAGGCACGACCCTGGCATCTGCATAAAGAGAGGCGGTCAACAAATTCGTCGCCAGCAAAACACCGTTACGGTCCACGACGTCGGCCCGGCCGGCGGTCGACTTGGTAGGAGATGAGGATATGAATGCCAAAGAATGTGCCGGCTCGCGGATCACAGTCAATTGCACCAGGCGCGCACCAAGGACAACGAAGCTGATAGCAAAAACCAACGCAACGGTCAGCAATCGCGTGCGCCCAATGCGGATCGCGGCGGCTTTACTGCCGATGAGATGGGTGTCGTTCTCAAGCCCCGGATCACCAAGATTATCCCGATCATAGACGCGTGCTTCGCTTTTGATCATGGCTCATCCCCACTGGACGCCAGGACAATGCGCTCACCACGACGGGACTTGATGGGGCGGGTGGGCTTGATCGGCTTCCAACCGGGCACGGGTGGTTGGTCAAGGCGGGCTGCACCCTGATCTTTATTGCCTTTTGCCGCACCAACTGAATTGGCAACTGAATTTGCAGCGGACCTGACAACTACCTTCAGGGGCAGGCTGGCCAGATCACTAATCTGGGCCGGTGACAGGGGCGCCAGATCAAGATGACGCAAGGCTAAATCCTGCAGCCGGCTGGGCTGGCTCAAATAACTTAATTCCGCCGCCAGGATGCGGCTGTTGCGTTGATTGTCTTTTAACTGCGTGGTTGCCGTCGACAATTGACGCTCCAGATGTTGCACCTGGGATTCAAGGCGATACAGGCCCAAAGACACGGCCAGGACCAGCAACATTACGACGATGGTGACGGGCCACCTCATGCCGCCACCTCTTCATCCGAGCCAAAGGGCACGGCATCTGTCCGCTGGGCAACCCGCAACCGGGCCGAACGGGCCCTGGGGTTCGTGGCAGTCTCCGCCGCACTGGGCTTTGTCACGCCGCGACGGGGCAGACGAAACGTTATGGGACGCTTGTCATCGCCGCTGGGCGGGCGATGGCGGGAGCCACTGGGTTGCAGACCCGCGCGATCCGCCAGAAACTGTTTTACTTCCCGGTCTTCCAATGAATGAAACGAGACGATGGCCAGCCAGCCTTCGGGTGCCAACAAACGCTCGGCCGCGGCCAGACCTTGGCGCAGCTCCTCAATCTCGCTGTTTACGTAGATCCGCAAGGCCTGGAATGTACGGGTGGCGGGATGAATGCGCTTTCCGCCCGGCTTGCCCGGCCCAAGCACTTTGGCAACGATGTCCGCCAGCGCCGCCGTCCGCTCGATTGGGGCATTTTCCCGTGCCCTGATGATCGCACGGGCAATGGCGCGGGAGCGCCGCTCATCCCCGAAATGAAAAATGATGTCCGCCAACTCATCCTGATCCCGGCTGTTGACCACATCCGCCGCACTTTCCCCGGACTGAGACATACGCATATCAAGGGGGCCGTCCGCAGCGAAGGAAAAGCCCCGCGCCGCCTGATCAATCTGCATGGAAGACACGCCCAAATCCAGGGTGACGCCGTCAAGTTTGCCCGCACCCGCGGCAATCGCCAACTTTTCCATTTCTGAAAAGCGTCCCTGAACCAGGGTCAGCCGACCGTCATAACGGCCGACGACATCGGCACCGGCGGCAACGGCATCAGGATCGCGGTCAATAGCGATGACCCGGCAATCGGCGGCATCCAGGATCGCGCCTGTATAGCCACCCGCTCCGAATGTACCGTCGAGATACAGGCCACCGTCCCGTGGCGAGAGGCCATCTAAGACTTCAGCCAACATGACCGGAATATGAGGCGAGGCCGTCATTCCCCGGCCTCCATCTGATCGCGGCGGCGGAATTCAAACTTGGCGGCCTGCTCCGGCGCGCGCCCCGTGGCATCTGCTTCATAGGCTTCATAAGCGGCAGGGGCCCAGATCTGGAATGTGGCACCACGGCCCGCGAAAGTCGCCATGTCGGTAATACCGGCATGCTCAAGCAAGGATTGCGGCAGGATAATACGACCTTCACCATCAAATGGCAGGCGATGGGATTTGGTCAGGATGGCGGTGGCAAGATCGCCGAATTCATCGGAAAATGGGTTGAAACTATCGATCCCTTCCGCCAATTGGCGCATCCGATCGATGTCGCAAGCCTCCAGCGCGCCGCTATTTCCAGGGGTTGGATAAGCGATTGCACCGGCAAAGGCATCAGAGGTTAGGTCAGCACGGAACGATGCGGGCACGGATACCCGTCCCTTCCGGTCTACCTTGTTATCAAACCGCGACAAAAACAACGCCACGACTAATCCCCTATCAGTTTCCCTGCCATCGTGGCGACAAATCTATGGACATGACTTTGTACAGAAGTCATATTCCGAGCCACGATACCCACGATTGGGTTTTTATGGGATATCATGCCCTAATATGTGCGTCAATGACTAAACAAATAATTAACCTGTGCCATTAAAGACAAAACCGGCATGTCTCAAGTCTTCCGAGGCATCTCGAAACAGAACAAAATAGCCTTGATTTACTAAACTGCCGCACAAGCTAGTGAAACAATGCGGCAGAATTTTGTTCTTAATATGTTCTTTTATGTGATTATTTGGAAAACGGTGGGCGCCAGACGGCCTATAAGCCGGGTTTTGTCCACGCCGCGGCCCAAATTTGGCGACGATAGACGATCATTCATCTAGGACGTCCGTTGCCGAACGCCTCATGCAACCTACCCGGACGGCAGCGCAAAATCGCCTGTTGTGCATCCGCCCCAGCCGAAACCAAAGCAGCCGCCAACATGCCGTCCCTATTCGGTTTTGCTCCCGGTGGGGTTTACCTTGCCACGACTGTTACCAGCCGCGCGGTGCGCTCTTACCGCACCCTTTCACCCTTACCTATCGTACGAGACTGGCTCGAAAGACAGGCGGGTTACTTTCTGTGGCACTTTCCCTGGGGTCGCCCCCGCCGGGCGTTACCCGGCACCGTTTTTTCATGGAGCCCGGACTTTCCTCCCCCACCCAAGGACAATGTCCTAAGACAATGTCCCAAGGGTAAAGGCGACCGTCCAGCCGTCTGGCAGCATCAACATGGGGACATCAGTCGATTTGGTCAAGTAATCCGGCCAATAGACTTAAACATTCGGCATCCATGACACCGTTTATCCTGGCGGACCGCCAATGGCGCTGAAATGCGGTCGCACAAGCCGCCTCTCCCATCCCTGTCACATCATATCCAAATGCTTCCAATGAAACAGGGCCATGGTCATTTTTGGCAGTAGGCCATAAGCCGATGCCTGATGCCGACAGGGCGGCCCAATCAAACAATTCGCCGGGGTCTTCCTTTCGCGTCGGGGCCACGTCTGAATGGCCCAGCACCCGATGGGCCGGAATGGGATGGCGCGCCAGTATCTCCTGGCAGAGGTTGAGCAAAGTCGCCATCTGCGCTTCGGGAAATGCGCGATAGCCAAATTCGTGCCCCGGATTGACCAACTCAACGCCAATGGAACAGCCGTTAATATCCCGCTGCCCGGCCCAACAACTGAGGCCGGCGTGCCAGGCCCGACGCCCCTCGTCGACCAGGGCATAAAGTGTGCCGTCTTCATCGATCATATAATGCGCCGAAACCTCTGCCGCACCATCGCATAGACGCTCCAAGGCCGCTTCGGCGCTGGGCATGCCTGTATAATGGAGGAGGAGCATATCGATAAGGCAACCCACCGGCCGGGCGTTATGGTTGGGTGAAGGCCTTTCGACAATCACACCAAATAGCCTTCAGCCAGCACCTCTGCCCGGGCAAGGTCCTCGGGACGATTGGCATTGAAGAACGGATCAAACGGTGCCACCGACCATTCCACATGCACCAGATTATAGCGCGCGGTCCACAGATCAATCTTGCGCATATCCTCATCCTCCATGGCCCGGCGCAGATCAGCCGCCAAATCCACATCCCACAGCGCAATGGGCGGGTGGGTGCGATCACCGGACTTGGCGCAGGCGATCCGTGCGCCATCCATCTTGGCGGCAGCAAGACGTGCCACCAGATCCAGGGGCAGAAACGGCCCATCAGTAGGGATGGACAGCATCAAATTGACGCCTGGGCGATGTTCCTGCAGCCATTCCATGCCCGTCAGAATACCTGCCAGGGGCCCCGCCATGCCGGGAATGCTGTCGGATACCACGGGCAGCCCATATTCGGCGAAGCGTGCGGCGTCACCATTGGCATTCAGGACCAGTTCATCGACCTGTCCCTCCAGACGTTCAATGACATGGGCCAACAACGGACGACCGCCCAGTTGCCGGAGGCATTTATCACCACCGCCCATGCGCCGCGCCCCACCGCCTGCCAATAGCAGACCAGCAACTCCGCCCGCCCTAGTTATCGAATTTGTCATCGAATTTGGCGTCTAATTTGGCATCGAAAATCATGCGATCCTGCCCGGCCAGGCACAAAAAGCGTTTCCCCTTGGCACGGCCGACAAGGGTCAAATTCGCCTGTCGCGCCAGATCCACCCCCCAGGCCGTGAAGCCGGAGCGGGAAATCACAATGGGAATACCCATGCGCACGGTCTTAATGACCATTTCGGATGTCAGACGCCCGGTTGTGTAAAAGATTTTGTCCGCCGCCGTCATACCGTTTAAAAACATCCAGCCGGCGATCTTGTCGATCGCATTGTGCCGGCCCACATCTTCCATATAGATCAGGGGGCTGTCTTCGGCGCACAGAACACAGCCATGAATAGCGCCTGCGGTCAGATACAGGCTGGGCTGTTGATTGATCTTGCGGCTGAGGCTGTAAATCCACGACGTCTTTAACAACGCATCACCGGGCAGCTTGACCTCGTCAAAATGCTCCATGATATCGCCAAAGGCAGTACCCTGGGCGCAGCCGGAGGTGAGGGTCTTTTTCTTCAGCTTTTCCTCAAAATCCGTGACCCGTTCCGTGCGCACCACGACCACGGATAATTCCTCGTCATAATCGATACCGGTCAGGGTATCGTCGGGACGCAGCATATTCTGGTTCAACAGATAGCCCACCGCCAGACAATCAGGGTGATCGCCGATGGTCATCATGGTGACGATTTCCTGGCCATTGAGATACAAGGTCAGCGGCTGTTCAACCACCACCCTGGTATTCACGGCGGCACCAGTCTGGTCAATGCCGCTGACGTCTTCGGTCAGGCGTTCGTCATCCGGCTGGGGACTAAGTTCAAATTCCTGCAGTTTCCTCATGGCCCCAATATGGCCGCTTGGAAAAAATCCTCAAGCCATAAAAATTTGAAAGCCGATACCCGCTACGAGCGAGCCCACCAGGGCCATGACCAGATACCAGGCAAAGACCGGCAGGCGGACCAGGGCAAAGACCGCGATGGCTGCCGGTATGCACGAGACCCCCCCCGCCACCATGAAGGCCATTGCCGCACCAGGTGCCATGCCCAATTCCATCAGGCCCGACATCAGGGGAATGGCGGCAAAGCCGTTCATATAAGCCGGCACGCCGACAATGGCCGCCAGGGGAATGGCCCAAACGCTGTCACCACCTAACAGAGAGGCAATGGATTCCGCCGGGACATATGCCAACATGACGCTTTCCAACAGGAAGGCGACGAACAGCCACTTGCCCAGGAACAACGTGGTTTTCAATGCTTCGTCGCCGAATGTGGCCCGCCGTTCGCCGTCCTGCCAAAATTTCCAGGCAACCGCACCATCGCTGCGCGCAGACCCGGCACCGCAACCACCATTGCCCACGCCTTCACGCAGAGGCATCTTGAAACCACCCGCTCTTTGCAGGGTCAATGTGGCAAACCCGCCAAATAGGCCGATCCCCAAGGCCGCAAGTGTCTTGCCGACGGCAAAAGGCAGACCCAAAGCGCCCATGGTCAGGAAAAACATCTGCGGATCCATCAGGGGGGAGGCCAACCAGAAGGCCATGACAGGGGCCAACGGCACACCCATAGCCAATAGCGCCGCTATCAAAGGAATAACCCCGCAGGAGCAGAAGGGCGACAGGGCGCCAAACGCGGCTGCGGCAAAAACCATCTGCACAGGATGTCCTTGAAAGACCTTGGCGATCAGATTGTCCGCGCCCGAGGCCTTGGCATAGGCCGCCATGGCAATGGAAATGGCCAGGAAGGGCGCGATCTGCAACAAACCGTTACCGGCAAAACCAATGCTGGAATTCGTCTGCTCCGGAGCCCAAAAGGCCCCTAGCAACAAAGCGGCTGCCACAGCCAGCCAAACCCGGTCGATTGCATAGACACGCCGTGCGGCACCTGCGATGGAGAGGGATATATCGCTCATGCTAAAGATCCTTCCAGATGATCAGTTTGTCCGTTTTCTTGCCCGTGTTGATGGTCCGTATGCGCGCCATCAGCAGCGCAGCAATTACGGGTCAGGAATTTCAGGACTTCATCCATTTGCGAATAATTCGCCCGGCAGACCAGCTTTCGCCCCTGTCGTTCCTGTTGCACCAGTCCAACCTGGATCAAACGGGCCAGGTGATGGGACAGGGTAGAGGCGGGCACTTTCAGGCGGGATTGGATTTCACCAACCAGCAAGCCTTTGCGCCCGGCAGGCACCAATAATGTGAAAACTGACAGGCGCGTTTCATTGCCCAGCGCTTCCATGGTATCGGCAATTTTCTGCAGTTCCGGTGTTTCGTGTAGTTCTATAATTTCATTCATGATGATCTGTTTAGGACACCCGAATAAAAATTGCAACTATATTTCTAGAATTATCGAAATATAAAAATCCCAGCCAAATCAGGCATGCCCCGCTTCCGCAGACAGGAAAGACGGATCGATACCCACCTTGCGTACGGCGCGGTCCCATTTCTCGCCCAGGTCATCATCAAACAGCAGGGAGGCATCCGCAGATACATTCAACCAGCCATTGGCCTGAATTTCACTATCCAGTTGCCCCGCCGACCAGCCGGCATAACCCAGGGTCAACAAGCTGCGGGCCGGCCCCTCGCCCTCGGCAATGGAGCGAAGAATATCCACGGTTGCGGTCAGACCTACATCTTCGGTCACTTCCAGGGTCGAATCCTGGCGGTAATCCAGGGAATGCAGGACAAAGCCGCGACCGGACTCCACCGGGCCGCCGACCAGCACAGGAATGGGGTTTTGCACGCCCTCCGTCTCGATCTCCAACTGGCTTAACAGCTCGGGAAAATCGATCTCTTCCGCCTGTTTGTTGACCACTAAACCCATGGCACCGTCAGCGGAATGGGCACACAGATAGATCACCGTCCGCTCAAACCGCGGATCGCCCATTGTCGGCATGGCGATCAACAATTGGCCGGTCAGATAACCGTCTTCGGTCGATGCGTCGTCGCTAATTTTATCAGTTCCCATAGTCTTCACTTGGTCGCAGTAGGAGAAGAAGCCAAACGTTCACGGCATTGTTAATCTATATAGGTTAATTAACCCCTATGTTGGAGACTAATGACCTTAGTGTATTTCTAATGCTTGGCCAAACCAATGATGCGAATTTCGACCTATATTTTGCAGAAAATTCTGCGCCTGCACCCGATTATGCTGATGGTCGCCATTTTGCTATTTGCCAGCACGTCGACCGCAGAACCTATCGCAAGTCCATGGCAAGGCAGCGATGACGCCGCCGTGCGTCTGATTGCAGGTGACGGCGGTGTGGACGATCGGGGCAGCATTTGGCTGGGTTTACAAGTCAGGCTTGCCCCGGGCTGGAAGACCTATTGGCGTAATCCAGGTGAATCCGGTGCCCCACCGCTGTTCGACTGGCAGGCATCTTCTAACATTAGGGAGGTGGACATACGCTGGCCGGCACCAAAACGATTCTCTGCCTATGGCTTTGATAGTTTTGGCTATTCAAAAGAAGTGGTGCTGCCTGTCCTGCTGCGCGCCAAGGCCCCCTCCCAGGCCATAAAGGCCCGGCTGAAACTGTCGTATATGATCTGCGCCAATGTGTGCGTCCCCATGCAGGCGGCTCTGGCCCTGCACCTCGAACCTTCTCTTAAACCAAGCAGAAACGCGAAAACCCCGGCCCTGATCCGTCGTTATCTGGACCGTGTACCCGGCCCCATGGGCGAAACCGGTATGACCATAGACAGCGCCGCTATAAGCGGGCCGCCGGGCAAACAAATTCTGCAAATCAACAGCCATTCCGACCAACCGTTCGAGGCGCCGGACCTGATGGTGGAAGGGCCCGAGCCCTTCGGATTTGGCAGGCCAAAGCTGACCTACAGCGCCAACCGCCATGACGTCGCCATGGCCTTGCCCATCTACGTGGGGCGTGGAAAAACCAAATTGTCGGATCAAGTCTTGACCCTGACCCTGGTTGATGGCCCGCGCGCGATTGAGCACAGCCTGAAGCCAAAGCCATAGCTGCTTCATAATTTCTCATAATTTCTCATAATTTCTCTGGGCACATCGTTTGCATCCCGGCCTTTCATGGTTATATGGTAACGTTGTGACACTTTGAATTGAATGGACGCGGGGACGTCCGGACACATAAAACAAAACGGGGAGATTACGAAAATGACGATTTCAGTTGGCGATAAAATGCCTTCAGGCACATTAATGACCATGGGCGATAGCGGACCGGAAGCGGTCTCAACCGACGAAATGTTTGCTGGCAAGAAGGTCGTGTTGTTCGGCCTACCAGGCGCTTTCACGCCGACCTGTTCGGCCCAGCATGTGCCCAGCTATGTGGAAAATCATACCGCATTGGCGGCCAAGGGTATCGATACGGTTGGCTGCATGTCGGTCAATGACGCTTTTGTCATGGGGGCCTGGGGCAAAGACCAACAGGTCGGGAACAAGGTTACAATGTTGGCGGACGGCAGTGCCGACTATACCAAAGCCCTGGGGTTGGAGCTTGACCTGACCGCGCGCGGCATGGGCGTACGCTGTCAACGCTTTGCCATCGTGATCGATGATGGCACGGTCAGCGCCGTCGAGGTTGAGGAGAACCCAGGCGGCATCGAAAAAAGCGGGGCCCAAGCGATCCTGGAAATTCTGTAACTCAATTTCCAAAAAGGGGGCCTGATATGCCAAAAGAACAATCTTTCGCAGCCTTTACGGAAGAACTTGAAATCCAGCAGATGCAGCAACTGGGTGACCGGCTGGCCACCAAGTCATTGCTATATCATCTGGCGGATGGCGAACAGACCCTTGGTGTGGGCTTCGGCAATGGGGAGCAGAAATTGCTTATGGGGGAAGACCCCCGCCTGCCCCCCATGCCTGAGGCACCCAACTTGATGGATTTTTTCCGGTTGCGTTTCGCACCTGCGCAACAACATCTGCTGCAAAGCGCCAACCTGGCCCAACAGAACGGACTGCCGGACAAGATCGTCATCGCCTGCCTGTTGCACGATATCGCCGTGGCGGGCTTTATCCGCTCCGATCACGGCTATTGGGGTGCCCAGATGATAGAGCCCTATGTGGATGAGGAAGTCAGCTGGGCCATTCGCGTGCATCAGGCCCTGCGCTTTTTCCCTGACGAAAGCGTCGGCTATGCCTACCCGGATGCTTACGTGAAAATGTTCGGCGGCGATTATGAGTTGGAGCCCTATATCGTGGCGGAGTACGAAAGGGCGCGGGAGCATAAATGGTACATGACATCACGGATGATCTGTGTAAACGATCTGTATTCCTTCGACCCGGACATCGTCATTGAAATCGATCAGTTTGAGGACGTCATCGGACGTAATTTCAAACAGCCGGTTGAGGGCCTGGGCAACGACAACACGCCCTCATCCCATATGTGGCGTACCCTAAGACGGCCGGCCAACGCGCTTTAAGCCGAAGACGGCTTAGCTTTTTATCACTCACGCTTGTGCGCAATTGCGCACCGCTACGCGAGTGCGGCGCATTAGCGCCGGGCCGCAGTCGCGACCGTTGGGGCGCATAAATTAAAATTCGATTTTCTCTAAACCACCCGGCCCTAAACCACACGACCCAAGGGATCGCCGAAGCGTTCGAGCATGACGTCGTCGAAGCTGACCTGGTTGTCGCCGATCCAGCTGCCGGGGCGAACCCGGTAGGCCGCAGGCATCCGGGCTGCCGCCGGCTCCGCCCCCGTCTCCGCCAATGCCTTGGCGCCTTCCAGGACCGTGCGGCGAAACCGCACCACGGCGGCATCGGTCGCCGTAAGCGTTTCCTGTGTCCGGTCAACAATCCGGCCCTGGCTTTCCTGGATCATCAGATCCTGTTCCGCCAGGCCTTTGACGCCCGTGAAGCTGACGTTGCGCTGATCTTCCCGGTCGATCATGTAGTCATTACTGCGGTTGCGGATCGGCACATAGTCCGCGCCCGTATTGGCAATGATGCCGTGACCCTGATCCAGCTTGGCGCGTTCCTCCGCACCAATTTCACGCACCGGGTTCCAGGCGTAACAATACATCCAACAGCTCTCATCCGTGATCGGCACCATGGTAAAGCCAAAATAGGTTTCGCCCGGAAAGGTCGAAGGGCCGGTGCCATTGGCGGGCAAAGTATATTGGGTGATGCGCCAATAGTTTTCGCCGTCTCCCGCGGCCCGCATGCCGCCGACGACAAAACCCGCATCATGGGCCAGAACCGTAAACTGCGGCATGGGATCATTCCTGATCCAGCGCAGACGCCGGGCATCCGCGGGGGCATCCGGGTTCTCATTCGAGGCCACGGAGGGTGCGGGCATATGCAGAAATGAAAAGTGCGAGGTATCGAGATCACCTTCCATGATCTGGGCCCAATTGCAGTCGACATATTGTTTAGTGACATAACGATGCGCGGGGTCAAGTTTAGTAAACTCCACCTCCGGCAACTCGGGCAGACAACCATTGGGCAGATCTTCTGCCCCAGGCCCCAAATAGGCCCAGACGATACCGCCGCGCTCTTGCGTAGGATAGGCTTTGGCCGAGACGGTCTCGTGATGCCGGGCACCGGGGGGAATATTGGGCAGGTCCATCGCCTTGCCTTCCACATCGAATTTCCAGCCGTGATAGACGCAACGCAGGCCGCATGCCTCATTCCGGCCAAAGTAAAGTTCGGCCCCACGATGGGGGCAGTGGGCATCCAATAACCCGAGACGACCTTTCGTATCGCGAAAGGCAACCAATTCCTGACCCATGACATTGACCCGCAGGGGGGCACCGTCAGGCTCCGACAGCTCCTCGACCAGGGCAACCGGCTGCCAGAAACGGCGGAAATAAGCTCCCATGGGTGTATTTGCACCGGTTTGGGTCAATAAGTCATTGTCTTCAACAGACAGCATTCTCTATATCCTTCATCGTTCACAGGCAACATTCTCCGATGAAGCGCGCAAAACTGTCAATGATGTGGAACAATAAGAAAAACATTTGGGGATCAAGAAGCATGACCGTAGTCAAAATTGACGGCCCACGCCAGGCACCTGCCGATGGCACGGCAAAACAGCTTGTAATTCTGGTGCACGGCTATGGTGCCGACGGCAATGACCTAATCGGCCTGGCACCATATCTCGCCCGGGTTTTGCCCAACGCGGCCTTTGCTGCCCCGAACGGGCCGGAGCGATGCGATATGTCGCCCATGGGTTATCAGTGGTTCCCCATCAGCCAGTTCGACTCTTCGTCACGATTGACCGGCGTTCAGAGTGCTGCGCCCATTCTCGATCAGTTCATAGACGAAGAACTGGCCAGCCACGGCTTAAGCGAGGAGAACCTGGTCCTGGTCGGCTTTAGCCAGGGCACCATGATGTCCCTGCATGTGGCCCTGCGCCGCGAACGCCAAATTGCCGGCATATTGGGTTATTCTGGCCTGCTCGCCGGGCCGGAGTTATTGGCGGAGCAGGCAATATCGAAACCACCCATTCTACTGATCCACGGTGATATGGATGAGATGCTGCCCGTACAAAATCTGCACGAAGCCGTCGCGGCCCTGGGCGGAGCCGGGTTTGATGTCCAATGGCACGTCAGCCCGGGCGCGGGACACACCATCGCCCAGGACGGCCTGGAACTGGGCATGGATTTCCTCGGCCAGCTTTTTTAGGTAATTGTTCCGTCGAATTTGATTTTCACAAAAATGCGCGTAGAATCAAAGATTAAGGTACTTGCAATGATACGGCTGCATAGTTCGTGCATTGCATGATGGCCAATCATCCACATTTATTTGTTGCTAGTCGTTAGATTACAGCCAAAAGGAGCAAAACAATGTCCAAAGGAGGTGAGTATCGATTCAGGATCGATGGCTTTACACCGGACACGCTACCTATGGCGCGTTTGGCTGAATATATTGCTGACTTAGCAGTCATATTCGGTGAGAAGGAATTGGTACATTTCGTCGGCATCGAAAAAGGCAGCGCGATTCTAATCCAAAAAATTGATGCTGTTGCTGCTCCGAAGGTACTGGAACGGATAAATCAAGTGCGCTTGGGCGATGGTCCGCCTGACGCAATGAATGCATACAACCGCACGAACAAACGTTTACGGCAGGATAATTGTACCGGCCAGCTCACCAAAGATGACGGCGCAGAAATTATTCATTTCCCTGGCAGGGCCGAAAAAAAACCGATTGCATTCGGTGCCTTCAACCAAGACGGCACACTTGATGGAAAAGTAATTGTGATAGGCGGGAAAGGTGATCCTGTCCCCATTCACCTGGAACAAGGCGATACCATTCATCATTGCATCGCCAGCCGCGACATTGCAAAAGGGTTGGGTAGGCACTTGTTTATCGATGAAGTTCGCGCTCATGGTACAGGGCGATGGCTCCGTACCGAAGATGGCAACTGGAGCATGGAACGCTTTACGATAAAAAGCTTTGAGATACTTGATGATCAACCGCTTAGTAGCGTGGTGGCCTTGCTTAGAGATGTACCTGGAAATGGGTGGCGAGACGTGGAGAACCCTTGGGACGAGTTGATGTCTCTCCGGGATAATTCTGAAGAGACCCATTGATGGTCGTATTCGATGCTTCGATACTTTTGGCGCTCCTTCAGCCTGACATCTATTCGCCACGACATCCAGACACGAAGGAGCCAGTTGATCAATTTCGTCAGCGCATAGACTACCTCGTGACGCAGTTGGAGGCAGACTTTCAAAAAATCGTCATCCCCACACCTGCCCTCAGTGAAATTCTTGTGCGGGCCGGCCAAGCCGGACCTGAATATTTGGACCGGTTCAATTCCGCTTCGGTTTTTCGAATTGTCCCTTTTGATCAGCGGGCTGCTGTTGAAGTGGCGGCGATTATTGCGTCCGCAATAACCGCCGGTGATAAACGGGGTGGAAGCGATAGTTCTTGGGCAAAGGTCAAGTTTGATTATCAAATAGTCGCCATTGCCAAAGTAGAGAATATTTCCACAATCTATTCGGACGACAGGGATATCTACAATTTCGGCCAACGAAATGGACTGACCGTTATCCGCACCGCAGAATTACCCTTGCCGCCTGTGGATCCACAAGGCGCACTCGAACTCGATGAAAACTCGGTAGGAGAGGAAGATATTCCTCCAATCAGGTAAATAAATCGGAACTGTCATCCCCATATGGCATTCAATTGAACATACTGAGCCTAAACTGCTAATCCTTCTTACTGTCCGCGTAGCCCTGCATGGCCTCGTCCATGCGGCCCGAGGCGGCGATTAGGGCGTTGCCCAGCTTGCCCATTTCCAAGGCGTCGATCAGGGGCATGTTACGGGCGGCGCGCTGGCTTTCCTTGGTCATGCGCACGGCGTCCGGGTCCAGGGCAGCCAGGCCACCGACGAATTGGTGGGCCACTTGGTTCAATGCCTCGGCACCTTCAACAAGGCGATTGATCAAACCCACTTCATAGAGACGCTGGGCCGGGATCAAATCCCCGAACAACAGAAACTCCAACGCCAGACGCGGGCCGACCAAACTGCTTAGGACAGGGGTGTTGATGGCGGCGGGGAAGTTTCGCCGCATTTCCAACGCACCGAACTGGGCGCCAATCTCGGCCAGGACAAAATCGCAGATCATGGCCAGAGTAAAGCCGCCTGCGACGGCGTAACCCTCCACCACAGCGACGGTTGGTATGTTTATGCGGTGGAGCAAACGATTGACCTTGGTCCAGGTCTCGTCCGCCGCCAGAACGGCAGCAAGATTTCGTTCCGGCGGGTGGGTCAGATCGCGCCCGGCGCAAAAATTTCCACCCGCCCCGCGAATGACCAGACAGCGTGTATCGTGGTCGGCCTCCGCCTCCTCAATCGCCTGGATCAGGCCGTCAATGACGCCCGCATCCAGGGCATTGCGCTGCTTCGGGCGATTGAGAATAAGAGTTGTAACGCCGTCCTGCTTGCCGATTTGAACCATTTCGCACCTTCATAAATTTATCCATGTTGTCCCAATGGTGCCCCAATGTTGCCTCGGCAATGTTTCTCTGTCCAGACGCTGCGAAGCATGGAATGATTACAAATTCCGACAGCGATTCTGACAACAGCGAAACCGGTGCATGACAAGCAAACGACTTTATCTGATCCGCCACGGCCATACGGTCTGGAACGGCCCGCCCCTGCGCTTTCAAGGGCAAATGGACAGCTCATTATCCGAGATTGGGCGCGCGGACGCCGTGGCTCTGGGCAAGCGGATGCCCTATCAGCCGGACCGCATCGTCTCCTCCCCCGCGCTGCGTTGCCGCCAGACCGTGGATTGCCTGTTTGGCCGCAAGCCGGACGAGATCGAACCCCGCTGTATCGAGATCGGCCTGGGCTGGTGCGAGGGCCTGCTGGCGACAGAGGCGGCGAAAATCGATGCAGAGGCCGTACGCATCTGGCAGGAAGCGCCCTGGGAAGGCTCGCCCTGGGGCGGTGAAAGCCTGGAAGTGCTGCAAACCCGCGTGGTCGCAGGCGTCAGTGATATCGTTGCCGGGATCAAGCCGGACGAACGTGTATTTCTGGCGGTGCATGGGGGCGTACTGCGCACCCTGATCTGTTACATCAACGATCTGCCACTGTCGGAGTACACCAATATTCCCATGGCCAATCTGACGTTGTTGGAACTAACCGCTGACCAAGTTATTCGTGGCGACAAAAACATTCGCAACGTCACACCCGAAGAGATGATCTAGAGCCCCTCTATTTTAAGGAGACGAACAATGCCCAAAGGTTACATGGTCGGCCAGATCGACGTGCACGACCCCGAGACTTACGCAAAATACACCGCCCAGACGCCTGGCACCGTTGCCAATTTCGGCGGCAAATTCATCGTCCGCGCCGGGCAATGGGAATGTCTGGAGGGCGATGTGAAGGGCCCGCGCATGGTGATGATCGAATTCCCCAGCTATGAAAAAGCCAAGGCCTGGTATAATTCCGACGAATATCAGGCCATCGTTGGCATCCGACAAAAGGCCTCCACAGGCAGCGCCTATATCGTTGAAGGCGCGGATTAAGAAGGGTTGCGATTATGAAAGCCGTACGCATTCATGAATTTGGCGAAGCGGATGTCCTGCAGTACGAGGACGTAGCGGACCCCGTCGCGGGTCCGGGCGAGGTTGTCATCAAGGTTGAAGCCATTGGCGTCAACCCGGTGGAAACCTATATCCGCAGCGGCATTCACATGATCAAACCTGCACTACCGTTTATTCTGGGCAGTGATGCGGCGGGTACGGTTCTGTCGGTTGGTAATGGCGTGACCACGCACAAGCCAGGCGACCGGGTTTATGCTGCGGGTTCCGTCGGCGAAGGTGCCTGGGGCGGCTGTTATGCCGAACAAATGCTGCGCGGGGCGGATGCTTTCCTGCCTCTGCCCGACAATATCAGCTTTGCCCAGGGCGCGGCCATCGGCATCCCCTACGGCACCGCCCATTGGGCCCTGATCAAGCGGGGCCGCGCAGTGAAGGGAGAAACAGTTTTGATCCATGGTGCCAGTGGTGCTGTTGGCACCGCCGCATTGCAGATTGCGGCAGCCGCGGGCATCACCAGCATCGGCACGGCGGGCAGCCAACGGGGCCTGGACCTGGTGTCCGAGCAAGGCGCCAGCCATGTGCTGGACCATACCCAGGATGGCTATCTGGACGCGGTCGCCGACTTGACGGACGGCAAAGGGCCGGACGTGATCCTGGAAATGCTGGCCAATGTGAACCTGGCCAGGGACATGGATATTGCCGCCAAATTCGGCCGCATCGTCATCATCGGCAATCGCGGGCCCATAGAAATCAACCCACGGGAAGCGATGATGAAGGAATTGGACATCATCGGCATCGCCCTGCCGAACACGTCAGCTGAGGACATCGCGGTAATCCACAGCGCCTTGTACAAAGGCCTGGCGGACGGCAGCCTGAACCCGGTCATTGGCAAAGAGCTGCCTCTGGCGGAGGTGATCGAGGCCCATCATGCGGTCCTGCGTCCCGGTGCCTATGGCAAAATCGTATTGATACCCTAATGACGGCGACATCGGCATCGGCAACGGCATCGGGCGATCCGGTCGCGACCAACACCGAGGCCGAGGCAACGGGCGAGATCGCGGACCTGTACGCCGACATTCGCGCCACCTTGGGCGTCCCCGTGGTCAATCTGATCTGGCGGCACCTGGCAATTATGCCCGGTGCCCTGCCCTGGGCCTGGGAGGCGTTGAAACCGCTTTATGCCGCCGGTACTGTTGCAGCCCAGGCCAACGCCCTACGCAATGGACTGGATGTGCCGTCTCTGGCGGGCCTTAGCGGCCCCACCCTGGCTGCCGCCGGTCTGTCAAAGGCCGACCTGACACAGATCGTTATGATCCAGAACAGCTATGAACGCAGCAATGCCCTGAACATCATCGCCTTGGGTGCCCTGCTGGCCAAGCTGCAGGGAACGTCAGCGGCGGGCGAACCTGCACCAGTTGTCCCAGAGGTTATTGCGGAAAGCCCCGTCGTCGGCAGGATGCCGGCCCTGCTGTCTCTGGCTGAAATGCCGGCGGAGGTCGCCCGGCTGGTCCAGGACCTAAACCGCATTGGCGACCGTGACGAAATTTTGGCCAGCATGTATCGCCATCTGTCCCATTGGCCGCCATATCTGGCCCTGATCCATACCCTGATCGCACCCTTTGCAGCCGATGGCCGCCTGGAACCAGTGATCCTGAACGTCATCAAGGAAGGCCGCCGCCGCGCCGGCGAAATTGCAAATGGCCTGGCCACGCCCGCGACAATGCCAGGGGAAGAGGTTCAGGCTGACATGATCGCCGCCCTGAGCCTGTTTATCGACGGTCCCATCGGCAAAATGATCGCCATCGTCCCCCTGATCGACCGGGCCCTTCCCGAACTTGATTAGTCTTCGCGGGCCAACCGGGTTTCGATGAGATTTACGAAGGCGGAGGAACCCAAAGGCAAGGCTTCGTCGTTGAAGTCATAGCCGGGGTTATGGACTTCACAGCCGCTTTCGCCGCCGCCTGCACCGTTGCCGATGTTGAAATAGGCACCGGGAACCTTTTGCAGCATCCAGGAGAAATCTTCCGAGGCCATGATCAACGGGCCGTTGCGGTTAATATTGTCTTCGCCCACCATCTCGGCGATCACGTCGGCAACGAATTCGGCTTCGCTGGGCGTATTGACCGTGGGGGCGAACAAATAGCGGAAGTCGAATTCCGCAGTGGCCCCGAAAGTGGCGGCGACGCTATCCACGATGCGCTGCATATTCTCTTCCACGGTCTTCATGGTTTTCTCGGAAAATGTGCGCACGGTACCCGCAAGATGTGCTGTCTGCGGGATGACGTTATAGGCATCGCCCGCATGGATTTGCGTGATGGATAACACCGCCTGGTCCTGGGAATAAAGATTGCGGGACACAATCGTCTGCAGCGCCGTCACCATGTGAGAGGCAACGATCACCGGGTCAACGCCAACCTCCGGTCGGGCACCATGGGCCCCAACGCCGGTTATGTTGATATCGAAAAATCCGCCGCCCGCCATCATGGCGCCGGAGCGTACGGCGAATTTGCCGACGTCCAGGTTGGGACGGTTATGCATGCCGTAGATCACGTCGCAGGGAAATTGTTCAAACAGCCCGTCTTCGATCATGGCACGGGCCCCGCCGATGCCTTCTTCTGCCGGTTGAAAGATAAAATGCACCTGGCCGTCAAAATTCAACGTCTCCGCCAAATAGCGGGCCGCCCCCAGCAGCATTGTCGTGTGGCCGTCATGGCCACAGGCATGCATCTTGCCGTCGTTGGTGGAACGATATTCGAAGTCGTTGTGTTCCTGCATGGGTAAGGCATCCATATCCGCCCGCAAGCCAACAGAGCGGGTGGAATTACCCACCCGCAAGGTACCCACAACGCCCGTTTTGCCTAAGCCCCGATGCACCTCACAGCCATAGCTGGCCAGCTGTTCTGCGACGACATCCGAGGTTCGCGTCTCCTCAAACCCAAGTTCGGGATGGGCGTGAATATCCCGACGGATCGCCGTAAACTCCGAATGCCACTCCGCAATCCGCTCAATTGGTCCAACTGGTTTATTCATGATGATGTCCCGTCCCCAAATTGTTCTGTTCTTGCTCCACACACTACACCAGACAAGGTCCCATCAAAACCTTTGTTCGGCTTGCACCTCCGACCCAAGATGAAACCGGCCGTCTTTCAGAACCACATGGTGGTCTGCGACCTGGCTGCAGTCATTAGGATCGTGGGAAACCATGAGGCAGGTCAAATTCCGCTCGGTCACAATTTCACGCACCAGGAGCAGCATCTCGGCGCGGGTTTCACTATCAAGCGCACTGAACGGTTCGTCTAATAACAAGACCGGTTTATTGCGCACCAGAGAACGTGCCAAGGCTATTCTTTGCTGTTCACCGCCAGACAGACGTGCGGCCTTTTGTTTTGCCAGGTGCGCCAGGCCAACCTTTGCGATCGCCTGCCCAACGACCGACCATTGGTTTTGGTTCAGACGGAGACTGGGATTGATGCCCAAGGCAACGTTATCCTGGGCAGATAAATGTTCAAATAAATTGTCTTTTTGAAACAGGATGGTCACCGGGCGCTGTTCGGGTGGCAGATGCAGAATATCCTTCCCCTCGGCCTTTAACGTGCCGTCGTCCGGGCGCAGGAACCCAGCGATCAATTCCAGACAAGTGGATTTTCCCGCACCACTGCGTCCAGTTATACCAACAATGGAACCAGCAACAGCGGTAAGGTCAAACAGATAACCCGCCTGCTCATCCTGATAAACGTAGGAAAGGCCCTGCAATTCAAGCATCGCCGCCTCGATCGAAGAATTTCGGCACCAGAAAAAATACCGCCAGTGTCAGACCCAGAAGTAAAAGCGCAATGCCCGCCGCGTCATCTGTGCGGTAGGACCCGATTTTTTGATAAAGCAGCCATGGCAGAGTGGCGAAATCCCGGTTGCCAAACAAAGCGATCACGCCGAGATCGCCCAGGGAAAAACAAAACGATAAGGCCGCGACCAGGCCAATCTCCCGCCGCAAGCCCGGCCATTCAACCAACCGCCACCGGGCCAGGCCACGAACACCAAGGGCAAACGCAAGCCGGTCATAACGCAATGCTGATTTCTCCATGGCCGGTGCCAAAATGACCAGGGCGAACGGCAAGGCAATGAGACAATTTGCCAGCAAAAGTGCAACGGGGGCCAATAGATAAACATCAGCGGTCAATTTGCGCGCGATCAGGAAGAAGCCGAAGCCCAATACCAACGACGGCACTGCCAGATAGATCGCGCCGCTGAAGGACAACAGGCTGCTCAAGGTCCGGCTGCCCCAATTCAATTCCACCCGCAGCGGCGATCCCAAGGTCCGCTTGGTGCCGCCAATGGCGAGGGCCATGGCAACTGTCAAGGCACTGGAAAGGGTCGCCAGACACAAACTGCTTACAAGGGCTTTGTGAAAGGCGGCTTCGTGCAGCAATCGACCAAAATCGGCCAAGGCACCATCCCACAGAACGGCCAAAAAAGGACTAATGTAGAACAGCGCGAAGATGGCAATCGTGACAACCTGCAAAACACGCGCGCCCACAGGGGCGGGCCACAGGCTTACCCGGCTAACAACGCCGAGGGAGCCATCATCATTGCGCAAACTGCTGGCCAGAACCACCAGGCCGGCACAGACAAGCACTTGGACCATAGCCAGGGTGACGGCCCTGGCCAGATCAAATTCCAGCTTCACCGCTTCATAAATGGCAACTTCCAGGGTGTTAAATGCGGGCGACCCGCCCAAGGTCAGGACGATGGCGAAAGAGGTGAAGCACAGCAGGAAAACTGTCGCGCTCAAAGCATAGAAACTGGTTTTCACCGCAGGCCATTCGACAATGCAAAACTGCCGCCAAGGTGACAGACCCAGGCTGGCGGAAAGTTTGAGGCGATCAGGCGGCAGCCGGTCCAGGCGCTGCAACAAGGCGCGCGCCACAAACGGTGCATTCAAAAAAACATGGGCAAGCAGAATACCGGTCAGACCATAGACGAATGTACCAGGCCCCGGCCCACCGAATAAATCCGCCAGTTGGCTGAGCCAGCCCTTGCGGCCAAAGACGCTGACCAAACCCAGTACCGCGACGAGTGTTGGCATGACCATGCTGACCGATAGCAGAGACACCAGAAAACCGCGGCCAGGAAAGACCCGTTGATGGCTCAAGCTCCAGGCCAGGGTCAGGCCTAGGGTCATAGATAACAAGGTGGAAAGCCCGGCCTGGAAGAACGTCATCTTGAGAACCGAAAGCACGGGTGCCCAATCAACAGTCAGACCCTGTCCGGCCCCTTCCGAATAGATAACGGCAAAGACACTGACCGCCAAAATAATGAGAGATAAGCCCGCAACCAAGCCTGGCAACGACGAAGCAGGTGAGCGCCGCAACCAGGAAAAGTTCATTTCGTGATGGCTGCCTGCCACTCCTTAATCCATGCCTTGCGGTTTTTTTCCACCCGCATGCCGTCCATCAGCAAGGATTTTCCAGGCAGATAAAGGCTCGCGAACCCTGCTGGCAACGCGGTCTTGCTGGCCGGGTACATCCAATTGGTCGTGGGAATGATCGATTGAAATTTGTCCGAGACCATGAAGGCCATGAACCGTCGCGCCAAGTCCTGCTGTTGCGAAGATTTAACAATGGCGCCGACTTCCACCTGCATGTAGTGACCCTCGGTAAAGGCAGCAGCCTTGTAATGGTCTTTTTTCTCGGCGATCAGATGATAGGCGGGCGATGTGGTATAGGACATCACCATATCCGCCTCCCCCTTGAGGAACAGACCATAGGCCTCCGACCAGCCTTTGGTGATGGTGAGGATTTTCGGTGCAATTTTTTGCCAAATTTCCGGGGCCCGGTCTCCATACGCCTCTTTGATCCACAACATCAAGCCAAGACCTGGTGCGGAAGATCGCGGATCCTGAATGACCACCTTAAAATCGCCTTTCATGGCCGCCAGCTCTTCAAAAGATCCGGGCGGATTGGCGAGCATATTGGTGTCATAGACAAATGCGAAATAGCCAAAATCAAAAGGCAGAAACAGATCCGAAGACCAGTCGATGGGCAGGGCCGAATTTTGGCTCGTGACCCCATGCGGGGAAAATAGACCGGTTTTTCCGGCCACGTCCGTCAAATTGGTATCCAGCCCCAAGACAATATCCGCCTTGGTACCGCTGCCTTCCAATTGGACCTTGCGTAATATTCCGATGGAACTGTCCATGGCGACGAAATCCACCTGGCAATCGCACTCAGCCTCGAACGCCTTTTTTACACCAGGGGCCGGCCCCCAATCCGCAGCAAAGGCGTCGTAGGTATAGATGGTCAAAGTCGGCTTCGCCAAGGCTTGAGATTGCAGCAGGCCAAGGGCAAGGGCAATTATAACCGATAGAGGGATAATGCGATTCATAGACACACTCCGCTTTAAAATAGAGCGGCGATGAAAAGCATTTGAATTTCGAAAGATTAATCTTTCGTCCCTTGCTTCCTCCGCCAGCATGATCTGGTTCAGGTTCTATGGATTTTTCTCAGCCCCGAAAGGCACTCCAGAGAGACAAGATCAATATAGCGGTCATAGGCCGGAAAACCAAGGTCTATCGGTTGAAGCCCCAATGCATCCGACGCTCATCCGGCATTTTGCGGGAAGTTCTTGCAATCAGGGTCGATCGCCACCCATGGTAGGGCGCTGTCCGTCCATAGGTTGACCCGGGGTTTGAACCAATCGGGATTGTCGAGGGTACCCGCCTTCAAGGCGATGGCATCGGGACGGACGGCGACTTCCGAATACAGCGGGGAGCCGCAATTGGGACAGAAAACCCGGGGGAGGTCATTGCCGCTATCGCCTTTGTCCAGGTAGGTCTTGGTCTGCCCGGTGATCTTGAAATCCTCTTTGGGCACCAGGGCGGATATTGAAAAGGCTGCGCCCGATTGTTTGCGGCAATTGCCGCAATGGCAGGCCAGTTGCAGTTTCGGGCGGGCGGCAATAGTGAACCTGACTTGGCCGCACAGGCAACCGCCGGTGATCGTTTCAGTCATGATTGTTTTTCCTTCTTTGTTCGCAGCAACCAGACGTTTTCGATATCGAGCACGGAAACACCTTGTTGATTACGCAATGTTGATTTTATGCCAAGCACGCCGCGCGATGGGTCCCGGCTCTCTCGTTTGCTTATGATTTCAACATGGGCTTGCAGTTCGTCGCCGCCAAGTGCGGGACGTACAAAACTCATCTGAAAACCCAGCCCGCTGGGCAGAAAATGCAGCTGCTCCCATATGGCGGAGGTGGATTTCGTACCCAATGCAAAGGTGTAGGCGCCCGATGCGATGACACCTTCCAGGCCCATGGCCCTGGCCGCGGCTGGGTCCGTGTGCATGGGTTGATTGTCATATTCTTTGGCAAACACGATCATGGTTTCAGGCTCCACCAAGACCTTTGCGCCCGTGAACGCGTCGCCCACATTGATGTCCTCAAAATACAGCTTTTCCATATTGCCCCAATCTGACCATGGCTGACAGATCAGCTAACCCTGGCTGACAGACCAGCGAAATCCGACTAACCTTTCCCTAAATACATAACACCACACGGGCTAGGGCCCGTGGACATTTATCTTGCGGCGATGATCGCTGCGACGAGGTTTAGGTTAGCGGCATAGCTTGTATCTGTCTTGTCGTATCTGGTGGCAATGCCCCGGAATTCCTTGATCTTGGCGAAGTAGTTTTCGACCAG
>JABJKS010000019.1 GCA_018660265.1 Rhodospirillaceae bacterium | reverse complement strand
TCAATATCACTGGGCCCCGGAAAACCGGGGCCCAGCTTTATTGCAATCTTAACCAAACAAGGTCAAGTCCGGTTATCAATTCAGATAGCCGTTGTCTTTCCAGACTTTGTACTTGGAGCGGAAAGAGGAATAGCTCTGATACACTTCGTTCCAAAGCGGATCTTTCGCTGTCTCTTCTGCAACCACTTCATTCCAAGCAGCTTCCATCTTGGCCAGATCAGCATCGGACCAACGGACGTTGGTGACGCCCTTGGCTTTCAGCTTGTTCATGGCTTCAAACTGCTTGCCCTCGGAGCGGACAAAAGACCATGTAACTGCATCGCCACAGGCGGAACTAATGATAGACTGTTGCTGCTTGCTCAACCCGTCCCAGCCCTTTTTGTTCATCAGCAATTCGCCGAGTGAGCTTTGTTGATGCCAACCAGGATAGTAGTTGAACTTGGCGATTTGGTAGAAACCCAAATCATAATCGATCGAAGGCATGGAGAATTCCGTTGCATCGATCACGCCACGTTCCAGAGCCGGATAAATATCGGCACCAGGCAGCAATTGGGTGGATACGCCAAGCTTGGTCATGACAACCGCGCCCAGACCGAAGAAGCGCATTTTCAGGCCCTTCAGCTCTTCGACAGAGTTGTATTTTTTGCGGAACCAGCCTGAAGTTTCAGGGGCGATGGCAGCGCAATGTTTACCAACCATGCCATTTTCGCCAACAATGCGGCCATAGATCTCGTTACCGCCACCATAATGCATCCAAGCCAGCAATTCGCCCGCACGCGGACCGAATGGCACGGCAGAGAAGAATGCGAGGGCGGGAATTTTGCCAACATGGTAACCGGACGTGCCCCACATGGCGTCAATGGAACCGGCCTTAACCGCATCCCAGCCTTGCAGAACAGGTACCAGTGCGCCAGGCTCGAAGAATTTCATCTGCATGGCACCGCCGGATGAGTCTTTAATCACGCCTTCAAAACGTTTCGCCACTTCGCCGATAACCGACAATTTAGAACCGAACGCGCTTTGCATCTTCCATTTCATTTTTTCAACGGCGTTAGCAGCCGTTGTTGTGCCTGCCACAAGTGTCAATGACACCACAGCAGCCGTAGACAATTTCAGTACTTGTTTAAGTCCCACGATAGCCTCCCTTAACATTTCCGTAGGTTGAAGTCCTGCGCATTACAAGGGGGTTGGGTGGCCTACGTCAATGTAAAAGTTTGTTAACTAACTGATTTTTTCACTATTTTTCCTTAAATCAGCCGATTATCATAACAAAACCGCCATTTGTTATTGCCAGAAATAGAAACAGCTGACCGCAGTAGTAGCTCACCCAGGTCACTTCTCCGCTCAATATGAAGTCGTTCTTGAAGCGGCGGACGGCAATACAACAGTCTGAAAACATAAACAGTAACGCTCCGGGTATCAGTATTTGGGCCGGGTAAGTCGATAACATCGCTGTAGCTGCCATGGCGACGATGACACATGTGTAGGCCAGCACCGGGCCCCGCATTGTACCAAGGTCACCATAAAGCCAGACCGCCAAAGCCAGCCCCGCCACGCATACCCCACCTGCGCCCCAAAGGCCCGGTATACTGCCCTGCCATGCCAGCAGGAATATGAAGATGTAGACCAGGTGGGCTAAAAGGAATGCGATCAGACCGTGCAGAAAATGCCGCTCACCGCGGAGGGCCAGGAACCAATCACCCAGTGCGGAAAGAGCCAGGGCCAAAGCCAACAGCGGATGGCTTGGCAGGGCAATTGCCGCCAATAAGGCGCAGCCCAGCGCCTTTATCACTGCGCTGCCTGGATAGGGCGCGCGGTGTCGTGTCAATAAAAACACCGTTGCCGCGGCAAACGAGGGCAGGAGGATCAGGAAGTGCCCGGACAACGCCAACTAGCCGCCGCGCTGAGGGGCTGAATTCGCGTCCTGACGTCTTATATGCGCGATTCTCATCGCCCCTGGTTTCAACCTAGGCATTCTTCAGGCCATAATCCGCGCCCCAGCCCAATCCCGCGCGGGTGCCGGCGCGGGGTATGTATTCGCAGCCAATCCAGCCGTCGTATCCGCTGGCGTCAATGGCCTTGAACAAATAGGGGTAGTTGATCTCCCCCTCATCCGGCTCCCGCCGGTCGGGGGGATTGGCGATTTGTACATGGCCGATATCCGAGAGGCAGTCTTCAAACCGGCGGACCAGATCCCCCTCCATGATCTGGACATGATAGACATCGAACTGCAGCCGCAGGTTCGGGCGCGCCAGCTCCGCCATAATGCTGCGGGCCTGGGTGGTGGTCTGCAAAAACATCCCCGGCACATCCCGCTTACCGTTAATCGGCTCGATCATCAGGTTCAGGCCCAGCGGGGCCAGTTGATCCGCTGCCCAGGCCAGGTTTTCCCGATAAGTATCCTCAAACGCTGCCCGCGCGGGCCCCGGATCAGGTGCGCGACCTGCCACGGCATGAACGTTCGGGCAATTCAAGGCCTGGGCATATTCTATGGCCCGCCCCACACCGTCGCGGAATTCGTCCTTCCGGTCCGGCAGGCAGGTTATGCCCCGTTCACCATTCTCCCAATCACCCGCAGGCATATTGATCAGAACCATTTCCAGTCCCGCCGCCTGCAACCAATCCGTGACGTCATCTTTGCTGCTGACATAGGGAAACAGGCTTTCAACCCCCTTGAAGCCGGCATCTGCGGCAGCGGCAAAGCGTTCGGAGAAATCCAATTCCGTAAACAGCATGGTCAGATTGGCGGCAAATTTGGGCATCGTGGTTTCCTGATCTGGTTAGATTGTCGTGGCGCTGTCCATATAGTCGGAATAATCTCCGCCGGTTTCAAGCGGACATCTTGCCTGCAAGCCCTGCGCCATGTCACGTTGGGGGTGCATCATTTAGGAATTGTGAGTTCGATGACGGAAGGCTGGGTAAAAGTAGAGGCGGGCGGGGGTGAGGAGCTGTTGTTGCAGGTGGGCGGCATTTGGGATGCCCGCAATGTGACACGCCTGGACCCACAGCTGCGTGGCCTTGGCCCGGCGGCGAATATTACCCTTGATTTGAGCCAGTTGGAGCGCCTGGATACGGCTGGTGCCTGGTTGTTGTTCCGCACTCTCAAGGAATACCGCAATCGCGGCGGTCGGGCGGAGGTTACCGGTCTGACAACATCGATTGAGGCCATGCTGGAACAGGTCGCCGCCAATGATACCCCGGCCGAGATCGAGCCGCCCCGGCCCAACGCCCTACGCGCCATGGTCGAGGATGTGGGCGGCGGTGCCGTTGATGTGGTGATCGAGGCGAAACAACAGATCGCCTTTTTGGGTCTGCTGTTGGAAACCTTGGCGCGGAGTATCCGTCATCCCTCCCGCCTGCGACTGGTGCCCCTGGTCCATCACATGGAACAGGTCGGCTTCAACGCCCTGCCCATTGTTGGCCTGATATCCTTTTTGATCGGCGTGGTCCTGGCCTATCAAGGCGCGACACAGCTACAACGTTTTGGGGCTGAAATATTCGTCGTCAATCTGATTGCCGTTTCCGTGCTGCGGGAGATTGCCATTCTGCTGACCGCCATCGTTGTCGCCGGCCGTTCGGGCAGTGCCTTCACGGCGGAGATCGGCTCCATGGTAGTGAACGAAGAGGTGGACGCCATGCGGACTCTGGGCCTCGACCCTATGGAAGTGCTGGTGCTGCCACGGGTCCTGGCATTGGTTATTACTCTGCCCCTGCTGGCCTTCTTCGCCGATATGATGGGGCTGTTTGGCGGTATGTTAATGTGCTGGGGCGCGTTGGATATTTCACCGGCGCTGTTTTTGGAACGACTGCAGGATGCCGTATCCCCCTGGTCGTTCTGGGTTGGCATCATCAAAGCGCCGTTTTTTGCCTTTCTGATCGCCATGGTAGGCTGTCTGGAAGGACTGCGGGTTACCCGCAGTGCGGAAAGTGTCGGCCAACAGACGACACGGTCCGTGGTGACGAGCATCTTCCTTGTCATCGTCGTCGATGCCCTGTTCTCGATCTTTTTTGCCACGGTGGGTGTCTGAAAATGGAACCCGTCATCCGCATACGTGGATTGAGAACCCAATTTGGTGATCAGGTGGTCCACGAAAATCTGGATCTTGATGTGCGCCAAGGCGAGATACTGGGGATTGTCGGAGGTTCGGGCACGGGCAAATCCGTTTTGCTGCGTACGATCATTGGTCTGAACCATCCTGCCGCTGGCACGATTGAGGTCTTTGGTCAGAATTTGGCAGAGGTAAGCCCAGCCGAACGCCTGGCGGTGGAACAACGCTGGGGCGTGTTATTTCAGGACGGGGCCTTGTTTTCATCCTTGACCGTGGCGCAGAATATCGAAGTGCCCATGAAAGAACATCTAGGCATGCCGGCCCGCCTGCGGGATGAAATCGCGGCCTTGAAAATTGCCATGGTTGGCCTGCCGCCCGAGGCGGGATCTAAATATCCATCCGAGCTGTCGGGGGGCATGCGCAAGCGGGCCGGTCTGGCCCGCAGCCTGGCCTTGGACCCGGATCTGATATTCCTGGACGAGCCCACGGCGGGGCTGGATCCTATCGGGGCGGCCAACTTTGACCAGCTGATCCGTCGGCTGGCAGACAATCTTGGCCTGACCGTATTCATGGTGACCCATGATCTGGACAGCCTGAACGCCATTTGCGACCGTATCGCGGTCTTGGCGGAGAAACATGTTATGGTTGTCGGGCCCATGGTCGAGATGCTGCGGCATGAGCATCCCTGGCTGCGGGAGTATTTTCATGGCCCCCGTGCCCGCGCGGCGCGACCGCAGGCACAGGAACGGGCACAAGAAATTGGAAACGAGATGGAAGTCAAATTGAATGGAGACTAGGGCCAATCATCTGATGATCGGATCTTTCGTGCTGGTCGTGGTTCTGGGCCTGTTCGGGTTTGTCCTGTGGCTGGCCAAGATAGAGATCGATCAGGAATTCGCCTATTTCGGTATCACGTTCGAGGAGGCGGTCTCGGGCCTCTCCATCGGCGGGGACGTTCGCTACAACGGTATTCCCGTGGGCACGGTCACCTTGATCGAAATCGCCCCCAATGATCCATCGCGCGTGCAGGTGACGTTGGAGGTTAAGCGCGATACCCCTGTCCGGTCCGATACGGTGGCGAAGCTTGAATTACAGGGCATCACGGGGGTGGCCTTTATTCAACTCAGTGGCGGCACGGCAGCAGCGGGGCCCCCAAAACCTGGGCCGGATGGTGGGATGCCCATGCTGGCATCCGAACGATCCGCCATTCAGGCACTGTTTTCGGGTGCGCCCGAAATGATCAATCACGCCATTGTCCTGATCGATGCCGTAACCAAGCTGGTCAACGATGACAACCGGGCAGCATTCGGCAATATCCTGGCCAATGTGGATGATTTGAGCAGCCGTCTGGCCCGTCGTGGGCCCGAACTTGAAAAGATGCTTGGCGATCTGCAAAAAATTGCCGGGCAGACCAACGAACTCATGGGCCGTTTGAACAGCGTGCTCGATAGTGCGGATGCCACTTTGTCAGTGGCCCGCGGCACTTTGGTTACGGCGGACGGCCTGATGGAAGGGGACGTGCGCCAGACCATGAAGGATTTGAGCCTCGCCTCAAAACAGTTTGAAGCGGTGGGCAAGCAGTTGGAAACCCTGGTGGCGGACAACCGCCAGGGCCTGACGGCATTTTCCAATGACGGCTTGTTGGAGTTGACCCGTTTTCTGGAAGAGGGGCGGGTCTTGATCTCGGCCGCCACTCTTTTGATTGAAGATTTAAAAAGCGATCCGGCGCAGTTCCTCTTTGGCGATCAGCGCGGCGGATTTGAGGCAAAGTAATGACGATAAGTAGTATGCGACGTAAAACACTGATCTGGCTCAGCCTGCTGCCGCTGGCTTTCGCGCTCATGGGCTGTGATGGCTTGCTGCCCACTTTGGGCGGGCCACCACCGAACCTTTACACCCTGACGCCGAAAAATACCTTCACCAAGGGCTTGCCCCAGGCGTCCTGGCAGTTGGTGGTGGAGGAGCCGGTCGCCTCCGGCGGTCTGAACGTTGATCGTATCGCCTTGCGTGCCGCACCCACCGAATTGAAGTATTTCGCCCGGGCCCGTTGGACGGAACGGGCCCCGCGCATGCTGCAAACACTGCTGGTGGAGAGTTTTGAAAACAGCGGCGCCATCATCGCCGTAGGACGAAAGGCCATTGGCCTGCGTTCCGACTACAACCTGAAGACCGAGATGCGGGAGTTTCAGGCGGAATATTTCAGCCCTGACGGCATCCCGACTATCCGGGTGCGCCTGAACGCCAAGCTGGTGCAATTGCCGCAAAGATCGATCATCGCCTCGAGAACTTTCGAAGCCGCCACCAAGGCCGAAGGCACGGATATTCAACAGGTTATCCACGCCTTTGATCAATCCTTGGGTAAAGTTCTACGCCACACTGTCGAATGGACCCTGCGAGAACCGGCTCGCTAATCGGAACTGCTAACCGGTCAGCTAACCGGTCTGGGGCCATAACGCAGGCGGGTCAGGGCGGGCAGGGGGGACGGTAGGCGACGGCCGGCCTTTTCCAGGCGGCGGCGGATTTTGCCAAGGCGAAGGCTGCCCGCGATACGCCGTTCCATAAAGGCCCAGGTCTCGGCGCAATCGTCGGATTGATCGTCCAGCCAGCGCAATAAGGTGGTACTATAGACCGCCGCCAATATCGCCCGTTTGCTGTAATAATTGAAATCCGTGCTGTCATCCCCCGCGGCCCGCCAAACCGCATCTACTGTCCGATACAGGCCGATAATTGCATTTGGTGCGCGCCCTGGCAGCATTTGCAAGGCCAGGGCCCGGCGCACCGCTTCCCGGTGGGGGCTCAGTTGTTCCAGGCGCAAGCGGATAATGCCGCCGATACGGTCCCGAATTGGTCCTTCGGCCAGGCCCTGGGCAGCTGCGCCTTCCGCCATTCTTCGGTCTGCTTCCGATATGAAGAACGCCAGCAATTGTTTAATGCCGCCGGGGAAAGCCGCCGAAGCCTGGGTGCGATCGACGCCAGAGGCAACAGCACTCTCAATCGCGCCGGCCAGCATCTGGTCGGACCAGCCGTCAAACGGCACCGCATCAAGGGCAGCGGTTAGTATGGCCCGTTGGGCATCTTTCCGGGTTTCAGTCACGCGTTTTCTGCCTCCGGTTCCCCTAATTCCGCTAGCTCTCTGGCGCGGTTCTCGGCGATAACGTGGCGCATCTCACTTTCAAATATCAATCCGGACAGATCGGTCATGCGCTGGGGATACAGGATACCGTCCAGATGGTCGCATTCGTGCTGCACCACGCGGGCGTGGAAGCCATCTACCGTGCGGTCAATTGCCTCGCCCTTCAAATCAACGCCGTGATAGCGCAAATGTGTATGGCGGGGCACTTGGCCACGCAGGCCGGGCAGGGACAAACAGCCCTCCCAGCCAATTTCCATATCTTCGCTTTGGGGTTCCAGGACGGGGTTGATCAACACCGTCAGGGGCGCCTCGCCGTCCGCCATACTCTCAATCTCGGTCAGGGGCACGCGAAAGATCACCATGCGCAAGGCGACATGCACTTGGGGTGCGGCCAGTCCAACGCCGGGCGCATCCACCATTGTTTCCAACATATCCTCGGCCAAGGCGCGAATATGGGTCGCTGTCGGATCGGCAATTTCCTCTGCCACGCGACGCAAAACGGGATGGCCCATGCGGGCAATTTTCAATATAGCCATGGCCCCAATATGACCCGGTCGGGTGGGATGGTAAAGCACCGTTCCTATTCCAGATGATCTGCGTCTATATTTGCTTCATGGAAGCAAACGGATGAATAAAATCACGGAACCGGCGCGCCGAATTGATGCCATCCAGGAAACGGATGTATTTGCCGTCGGCTGCGGCCCTGGCGGCCTGGCTGCGGCGATTGGGGCCACCCTTGACCTTAGGCCGCGTGTATGATTCTTAAGGCCCGTTGTGTTCATTTTGGTTTACGAGGTTTTTCATGCATCGGTTCGCAAGCGTTATCATCTCCCTCTGTTGTCTCTTGTTCGTCCTGCCGGCTCAAGCGGGGCCAAGTAACCGGGATAATATTCGCCAGTTGATCGAGATGGATGGTGCGATCACCGTGGCCGATGGCGTGATCGACAAACAGCGGCCCGTGGTGCGGAAAAGCTTCCTGGCCGCCTATCCCGGTGTCTCGAACAAAATCGCCGATGCCTATGTGGATGCTTTTGCCGCCGAACTGACCGCGCGAAAAGGGCAGTTCCTGGACCTGATCATTGATGTCTATGCAAAGATTTTTACGGCGGAAGAGATCACCGCCCTGTTGGCATTCCATGCTTCGCCCCTGGGTCAAAAGGCCCGCAACGCCGCCCCCTCGATCCTGATGGGTGGCCGTCAGGCTGGCGTCGACTGGGGCCAGAAAAACGGCGCTGCGGTGGCCGCTGCCGCCATGGCCCGGCTGAAGGCGATGGGTTACGAGGTCAAGTAGCTGCCGGTTAAAAAGTAGCTGTCAGTTAAACCAGGGTCTTCAAATCGCCGGAGAATTCCTCTGCCCCGAACATGCCGCCCTGCAAGGCCTCACCAACCGGGTCATCAAATGTAAGGTGTTCGACCTCGGCCCGGTAGTCTTCCGCTGTGTCCTGGGGTTTATAGCCAAGGCGTTCGGCATTGGAATTGTCCCACCAGCTTTCCGGGTTGTTTGAGACGCCATAGATAATTTCGTGCTGATACGCCGCCGCCAGGCCAATGTCCAATAATTGGCAGAGGTCGCGAAATGACAGCCACGATGCCAGGCTGCGGGCATCAAAGGGTTTCGGAAAACAGGATCCGATGCGGATGTTCATGGAACGGATGCTGTATTTGTAGGCATAAAGCCGGCCCAGATCTTCGCCAAAGGCTTTCGACAGGCCATAGCGGGTGTCGGGGCGCGGTTCACAGGTATGGTCGATGATGTTGGCACGGGCGTGCATACCGATGGCATGATTTGAGGAGGCAAAGATGACGCGTTCCGCTCCGCCCTTGCGGGCCGCTTCGAACAGATTGATCGCGCCGATCAGATTGGAATTGATCACCGTGTCCCAATCAGCCTCAGTTGGTTGCCCGCCGAAATGAATGACCGCATCAACTCCTTCGAGCATACGCTCAACCCGTTCCCGCTCGATCAGGTCGCACTGCACGATCTCCTCGCCGTCCCCGGCTGGTTCCAACTCGACGCGGTCAGACAATCGAAGGTGGGGAAATTTGCCCTGATAGTGGGCCCGCGCAACTTTGCCAAGGGCACCGCCGGCACCTGTAATGAGCAGCCTGTTGATGGTCATTGGGAACTCCGACTATTCCGGGATGTAGCTAAATCGCTTTCTGATTAAGGCCGACGACGCGGCGCGACCGCAAAAATTCGCACTAGAATTTCACCGGTACTGTGCGGGCCCCGCGAACCTGACCGGCGGACCAGGTAACGGCATCGGGATCACTGAGTTCGAATTCCGGGATGCGCGCGAACCAGGCTTTAAGCGCGACTTCCATCTCCAATCGCGCCAGGTTAGAGCCGACACAACGGTGGATGCCGACACCAAAGGCGACATGGCGGTTTCTCTCTCGCCCGATGTCGGCTTCATCGGGATTTTCGAAGATTGCCGGATCCCGGTTGGCGGAGGGTAAGCTCATGATCAGTCGTTCGCCGCGTTCGAAGGTGATGCCGTTATGCTCCACATCATCCATGGCGATGCGGCCAGCAGATGCCGGTGAATGCAATCGCAACATTTCCTCAACGGCGCTGCCCAGCAGCTCCGGCTCCGCCACCAGGCGCTGGCGGTCATTGGGATGTGAGGCGAAATGCAATAGGGAGGAGCCAATAGAGCTCCACGTCGTATCGACGCCTGCCACCAATAGCAGCATGCACATATTGAGGATCGTAATGTCGGGAACCGGTTCGCCGTCAAGTTCACTGGCTATAAGTCGGGAAATATAGTCATCGCCTGGATCTTCTCGCCGCTTGGCTATTTCATCGTCCAGAAAACCGCGCAATGCCCGGTAGCTTTTGGAGCGTAGTTCGAAATTGGAGGCACCTAATTCAACAAAGCCCTGGACCCATTCGACAAATTGATCCGATTGTCCAGGCTCAATACCCAATAGATGGCCAATGACACGCGGGGAAATTTGCCGGGCATAATCCTCTGCCGCATCGCACGCGCCATTTTCGATGAAGCCATCAATAAGCTCGTTACAAAGCTGTTCTGTAAAGGACCGGTGCGCTTCAACGGCCTTCATGGAAAAAAATGGCAGCAGCAGACGCTTTAGGGGGGAATGTTCGGGTGGATCTTTGGTGAGTGGCGGCATCAGATCGGCGAAGTAGTCCGCCATGGGGTCCTTGCCATCGTCCAGGGGAAAAACCGTCGGTTGGCGGTTCGAAAGAACCGGGGTTTTTTTGACCAGGGCCTGGATATCATCGTACTTGGTGGCGACCCAGGCACCGCCCCAATGCTCCGTATGGGCAATGGGGCAACGTTCCCGCATATCCCGCCAGGTCGGGGCCGGATCCAGGTTATAATCCGGATCTAAAATATCAAAATCTGTCGTTAAATCACCAACGGGCTTCTGCTCATCCACAATGCGCGCCTCTTGATATCCTCATCGTCCTATATTGATACTAGTGTTGTGGCGTGGAAATTACCACTATGCAAATTTGATCAGAATACCCGCCGGACAGGATCAGATCGAACTGAGGCAATCGAGGAAGCGGTCCAGTTCGGCCTCTGTATTGTAATAGTGCAGACCCATACGGTTCATCTGGACAATGCCCCGTTGATCCATGTCGTGGCGGGTTGAGGCCGCGCCGATGGTGGAGATATTGATGCCGGCAGCGGCCATGATGCCTGCCACATGATCCGGCGTATGTTCACCCACTGAAAAGCTGATGATGCCTGATTTTTCCGCGCCCAGATCCTGCACTGTGATACCCGGCAATGCCGCCATGCGGGCGCGCAGATCGCCGGCCATGTGTTGGATCCGGGCGGCAATAGCCTCCAGACCGATATCCAGGGCGTAGTCGACGGCAACACCCAGGCCGACTTTGCCCGCGACATAATTCTCCCAATTCTCAAACCGTTTGGCGTTGGGTAGCATTTCGTAGCGTTCCGGCCCGGTCCAGACGGCGGCGTGGAGGTCCAGGAACGGCGGCGTCAATTTGTCCAGTATGGATGATCGGACATATAGAAAACCGGTGCCACGGGGGCCGCGCAGGAACTTGCGTCCCGTGCCTGACAGCATGTCGCAGCCGATAGCTTCCACATCCAGGGGCATTTGCCCCGCTGATTGGCAGGCATCCAGCAGGTAGGGCACGTTCGCTGCACGGGCCACTTTGCCAATGGCGGCGGCAGGGTTGATCAAGCCGCCGTTGGTCGGCACATGGGTGATGGAGATCAATTTGACCCGGTCGTCTATCATCTCCGCCAGGGCAGCGGCGTCCGTCTGGCCGCTATTGTCATTGGGCACGACGCGAACCTCTATACCGTCCCGCTCGGCCCGTTGCAGATAGGCGATGTAGTTGGAGGCATATTCGGACACAGCCGTCAGGACCACATCGCCTGGGCCCATAGGCAGGCCGTAAAAGACCATGTCCCAGGCCACCGTGGCGTTCTCCACCACAGCGATTTCATCGGTGTGGCAATTCAGCATGCGGGCCAGGGCACCATAGGTGTTGGCCAGGGCGTCGGAAGCGGCATTTTCGGCCTCATAGCCGCCGATCTCCGCCTCAAGGCGCAGGTGGCTGATCAGGGCATCCAGAACCGGCTGCGGCATCAGGCCCGCGCCACAATTGTTCAGGTGAATGATTTTCTCAGCACCGGGGGTATCGGCCCGTATTTTTTCAATATCCATGGCGTTGGTTGTCGCCCATATGGCCGGTCACGGCAATAGTATTCCTGCTTGTGGCGTGCGCATCGCCCCGCTATGAATTTGCGGGCACACGTGTGGGGTAAATGAAAAGGCAAAGAATGCCCGGCAGGTTTTTTTACGGCTGGCTTATTGTTGCCGCGTCTTTCGTCATTCTGATGCTGGCCTACGGCATGCAATTCAGCTTTGGCGTCTTTCTGCCCCACATCATGGCGGACTTGAACCTGGACCGGGCCTCCGCCTCGGCACCGTTTTCACTGTATGTGGTTTTTTATACCTTTTGCTCCATCGTCACGGGCCCGGCGACGGACAGGTTCGGGCCGCGCAAGGTCGTCATCATGGGTGGTCTGTTGTTGGGCCTGGGATATTTCCTGCTCAGCACCGCCACGGAAGGTTGGCAGTTATATTTGTATTTCGGCGCTATTGCCGGCGCTGGGATGAGCGCATCATACATCCCTCTGAATGTCACCGTCGTGCGCTGGTTCGATCAACGCCGGGGCATGGCCCTGGCCTTTATGGGAACCGGAACCAATGCGGCCGTGTTGTTTTTACCCATGCTATCGGCCCTGCTGATCCCCGTGCTTGGCTGGCGCGAGGCGGTGATGATTTTGGGCCTGGCAGGCAGCGCCGTGATTATCTGTTGCGCCCTGACATTGGTGCGGGACCCCGGTGCGCGGAATTTGCTGCCCGATGGCGGGTCGCAGGGGCTGGCAGGTGTCGACACCCCCCCGCCTGTTCAACAAGAGTCTCTAAATCTCAAACAGGCCCGCACAGAGCCGGCGTTCTGGATCATCATGGGGGTGTTTTTCCTGACCTGGGTGATGACATTTTTCCCTTATGTGCATTTGGCCGTACTGGCGGCGGATATGGGCTATGGACCCGCAAGTGCCGCCAGCGCCGTCGCCGCCCTGGGGGTTGGCGGTATCGCGGGGCGGGTCGTCATCGGTTGGCTGGCTGATAAGTTTGGGCGAATACTTAGTTTGCACGCCGGCCTGTTATTTCAAGTGCTGGCCAGCGTGATCTATATATTCTCCGACAGTATGGTGGGCCTCTATCCGGCGACGATCCTGTTCGCCGCCGGTGTCTCCGCCGCCATCACCCTATTCCCGGCCATTGTCGCCGATATATTCGGATCCAAACATGTGGGGTCCATTGCAGGTTTCATCTTTGCCTTCGCCGGCCTTGGCACCGCCATCGGCCCGTACCTGGGCGGCCTGATCAAAGATACCTCCGGCAGCTATGTGGCGGCCTTCCTGATCATGGCCTCCATGAACTGCGCCGCCATCGCCCTGTTGGCGACACTGCGGGGCCGGCGAAGTGCTTAAGGGCGTCTAATCTATCCCCATAAACCGCGCTGCGTTGCCGTTGCGCACCAGGTTTGCCAGGGCCGGGTCCAGGGGCGCTAGATTTTCTTCCAGCTCCTTGGCCGCACCTGGATAGGTGCAGTCGTAGTGGGGGTAGTCGGCGCCCCAGAAGACGCATTTTTCCAGGCCCATTTTTTGGATCGCGGGCATGCGGTGGGCCTCATCCGCCTCAATCGAGATAAAGCATTGTTCCTTGAACAATTCTGATGGCCGCTGGGTCAGCCAGGGGACTTGCGCGCCCATGACCTCGAAATGCTCATCCATCCGTCCCAGCCAATATTCCAACCAGCCCAGGCCGGATTCCAGAAAGGCCACGCGCAGGCCCGGATGGCGCTGCAACACGCCGCCGCAGACCAGGTCCAGGCAGGCGGCCATCTGCTCAAAGGGATGACAGACCATATGGGTGAAGAAGGTATCGGTATAGCGGCTGTTGGCAAAGCTGGGCATATGGGCCCCAAAGCTGCCGTGCACGGCGGCGAACAGACCCTGATCGGCGACCGCGTTCCAAAAAGGTGCCAGGGCCGCATCATGCAGGGCCAGGCCGTTATAACGCTCGGGTCTAAACAACACGCCCTTCAGGCCCAGCTGGGCGATGTGGGCGACTTCTTTCGTGGCGGCCGCAACACTTTGCAGGGGCACCAGGCCGACGGCATCCAGGCGGCCCGAACCGTCCCGGCACATATCGCTGATCCATTCGTTATAGGCATGGCAGGCCGCTGCCGCTACCTCCACGTCGGCAATATCGCCGGACAGCAGGTACATGGACGGGAACAACAGACTGCGTTCGATGCCCTCTTCGTCCAGCACCGCTACGCGCGCGGCCCCGTCGTGGGAGCCCGGCGTGATATCGCTCCATGTCGGGGGATTGTCCGGATCATCCATGCCATTGGGGACGCAGGCCCGGGCCGGTAGCAGATCTTCGCGTATGACGCCGTTGACCCAAGTGCGGTCCTGGCCATCAGCGCTGCGTTCAATGCGAATGGTCTGCTCCCGATAGGCGCGGGGGACATATTCCTCCCACAGTGCCTTGGTCTCGCAAATATGCCCGTCCGCATCGATAATCCGATTTGCCATCTCGATTTCTCCTAGGGTCCGTGGACATTTAAGGGATTCCCACAGACTCTGAAATGTGATTCAAACTTCCTTTTGAGGGGAGTTTTCATGAACACGGATCGATTTGTCATTAGCGACGATACCTGGGCGCGGATTTCGG
>JABJKS010000072.1 GCA_018660265.1 Rhodospirillaceae bacterium | reverse complement strand
TATGTGGGACATTTTTTCCACCTGCGTCTGAAAACGCCAATCCCCATCGCCGCTCTACGACCCTGGAACCCCGTCTTACGCCTCGGCTACGAATATTACGATAAGGATTATTCCAACGTAACAGCAAGCATCGGCGAAAATCGGGGGGACGAACGCACAACACTGACCGCCAGCCTTAAGGCGAAGCTGTACAGCCGCATCTATGCGAAAGTTGATATCGAACGTATCCAGGCGGCATCCAATCTCCCCTCGTCCGACTTCGACGAAGAAATTATCACCTTCCAGGTCGGCATGAAATTTTAGCGGACCCGGAGCTGGATTTCGACAGCCCCCTTGATCGCTGTCGCCTTCCCAGCCAGCAAGGTTAGTCGTTGCCGCTTCCGTTTCCACTATCTGGGCCGAAATGACGGTGATACATGTCGTAGCAATCGGTCGCCAGGGTACGTTTTTTGTAGAACGACAAAAAATGGGCCCAGAATTCAAACAAGACGTCCTTGCGCTCCGGGCTGGCGGTGTTGAGCTGATATTCCTCAATCACTGAACAGGCATTGCGGAAGATGTGGGCGTCTCCCTGATATTTGCCCGCGCAATGGGCCAGCATGCGGATCAGGTCATCGCGGGCGCCCGGCTCATGTGGATTGTGACGGCCATTCCAGGTACGCACCAGCGCTACCGCGGACGAAGGATCTTGTGCGGCGACGGCCAATTCCAGTTCATCAAGCAGGTTTTCGGTGGCGATGCCCATGGCCCAGTCCCCGCGCGCATCAGGGTCCGGCTCGGCAACGCCCGGAAGATTGGGGTAGGCGTCGATTTCACGAATGGTATCCGTGACAAACCAGGCGGAGAGATAGATCGCCTTGACCTGATGGTGGTTGTGGAAATTGCGCAGCCAATAGTTCACGACATTGGCATAGTCGAAGCTGTGCATGGGAACTGTGTAGGCGATGGGGGACCGCAGGCGCGATACCGAATGCGTGGCATGGGCGATATTCACCACATCGGCAATGTTTTGCGGGGCGGCACCCTGTTTTAACAGCGCGGTAATGTCGTCGGCCACGGCCATGGGGTCGCCGGCCATGATCAGGCCTTGAAGCTGGTCTTGTGCCGCCTGGGAAAGCGCCGCGGTATTATTGTCCAGCAGATCAAATTGAGCGCCCTTGAAGTGCAGGTTCAACAAGAAGCAGGCGTGATCATAAAGAGAGTGGAAAATGGGGGCATTGCAAACGTCCGGTACGCCCAGATAAAAAAACGGTTGCGCTCGCTCCCAACCAACCCAATCGGCGAGATCAAACATGGCGCGGGCGCGAATGGGTTTGTGACCAATGTGGCGTACGCGCCGGAAGGAATTATATTCCTGTTGGTCAATGATAGAGGCGAACAGCACCATGTCCTGCAGGCGATGGCGTTGTTCCGGCTCGGCTGCGAGGCCCAGGAATATCCTATAGCTGGTGGCCTTGTCGCCCTGGGTTAAGGCGCGGAACATGGCATCGAAACGCTCATCGATGGAACCTTCGACCAGGGGCTCCTGATCCTCGAAATAGCAATTTAACTCGTGGCCGATGTCTTCTTCGGCGCATTGTTCCTGTTCGCGGGCATAGTGTCCGGGAAAGCCGCATTCAAGCTGCGACCAAACATCCAAACCCTGGGGGATGTAATACATGCCCTGAACAACGCCCAGGTTCTTCTCGACATCGGAAAGCCAGGGGGAAAGATGCATGCCGGCGCGGATGCCAAGCAGGGTATGGTCGTAGTTGACGTTCCGAAATTCGCCGTTTTCCAGCAATTTTTCGTGTGCCGGAACCTGTAGATAAGGCGCTGCCGTAGTCATGGCATGCAGCGCCAGATCGGGAATGGTATGCCCCGCGCTTACAAGCTGGCAAAATTGTTCCGTCGCTTCGTGGAATTTTCCGTCCAGTATCAAGGCATCCATCTGGGCCAAAGACGTGGCGGGCAAAACTGTAGGCGAAACTGTGGACATGGGCTCTTCCTCCAGGTTGCTATGTGCCCCCAAAAAACCGAACCATTTTTTTGTTCTGCTTGTGCTTTACGCCGAAGAGCGTTTGGTTTTTGAGAACCCGGTAATCCTAGCCTCCAAATCGAACACTGTGGGGCGGCATTTTGTCGCGGTGTTTGGGAGCTCGATTGTCCGGAAGAAATTCTAGTGGTCCGATTCTAACGGATGGTTCCCATCCGCTAGGATCGAAAGACCACTAGACTCTTAGGAATCGTGGTGCGCGAGACACGAAACAGAAGGACTCTTCTGTTTCGCTCGCACCACTAGGCGGGCAATGTCACCGCCGACAATACAGCTGGCAGGCCGGAGCCAAGCAACGTCCAATCGGCATCCTCGCTGACGCGCCAAACCTCGCCGTTATCGGTACCGATGACAACGCCGCCCGGTTTGTCCAGGTCGGGGGTCAGGCCGTGGATGTTTGCCTCTGACGGCGAATGGGCTGGATCACATAGGGATCGCCAGCTCTCCCCCCCGTCCTCTGATCGTAACAATACTGCCTGGGCCCCGCCCGCGTCCTTGAAACTGGAGAATGCCGTCGGTGCGCTGGCGACCGTTAACTCGTAAGGGGAACGGGGATCAATACACATAGGCCGGGAATAGGGCGGTGTGATGCCTTTCCAGGCATATTGCCAACTCTCCCCGCCGTCATCGGAACGGAAGACCCCGGCATTGCCCTCGATCATCTCGGCTACGCCGTCCAGCCGGCCATATCCGGTAGAGGCATATAGCACCTCCGGGCGGTCAGGTTGGGCGCACATCATATGCAGGTCGGGGTTCTTGCCGGGCAAATCCAACGCCCATGTGTCCCCGCCATCACGCGTTCGCATGATGCCGCCTACCTCTACGCCAACCCATATACGCTGGGGGTCGTCCTGATCGATTACCAACGCCCGCGCTCTGCCCGGCAATACCGGGTCGACCGGGATGCACCAATCAGCGGCCTGGGGAAAGGCGGCAAATGCCTCGACTTCCCTCCAACTGTCGCCTGCGTCATCACTGCGAAACAGCCCGGCCGGTTGGGTGCCCGCGTATAGGGTGCCATTCCCGGCGCTTCGAATTTGCCAAACTTCCCGGTCTTCCATGCCCGAAAGCGACCAGCTCTCCCCGCCATCCTTGGAAAGGTATAGGCCAGCGCCGGTGCCGGCGAACAGCCTGTCATGGTAGGTGACAAGATCGCGAACGCCCCGGCTCTCCAGTACCCGCCTTGGGGCGATGTCCTGACCGCTCGCTTCCGCATCGATTAAAAAAATGCCCCGTCCCGTTCCTGCCAAAACCTTCATCACGACGTCTCCTCAGAAAACCCATTGATGGGTATTCTCGCTTTAGGATGCCGGACTCCGCAAGAGTTTAGTGCTGTAGATGAAGGCCGACTTCACCGATCGGAGGCGCGAAAGCCCAGCCAGGAATTCACCACGATTGCCGTGATCACCAGGCCACCGCCCATAAAAGTCTGTTGCCCCGGCTGCTCAGCTAAGACCAACCAGACCCACAGGGGTCCCAGGACAGTTTCAAGCAGCATGATCAAGCTGACTTCCGCCGCTGAAATGAATTTGGGTCCATGGGTGATCAATGCCATGGCAACTGGGATAACAATACCGCCGTTGATGGCAAGATAGATGAAATCCTCCCCAGATGGCGCGCGCGGGTCTGCGCCCATGGCCAGGGCAAACAAGGCGGCCAGAAGCGCGCCAACGCCGACAGCGACCAGGGTGTTGATTTTTGGGTTTCTGGCTATGGCCACCAATGTTGCCGCCATGAACAACGCGCAGAAAACCGCGACAACATCGCCAACGATATTACCACCGATGTCGCCCTGGCCAAAGCGTCCCCAAAACACCACGACAATGCCTGCCATCGCGACAACAATGGTTATCCAGGTTCGTAACGCCAGTTTTGTCGCCATGAACAACAACGTCAGAACGGCTGCAATGAACGGCATAACGGCCAGTATGACCAAGGTATTGGCCGCGACGGTGTGGGTAATGGAAAATACAAAGCATGCATTGCTGCCGGCAAAAAACAGCGAGCAGAACAGGCCGTTTCTGAACAGCTCGGCAACTGCTTTGATCGGATTGGTTTTCTGACTAATTCCATTCAGGGCAAAAAGACAACAGCCCGCAATTAAACTGCGCCAAAACATCAAAGTCCAATGATCCGCATCCACAAGGCGTAATAGCAGGGCATCAGGCGTTAAAAAAAGGACGCCAACAAACGTCATCAACAAGCCCCGTTGGTGGGAACTTAAATGGCCCATTTCGTGTAATTCATATTTTGCTGCGGCCTTAAAGTTTCTGTCGCCGCACACGGATACCGTGGGCCTCACGGTCCCAGGTATCCGGTGTTACGCCACTTTCCCGCAACAGGTTTTTCTGCACTTTCTGTGTCGGTGTCATGGGCAGCGTCTCGACGGTGCGGATGAAGCGGGGCAGCATAAAATGCGCCATGCGGGGCTCCAGAAAATCGAATAACGCTTTCGGGTCCAGGCTGCCACCGGGGGGCGGGGCGACCACGATCATCACCTCATCCTCGCCGAATTCGCTGGGCACGGGAATAGCGGCAACCTCTGCCACGTCCTCGAACAGGCTGACTTCGGATTCCACCTCGAACGAGGAGATATTCTCACCCCGTCGCCGGATGGCATCCTTGATCCGATCGACGAAATAGAAATCACCACTTTCGTCATAGCGAAAGCCGTCACCGGTATGGAACCATCCATTGCGCCAGGCTTTGGCCGTGGCCTCGGGGTTTTTGTAATAGCCGTGGTTCATGGACCAGGGACGGTCTGTACGGATGATCAATTCGCCAACAATGCCCGGTGCCACTTCGCAATCGTTCTCATCCACCACGCGGACTTCTACGCCGGGGCGCGGTTTGCCGCAGGTGCCCAGGGCTTTCGGATTAACGGTAGAGATCAAGGGCACGGAGATTTCGGTCATGTTAAAGACTGTGCGCATCTCAAACCCAAATCTGTCCGATAGGGCCAAAGCATCCTCGTTCCAGGGGATACAGACGACGCTGTGCAGGGGATGATCTTTGTCCGCGGCGCTGGGTTCGGGCTTCAGCAAAAACGGTGCCATGGCGCCCAGGAAGCAGGCGAAGGTGATCTCATGACGACGGATCAGCGGCCAAAAATCCTCGGTCTTGAAGCTTTCCACCACCACGCAGGAGCCGCCCAGCGCCAGGGCCAGAATGGTGAACATGGTGCCGCCCATATGGAACATGGGCAGGTTGACCAGGATGCGGTCGCTGCCATCAACGAAGGTGTAACTCTCGGGGGCGGTGGCGTAGTTGTGAATATAGGACGACAGCACCGCCTTGGACGGCCCCGTGGTGCCGGAGGTGAAGATGATATACTGGCTGTCCCAGGGCTGGATCTCCCGCTCCGCGAGGACCTCGTCGTCGTCCGCCATCAGGGCCGCGGCTGGATGGGTGCTCAGATTATCCAGGGCGACCGAGCCCACTGGGCCATTGGTTATGATGACGTCGGCCAGATCACCGGCATCGATATCACTCAGGGCCGGGGCCAGGCCTGCGTGACAGACCATCAACTTGGCATCCGACAGTTGCACCACGTGCTGCAACAGACTGCCTTTATAGGCGGTATTCAGGGGCACATAGACAGCCCCCAGATAGTTCAGGGCGAGCCAGGTCAGTACGGCTTCACGCCCGTTGGGTTGCCAGGACAGCACATGTTCGCCCTGTTTGACGCCCATGTTTTGCAGGCCTTTTGCCGCCCGCCGGGTCAGGCTTAGGGCTTCGGTCCATGTCCAGATTTCAGTCCGGCCTTCACCACCATCAAATATAATGGCTGTGGCATCAGGCTTTTGCACGGCCCACTTTTCCAGCAATCGCGCCAGGACGCATTCGTCCGCCCCCGGCATGCGCGGGTCAAAAACACTCTGCAATGCATTAATCTCCTGCGGTCAGTTTTTGCCGGCGTACCTTGATGCCGTGGGCTTCCCGGTCCCATGTATCACTGGTGATACCGTCTTCACGCAATAGGTTCTTTTGGATCTTCTGGGTCGGGGTTTTCGGCAGACCGTCCATGATGCGAATAAACCGTGGCAGCATGAAATGCGCCATGCGCGGTTCCAGGAACTTGAACAGTTCCATTGGGTCGATCTCGTGCTCCGGTGCGGGGGAGACAACGATCATCACCTCGTCCTCGTTGGTTTCCGCCGGCACGGGAATGGCGGCGGCCTCTCCTACACCGGGAAAGACCGTAACTTCCGATTCCACCTCGAACGAGGAGATATTTTCACCCCGCCGCCGGATCGCATCCTTGATCCGGTCAACAAAGAAGAACTCCCCATTTTCGTCATAACGGAAAGCATCGCCGGTGTGGAACCAACCGTTGCGCCAGGCCTTGGCGGTGGCCTCGGGGTTTTTGTAATAGCCGTGGTTCATGGACCAGGGGCGATCCGTGCGCACGATCATCTCCCCCACCACGCCGGGGGCCACCTCACAATCGTTCTCATCCACCACCCGGACTTCAACGCCTCTCCTGGGTCGCCCGCAGGTGCCCAAAGTTGGTGGATTAACGCCCGAGATGATCGGCGAAGATATCTCGGTCATGTTGAACGCCGTGCGCATCTCTATGCCATAGCGTTTGCCGACCGCCAGAGAATCCTCGTTCCAGGGAATGGTCACGGCACCGCGCAAGGGATGATCCTTGTCCTGGTTCGAGGGCGGCAGCTTTAACAAAAACGGCGTCATGGCACCGACAAAGCAGGTGTAGGTGATCTGATGCTTACGCACGGTGTTCCAGAATTCATCCGTGCGGAAGCTGTCATCAATCAGGCAGGAACCGCCGTTGTACAATGTGATCATCACGAACAATGTGCCGCCCACATGAAACAGGGGCAGGTTGACCAGAATACGGTCGTCAGCGGTGAAATAATCATTCGCTTCCGCCCCCATGGCATAGGTATGTACATAGGAGCCCAACACCGCCTTTGACGGCCCCGTGGTGCCGGAGGTGAAGATGATATACATGGTGTCCCAAGGTTCCACCGGGCCATCGATCTCAACCCCGTCATCCTCGGGTAATAGCGCCTCAGCCGGATGCGTCGTCAGATTATCCAGTTCCACCGCGCCCACGGGGCCATTGGTGATGATGACGTCGACCAGCGCGCCGGTTTCAATAATATTCAGGTTCGCCGCCAGGCCCGCATGGCAGATCATCAATTTGGCATCGGACAGTTGCACCACGTGTTGCAGCAAGCCGCCCTTGTAGGCGGTATTGATGGGGACATAGACGGCGCCTAGATAATCCAGGCCGAACCAGGTCAGGATCGCCTCGCGCCCGTTGGGTTGCCAGGACAGCACGTGCTCGCCCCGTTTGACGCCCATGTTCTGCAGGCCCCTGGCGGCCCGTCGGGTCAATGTCAGGGCCTCTGCCCAGGTCCAGCTTTCATCGTTTTCAAAGATGATGGCTGTTTGATCCGGTTTTTCCCGGGCCCATTTTTCCAACAGCGGGCCCAGAACACAGACCTCAGGTGCCAACATACGTGGATCATAAACCATGGCGAACGCCTCCCATACAACGCGCGAGGTGCTATCATGGCCCAGGAAACAAAGTTGGGCAAATCCGGAGACGATGTAATGGCGTTGAGTATGGCCGTGGCCGAGCGTGAGGCCTTCCTGGCAGAAGCGCGTATAGGGGTGCTGTCCGTACCGGAGGAAGGGCGGGGCCCGCTTTCCAGTCCGGTCTGGTTCGATTATCTGCCCGGCGGCGATCTATGGTTCCTGACCCAAAGCACGGCCCGAAAGGGAAAATTGCTCCGCCCCGGCCTGCGCGTCAGCCTGTTGGTTCAGGAAACAGCATCGCCTTATAGGTATGTTTCGCTGGAAGGCCCGGTCGCCTTCATCAAGCCGTCAGACAGGTTGATCGACCTGCAACCCATGGCGCAACGCTATCTGGGGGAACAGGCGGGCATTGATTACGCCGCCGTGTTGGCGGAAAGCTATGCCGAAGGCAACGCGATCAAAGTCTTTATCCGCCCCGAACGCTGGCTGACCGTTGACTACGCCAAGGAAGGGTAAGGCGCGGTCATTCTTCCGGCAATCCGACTGCGCGCAAGGCGTCCAGATACTTCGTCATATAAGGCCCATGGACTTGGCTCATTGTCGAATTGATATAGGCTACGGATAATTCCGGTCTTAGGGCGGACGCTTGGCGATAGGCGGCGCGGCCCTCATCATAGTTATTTGACAGGCTGCAGGCGACGGCCAGCGCCAGACATGGCAGGAATTCATCACTTTTTTCCTGTATTGCCACTTTCGCGTCAGTGATGGCCAAGTCAAGTTGGTCCAGCATACTGTAGGCCATGCTGCGTAAAAAATGGAATGCCCATAGCTGCGGGTCATAGGGGCTAAGGCGGATGGCCCGGGTATGCAGGGAGATGCTTTCCGTAGCCCCTCCGAACCAGTAACGGGCCATGGCAAGGCCGTGATGGGCGGTGGCGGAATTCGGATTCAGCCTAATCGCTTTTTCAAGCGCCGAAACGGCCCGGTCACGGTCGCCCAAATTGGTGAAAATGCGGCCCAGCGCATAAAGGTTGTAGCTATCCCGATCATCCAGGGCCACCGCCTTTTCCGCGTGATGGAGGCTTTCATCCAGGTCCGCGGCCCTATCCTCGGCATAGCCAAGAAGGGCATTGTTGTAGGCAATGACGGCAAGCCCTGCATGGGCATTGGCAAATTCGGGTGAGCGTTGCAGCGCGCGCTGAAATAGCCGCCGCGCCTCGATGAAATCATCCTTGCCGTATTTATAGAAGTGCCACATGCCACGCTGATAAAGTTCCCAGGCGTCCAGATCGGTCGTGGGCTTCTTATGTGCTTGTTCCCGTTCGCTGCCGGCCAGTTCGGCATCGACCTGGGCGCTGATCGCCTCGGTCAATTCGTCCTGCAAATCGAATATATCCGCCAGCTCCCGGTCATAGCGTTCGGCCCAGATATGGTTGCCTGTTTCCGCCTCGATCAACTGTGCGGTCACACGGACCCGGACCCCGGCCTTGCGCACGCTGCCTTCCAGGATATAACGCACGCCCAGCTCGCGGCCGACCTGCTTAATGTCGACCGCGCGGCCCTTGTAGGTGAAAGTGGAGTTTCGCGCGATCACGAATAACCACCGTAATCGCGAAAGGGCAGTAATGATGTCCTCGGTCATGCCGTCGGAGAAATATTCCTGCTCCGGATCGCCCGACATATTATCGAATGGCAGCACCGCGATAGAGGGTTTATCGGGCAATGCCAGCATTCCCCTCTCCGCCGGTAACACTTGTTGCGTTCCGCTGGATGACCAACGCCAAATCTGTACAGGGCGGGCGATATTTTTCAGATCCTGGCTGTCGCCGCCGTTGAATTGCGCAGCTGATTTTTTGTCCAGGCTGTTGTGCACGGTATCGGAGATCAGCACTTCGCCAGGCTCCGCCAGTTCTTCCAACCGGGCCGCGACGTTGACGCCTTCACCGAAGACGTCCTCATCCTCGAACACTACTTCGCCGATATGTATGCCTGCGCGCAGGCGGATGATTTCGTGCGCCGCCAAACCGATCTGAAACCGCAACGCGCAATCGACCGCGTCAGAGACACTGGCGAATTCGACGATCCAGCCATCACCCATACGCTTGACCACGTTGCCGCGATATTCATCGACCACCGGCTCGAATAATTTCTTGCGAAGTTGGCGCAATGCATCAAGCGTGCGGGCCTGATCCTCGCCCATAAGCTTGGAATAACCAACCACATCGGCGGCCAGGATGGCGGCGAGTTTGCGAACGGGCGCTGTCATTCTTCCGGCATTCCCGCTTTGCGCAAGCCTTCCAGAAAGGGCTCTATGTCGGGCCAAAACGGTAAATGGCGCGCGCGCTCGATCGTAAAACCGGGCACCAGGCGGAGTACATGTTTAATGTCGTCGCGCGCTTCTTCCATCCGCCCCAACATGGCTAATGCCGCCGCGCGCTGGCGAAAATTAGCGGGGTAATCCGGAAAGGTCTTGATCGCCTCGTCGACATTCCTAACAACATCGTCATAACGTTCCGCGCTATAGAGGCCCAAAGTATACAGGCTCTGCCAGATGCCTGCGGTGGGGTCGTGCGGGCTCAGTCGCAAGGCAAGGTCAAGATGCTTTCGCGCCGCCGCGAAGTCGCCAAGAATTGCTTGATTTCCACCCAGGAAGCCGTGCGCCATGGCGAAGTTCGGATTGATTTTCAATGCCTTTTCGTTGGCTCGCGCGGCGGCTTCCACGTCATTCGCCGTAGACGCGTAGATCATACCCGAAACCACATGGGACAAGGCATCATCGGGGTCGAGTGATACCGCCTGGCGGGCGATCGCGAAAGCCTCATTGCGGTCGGAAATCGGGTCATCGGACCAGCCGTACGCCGAGTTGAGAAACAGTGCATAGGCGAGCCAATTATGGGCCTGGGCACTTTGCGGATCTTGGCGAATGGCGGCGCGCAACAGCGGCAAGGCATCCTGTGCGCTTTGTTTGTCCAGCGCCGCCAGCAGGGCTCGGGCCCGCAGGAGGTTGTCCCAGGCGGACAACTGCGTTGCGGATAATTTGGCGGAACGCTCCGCCTCCGCCTGAACGAAGCGGGGGGCGATGGCACTGACGATGGCAGAGGTGATTTCGTCCTGCAGGGCGAAGATATCCGTCAAATCGCCGTCGAACCGATCCGCCCATAAGTGGGTGTTGGTGGTGCCCTTGATTAACTGCGCAGTGACGCGGACCCGGTTGCCGGCCTTCCTGACGCTGCCCTCGACGATATAAAGTGCATTCAGTTCCCCTGCGACTGCGGTGAGGTCCATGGCCGTGCCTTTGTAAACAAAGGTGGAGTTGCGCGCGATGACCAGGAATTCGCGGAAGCGGGACAACTCGGTGATGATATCCTCGGTGATGCCGTCAGCAAAATATTCCTGTTCAGGATCGCCGCTCATGTTGTCGAAAGGCAGAACCGCGATAGAGGGTTTGTCGGACAGGGGCAGCGCGGCCTCTGTCGACTTGGCCTGTTGTACCTCTCCTGGCGACCAACGCCAGACGTGAACCGGGCGGGCAATGTTCTTTAGCTCCTGGTTATCGCCACCGCTGAATTGCGCGGCTGATTTTTTGTCCAGGCTGTTGTGCACGGTGTCGGAGATCAGCACTTCGCCCGGTTCCGCCAGTTCTTCCAGCCGGGCCGCGACGTTGACGCCGTCACCAAAGACGTCCTCATCCTCGAACACCACTTCGCCGATATGTATGCCCGCGCGCAGGCGGATGATTTCGTGCGCCGCCAAACCGAACTGAAACCGCAACGCGCAATCGACCGCGTCAGAGACACTGGCGAATTCGACAATCCAGCCATCACCCATGCGCTTGACCACATTGCCGCGATATTCATCGACCACCGGCTCGAACAATTCCCTACGCAATTGCCGCAATGCATCAAGGGTACGCGCCTGATCTTCGCCCATAAGCTTGGAATAACCAACCACATCGGCGGCCAGGATGGCGGCGAGTTTGCGAACGGGTGTTGTCATGGTGTCAGATTAGCGCATGGCATCGTTAAAGCCACGCGCAATAATCGGACTGTCAGGGTCTGATGCGGGCCGCGACGCAGTCTATGCCACGCTCTTTTAGGGATTCACAGGCATCGTTGGCGGCTTTGTGACTGGGATAGTCGTTGATGACGACGAGGATCAGCCGCTTGCCGTTTTTCATCGGCTTGGTCTTGATGTACTGAACCTTGGCTTCCTGTAGCTCGATAGCCATGGGGTTATCCAACAGCTCGGCCCAGGCCTCTTTTGCACCGGCCTCGGTCTTATAGGCGGCGATTTGAATGCCCCAGAATGCCTTGCCGGAACTTTTGGCGGGCATCTTGGGCGATTTCTTGGTCATGCCATGGCGCGGTGCCTTGTGCTCAGCCCCGTCGTCGCCAATTCTTTCTTCAATGGCCTTTATCGCCAATTCCATTTCGGCGATTTTCAAGGGGTCATGTTCAAGGCGCTGGGTCATTTGATGCATTCGCTCGGACAGATCCTCGACCCGTAAGGAAAGCGTATGGATACGCTCGTTCAGGGCCAGGATTTCCTTGTCCTCCGTCTTTTCCTCCCGCCGCTCCTTCGCCAGTTCCTTCTGTTCCGCCATGTGGGCCTTTTTGTCCGCCTGTTTGGCGACCTTGACCTGTTCTGCTGCTTCGCCGGTATCTTTCGGCATCATGTCCGGCATTTTTGCACAAGACGCCAGCAAAACAGCGCCTGCAATACCCAAAGGCAGTACGATATTTCGGCGAATTTTATTGCAATCCAACAGCTGGCCCATGGAAATCCGATGTCCTTTTCTCAAGCAGCGAATAATACGAATAGCGGATATCTTTATACCCTAATTCGGAGACCTTAAGCATACAAGAAACAGCGGGTTTCGAGCGTGAGAAACTAGTCTGAAAACAGCTGATCCGCCACGAATGGGTTCGACTGGCGTTCATCGCCAAAGGTGGACAGGCCACCGTGGCCCGAGACAAAGGTTGTGGCATCGCCCAAGGGCCAAAGCTGTTCCCGGATGGAGCGGATCAGGGTGTCATGATCACCACCCGGCAGGTCCGAGCGTCCGATGGAACCTTGGAACAAGACGTCCCCCACCAGGGCAACCATGGCCTTGGCATCGTGAAAGATCACATGCCCCGGCGTATGACCAGGGCAATGGCGGACGGACATTGTTTCGTTGCCAAAACTGACAGTATCGCCACCCTTTAGCCAACGGGTCGGGGTAAAGGGGCGGGCCTCCGTCAGGCCGTATTTGGCCCCGGCCTCGGACAGGCCTTCGATCAGGAATAAATCATCCTCGTGGGGGCCTTCGATGGGCACGCCCAGGCGTTCAGACAATTCGGCAACGCCGCCCGCATGATCCATGTGGCCGTGGGTGACGAGGATCTTTTCCACCGTTACGCCCTGTTCGTCGATGGCCTGTTGCACCCGGTCGATGTCCCCACCGGGGTCTGATACGGCACCCATCATGGTTTCTTCGCACCAGATGACAGTGCAGTTTTGCTGGAACGGCGTGACCGGAACGACAACAGCTTTCATGAACTTAACTTCCCTAACTCTTCAACCGACGTTGGGCCTGGCGCAGAATGTCCCGGTTGCCCCGGTGCCAGGTGACTTGCAGGGAATAGCGGCGCATGCGCCAGCGTCCGTCATGGGGGCCGTCTTGGAGCCCACCCTCACCCCGCGCCATATCGCAGGTGTAATAGCCGCCGACGGTATATTCGGGATCGCTGCGCGCGGTATCCAGACGATGCAGCGCCTGAAGGTAGGCGACCAATGTGGCGCTGTCGCCATCAACAGTGATGACGTGGTTGCCGGTCAGATGCTGGGTCGCATCCAGGCCCTCGATAGTGCCTTGGATGATGGGTAGCCAGTTATCCCGGCCCTTGATGATTTCCCGGCTGCCAAAACTGCGAAAATCGGCCTCCAGATCCGCAGTGAAGCAGGTCGCCAATAGATCAAAATTTCGGGTATCTATGGCTGTGGCATAGGTATAGAGAACCTGGCTGATATCCGCCCGGTCCAGCAATAATTGTACTTTTGCATCAGTATCATTTGGCATCTATGCCGCCTCCCGTGCTTTGTTCAGCAGAGCCAGAATTTCAGCCGCAGCTTCCGGAATATTGGTGCCGGGGCCGAACACGGCTGCCACGCCGCGCTGGTATAGATAGTCATAGTCCTGGGCCGGGATGACCCCGCCGCAGACCACCAGAATATCATTGCCGCCCTGGTCCTTCAGGGCATTGACCAGATCAGGCACCAGGGTTTTATGCCCGGCAGCCTGGGTCGAGACACCGATCAAATGCACATCGTTTTCAATGGCGTCCCGCGCCGCTTCCTCCGGCGTTTGGAACAGCGGTCCGATGTCCACGTCAAAGCCAATGTCGGCGAAGGCGGTTGCGATCACCTTGGCGCCACGGTCATGACCGTCCTGGCCCAGCTTGACCACCATCATGCGGGGGCGGCGACCCTCGGCCACGGCAAAGTCCGCCACATCCTTGACGATGCGATCAAAACCTTCATCGCCCTCGTAGGCCGCACTGTAAACGCCCGAGATAGAGCGGACTTCAGCCGAATAGCGGCCAAAGGGCCGCTCCAACGCGTCTGATATTTCACCCAGGGTGGCGCGCACCCGGGCCGCGTCCACGGACAGGGCCAATAGATTGCCATTGCCCCTGGCACCGGCTTCCAAGGCATCCAGGGCGGCGCGGGTTGCGGCCTCGTCCCTGGCGGCGCGAATTTTTTCCAACCCGACCACCTGGGCTTCGCGTACGGCGGTGTTGTCGATCTCGCGCACTTCAAAGGGATCGTTGTCGTCCGATTGGTATTTATTGACGCCGACGATGATTTCTTCGCCCCGGTCCACGCGGGCCTGTTTGCGGGCGGCGGCGGCCTCAATCTGCATCTTCGGCATGCCGGCTTCCACGGCCTTGGTCATGCCGCCCATGCCTTCCACTTCCTGGATAATCTCCCAGGCAGCTTCCGCCAGGCTGTTGGTCAGGGACTCGATGTAATAACTGCCCGCCAGGGGATCGACCACGTTGGTGACGCCGGTTTCTTCGGCCAGGATCAACTGGGTATTGCGTGCGATCTTGGCGGAGAATTCCGTGGGCAGGGCAATCGCCTCGTCGAACGAATTGGTGTGCAGACTTTGCGTGCCGCCCAGGACGGCGGACATGGCCTCGTATGCCGTGCGGATGACATTGTTGTAGGGGTCTTGTTCGGTCAACGACACACCGGAGGTCTGGCAGTGGGTGCGCAGCATCAGGGATTTGGGATCCTTTGGGTCAAACTCCCGAACGATGCGGGCCCATAACAGGCGGGCTGCGCGCAGTTTTGCAATTTCCATGAAAAAGTTCATGCCCATGCAGAAAAAGAACGACAGTCGCCCGGCAAATTTGTCGATGTCCATGCCGCTGTCCACCGCCGTGCGCACGTATTCCAGGCCATCGGCCAGGGTAAAGGCCAGCTCCTGCACGCAGGTCGCACCCGCTTCCTGCATGTGATAGCCGGAGATGGAGATGGAATTAAACTTCGGCATGTTATCAGCGGTATAGGCGATGATGTCGGAGACGATCCGCATGGACGGTGCGGGGGGGTAGATATAGGTATTGCGGACCATGAATTCCTTCAGAATGTCGTTCTGAATGGTGCCCGCCAGCTTGTCGGGGGACACACCCTGTTCCTCCGCCGCCACGATATAGCTGGCCAGGGTTGGCAAAACTGCGCCGTTCATGGTCATGGACACGCTCATCTTGTCCAACGGGATGCCGTCGAACAGCACCTTCATATCCTCGACACTGTCGATAGCCACGCCTGCCTTACCCACATCACCCACAACGCGGGGGTGGTCGCTGTCATAGCCACGATGGGTGGCCAGATCAAAAGCCACCGACAGGCCAGCCTGCCCGCCTGCCAGGGCCTTGCGATAGAAATCGTTGGACTCCTGCGCGGTCGAGAAACCAGCGTATTGCCGAATGGTCCAGGGCCGGTTGGTATACATGGTGGCGCGAACGCCGCGCAAAAACGGCTCCATTCCCGGCAGGTTCTGTCGGTTCTCCAACCCCTCCAGATCCTCAGCCGTGTAAACGGGTTTGACGGCGATGCCTTCGGGCGTCTGCCAGGTCAGATCATCAGGTGTTTTCCCGCGCAGTTCCTTTGCCGCCAGTTCGCGCCACGCATCGGGTGTATTCGTTTTATCGACCATATCACTCGTCCCATCGTTACCTCCCGCCTGTATAGCGCAGTGTGGAAGGGGGTGTCCATTTTTGGAAGCGTGTGTTTTTGGGAGATTTCCATTAGATTGAATGCTGTATTCAACAATTTTGTGTCGGCACTTCGTGCCAGAATATTACCGCGATTATTCCAGTATTGAAAATGGGGTGATTATGTGACGTTGGTTGCTAGCTATGAGATCGGAAATTGGCCGGTGGTGGTAGGCGATATCATGGTAAGTGGGCTCGTCCCGAAGCAAGATACTAGGCCTTTGAATATTCCCACATATGAAAATGCCAATATTCGCGTGTCCGAAACGTCAAATCGGATCGTCTCGGGGTTGTTGCAAAAAGTAAATTGCCTTGGCGCCCAACTCGTTCTTGCTTGGTCTGGATCTTCGATTTGTGCGCGAAGTGTATTTCGCGACATCTTGCGACAAAACTCTACTCCGACGTTTCACGATGCCGTTCGTGTCTTGAATGAAAGGCAAAATGAAAATGGTATGGATCTATATCTGACCGGCATTAGCATCGAGGCAGTTCAGGGCCCAGCGCAACAAAGTACGCGATTTGCTTGGGACTCAGAAGCAGGTTGGAATACAAAACATCGATACTTTTCTAAGTATAATAATTGCTTAGCGGGCGGAACCGGAAGCGACGCATTTCTTGATTTGCTTTCACTTCCGATTGTAGACCAACCGGCGCAAAAGTCGCCAATGGAAATGGCAATCTGCCAATCACTAGGATTTTTGGCTAAGCTTACTGGAGACCAAATCCGCACCGGCGTCGGAATTGACGAAACTTTTTTTGGTGGAGCTTTTGAGCTTGCGACCATGTTCAGGGGGCAAATTCAAAAAGTTGGAGATATATCTTACCATTTTTGGGAAGCTCGGAGCGAGCCCAGTGGCGACATCTCCATGATGCCTCATGTTGCGCTGAAAGTGGAGTATTTCGAAGACTATTTGATTATTCGAAAGGTATCGTTTGGCGGGCAGGTCGCAGACGCTTTGGGCGCGAACGAAATCTACATCATTAGGCCTGTGCATCGGACAATTGACGAGGCAGAACGCAAACGATTGATTGCTTCAGTACCACGGCCATCAATGAATGCTCGTTTTGCTGCGCTATATGTCCATATGCCGGAAAAAAGGGCACCTCATGATTGCTATGTTGCAGTGCATAAATCTGGAAAAGAATACTGGAATGGGCAGATTTTTTTCGAGGAAGATGGAAATGGTCTGGATATGCGAATACATTCAGACACGCTCCAACGAGTGCAAAGAGCTCTTTTGCCGGCAACTGGCGGATAAGTAGACGCAATGTACCAATGGGATAGTCTGTACCAATGACTGAAATGCCTACCGAAATGCACCTGGCGCAACTGAACGTGGGCACGGCCCGCTATGATCTGGATGATCCCCGCATGGCCGGGTTCATGGATCGTCTGGACGAGATCAATGCCCTGGCCGATGCCGCACCAGGCTTTGTGTGGCGCCTGCAATCAGATGCAGGGAATGCCACGGACATCAAGACGACGGATGATCCATTGTTCATATTGAACCTGTCGGTCTGGCAATCCATCAAGGAACTGGGGGATTTCGCCTACGGCTCGGCCCATCAACCCATCATGGCCCAGCGTCGGCAATGGTTCGAGCCGCCTATAGAAGCCTATTTGACCCTGTGGTGGATCCCCGCCGGCACCGTGCCCACGCCGGAAGAGGCCCTGGTACGCCTGGCCCACCTGAACCAGCACGGCCCCACGGCCCAGGCCTTCACCTTTAAGACAACGTTTGAGCCAAGCTAGCCCTAACGGAAATCGAAGCCGAGCTCTTTTAGCTGCTGGCGCAGGTTGTCGCGGAGCTGGGGGCTGAATTTCTTGTCCATGTCGTGGGTCCAGCTATCGGGCGTCGTGGCAATGCCTTTAGAGGTATAGTGTTTCTCCAAATCCGCATCGTAATCGATCAGGGTTTGGCCGACGTCCCGGTTGTCCCGCAGGCCACCATAACGCTCATAGTGAACCATTGAGGAATAATCCATGCGCGGCTTTTGCGCCGGTGCCTCATCGGGCCAGCCCAGGCACATACCAAACACGCAATAAACCTGGGGCGGCAGGCCCAACAGGCGCGCGGTTTCCACTGCGTCATTGCGCACAGCCCCGATCATGACGCCTTTTAAACCAACGGATTCCGCAGCCAGATAGACCGACATTCCCACCAGTGATGCATCGATGGAGGAGACGAGACCAATCTCCATATTATTGTCTGCCAGGCTATGGTCGTGTATGGACAAGGCGTGTTCGATACGGGTCAAATCAGCGCAAAAGGCCAAAAATACCGGGGCCTTGATGACATGCTTCTGATTGCCTGTGACAACCGCCAGCTTCTCCCGAATTTCCGGGTCCTGGACGATAACCACGCTATAGGACTGAATGTTGGACGACGTCGGCGCGCGGAATGAAGCTTTGAGGACTTGATCTATTAGTTCATCGGAAACAGGGTCATCCTTGAATTTCCTCACGCTGACGCGGTTGTTCAATATGTCGATTGTCTCAGATACGGTTTCTGGCACGGACTGCTATCCTTATTTGATTTACAAAACTGATTTCACGGCAATGGCAAAGGCATCGAGGGTGTGGGCCACATCTTTTTCATCATGGGCCAGCGAGACGTAGAATTTGCTATCGCCTTTCAGAATGCCGTTTTCCCGCAGGGTGGCGTTGAAGCGCTGGGCGCGATCAGTATCATTGGTCTGCATGCCGCGATAGTCCTTAACCTCGGTCGAGGTGAAAAAGACGTCGAATAAAGGCGGCTCCCCAATCACCACGGCTGGCACGCCGGAGGCCTCCAACAAGGCTTCCAGCCCCTCCATCAGGGCGCTGCCCGTGGCGAAAAGTTTTTCATAGGCACCGGGGCGGTCGAGAATATCCAAGGTCGCCAGGCCTGCCACGGCGGCGACGGGATTGCCGCTCAATGTACCGATCTGGGGCATGAAACTTTCATCCGCGACGGCATTCCTGTCAAAGTGAGACATGATATCGGACCGCCCCATAACGGCGGCCAGGGGAAAGCCGCCGCCGATCACTTTGCCCATGGCACACAGGTCCGGCGTCACGCCATAATAGGCCTGCGCCCCGCCATAGGCGAGGCGGAAGCCGGTGACAACTTCATCAAAGATCAGCGGAATGCTGTATTCAGTTGCCAATTTACGCAGGGTTTCCAGAAAGCCGGGCTGCGGTGGTAACAGACGTTGAAACGGCTCCACGATAATGCCGCCCAATTCGTCGTGATGTTCCTTGATCAGGCCGGCTGCCATCTCCGGATCATTAAATGGCGCGATCAGGACTTCTTCGCGAATGCGTTGGGGAATGCCGGCGGAATCCGGTGTAGCTTGTGGGAAGTTGCCTGGACGCTTCGGGGCCATGCTCATCAAGGCATAGTCGCTCATGCCATGATAGCCGCCTTCAAATTTCAGAATTTTATCCCGGCCCCGATGGGCCCGCGCCAGGCGCATGGCATAGAAGGTTGCTTCCGACCCGGTGGAGACAAAGCGGACTTTCTCGGCGCATTCAACCGCTTCAACGATCTCCGCTGCCAAGCGAATGCCGGCTTCGTTGTTGGCGAAAAACGTCGTGCCCCGTTGAACCTGTTCCTGAACCGCCGCCAGCACCTCTTCATGGCCATGGCCTACCAGCATCGGGCCGGAGCCGAGCAAAAAATCTACATATTCGTTGCCGGAAACATCCCAGACCCGGCCACCGCGCCCTTCGCGAATGACGATGTCGGACGCCAGGTTGCCAAAGCCCCCTGCCGGCAGGACTTGGGTGGCCAGATCGACCAGGGTCTGTTCTTCATCGCTACGGTTCAGGTTGCTCATGTGCTTTCTCCAAAATGGGCGTACAGTCGTAGTATATAGAATATGTCTATCGGGCCCAATCAGGAAGGATGGCCCATGTCAGGAAGGTTAGATCGATGAGTTACGATTGGAATGCACCGGCAGAGGATGTCGCCGCGCTACGCCATTGGTTTGATACCTGGGGGCCGTTGGTCAGTGCTGTGGACTTCGTACCGGCACGGGCACTGTTTGCGGACAATGTCACGGGTTTCGGCACGCGTATGGATATTGTCACGGGCCTGGAAAATCTGGAGCAAAACCAATGGCGTCAGGTCTGGCCGACGATCGAGAATTTCCATTTCCTCACGGAGGATATGCGGGTCGGGGTTTCCCCGGACCGGCGCATGGCCATGGGCTTATGTGGGTGGACATCCATCGGGCTGCATGAAGACGGCAGTAAGTTTTCCCGCCCCGGACGGGCCACAGTGGTCTTTGCCCGGGATACCTTGGCGGCACCGTGGCAGGGCATTCACACCCATATCTCCCTTAACCCCGGCACACCCCAAGTCTCTTACGCTGAGCGTCCCGCTCAGTCCTAATTCGATAGCATCGAATTAGGACTCTTTTCGTTCACGCTTGCGCGCTGCGCGCGCCGCTCCACGGGGGCGGCGTAGTAACGCCGGGCCGCGTTCGCGACCGTGATTGCCAATCATCGACGTTTACTGCCTCGAAGTTATCGCACCGTAACGGTCGCGAACGCGGCCCGGCGCTTTTGCGCCGCCCCTCGTGGAGACCGCGCGCCGCTTGGCGCACTGGCGTGAACGAACAAGAGAATACGATTGGCCTAGCCAATCGTATTCCTAGGCACGTCCCGGAAGGGGCGGTCGGTGTCGTTGCGGGGTTCCTTGGGCATGCCCAGCACCCGTTCCGAGATGATGTTGCGTTGAATTTCGTCCGTGCCGCCGGCGATGGAAATGGCGGGTGTTGAGACCAAAACCTCTGCGATGACGCCATCCAGGGGACTGTCTTCACCGGTTAACATGGCATCCGCACCGTGGATCAGGGTATGGACTTGATTGCTCAAACGGGCGACATGGCTGGCGGCCAGTTTGCCGATAGACCCTTCCGGGCCCTGGTTGCGTCCCAGGACCTGGGCCGCGCGGGCCCGGCGGGCGGTCCATTCGGCGGATTTGGCCAGGGTCAGCAATTTGGCGATTTCCTGACGCACCACCGGGTCATCGTACTTGCCCATGGCCTTGGCCTGTTGGATCACCAGATCAACCCGGCCCATGCGTTGGGGATACCATTTATAGGGTGCCATGGAATGGGACAGTTCTTCTCGCTCTTCCGCATAGGCCCGTTCTGGCCGGTCCGTGCCCATGGCCCAGCTGCGCAGGCCATCAGCACCGCGTCTTTCATGCATCAAGGTCGTGGTGGCAATCTTCCAACCATCGCCCAGGCCCTCGACCTGGAACTCAGGTGCAATTTTGGCGTCCGTCATAAATACCTGATTGAAGGATGCATGACCGTTCATCTGGCGCAGAGGTTGAACCTCCACCCCATCCTGGGTCATGTCGAGAATGAAATAACTGAGGCCTTTATGCTTGGGCACATCCCAATCGGTCCGTGCCAGCAATAGCGCCCACTGGGCGTGATGGGCGGATGTGGTCCAGACTTTTTGGCCGTTAATGATCCAGGTGCCGCCCTTCAGGTCCGCCCGCGTCGTCGAGCCTGCCAGGTCGGAGCCGCTGCCCGGTTCCGAGAACAACTGACACCAGGTATCCTCGCCCGTCAGAATGCGGCGGAGGAATTTTTCCTTATGCATCTGGCTGCCGTGTTCCAATATGGTGGCGGCGGCTAGCATGCGAATGCCGGCCCGGGCCACGCCGATGGCGCCGATGCGCTGGAATTCCCCTTCAACGACCGAGACCAAGCCGCTGGGATAACCTTTGCCGAACCATTCTTCGGGCCAGGCGGGCATGCCCCAACCGGAATCCGCCAATATGTTCCGCCATTCCACCAGGCCAAGGTTGGGGTCCCAGTTGGCTTCCAACCAGGCGCACACATCGGCGCGGACATTTGCTTCGGTTAGTTCAGTTTGTTCAATGTCTTTGGTCATTTTGCCGTCCTCAATCCTGCCAGCGCTGCAACATCAGTTCCCGGTGATAGGTGGCATCGCCCAAAAACACCTCGGAACTTTTCGCGCGCTTGAACCATAAATGGGTATCGTTGTCCCAGGTGAAGCCGATACCGCCGTGGACCTGAATGGTATGAATGGCGGTCTGCATAAAGGCTTCACCCGCGCCGGCCTTGGCTAGCGAGGCGACGGCAGGCAGATCACTGATGTTTTCACCATCGTGACCGTCGGCCGCGGCTGCCGCGTAATAGGCGGCTGATTTCGCCAGCTCCACATCGATCAGCATATCGGCTGCTTTATGCTTCATCGTCTGGAATGAGGCGATGGTGCGGCCAAACTGCATGCGCATCTGGGCGTAATCCAGGGCCTGTTCCCGCAATGCCTCCGCCCCGCCGACCATCTCGTTGGCCAGGCAGGTCACGGCTTGATCCAGGGTCGTCGCCATGGGCGCGGCGGCCCCGCCTTCGGAGCCCAGCAATTCAGCGTGGACGTTTTGGCATTCCAGGCGGGCCAGCTTGCGGGTTTCGTCCATGCTTTTCAGGGGCCGTTTTGTCAGGCCGGCTGCATCACCCGCTACAACAAATAGAGACAGGCCATCGTCCCCGCTCGAACCGGGACTGCGGGCCAGAACGACAATCTGTTCAGCCGTACAACCGTCCAGCACGAAGCTTTTGACACCGTTCAGTTGATAGCCGCCTTCGGTCTTCGTTGCTTCCACGGCAACGCCGCTGTTATCCCAACGGCCATTTTCCTCGGTGAAGGCCAGGGTGGCGCGAACATCGCCTGTGGCAATGGGTGGCAGCAGGGCGCGCTTTTGCTCTTCACTGGCGCAGTTCAGAATTGCCGTGGCGGCGAGCACGATGGATGAAAAAAACGGCGCACATAACAGGGCCCGGCCCATTTCCTCCACCGCGATGGATAGCTCAACAAAGCCAAAACCCTGACCGCCGTAGTCTTCGGGAATATGAATCCCGGTCAGGCCCAGATCCTGGCTTAACTGCCGCCAGACCGCAGCGTCATAGCCCGCCTCGGTCTCCATTAATCTGCGGACTTCTGTCGTGGGTGATTTTTCCGCCATGAAACGGCGTAACACCGTGCGAAATTCTGTTTGTTCGTCCGTAAAGCTAAAACTCATGCTGCGTCTCTCCCCAGAGCACATTTAACCTAAATGTGCTCAGATTCTTTAAGATAGAGCAATTGAACCAATAACTTAAGTCACGCCAGCGACTCCAATTCATTGAAAATTGCTCTAGGTGCACTGTAGACTGAATTGGTCGCCAATCAAAATTCGGGAGATTTATTGTGAACCAGTCCAACCTTGATCCCACCTTCATGACCGTACATGCGCTGTCCGCCGCGATCGCCGATGGCAGCCTCACCTCCGTCGACATCGTCGAATGTTGCCTGCGACGGATCGCCGATTACGACGGCAAGCTGCATGCCTTTGTGGAAGTTTATGGGGATGAGGCGCGATTGGCAGCAAAGGCGGCGGACCAGGCAATCCGTTCCGGCCATCGTCTTGGCCCCCTGCATGGCATTCCCATCGCCCTGAAGGACATTATCGATATGGAGGGGCGGGTGACTACGGGCGGTTCCAAGGCCTGGACGGATCGGGTTTCCCCGACCACGGCGACGGTGGCGCAACGTTTGATCAATGCGGGTATGATCGTCATCGGCAAGACCCATTCCGTGGAATTCGCCATGGGTGGCTGGGGCACCAATACGCATATGGGGACGCCATGGAACCCCTGGGATCTGGAGACGGCGCGGACGCCGGGGGGCTCGTCATCAGGCTCCGGCGTTGCGGTTGCCTCCGGCATGGCACCTGCCGCCATCGGCACGGATACGGGCGGCTCCGTTCGTTTGCCCGCCTCTTACTGTGGCCTGGCCGGGTTGAAAACCACGGTAGAGCGGGTCAGCCTGCATGGTGTACTGCCCCTTAGTGAAACCCTGGACACGCCGGGGCCCATGACCCGGTCGGTGGAAGATGCGGCAATGATCTATGATGCCATTCAGGGCCCGGACCCGTTGTGGCCCGCAACGCTGGCCCATCATGCGCCAAATCCATTCGAACATATGCGTAAGGGCGTCAACGGCCTACGTCTGGCGACGATCTCAGCAACAGAACGCCGGGGCGTTGATGCGCCAACTCTGGCAGCCTTTGACGCGGCACAGGATGTCCTGCGGGATTTGGGCGCGACGACCACGGAGATCGAGATGCCGCGGTCTTTCGTTGATTTTGCCGGTATTGCCGGTCGCATCATTGGTGCGGAAGGCTATCGCAATGTGGGCCATTTGGCCGATGATCCGGATCTGCCCCTCGATCCGAACGTTCGCCCCCGCATTGCCCTGGGCCGGGATATCAGGGCCCATGAATATCTCGACGCCCTGACGGAGAAGGAGGCGGTGAAGGCGGAATTCGCCGAAGTCTTCATGGATTTTGATGCCCTGCTGCTACCCAGCACGGAAACCCCGGCCATCCCCCTGGACCAGGTGGATGAAGGCGGCACACCTGCGCGTTTTACCCGCGCCGGCAATTGCCTGGACCTGTGCGCCCTGTCCGTGCCCAACGGCGTCTCGCCTGATGGTCTGCCGACCTCGTTACAGATTGCCTGCCGGGGCTATGATGAAGCCATGGCTTTGCGCATCGGCTGGGCCTACGAACAGGCCACGAACTGGCATAACAAGCACCCGGCAATGGATTAAAACTAGTATCAAATCTTGGTGAGGCGCGGTCCACTACTTGCATAACCTGGGATCGTCTGCTCCACTTCCAACAGGCGAATGTATGAGAGGAACTATCAACATGGCAGACAAATTGGGCGGCGGTGAAAGCTTCCCCAACATGTCACTTAAACTGGTCGGCGGTGGCAGCATCAATTTGCCTTCGGACCTGAAGACAACTTATTCGGTTATCCTGTTCTATCGGGGCCACTGGTGACCTTACTGCCGCCGACAGTTGGTCGGCATAAATGATGAATTAGAGGCCTTGAAAGCCTTGGACGTAAGCGTCATCGCGGCCAGCGTGGATGATGAGGAAAAGGCCGGCGAGGTTGCCGCCGATCTTGATTATCCCATGGCCTATGGTGTCACCCGGGAACAGGCGGATAGTCTGGGTTCCTGGTGGGAAGACCGTCGTGGCATTATCCAACCCAGCGAATTCCTGCTGGGGCCATCGCACAAAATACTCAATTCCATGTACGCGGCGGGCCCGGTGGGTCGCATGAACCCGCCTGATCTGGTGAAGTTGGTGGCGTTCATGGATAAGCAGCGCCAAGCCAAGTAAGCCAATAGAATCCGCATGTGCGAAACGCATGAAATTTTTTCTCTTGCGTTTCGCACGATGCGGGTCTAAATCCCAGGCCATGAAAAAGCTGAACACGTTGACCAACATCACGTCTCTGCGACGCCGCCGCTCCTAACGGGCGGGCGGTCAACTTTTTCTATTCTCTGAACAAACTTTGAACAGTTAAAATTTATCTCCCGTCGGGTCTCCGGCGGGTTTGGCTTGTTCCCATCCCTCGTGTACCCGGCGGTTCATGCACACAGGAAGGAAGCCAAACCATGCAACATTCTACAAACGCCAAAAACACCCAAAACGCCCTGATGGAGATTACCTCCCGGCCGGCGATTGTCTTCACCAAGGGCCGGGGCAGTTGGCTCTATGACAGTGACGGCAAGGCCTATCTGGATTTCATTCAGGGCTGGGCCGTGAACTGCCTGGGCCATAGCCCGGCAGCCTTGGTGGCGGCGATTTCAGATCAGGCGGAAACCTTGATCAATGCCTCACCCGCCTTCTTTAACCAGCCCATGCTGGATCTGGCGGCTGCCCTGACCGGTGGCGCGGGTCTGGATCAGCTGTTTTTTGCCAATAGCGGCGCAGAGGCGAACGAGGGCGCTATCAAGCTGGCCCGGAAATGGGGGCAACTGCACCGCAACGGGGCTTATGAAATAATCACGACGGACCACGCCTTTCATGGCCGGACCCTGGCCACCATGGCGGCCTCGGGCAAGGAAGGTTGGGACACCATGTATGCCCCCAGCCTTTCGGGCTTCCCGAAAGTACCGTTCGGTGATCTGGCGGCAATGGCAGCGGCGATCAATCCCAACACCGTTGCCGTGATGGTGGAGCCGATCCAGGGTGAGGCGGGCGTTATCGATGCAGATGACAGCTACATGCTGGGTCTGCGCGCCTTGACTGAAGCGCAAGGCATTCTGCTGATCGCGGATGAGATCCAGACCGGCATGGGACGGACGGGCAAAATGTTCGCTTGCCAGCACACAGGTATCACGCCGGATATCATGACCCTGGGCAAGGGCATTGGCGGCGGCGTGCCATTGGCTGCGTTACTGGCGAAACAGTCGGTCTGTTGTTTCGCCCACGGTGATCAGGGCGGCACTTTCAATGGAAATCCGTTGATGACCGCTGTTGGACTGGCTGTTTGGGAGGAGCTGAATAAACCCGGTTTCCTTGGCCATGTGGTGGCCGTGGGTGATTATCTGACCAAAGGGCTGGAAGCGTTGTCCGCCAAGCATGGCCTGGGCAAAGTTCGGGGCAGGGGCCTGTTGCAGGCCCTCGATTTGAAACAGCCCCTGGGCGGCGCTATCGTTGCGGCGGCCCTGGATGCGGGTCTGATCCTGAACGCGCCGCGCTCCGATACCCTTAGGTTCATGCCCGCCCTGAACATTGCTGAGGCGGAGGTCGAGCAAATGCTGGAAATGCTGGATGGGGTGATTGCTGAAATGGTTTAGAATACGGTTCTCGGCTGTACAGACAATTTAACGAATCAGGATCCTTTTGCATCTGAATTGTAAGTCAAGCCAGTCGCGTATGTAGTCTTTGATCCAGATCGTATGCGAGATGACCCATGGATGCGCCTTGCCTCTTTGGTGCCTGGTGGCCACAAAAGGCGTCAAGATCGCCGCAGTAATAACCTGCGCTTTCTTGATGCCTTATTGTGGATGGCCCGATCCGGTGCGCGCTGGCGTGATGTACCTCCGCATCCAGGCTGGCCCGGGACAAGAAAACGACATGAAGCAGGCCGCCGACTTGATCAAGGGTTTTCATCCCAATTACGTCATGGCGGATAGGGCTTATGATGCCGATGGATGCGATTTTGGCTGCTGAGGCCGAAGCGGTCATCCCACCAAGGCGGCACCGAAGGCACCAGCATTACGACGACAAGGACTTGTACATGGCGCGCAACCAGATCGCGCCATTTAGGTCAAAAGCATCAAGTTTCGACATGTAGCTATATCGATAATGGTTTATTCACCATATTAATGAGATTATCCTCCAGGGAGAGATAGTTTCGCAATAGGTCGATTTTTTTCACCGTCGCGCGCTGTAAGGGGGGTGCCATGTCTGACACAGTCAGACGACTACTTGTCGTAGATGATGAACCGGACTTCGCTGATTTTGTTAAGAGAACAGCAGAAGGCATTGGTTACGAAGCCCTGGCTTTGTCTGATCCTAATCGGTTTAAGGACGCCTTCGCGGAATCCCAGCCTGATGTCATCGTCCTCGATATGGTGATGCCGGATATTGAAGGTATCGAATTGATACAATGGCTGGCAGAGCAGGGTTGCAAGGCGAAGATCCTGGTTGTGACCGGTTACAATCCCTATTACGGAAAAATGGCCCTGGGCCTGGGCGAAGTGCGGGGCCTGATCGTGGAAACCCACCAAAAGCCCATTTCGCTCGCAACGTTGCGGGACGCGCTCTCTTAGAGCAAATTTCAATCAATTGCTCTCTTCTTAAGAACCCCAAGGCCATGGACATGTTTAAAGTAGACATGCTCTGGCGTCCTGATTGAGATACTGACGCCTGCATTGCGGTCTGGCCGGTCCCGGCCTATTCTAGCAGCCAATGAATTTTAACGAATGAACAATCGTTCGCCGCCTGAAGTCAGGTGGCATCTTGGAGCAATTTTCAATTATTTGGCGTCGCTGTCGCGACCCAAGTGATTGGTTCAATTGCTCCTCTCATACAATTCCGAGCATGTTCAAAGTGGACATGCTCTAGTGCAGGGAGAGTTAACTGTGGCTCAGGTTTTAGATGGTGTACGGGTGTTGGATTTTGGCCGCTATATTGCCGGGCCGTGCTGCGGCATGATGCTGGCGGATTTGGGTGCCGATGTAATCCGCATCGAAAAAATTGATGGCAGCGAAGATCGTTTTACGGGCCCCGTGGGCGAAGGGCCGGAGGGCGAGGAATCGGTAGGCTCCGGCTATGTGCATCTGAACCGTAACAAGCGCGGTTTAACCCTAAATCCCATGAAGCCGGAAGGCCGGGAAATAGTCAAAAAGCTGGTGGCCACGGCGGACATTGTCATCGCCAATCTGCCCAACGAAACATTGACAGCCATGGGCCTGGACTATGACAGCCTGTGCGCGGTGAAACCGGATATTATTTTGACCACCGTTTCCGCCTTCAGTACATCCGGGCCTTATAAGGATCGGGTTGGTTTTGACGGCGTCGCGGCCGCCATGTCCGGGATGATGCATCTGTCCGGCTATGAGGACGAGCCCATGAAGGCGCATACCCCTTGGGTTGATTTCGGCACCGCATCAGCCGCCACCATCGGCACCTTGTCTGCTTTACTACACCGGCGCGCGACAGGTGAAGGCCAGCGGGTTGAAGGCAGCCTGCTGGGTACCGCGTTGTTATTCAATAATGCCGCCCTGATCGAACAATCCATGATTCAGGCCGATCGCGTCGGCTCCGGCAATCGGGGCCAGACATCTGGCCCATCTGATGCCTTTAAGTGCCAGGATGATTGGATCATCGTACAGGTCGTTGGCAAGCCCCTATTTGAACGCTGGGCCAAGTTAATGGGCGAAGATTATTGGCTGACCGATCCTAAGTTCAAGGATGATCTGGCCCGCGGCGACAATGGCGTTGAAATCTCCGCCCGCATGCAGAAATGGTGCAGCGAACGAACCCGGGAGGAGGCCATCGCCGCCCTGTCGGAAGCTCGCATTCCCACCGGTCACATCTATAAGCCGGAGGATACCCTGAAGGATCCACAGGTTCTGGGCGGCGATTTCTTACAAGACGTCGACTATCCCGGCACCGATAGCCCCGCGCCAGTGGCAAAACTGCACATCCGCCTGTCCAAAACCCCCGCTTCCATCCGCATGCGCGCGCCCACCTTGGGTGAGCACACCAACGATATCATGCGCGATTTGGGCTACGACGACGGCACCATCGCGGAACTGCATGAAAAGCGGGTGATCTGACGACGACGGCACGGCCCCGATAACGCAAAAAAAGGCCCCGCCTCCTGGTCTGGAGAGCGGGGCCGATTTTTGTCTGATCTAAACCAGAATGAAACCAGAAAAAACCTGGGGCAAATTAATCGCCGGTGGCTTCTTCCTGAACGATCTCTTTGCCGGTTGCCTGATCGACCATCTTCATGGACAGGCGAACCTTGCCCCGGTCATCAATGGCCAGGCACTTCACATAGACCGTATCGCCTTCGTTGCAGATGTCATTCACGGTCTTGACCCGGTGGGGGGCCAGTTCCGAGATATGGCACAGACCGTCACGGGCACCCATAAAGTTCACGAAGGCACCGAAATCGACAACCTTCACAACTTTACCTTTGTAGATCATGCCGATTTCAGGCTCGGCAATGATGCCGGTGATCCAGGCGGTCGCCGCATCGATGCTTTCCTGATCAGGGGAAGATACCCGCACGGAACCATCGTCAGAGATATCGATCTTGGCACCGGTTTCTTCCGTAATCGCACGGATGACTTTGCCACCCGTCCCAATGATTTCACGGATTTTGTCGGTGGGCACCTTCATCTGGTGGATCTTCGGTGCGCTCTCGCGCAATTCACCCCGATGCTCACCCAAAGACTGTTGCATCTCACCAAGGATATGCTTCCGCCCTTCGTTGGCCTGGGCCAGGGCATCGCGCATGATCGCCTCGGTAATACCGGCGATCTTGATATCCATCTGCAAAGATGTGACACCATTTTCCGTACCGGCCACTTTAAAGTCCATGTCGCCCAGGTGATCCTCATCACCCAGAATGTCCGATAGGATGGCGTGCCTGTCGCCTTCCAGAATCAGACCCATGGCGATACCGGCCACAGCCGCCTTCAAGGGCACGCCCGCATCCATCAAGGACAGGGAGGAGCCGCAGACAGATGCCATGGAGGAGGAACCATTGGATTCCGTGATCTCCGAGACGATGCGGATGGTGTAGGGAAAATCATCTTTTTCCGGCATCACCGCGTTCATCGCCCGCCAAGCTAACTTGCCATGGCCAATTTCCCGCCGGGAGGTGAAGCCGAAACGGCCAGCCTCGCCCACGGAATAGGGAGGGAAGTTATAATGCAGCATGAAGTGCTGACGATAGGAACCGGCCAGGGCGTCCATAATCTGTTCGTCATCACCGGTACCCAGGGTGGTCACGACCAGGGCCTGGGTTTCACCACGAGTGAACAATGCGGCACCATGGGTGCGCGGCAGCACGCCAACCTGACATTCGATCTGCCGCACAGTGCGGGTATCGCGGCCATCAATACGCTTGCCCGAGTCCAGGATCTGGCCACGCACAAGGTTCTTTTCCAGTGTCTTGAAGGCGCCGCCAATATTGCCCGCATCCGGATCCTCCGCCAACGCCGCATAGGCCTTGGCTTTGGCTTCTGACAGCATGTTCGTACGGGTTTGTTTGATGGGTTCTGCATAAGCCGCCTTCAAATCATCGGCAATGGCATCGGCCACACGGGCTTCGATACCGGAGTGATCTTCCGGCGGGGCCATGTCCCAAGGCTCTTTCGCGGCGACTTCCGCCAGATCGATGATCGCCTGAATGACGGGCTGCATCTCTTTGTGTGCGAACATGACAGCACCCAGCATGACGTCTTCTGACAGCTGGTTGGCTTCTGATTCCACCATCATCACGGCATCCGCCGTACCGGCCACGACCATATCCAGGTCGCTGTCGGCCAATTCGTCGATGCGGGGGTTGAGGACATATTCGCCGTTGATGTAACCAACACGCGCAGCCGCGATGGGACCCATGAAGGGCATGCCCGAAATCGTCAGGGCTGCGGATGTGCCCACAAGAGCCGCAATATCAGGACTGTTTTCCAGATCGTGGCTCATGGTGGTGCAGATGATCTGGGTCTCGTTGCGGAAACCGTCCACGAACAAAGGTCGGATCGGCCGATCAATCAACCGGCAGGTCAGGATCTCATTTTCGGAAGGGCGCGCTTCACGCTTAAAAAAGCCGCCCGGAATTTTACCGGCGGCGTAGGTCTTTTCCACATAATTTACCGTCAGTGGAAAGAAATCGATGCCCGCGCGGGCCTCGCGTGCAGCCGTCACAGCGCATAGCACTGAAGTCTCGTCATAGGTGACCATCACGGCGCCGTCGGCTTGGCGGGCAATATGGCCGGTTTCCAGAACCAGCTTGCGCCCGCCCCACATAATTTCTTTGCGATGAATATCAAACATCTTCTTCGTTCTCTCTTTCTAAGCAGCCATGCTTTCTTACATAAAGTTCCGACGCCATCGCCGGGCAAACATGGTCTCGCTTACCTATCTATCAGTTTGCCATAATCCCCAATGAACTATGGCCGTCACTAGAGCATGTCCACTTTAGACATGCCCGGATTCTTAAGATAAGAGCAATTGAACCAATCACTTGGTCCACAAGAGTGAATCCAAATGATTGAAAATTGCTCTAATTCCCGGCACACAACGCGCCAGGATTTGCGTTACCAACATGGCGGCGCAGGGGGGTATGCTAATCAGCCTTGATATGCCTATCGGCTTTTAACGGCGCAGGCCAAGCCGTTTGATCAACGCTTCGTAACGCGTATGATCCTTACGCTTTAGATAATCCAACAAGCGACGACGCCGGCTGACCATTTTCAGCAGTCCGCGTCGGGAATGATTATCCTTTTTGTGTTCTTTGAAATGGTCGGTCAAGGTCACGATGCGGGACGTCAGAATAGCCACTTGGACCTCTGGTGAGCCAGTATCGTTTACCGTCTGTTTGTATTCGCCAATCAATTCGGTCTTGCGTTCAGCCGTAATCGACATCGAAATCTCCTATCAAATATAAAGTCTCACAAATTGAAAACACGAACCGGTCGAACTTCCCCAGCATGAATTTTCGCCAGTGCTACCGGCTTGCCGTCGGTCGTCGCGTATACGGTTCCCTCGACGCTATGCGGAACCCGGATGACTTGTCCAAAACGTAGACGTTCAGCCTCCGGACCGGTTACAGGCAACGCCGGGATGTCGGCCAGCGCAGCCTCGACCGGCAAAAGCAGGTCGTCGAGCGCCTCCTTATGCCCCATGTCTTCAAGTTTATCCAGCGAAATCGCCACTGATTCGTCAAAGTGTCCCACACGGACCCGACGCAGCTCACTAACGTGGCCAAAGCATTCCAGAACCCGGCCCAGATCGCGGGCCACGCCGCGTACATAGGCACCTTTTCCGCAATGCATTTCCAGCACTGCATGGTCAACATCGGGGCAATCACAAAGGCGCAGGTCATCAATTCTGATGGTACGGGCGGCCAAAACCACGGTCTCGCCGCTACGGGCCAGGTCGTAAGCGCGGGCACCGTCTACCTTGATCGCGGAATAGGCCGGGGGCACCTGTTCTATATCGCCAATGAACTGGTGCAAAGCGGCCTCAATCTGCGCCGCACTGGGGCGCTCAGGGCTTTCGTTAACCACCTGGCCCTCGGCATCGTCGGTATCCCGTTCCTCGCCCCAACGAATGGTGAAGCGATAGGCCTTGGCCCCATCCATGGCCGCTGCGACCGCCTTCGTCGCCTCCCCCAGGGCAATGGGCAGAACCCCTGTCGCCAGTGGGTCCAGCGTACCTGCATGACCGGCCTTGGCCGCATCAAAGGAGCGCCGCACCTTGGCCACGGCCTGGGTGGAAGTCATGCCCAAAGGCTTATCAAAGATAAACCATCCGTGGACCGGGCGACCGCGCCGCTTACGTGCCATCGCTAGACACCATCTTTACGCGCCATCTTCTTCATTTTCGTCGCCTTCAGGCAACAAGTCCGGGGCAACATCGTCGCGTTTTAGCAATTTTTGGACGTGGGCGGCGTTATCAAAGCTGCCGTCGACGCGGAAATGCAGGCGTGGGGCGTATTTCAGCTGAACCCGTTTTGCCACCTGACCGCCAAGCCAGCCGCCGGTTTCCTTCAATGCCTGCAAAATTTTGTCGGTATCCTTGCCGCCAAGGGGCATGATGTAACAGGTCGCCTGGCGCAGATCCGGGCTTAATGCCACTTCCGTCACCGTGATGGTGACACCGGCCAGATCCTTGTGGTGGATCTCTTCCCGCGTGAGAACCTCAGCCACGGCGTGACGGATCAATTCGCCCGCGCGCAATTGACGCTGGGAAGGGCCGCGTGCACCGCCACCAGTGCGATCCTGAATATCGCGTTGCCTTGCCATTGTTCCGACCCTTGGATTGTCTGTCTTTCCCGCCAAACCTATTGGTTATAGCGAGCGTTGGACTTCCTCGACCTCGAAAAATTCGATCTGGTCACCGGCTTGAATATCCTGATAGTTCTCCAGCGCAACGCCGCATTCATTACCTTCACGCACCTCATTGGCATCATCCTTGAAGCGCTTCAGGGATTTCAGGCTGCCTGTATGAATGACAACATTGTCACGCAGCAAACGCACCTGGGCCTGACGTCGGGCAATGCCGGTGGATACCCGGCAACCGGCAATTTTGCCGATTTTGGAGACGTTGAAGACTTCCTGAACATTCGCGCCGCCAATGATCGTCTCACGCACTTCCGGTGCCAGCAGGCCGCTCATGGCCTGGCGCAGTTCATCAACCAATTCATAGATGATGGAATAATAGCGAATTTCGACATTTTCCTGCCGCGCCAACTCCCGTGCCTGGGGATTGGCCCGTACGTTAAAGCCAATGACCACCGCGTTGGAGGCACGGGCCAGATCAATATCGGATTCCGTAATGCCGCCGACGCCGCCATGCAACAGGCGGGCCGCTACTTCGTCATTACCCAAATTTTCCGCTGCCGCGGAAATGGCTTCCAGCGTGCCACGCACATCGGTCTTGACCACCAGGGGGAATTCTTTTTTCTCGCTGGCGGAAAGGTTGGAAAACATCTCTTCCAGGCTGCCGCGAGCACCGGCGGTGGCGCGGCGATCTTGTTCCATGCGCTGGCGATATTCAGCAACCTCGCGGGCCCGGCCCTCGGTCTCCACGACGTTGAATTCATCACCGGCATCAGGTGCGCCGTTCAGGCCCAGGACTTCAACCGGCACCGACGGACCCGCCGTCTCCACATTATTTCCATGACTATCGATCAAGGCCCTGACCCGGCCCCATTGTTGCCCGGCGACAAATATGTCGCCGACAGACAATGTGCCGCGCTGAACCAACACGGTAGCAACGGCACCGCGGCCCTTGTCCAACTCCGCCTCAACCACGATACCTTCGGCGGGACGGTTGGGGTTGGCCTTCAATTCCATAATTTCGGCTTGCAGGTTGATGATTTCTTCCAAACCATCGAGGTTCTGCTTTTTGATCGCGGAGACTTCCACGATCGCAACGTCGCCGCCCATTTCCTCTGGGACGATTTCGTACTGCAGCAATTCCTGCTTTACCTTGTTGGGATTGGCGTCGGGCAAATCCATTTTGTTGACGGCCACAATAATGGGCACTTCCGCCGCCTTGGCGTGGTTGATCGCCTCAATCGTTTGCGGCATGACGCCGTCATCGGCAGCCACCACCAAGATCACCAAATCCGTTACCTGGGCACCGCGGGCACGCATGGCGGAAAAGGCCGCATGGCCCGGTGTATCAATAAAGGTGATTTTGGCACCAGCCGGTGTCGTCACCTGATAGGCACCAATATGCTGGGTAATGCCACCTGCCTCGCCTTCGGCCACATCACTTTCACGAATGGCGTCCAGCAACGACGTTTTACCATGGTCAACATGACCCATTACCGTCACAACGGGGGCACGCAGCACCATATCGGTATCGTTATCATTGTCGCCGCGCAATCCGATCTCAACATCAGATTCCGATACCCGGCGCAGTCTATGACCGAATTCAGCCACCACCAGTTCCGCGGTATCCGCATCGATGCTTTGATTGACCGTGACCATGACGCCCAAACCCATCAGGGAGCGGACCACATCCACGCCGCGTTCGGCCATACGGTTAGCCAATTCCTGAACCGTGATGGTTTCGGGCACCACAACTTCACGAAGGATCTTGCGCTGACCGTCACCGCTTTCGGCGACGAGCTGTTTGCGCCGCTCCCGCTCCCGCCGGATGGAAGCCAGGCTTCGAACCCGTTCTTCCCGGTCCGCCAAGGCTTCGGTAACAGTGATGCGCCCGGCGCGACGGCGCGGCTCCGTGCGCGCACGCGGTGTTTGCTTGGGCCTCTCCAAGGTCCGATGCTGGGTCCGGCGCGCGGCGTCCTTAGGCTCCCCGCCCGGCTGTTGCGGACGCCGGGGTCCGTCTGTGTCATCACCCGCTACGGCTGCTGCCTCGGCAGTTGCCTTGGCTTCAGTCTCGGCCAACTTGCGGGCGGCTTCGTCCTCAGCCTTTTGGCGGGCGTCATCTTCAGCCTTTTTCCGACTTTCCTCTTCCAGACGTCGTTTTTCGGCAGCTTCACGCTCATGGCCCATGCGCGCATCTTCAGCGGCCTGACGACGGGCATTTTCTTCGGCCCGGGAACGGGCGGCCTGGTCTGCGGCCTGCGCGTTCTCCAAAGCTTTCGAGCGCGCAGATTTCTCCTCGCTCGACAAGGTCCGCAGCACATGCCGGGTCCGCCCACCACCAGCATCCGCCTTTGCTGGCTTCGGCTTTTCGGGTGTTTGTGGGGCTTCTGCAACAGGCGCTACTGCGACGGGCTCGGCAGGTGCCGCCGTCTTAGCCGCTGGTGCCGGACTGGCCGGAGCCTGTACCTCAGCACTGGCACTGGAGCTGGCACTGGAGCTGGCGCTAGACTGGCTGCCCCGCGCCGGTGCGCGCCGTCGCCGCACCTCAACCTGAACGGTTTTACGTCCGCCGCCCATACCCCCACGGGAAGGTGCTGCCGCACCTTCACCAGGCTTCTTAAGGCGAAGGGGTTCTCCGCCCCCAAGGCTCAGGGTTTTCTTCTTACCCGTATCACTCACGTCGTCTTGTCCTATCTCTTTCCAGGCGCTTGCAAAGCTTCAAGATTCACCTCTGCAATCACTATACAAAGGCCAAAAATCAATGCCAACAACACGCTCCCACGACCAAACGTCCCGGTCAGCACCCAATTAGCCTGGGGCTAACCGAACGGTTCAGCCGCGAAATTCTTCCAGCCGGCGGCATTCGATCAAGAAGCGATCTGCCAAACCACCGGCCCGTAGGGCAGCATGTACCACATTTTCGCGGCCTAATGCCAAACTCAATTCATCCACACGAAACAGAATAATAATCTTTCGCCCTGCGGATGCCGTCTCACCTATATGTTGAGCCGCATCATCTGTGTTCCCACGGACGCCGCTCAACAGTTTTTCCCGGCCTTTTTCCGAACTGTCGCAGGCCGAAACAACCACCGCCAACGGATCTTCCATCAACAATGATCGTACTTTCTCAAACCCAAGGGTCAACTGTCCGGCACGCCGCGCCAACCCCAACAGGGCCAGGCTGCGCCGCACCAGCGCCGCCTCAATCTGATCGGGCAGATCTGCCGCCACAGACACCTTGGACCTGGCGGCGCGGGCGAATAGCTGTTTTTTGACCGCCTGCTCCAACAAATCCCGTTGACCGCTGACCCAGATGCCCCGACCCGGCAGGTCACGGCCCAAATCAGGATAAATAGTGCCTTCCGGTCCGACGACGAAACGCAGCAGATCATCAATCGGCAGCGAGGCACCGGTCGCAATACAGCGCCTTTGCGGGCCGCTATCCGCCGCCGCCTCGGTCACCACCGCCGCATCTGCCGCCGCATCTGCCGCCGTTTCTGTCGCCATTACTCTATCCATTGCGGCAGCCTTCAGGCCTCTACATCCGCACTGTCGGCACCGTCAGCATCGTCACCACTGCCCGCAGCAGCACCAGCAGCATCTTCGGCTTGATCCTCGTCTTCGAACCAATGGGCCCGCGCCGCCATGATCATGGCAGATGCGGTCTCTTCGTCCAGGTCGAAGTCGCGCAACAAGCCGTCGCCGGGATCCACCAGCTCATCCGTTGCCAGTTCGGCAAAGTCATCCAGTTCCTTGACGCCGTTCTCACCCAGGGTCACCAACATGCCAGGCGTCAAACCTTCGAGCGCCGCCAGCTCTTCCGTCACGCCAAGTTCCGCCCGCTTTTCGTTAAATTCAGCGTCGCGGGTTTCCAGGTAGTCATTGGCGCGCTGTTGCAGGGCCTCGGCCAGATCTTCGTCAAAGCCTTCAAGGGTTGCCAGCTCCTCGATCTCCACGAAGGCCACTTCCTCAACAGAGTTGAAGCCTTCCGTTGCCAGCAACTGCGCCATCATTTCGTCAATGACCAAAGTGTCTACGAACAATTCGCTGCGCAGACGCAGCTCTTCCTGGCGGCGTTCGGACTCCTCCTCCTCCGTCAGGATATCAATCTCCCACCCCGTCAATTGGGAGGCCAGGCGAACGTTCTGGCCACGGCGACCGATGGCCAGGCTCAACATTTCATCGGGGACCACGACTTCGAACTTCTGGGCTTCCTCATCCATCACGACCTTGACGACTTCGGCTGGCGCCAAACCATTGACCAAAAACGCCGCCGGGTCCGGCAGCCATTGGATGATGTCGATTTTTTCACCCTGTAACTCGTTGACCACTGCCTGCACCCGGCTGCCCCTCATACCAACACAGGCACCCACCGGGTCGATGGAGCTGTCATTGGAAACGACGGCAATCTTGGCCCGGCTGCCCGGATCACGGGCGACGGCCTTGATCTCGATTATGCCGTCATAAATTTCCGGCACTTCCTGGGTGAACAATTTGGCCATGAACTGGGGATGGGTGCGGGAGAGAAATATCTGCGGCCCCCGTTGTTCCTGACGTACATCGAAAATATAAGCCCGGATGCGGTCGCCCTGGCGCAGGCTTTCCCGTGGCAGGGCCTCGTCCCGGCGCACAATGGCTTCGGCCCGCCCCATATCAACCAGGACATTGCCGTATTCGACGCGCTTGACGACACCGTTGACGACCTCGCCGATGCGATCTTTGTATTCTTCGTATTGACGCTCCCGCTCCGCCTCGCGCACCTTTTGTACGATGACCTGCTTTGCGGTCTGGGTGGCAATGCGGCCAAAATCGATCGGGGGCAGGGCTTCGGAAATCAAATCGCCAACGCGGGCATCTGGGTTTCGGCCCTGGGCTTCCCGATGCAGGATTTCCGTTGCCGGGTTCTCCACCACTTCAACCACTTCCAGCAATCGGGACAACCCGATATTACCTGATTTGCGATCGATCTCCGCCCGGATTTCATTCTCCATGCCGTATTTCGAACGGGCGGCCTTTTGGATCGCTTCCTCCATCGCCTCGATGACGATTTCGGCATCAATGGATTTCTCCCGCGCCACCGCGTCAGCGATCTGCAGCAGTTCCAACCGGTTCGCGCCTACGACTGTTTGTGCTTCGGCCATTAATTTTTTCTCTTTTTCAAAGTCTGTCGGATCAATTCATCGGTGAGCACCAATTTGGCCCGCGCGATGGCATCAAAGGGAATGGCAAATTCTTTTACGCTTTCGTCACTGTCGGTCACACTGATATTAACCAGAGCATCACTTATACCCAGCAATCGGCCGACAAATCGACGGCGCTCGTTAATCGGGTTTGCCGCTTCAATACGGGCCTGATAGCCGGCATAACGCTCAAAATCTTCCATACTTACAAGGGGCCTATCCACGCCGGGGGAGCTGACCTCCAGCAGATAGCCCGTTGAAATCGGGTCTTCAACATCCAGAATGGCGGAAATGGCCCGACTTAACTCGGCACACATATCGACATTCATCTCGTCATCGGCCAGAGGCTCCGCCAATACCTGCAAGGTGGGTTGGCGTCCACCACCGTCCGGATCGCCGGTTAGGCTTAGTTGAACCAGACGGAAGCCCATGGCCTCGACCGACGGTGCGATCAAGCGTTCCACTTCACCTAATTGATGGTTTGCTTCCGTCACTGTACGCAATTGCCCCGAGTTGCCAAATTTACCGCACAAAAATACTAGAAAACTGCCCAAAAAACGCAAAAGGCGGGCCGCTGGCCCACCTTTGTTACCGCCCCGCTGGTCGCCAGGCTATTTATTAGCTGCCTATATATGACCCCAGACGGCGCAAAGCAAGCATTAACCGCATGATTGGCCTGGCCATTATTCCGCGCGCTGAAAACTCAAAAATGCTGGCGGGCGTCCGGCGGCGATGCCTTTTTCTTCGTAACGGGTTGGCGGCCAATCATCAGGGCGATGACGCCAATCACCGGGACGCCGGGCCAGCCACTGGAAATGCTCGGACGCGGCCATATGGGCCAGGATCCAGCGGCAATAATCCACATGGTCCGTGGCGATCCGCCATAAGGACCCAGGTGCCAGACACCGGGCCATGGCATCAATATTTTCCGGGCTGACAAAACGACGTTTGTTATGGCGGCGTTTGGGCCAGGGATCTGGAAACAGTAAAAAGCCCCGTTCAATACTGCCCGGCGCAAGGGCATCCAATAAAAGGCCCGCATCATCCATAACAATGCGGACGTTATCCAGGCCGTGGGCATCAACCTCTGTCAGCAGTCGGGCGACACCATTGATAAATGGCTCGCAACCGATGATGCCGACGTCCGGATTGGCCCGGGCCTGGGCCGCCAGATGCTCCCCCGCGCCAAAGCCCACCTCCAGCCAGACCGCGCGAACGGGTGCTGGAAACAAGCTCCGGGGATCCAGGTTGCCATTGGCATACGCGCCTGGATCAAGGCGTAGCGCGGGCAACAGACGTTCGAGAACATCGCGCCGGCCTAGGCGAAGGGGTTTCCCCCGACGCCGGCCATATAAGGTGCGTAGTGGAGAGTTAGCCAAGAAGAGGCTTCAATTCCTTGACCAGATTAAGCCGTTCCCAACTGAAATGACCTTCATCCGTCGGCTCCGGACCGAAATGCCCATAGGCCGCTGTCTTGGCATATATGGGCCGGTTCAGAGACAGCATGTTGTGGATACCCCGGGGGCTTAAATCCACATTTTCCGACAGGAAGCTGACCAGACGGTCCTCATCACAACGGCCCGTGCCATAGGTATCAACGTAAATGGACAACGGCTTGGCCACGCCAATGGCATAGGCCAATTGAATGCAGCAGCGGTCCGCCAAGTCGGCACCGACGATATTTTTCGCCAGATAGCGGGCGGCATAAGCGGCAGAGCGGTCAACTTTCGTTGGATCCTTGCCGGAAAACGCGCCGCCACCGTGGGGTGCGGCACCACCATAGGTATCAACGATGATCTTGCGGCCGGTCAGGCCGGCATCACCATCGGGACCGCCGATGACGAAACGCCCTGTCGGATTGACGTAAAATTCATCCTCCGGGCACATCCAGCCTTCAGGCAGCACTTCCGCAACATATTTTCGCACCAGTTCACGAACTTCGTCGTTGCCCGCATCTTCGGTATGCTGGGTCGATACAACGACGGATGTTGCGCCAACCGGCTTGCCGTCCACATAGCGCAAGGTGACCTGGCTTTTTGAATCGGGGCCGAACTGCGGTGTCTTACCGGCATGACGATCCTCTGCCATACGGCGCAGGATGGCGTGCGAATAATGAATGGGTGCGGGCATCAAGGCATCCGTCTCGGTGCAGGCATAGCCGAACATGATGCCCTGGTCACCGGCGCCGATGTCTTTGTTGCCCGAGGCATCCACGCCCTGGGCAATATCAACGGATTGGGGGTGCAGGTGAACTTGTACTTCGGCATTCTTCCAATGGAAGCCATCCTGTTCGTAGCCAATGCGGCGAACAGTGTCGCGGGCAGCCTGTTCCATAGCCGCCTTGTCGTTGACAACTTCAGAAGGGCCACGCACTTCACCGGCCAGGACGATCAGGTTCGTCGTTGTCAGGGTCTCGCAGGCAACGCGGGCGTTATCGGGATCAGCCGCCAGGAACATATCGACAATCGCGTCAGAAATCTGATCGCAAACTTTATCGGGGTGCCCCTCGGACACGGATTCAGAGGTAAAGAGATAATTGCCACTCGACACGATGCGCCTCCAGCCAGTTAAGAGTATAAATTGTAATGGCGCAATATCCGCCAGCAAAAAGCCTTGTTGCAGGCTTTTTGCTTGCGGTCAAGCGTCCACAATGGCGACCTTTAGTCGCTGCAATAAAGAGGCAATCTGAAGATTTGGTAAATTCGCCGTTTAGGCCGGTTCGTCAATTTCGATGGTCTGGCCGCCGATCGCCTTAACCAGATCAAACAACCGCTTGCGAACAGCGGCATCCGGGATCTTGTAATAGGCCCGCACCAACTCCAGGGTCTCCCGCTTTGCCAAATCATCCTGCTTGAAAGTGGCCTGTGCGGCCTCGGCAAAACCGCGCTGTCCGGAGGCTATTTCCGGGGCCATATCGTCAAAGAAGAAAGAGACCGGTACATCGAGAATGCGGCTCAATAGAAACAGACGGGAGGAACCAATTCGATTGGTCCCGCGCTCATACTTTTGGACCTGCTGAAAGGTCAGGCCTAACGCGTTACCGAGTTTTTCCTGGCTCATGCCCAAAAGAGTACGGCGAAGCCGAACGCGTGAACCGACGTGAATGTCGACCGGATTAGGATTCGCTGTCACTGGTACTTCTCCCTATTTACAATTCTTAGTGGTAGCCGCAGGCATTGATCGCCAATTCGTACCGACAACCTCCGAAAGGTTGCATATGCATGTATGTAGTAGTGGGATATCTCTGTCAAGCATGGCCTGTGAAATGGCCTCGCCAGTTGCTAATCATGGCGCTGAACCCACCAAGTCAAGGCAACCAACAGCATGCAAAGTATGGCAAAGATACTGTCACCGAATTGGGCATACAAGGTTTTTGGCAGTGCCATGGGCAATTTGCTGTCCAAAAACCCGGCGGCACCGAGGGGCAATTGTTCGATGATGCGGCCATAAGGATCAATTATGGCGGAGATACCCGTATTCGCCGCCCGGACGATGGGAAGCCCCAGTTCAACGGCACGAATCCGCGCAATATCAAGATGCTGTTGCGGTCCAAAACCCGTTCCGAACCAGGCATCGTTGGTCAAATTCAGCAACCATTTCGGATCGCCTTCGTGGCTAGAGCTCGGAATTTCTCCCAAAATTTCTCCGGGAAATATAATTTCGTAACAAATCAAAGGACGAAAGGGCGGCAGTGCCGGCAACGAAACCGAACGGGGCCCAACGCCGGGTGAAAAATCTACGGCGCCATGGGCCAGCTTATCGACACCAATACGGGACAGGGTCTTTCGCCAGGGCAGGTATTCACCAAACGGCACCAGGTGAGCCTTGTCGTAGATAACCGCGATTCGATTTTTCGCATCGAGGCTTAAAATGCCGTTGTATAACCTAATGTCATCGCGCGAACTGCCCCCGCGTCGCGGCGAGCCGGTGATAAGGACCCCTTGGCCTGGCAACGCCTGTGCGATCTTTTTGCGTCTTGAATGATCGTCCGCCAAAAAGAACGGTGTCGCGGTTTCAGGCCAGATCAAATGGCTAAAATTTGGCGGTTGCCCTGTCTCCGTCAATGCTGAGCTAAGCCGCAGATACAAATCCAAATGCTGATCGCGCAATTCAGGGCGCCATTTATCTGCCTGGGTGATACCCGCCTGAACCAGGCGCAGGCGCACTTCGGGTTGGTATGTAACGGCGGCACTCCGCAGGCCGACAAATGATAGAAACAATATCAATCCAACAAGAGATCCCGCAGCTACAGATGCTATCGCACCGATTTTGCGGTCACCGGGATTCTGGGTCAGCATCAAGGCAGGCGCAGCCGCAGCCAGAACCGCGACCAATCCAAGGCCGGATGCGCCGAGATAACCCGCACCCTGAAGGCTGAAATCACCAGCCGCCCAGACGTGCCCTGATAGCAGCCAGGGAAACCCTGTTAGTATTGTACCCCGCAGCCATTCCGTGAGCCCGCAAAACAATGTGAAGGCGAGCAAACGGGACAATCCGGGCGCTGAGAAACGCTGGGTCAATCCGGCGGCCAAAGCTGGGAATATCCCCAGACCCGCCGCCAGGGCAAACAGCGCAAAGGGCATCAACCAGGCAAAGCGATCCGCATCCACCATGAAGGCATGACCGACCCAATGCAGACCCAGCAAGAAATAGGCAATACCAAACACCCAACCAAGGACGAGCGCGGCACGGACAGTGGTGGTTCGTTGCAACAACCACAACAGACCGCCATAACCAACGATCATCAATGGCCAAAGATATAGTGGTGCCAGGGCCAGGGCGGCGCAGCAACCACACAATGCGGCCAAAATAACAGGATAGATGCGGGCCATCAGGGTTTTTCCGGCATAAGGCTTCGACGCCGCAATATCATCTACGGTCGAGCTGAGCAGAGCAATTTTGAATTAATTGGAATCGCTCGCGCGTCCCGGGTGATTGGTTCAATTGCTCTTTTCCTTAAGAATTCCGGCGTCTTGGGCATATTTTGTATAAACATGCGCTAGCCGTTCTCGTCTGAAGCATCGCCGTCAGAGCCATCGCTACGACGGGCCCCATCATCTCCAGCGCCATCGCCCTTATCTGTCTGACGGATCAACAGGCGCTTTACCCGGCGCAAATCAGCATCAACGATTTCGAATTCCAAACCACCTGGATGCCCAATCAATTCGCCGATCTGCGGCACCCGGCCCAACATGGCGAAGACAAGGCCGCCCAAAGTGTCGATATCTTCATCCATTTCATCCGGTGCCAGGTCCAGGCCGAGGATTTTTTCCAGATCCTCAATCTCCGCCCGGCCGTCCGCTTCAATGCTGCCGTCGGGTCGTTGTAGCAACGACGGCCCTTCATGGGTGTCGTGTTCGTCTTCAATCTCACCAACGATTTCCTCAACAATATCCTCAATCGTTACCAGGCCGTCCGTGCCGCCATACTCATCCACGACAACTGCCATATGAATTCGCGTCGCACGCATACGGGCGAGCAAATCCAGGATCGGCATTGATGGCGGAACCACCAACAATTCACGCAAAATGCGGGCCAGGGACAATTCATCATCCCGGCCCCAGTGATCGACCACGTCCTTGATATGCACAAAACCGGCGATGTCATCCAAGGTCTCTCTATAGACCGGCAGCCGGGAATGGTGCGCTTGGCGGAAAGTGCTCACCACATCAGACGGGCTGGAGCCCGCCTCCAAGGCCACGATATCGGTCCGCGGCACCATGACGTCATTAACCTCCAATTCGCCAAAGCTGATAATATTCATCAACATCTCGCGCTGTTCCGGATTGAGAACGGGGGTCAGCGCCTCATGCTCGTCGATCACCTCTTCGATGCTTTCGCGCAGGTCCGTATCACCGCCACCGCGCAGCAGGCGGCCCAGCCAATTCAAGAAGCCGCCGCCGCCACCACTACCGCCAGCATTGCCAGAGCTCTCTGCTTCAGTCTTGGCAACACCGTTGCGCGGCTTAACGGACGGGTTTGAAGAAGGCTTGTCGGTCATTTCAGGTCCAATATTAGGCGTCAGTCTGCAACTGCGTGCAGGCCGGAATTTTGATACGGGTCTTCAATGCCCATGGCTGCCAGGATCGCCACTTCCCGCGCTTCCATCGTAATCGCCTCCGCCTCGTCGACATGGTCATACCCCAATAAATGCAGGGTACCATGAACCAGCAGATGGCAATAATGATCATGCATACTTTTACCCTGGGCCTGCGCCTCCGTGGCAACAACACCGTGGGCCAGTACGATATCTCCCAACAACAAAGGGCCGGGATGTGCCGGATCATCGTCATTATCACCGATGAATGACAAAACATTCGTCGCCTTATCCTGCTGGCGGTAGTCCCGGTTAAGCTCTCGTACCGACCCATCGTCGGTCAAAGTGACGCCAACTTCGATTTCCGGGCGCGCCAAGTCTGCTGCGCCCAATACCATTTCGACAACCCTTTGGGTGGTGGCGACCGCCTCAGGCAGGTCGGTCAGCCACGCCGGGCAAGGGGTGGACACGATGGTCTCTATCTGCGTCGCCGTCTGCATCACCGTCTGTATTGTTGCCTGCATTGTTATCTGCATCGCCTTCAGGGAGGGAACCGCCTGGGTTCGCCATGGGTGGATAGTCAATCCGGTTGTGGAACACACCCAACGTAAGGGTACGGGTAAAGGTCGCTTCGATAATGTCCAAATCACGCAGGGTCAGGTTGCAGTCATCCAATTCCCCCTCGCCGACGCGAAATTCGATGACCTGACGGACCCGCTCGCCGACCGTTGCCGCTGATGGATCCTTCAGGGCCCGGGTTGCAGCTTCGATAGAATCCGCCAACAACAATATGCCCGCTTCGCGCCGTTGGGGCCGGGGGCCGGGATAGCGGTATTCATCCTCCGGGCCGTTAAAGCCTTGCGCCTTGGCTTTTTCATGGAACACACGCAGCAGGGTCGTACCCTGATGCTGGGCGATGCCTTCGAGGATCAGGCGGCCCAGCTTGGCCTTCTTGGCCATCACCAATCCGTCGAGGATATGGTGAAAGATAATCCGGGCTGAAACGTCGGGGGCAAGGCGGTCGTGTATATTCTCGGTTCCCCGTTGGTTTTCCATGAAATAGGCCGGGCGCTGCAATTTTCCAATGTCATGATACAGGGCCATGACCCGGCACATCAGACCATTTGCGCCTACCGCTTCCGCCCCTGCTTCGGCCAGATTAGCGACCATGGTGGAATGGTAATAAGTGCCCGGCGCTTTCAGAGCCAGGTCCTTCAGCAACGGATTATCAGCCGAGGCCAATTCCAATAGACGGGTATCTGTTGTCTCGTCGAAAAGCAGTTCCAACGCCGGCAACAGCCCAAGCGTGGCCACGCCCACCAATAGGCCAGAGAAAACGGCCCCCAACATCAAGGGCAGGTGTTCGCTGCCCATGGTATGGCCGGCCAAAGTCACGGTCACCGGCACTATCGCCACCTGGGCCAACGCCACCATTAAGCCGATCCGCAGCAGATCTATCCGACGCCGACTGCGCCGGGCCGCAATACCTGCTACCAGCACGCCAACGATATAATTCGTCACCAGCCACAAATCGCCATTTACCCGGTAGGCCAGGAACAAGGTTAAAACCACGCCGACCAAAAGGGATGTCCGGGCATCCACCAACAAAGATACCAATACCGTCGCCAGGGCCAATGGCACGAAATAGGCGGCGGCATCAGGGTCAAACCCCATACCATCGGCAAATCCCAGACCGGCGTAGAACATGGCCACGCCGATGGCCGTTGTTGCGGCAATGATGGTTAGGGTCAAATAGGTGGATTTGCGTCCAAAACTAAGCGGTACGCGGGCCCGGGAGAAGAAGATCGCGCCAAGCAAAAGAAAGCCGATCAGCAAGCCGGCAATCGCCACCACCTCGCGCCAGACCTGCCGGCCCACCGCATGTTCGTTCAATATGCCAATCCGCCGCCAGGCCGTCGCCGTCACCCGGTCACCACGACGCACGATCACTTCACCTGCCTTAATCCGCAGGAAGACCGGCTCAACCCCTGCGACAGCTTCCGTCCGGCGTTTTTCGGCCGCGACTTGATTGGGCTTTAAATTGGGCCGCGCCAGCTTCTGGGCCGCCGACAGTATCCAGCTGCGCACAATGCGGGCTTCGCCATAAGGGGCATCACCGGCCCTGGCCGTCATCAAACGGCGTAATTGGCGCAAATCGATTATGCCTGATGCGTTATCACGACGGTCGATGTGTTTCAGGCTGGTATCCCAGATTTCCAATCCGGCAGCGGCGGGTAATGAACTTCGATCAGCGACGACCAAACGGTCCAGCCCCATATTGAGGAAGAAATTTATCGCCAGGGCAACATCGGTCGTTTCCGATGTCGCCGCCAAACCTTCAATCAAGGCGAAGACGCCGCTGTTGACGGGAACGCCCAGCTCCTCCTGGAAGCTGGCCCGACGCTCGCTTATGGATTTTGCGGCTTCGTCCTTGCGGGTCTTTAAGGTCACGAAGGCCTGAAACACATGATCGCCCAGCCCAAAGTACAGATCGGAGTCATAGTCAAAATAGGCACCGACGCTGGCCAGGACCTGGTCCCTACGGGCTTGGGTAGCGGACTGATCTTCTACCAGAACATCACGACCGGCGCGCACGGTCGATTGGGCAACTGTATCAATATCCGGTTGCGCCACACGTCCACCGCCAGGCTGCATCAACAACAGGGTCATAAGAACAACAAACCCGGCAACAGCGATCGTATCCAACACCGGCCGCCAGCGTTGCCAGCGATCATCCGCCAGGGCCGTCGTCGCCATTGCACGCAACGCTTCCCGGGTCTCCGACAAACCGCCCGGTCCCATGGGCCCCGAAGACTGCGCGCTGGGGGGAGGCATGGATCCTATGCCGTCATCTTGCATGGCTATGAACCGCCGCGCCGCTTCTTCTTGCCGAGAGGTCTATTTCTCATGGCTGTCATAGGCCCGCACGATGGAAGCCACCAGGGGATGGCGGACGACATCGTCGGCGTTGAATTTGATCATTTTGATATTTTCGACACCATCCAAAATCTTTATGGCATCGCGCAGCCCCGATGGCGTCCCTGCCGGCAGATCAACCTGGCTTGGATCGCCGGTCACCACCATGCGGCTATTTTCCCCCAGCCGTGTCAGGAACATCTTCATCTGCATGGGCGTGGTATTTTGCGCTTCGTCCAGTATGACGCAGGCATTGGACAGGGTGCGGCCACGCATATAGGCCAAGGGCGCGACTTCTATATCTCCGGCATCACGGCGGCGAACAACCCGGTCACCGGGCATCATGTCATAAAGGGCGTCGTACATGGGCCGCATGTAGGGGTCGACCTTTTCCTCAAGCGCGCCAGGCAAAAAGCCGAGGCGTTCGCCGGCTTCAACCGCCGGTCGGGTCAGGATGATCCGCTCCACCTTTTCCTCCAAAAGCATGGAGACGGCGATGGCGACGGCCAAATAGGTCTTGCCTGTTCCCGCCGGGCCCAGACCAAACACCAAATCATGATGGCGCATGGCGTTGACATAGGCGGCCTGGGTTGGGGACCGCGGGGTGATCAGCTTTTTTTGCGTACGGATCAATGTGTCTTCAGATCCGGTGGTCCTCCTGGCTGCGGGTTCATCCCCGTCACGGCCACGACCGGCAGCGCCGCGACCGGCACCACCGCGACCGGCCTTGCGTTCCCGACGCTTTGATTTGCCTGCCCCAGAATTCGGCAAGGCGTCCGGGTCCCCATGAACCTCGCCATCGTCGCCACTGAAAGGTTGGGATTCCGCCATACGGACAGCACCATCCACCTCGGCGACAGTGACTTCCAAACCTTCTTTCAGGCGCTGATACAGGTCCTCCAACGCGGCGCGGGCAATCTGGGCCGCATCGGCCTCCCCGATAATCGCGACCCTGTTGCCCCGTGGGACCAGGGACAGGCCTAGGCGTTGTTCGATCCGGGCCAGATGCTGATCATGGGCACCAAACAACGGTGCCAGCAACCTGGTATCCTGGAAGTCAACAACCAGGGCCGGCTCGCCACCATTCGTCACAACGTTCAAAATTGCTGCTCCTCATGCGCCAATTCGAACTCGGCTGTTCCCTTTTGGGAGAGCTGAACGGGCTGAACCTGATCCACCAATTCCCCTGCCAGACTGTTGGCGTGGGCGGCGGTAATTTCCACTTCGACGATTTGTCCCAACATGTGATCCGGCCCATCAACGTGTACCGACTGCATATAGGGACTGCGCCCGACCAATTGGCCAGGTCGCCGCCCGCGCCGGTCCAGCAATAAAGGCATGCGCCGCCCCAGCATTTGATGGTTGAAGGCTTGTTGCTGGCTGTCCAAAAGCGCTTGCAATCGTTGCAGCCGCTCGCTGCCAACATGGCCGGGGACTTGATCCTCAATGGTCGCCGCCGGGGTGCCAGGGCGGGGACTGTACTTAAAAGAATAGGCCTGCGCGTAGTTCACCTGCCGCACTAATTCCATGGTGGCTTCAAAGTCGTCATCGCTTTCACCCGGGAAACCGACGATAAAATCGCCGGAAAGCGCTATATCGGGGCGAACCTGACGCAAACGGGCGATGCTGTCCAAATACGCTTGGGCGGTATAGCCGCGGTTCATGGCGGCCAGAATTCTGTCAGAGCCCGATTGCGCCGGCAAATGCATATAAGGCATCAATTTGTCGCAATTCGCATGCGTGGCGTAGAGGCGGTCGTTCATATCCCGGGGATGGGAGGTGGTATAACGGATCCGGGCCAGACCTTCTATTTTTGCCAATTGAACGATCAATTCCGCCAGGTCCCACCTGTCTTGGCCCTTGCCATCAGTCTCCGCCGCTTCACCATGATAGGCGTTGACGTTCTGCCCCAGCAAGGTGATCTCCCGCACGCCGCCAGCGACCATATCTGCCGCCTCCGCCAAAACGGCCTGGCCGGGGCGGGAGAATTCCACCCCCCGGGTATAGGGCACAACGCAAAATGTGCAGAACTTGTCGCAACCTTCCTGGATGGTCAGAAATGCTGAATGATTGGCCGAATTGGCGGCCGCTTTGGGCAAATGATCAAACTTCGCCGCAGTCGGGAATTCCGTATCCAACACACCGGCACCGCGCCCGCCCTTTGTCGCCGTACGCTCGGCCCGGGCAATCATTTCCGGCAGGCGGTGATAGGTTTGCGGGCCAAAGACGATATCGAGAAACGGCGCGCGGGCGATCATCTCCGCCCCCTCGGCCTGGGCAACGCAGCCGGCCACGGCCAGCACGGGACCTTTTCGAGACGGCATCTCCTCTGCCCGCTGCTCCTTTATCTGACGCAGCCGACCCAGTTCGGAATAAACCTTTTCTGCGGCCTTTTCACGAATGTGGCAGGTATTCAGGATGATCATGTCCGCATCATCGGGCCCCTCCACCTGTGTATAACCCAAGGGTTGGAGGACATCCGCCATACGGGCAGAATCGTATACGTTCATTTGGCACCCATAGGTGCGAATATACAGTTTTTTAGGCAAATAATTTTCGGGGCAAGGGGGGCCATCCGCATCGGCATTCAAGACCACTGGTGTGTTCGTGGTTATATGGGGCCTCGCTTAACCGAGACCTGCCTTTGCAGTCACTCACGCGCGTTTGGAAAACGTCCAAACGCTGGTGATATTGGTTCATTCCCTTATCGCGCTCCACACTATGTTATGAGGGAAAACACTATCAATCAGGGGCAAATAGTCAAGAAGTCACATTGCCGTCAACAGCAAGATGAAAATTCGACAAAAAAAGCTCTGTTGGTTTCAATGCTAATCAGGGCCGTTCGGGGTCGCTATCCGGATCAGCGTCTTGATCGTTATTGGTCGCGTCGTCCAAAGGCACGCAATACAATTCCATTCTATGGCCAATCAGGCGAAAGCCAAGCTCATGGGCCACCTTTTCCTGCAGCGCTTCCAGCTGTTCATTCTGGAATTCTATTACGCGCCCGCTGGAAGTATCGATCAGATGATCATGATGGTCGCTTTCCGCCTGCTCAAATCGGGCCCGGCCATCACCGAATTCCAGGCGCTGCAAAATGCCGGCATCCTCCAGAATGCGCAGGGTACGATAAACCGTCGCAATGGATATTTTCGGCTCCAGCGCACTGGCCCGCCGATAAACCTCTTCAGCGTCAGGATGATCATCGGCTTCCGACAACACCCGGGCGACAACTCTGCGCTGTCCCGTCATACGAAGACCGCGTTCTATACAAAGACGTTCGATTTGCCCGGGCATGTGACCTTAGGCCCTTGTTGTGTTACGCAAAATCAAACTGCGCTGCGACGGCTTCGCGATGTGCCCAAGCCAATCTTTTTTGCCAAATCCCGCCGCTGTTCGGCATAGTTGGGCGCAACCATGGGATAATCCGAAGCCAGCCCCCAGCGGTCACGATATTGATCCGGTGTCATGTCGTAAGCCGTTTTCAGATGCCGTTTCAGCATTTTCAGCTTTTTGCCATCTTCCAAACAAATGATAAAGTCGGGCGTAATTGATTTGCGGATCGGCACCGCTGGCTGTGGTTTTTCCGCTGCCGCCGGTGCTTCCTTACCAAGTTCTGCTAATGTTGCATAAACTTGTTGAATCAATTGTGGTAATTCGCTGACAGGAACACCATTATTTGAGACGTGCGATGCAACAATATCAGCAGTTAAGGTCAACAACTCGCTAAGATCAACGCCCTGTTCCGACATGTAATTAATTCCTTCGTAAGTATCTAAGCAATTTCAAATGCACAGGATTCAAAATGTGAACATTATCAGGATATTATATTCCACACTAATCAATAGAGCAACTGTATTGCAGCATTAATTCTGTTTATATTTGGTAATGCATAATGAACACCGAAATTGTTGGAACATTTCTAGACATAACGCAACAAATTTGTCCGATGACATTTGTTCGAACTAAACTATTGATTGAATCCTTGTCGATTGGTGAGATAGCAACTGTACGATTGCTTGGCCCGGAACCTTTGTTAAATGTTCCACGCTCCGTACGCGAACACGGGCACAAAGTTATCTCGCTTGAGCCGGAAAATCCAAACGAACCCGACGGTCCTTACCTCCTCGTCATCGAAAAAGCACAATAATTGGACAAGCAACCAAATTTGCATCAAAGCGTCCGGCGCATAACGATGGCATCAATTTGCGAAACGTTGCCGGCATCGGTCGCGTTTTTATTTTGATAATAGTCCTTACGCCGTCCGACGGCCACGAAGCCCGTTGCTTTGTAAAGTGCAATGGCTGCGACATTGTCAGCGGCAACTTCCAAAAACAATTCCGCACTGGCCATATCCCGGGCCTTTGCCGCGACAGCAGCCACTAATGCGGCACCGACGCCCTTTTCGCGACGCCCCGGCAGCACACCAAGCGTGATGATTTCGCTTTCGCCACCAATTGCCCGGGCCAGGGCAAAACCTACAGGTGTGGCGACGGCACCACCATTGTCCTCAGAACCCGGGCCCAAAATTAAGGCGAAGGCCCCCGGCATCGCCAACAAACTGGCAAAGGCATCCTCGCGCCAACCTTCCGAAAAGCATTGAGCATGCAGGGCGGCCAACAGCGTTGAACTGGTTCCATCGGCGTCGGCGAATTCCAGTTTCATGCGACCGTTGTCGGCGCTGCCTGTCCCTTTTGTCCCGGCAGACGGGCATCGGGTGCGCGTAGATACAGGGGCGATGGGGCTGTTTTCGAGGCCCGATCACGCCAACCGTCCGCTGCCAGGGCAAGCACGGCAGCATCTGGGAACATTATGCGCGGTTCGATCCGCCAACCGGGCAGTACAGCCTTTAAAAGTTCGGCGCCGGTCCCGACGATCACGCCGGACGACAGGTCAAAGGCAGTAATATCCATTCCTATTTTTTCGATTTGTCCCACCGTTGGCTGGGCGATCGCCACGCCGGCGGGATCAAACGCCTGACTATAAAGCTCGCCGCGCCGGGCATCTATTGCGGCGATTACGCCACAATCCATAGGTGCCCCTGATGCCCCTGATGCCCCTGATGCCCCCGATGCCAATGCAAGGACACCCTGGGCCAACAACTCCAATGTGCCGATGCCAAGAATGGGCGTCTTATGGACTAAGGCAAGGGCGCGTGCCGCGGCAAGGCCAACACGAACACCGGTGAAAGTGCCGGGCCCTATTGTCACCGCGATCAGATCCAAATCGGCATAATCGATCCCGGCCCGTCGCCGCACCATTTCGATCTTGGGAAGCAGTTTCTCCGCATGGCCGCGCTGCATGCGCTCATGATCATGCGCCAGCAATTCGCCGTGCCGGGAAATTGCGGCGGAACAGGCCCCTTGGGCGGTATCAAATGCCAGAACAAGCATGGCCAGGGGGCCCCCGGCCCCAGATAAAGTTCAGAAATTGCGTTCGGCGTAATCTATGCGAACGTCTTATAGCACCTCTGCCGCTTCATTGAAGCCCAGGCGAGGTTTACGAGGCGGCAGTGCGGCAGGGTCCCCATGGCCCAAATTGCACAGGAAATTAACCCGAATGGTGGTATCTTCGAAAAATTCCCCGTTCACCCCTGCCATATCGAAGCCGGACATTGGTCCGCAATCCAGGCCAAGAGAACGCGCGGCAATGATCATATAGGCACCCTGAAGGGAGCCATTGCGAAAGGCTGTCTCCTCCAGCTTCGCATCGTTACCTTCAAACCAGGTGCGGACTTCTTCATTGCCCGGCCACAGAGTGTCGAATTTATTGCAGAAGGCAAGGTCATGGCCGACAATTGCGACCACCGGCGCGGACACGGTCTGTGCCACATTGCCCGCGCTCAAATAAGGGCGCAGGCGTTCCTTGGCCTCGGTTGAACGCAAAAACAAAAAACGTCCCGGCGAACAATTGGCCGACGTCGGACCAAGGCATAACAGGTCGTATAGCGCCTGTAGGGTGATATCGGACACCGCCTTATCCAGCCACACCGAATGGCTGTGCGCCTCACGGAAAATGATATCAAAGCTTTTATCGTTTACAATCCCGCTCATCTTCGCTTCCTCGATAGATCGACCGGACCAGAGTTGACCGGCTGCAGACTTCGTTAACAGATATAGGTTAAAAGTAGAGTTAACGAGAATTATGATATATTGGATAAATTAAAAAAGTGTACGAAACGCGGCTATCATGCATGGCATAAACGGCACACATAAGGTTCAACACGGACACGTTCCCTGGCAATTGGTGGGGACGCATCGGTACGGACGTCGTCCTCGTGTCGGCAAAATCCCGGGCGCGCAACTGTTGAGCTGTCTATTTGTTGCGCTATTACTTGCCGCAGCCGCCTTAATCCCGAGAGGGCCGGCCCGGGCCGACGGCATGGTCACTTCAGCCGTCATCTTCATGTATCATCGCTTTGGCGAAAGCAAATATCCCTCCACCAACGTCACCATAGCGCAGCTTGAAGCCCACCTGAACGAGATTAAGACGGGTGGCTACAACGTCATGCCCCTGCCCGAGATAATTGCCGCCTTTCGCCGCAAGGAACAACTGCCCGACCGCACGATAGGATTGACCGTTGATGACGCCTTCCTGTCCGTGCACGACAAGGCCTGGCCCATGCTGGCCAAAGCAGGTTTGCCGTTCACATTATTCGTGGCCACGGACGCCATTGATGGCAAACGGCCCAATCACCTATCCTGGGCCCAGTTACGGGCCATGGCGGCAGCAGGGGTTACCATCGGCAATCATTCGGGCAGCCACGCCCATTTGCCCAACGTCTCCCCGACCCGGCTTAGGGAGGAACTGACCCGCGCCAATTCCAGGTTTCATGCAGAACTAGGCTTTGCCCCAAAATTGCTGGCCTACCCCTACGGGGAGTTCGGCCTGCGGGAGAAAAAGGCGGCGCGGGATGCCGGTTTTGTGGCGGCATTCGGGCAGCATTCGGGGGTTGCCCATAGTGGCGAAGATCTTTTCGGGCTGCCGCGATTTGCCTTGAACGAACGCTTTAGCGCCGTTGAACGTTTTCGCCTCGCAGGCAACGGCCTGCCGCTTCCCGTCAGCGACGTACTGCCGGCCGATACTGTATTGCGGGCCAACAACCCGCCTGATTTCGGCTTTACGGTTGCCGACGACATTGGTGCTTTGACCAATCTTGCCTGTTTCGCCTCCAACCAAAGTGGCGCCGCACAGTTGGAGCGTCTTGGCGCCAGGCGCTTTGAGGTACGATTGGAAAAGCCTTTTGCCAAGGGCCGGGGCCGGATCAATTGCACCCTGCGTGCACCCGGAGATCGCTGGCGCTGGTTCGGAACGCCGTTCTATATTCCGGGTCCGTAAACAGGTCCGTAAACAGGTCCGTAAAGGTCGGCCCAGCGCTGACGACGCCAATCACACCATGCCTATCGCACGGTCTCAGACATGATGGTGAAATGGTCGCCTGCTACGAGGGTTGTTTGTTACTGGCTACGGACAGCAACTCTGCATCGTCGAAATCGTACAGGCGATTAGCCCGCATGATGACCCGAATGGTATCGATATACTTATGCCCCCGTTCGGAATACTTCTTTAACGCACCGATTAAGGCATAGCCATCCAGGGGCTGGCCCTGATGGCGGAACGTAGCCCGCTCTTCGCGGAATTTTTTGTACGCGAAATGGGTATTCAGGTTCCAGACATAGGAACGAACGGAGTTATAAAGGCTATTGAACGCCTTAACTTCAAAGCTGGCACCTCTCTCACGCTTCAGCGGCACCAAACCACCGCCCTTGCGAAAAGTCCGCTGGCCAAACACTGCATTGCCCTGACGGGCGAAGCGGGAGGTGCCCCAACCGGATTCCTCCGCCCCCTGGGCCAGAGCCAAAGATGCCGGCACGACATCAACGCGCCGTTGCAATTCATCCAAATCACCTGTGGCGACGCCGTACTGCACTGCCAACTGGTCAAGGTATGTCCGTTCCGCCTTTGACAGAGAGGCCGTCGCACCGTCCCGTACACCATCACGGCGCAGCAGTAACAACATGCGCTGACGTTCGGCGCGAACCTCATTATTGGCGCGCAACACCAAAGGCAGCACGGTTTTGATAAAGATGTCCTTGCGCTTTTTCGCAGACCGCAGAGCCGCTAAATCAGCGGGAAAACGGTTCAGGTAAACCGGCGGCACATCCGCCATGCCCTGACGTAAATCCGACAGCGACAGATCCAACAGCGCCTGGCGATCAAAACCACGCCGCGGCTGCCATTTGAATTTGGACCCAGGCAAGGTCATTAAGCTGGCCAATTGAAACTGTTGCGTCGGCGACGGTACCACCGCAGACGGGCTGAACGCCACTACCGTAAAGGTCATTGCCCCAGAGGACGTGGCGGACGTGGCGGACGTGGCGGACGTGGACGCAACAGAGGAGGCAAAATCGGGCTGGCCAAGTTGGTCAGCTTCCGCATGGGCTGCAGCGACATAGGATGCCGCCATCACGCCTGCTAACACGGCAACTGCCTGTATATTGATCTTCATCTTCAACGCCATTCGGATTGATGCTTTTTCATCAATCCCCCTAAGCCCTCACTATCCACACCCTGCCGGCCTCATATTTTTTTCCCGGCAACTAAATTTTCGCAAACCGACCTTCATCTTAATGTTTTGTTAACTGGTCGTTTGCTATACTCTGGTTTACTGCACCAGTCTGCTTCAACCTATCCTGTCGTCGTCAATTTGATCCCGGCTCAATAAGGCCGGCTTTGGTCAAAACTGACTGAATTCTGCAGTTATTTCAAACTTAAAACGTCTGCTTCAAAATAATAGGATATGTTTTTGCGCCGCTTCGCGGCTACTTCACCGACCTTTCTGGTCGGCTATCTTGCTTGTTCGAAGACCTAATCTACGACACAATCGTTAATTAGGCAACCCAGGCCATTAAGCATATTGGCCCCGTATTGGCCCCGTATTGGCCCCGTATTGGCCCTGTGCCATAAACTGCTACGGAATGCCGCAGGCAATTACTGTTCGCAGCACCGATATAGCAGCCGGACAGCCGACACCGTTGCAAGTGTCTTGGCCGGCGCACAACAAAAAAAAGACGACGCAGCCTATATACAGCCGCGGCGTCCCTCTGATTTTCGATGGTCTTATTTGGCTTAGGTCCAAAAGAACGGCTTGCGCGCCTCTGTCCTGGCTTCCTGCCGGGTAATGCCGATGTCATTGAGGGCATGACGATCCAGATTATCCAGATGGTGGCGCTGTTCAGCACGGGTTTGCCAGCGATAGAGCGTTTTCGCGGCGTCCATCAGGCCTTTTGCAAGATCAAATTCTCTAATCGTAATTGGGATGGTCCGTATCATAACAACGCTCCTTTCAATGCGCTATATATTAGCTTGTGCACTATGATATATCGACTTTTTTAGAGCATGACAAACGAGTGTTTTTCATATATAACATTAGTTATTCTAATCTATTAACGAGGCATTAATGGCTGAACGAAAGCTACCGCCCCTCAACGCCCTGCGCGCCTTTGAGGCTGCGGCGCGGCAATTAAGCTTTACCCGCGCGGGTCAGGAGCTACACGTCACCCAGGCTGCCATCAGCCATCAGGTCAAGGCGTTGGAGCAATGGCTGGGTCTGGCCCTGTTTCGCCGCCGGGGCCGGGCCATTGTGCTGACCGAGAACGGCCAGACTTATCTGACGGCGGTACGCGAAGGCCTGGACCTGCTGGCCACCGCCACGGACCGCCTGACCAAGCGTCAAGACAGCGGCATTCTGACCGTCTCCACCCTGGCCTCGTTCGCGGCGGCGTGGCTGGTGCCGCGCCTGGGACGGTTTCGCAATTCGTACCCGGATATTGATGTCCGGGTTACGGCCAGCGACGACATTGTTGATTTTGCCCGGGACGATGTTGATCTGGCCATACGGTACGGCAGCGGCCATTGGCCGGGCGTGGAAGTTGTCGCCCTGATGACGGAGGATGTTTTTCCCGTTTGCAGCCCGGCTTTGCTGGAAGGCCCCCATCCCCTGCGCCACCCTGACGACCTGCGTCATCATACTCTGCTGCATGATGACATGCGCGAGACCTGGCGCATCTGGCTGCTGGCGGCGGGGGTCGAGGGTGTGGATCCGGACCGGGGCCCCGGCTATAACCTGTCCGCCCTGGTGATCGATGCTGCCGCGGCAGGCCAAGGGGTTGCCCTGGCGCGAAGTGCCCTGGCCCGGGAGGATCTGAACAGCGGGCGGTTGGTGCGGCCTTTTGAATTGGGGCTGCCGGCGGAATATGCCTATTACATGGTCTATCCCGCCCGCGCCTTGAGCCACCCGAAAGTCCGCGCCTTTTGCGACTGGGTGCTGGCGGAGGTTGCAGCCGAGGCGGTGGCCGAAGGCGACCCCCGAATAACAGGCGATTAACCACTTGAAAAAACCTGTGTTTTGGCGTTATTGATGCGCCCCATTTCGAACCACAAGAAGATCAGCTTTTTGCCAATCGTAAAGTTGGGCTTTTGGAAGAGCCCGCAAAGATAACAAGACAAGGAATTAGTGCTATGGGCCTCAAGGTCGCAGTTGTCGGTGCCACGGGAAACGTGGGCCGGGAGATGTTGAATATTCTCGATGAACGGGCGTTCCCCGCAGATGAAGTCGTGGCCCTGGCCTCGACACGCTCTGTCGGTCGGGACGCGGGATTTGGTGAGAAAACCTTGAAAGTCAAAGCCCTCGACACATACGATTTCTCGGACACGGACATCGCGCTGTTTTCCGCAGGCGGCGATATCTCACGCAAATGGGGCCCCATCGCGGCAGAGGCAGGTTGTGTGGTGATCGACAATTCATCCGCCTTTCGTATGGACCCCGACGTCCCCCTTGTGGTGCCGGAGGTAAACCCAGGCGAGTTGGCCAAGTATGCCCAGCGCAATATCATCGCCAATCCCAACTGCTCCACCGCGCAGCTGGTGGTGGCGTTAAAGCCCCTGCATATGCGGGCCGGGATCAAGCGTGTGGTCGTTGCCACCTATCAATCCGCATCAGGCGCCGGGCGGGAGGCGATGGACGAGTTGTTCACCCAGACCAAAGGCATCTATGTCAACGATCAGCCCAGCCCACGGGAATTCCCCAAGCAGATCGCCTTTAACGTGATCCCGGAGATCGATGTCTTCATGGATGATGGTCAGACTAGGGAAGAGTGGAAGATGACGGCGGAGACCAAGAAAATCCTCGACCCCGCCATTAAGCTGACCGCTACCTGTGTGCGGGTGCCCACCTTTGTCGGCCATGCCGAGGCCATTAATATTGAGTTCGAACGCCCCATGGATGATGATGAGGCGCGCGACATCCTGCGTGAGGCCCCAGGCTGTATGGTGGTCGATAAGCGGGAGCCGGGCGGCTATATCACGCCGGTGGAATGCGTTGGTGAATACGCCACCTTCATCTCCCGCATCCGGGTTGATCCCACGGTGGAAAACGGCCTGAACATCTGGGTCGTCTCAGACAATCTGCGCAAGGGCGCGGCCCTGAACGCCATACAGATCGCTGAGACGCTGGTGGCCCGCTATTTGAAAAAAGCAGCTTAGAGCAGGGAGCATCAGATCTTGGCAAAGATAACATCAGGGCCCGCCTCGCACGTCTATTTCTCGCAACGCCTGCGCCTGCACTATGTGGACTGGGGTAACGAGGGCGCACCGCCCATGCTGTTGGTCCATGGCGGACGGGATCATTGCCGCAACTGGGACTGGGTGGCGGAAGCCTTCCGCGATGAATACCACATCATCGCGCCGGATCTGCGCGGCCATGGGGATAGTCAATGGAGCATGGGCGGCAGTTACACCATGCCCGAATATGTCTATGACATTGCCCACCTGGTGGACCAAAAGGCCATGGCGCCGGTCACCATCGTCTCCCACTCCCTGGGCGGCATGATCTCACTACAATATGCCGGCCTGTACCCGGACAAAGTGAAAAGCGTCACCGCCATCGAGGGTCTGGGCGCATCCCCCACCATGCTGGCCAAGAATGCGGGCAAAAGCATCAACGAACGCCTGGCCGGCTGGGCCGATGAGCTGCGCAAAGTCTCCGGCCGCGCGCCGCGCCACTATGCCTCCCTGGAAGACGCCTTCAAGCGGATGCAGGACGAAAACCCCCATCTGTCCGAGGAACAAGCCCGCCACCTGACCACCCATGGTGCCAACCAGAACGAGGACGGCACGTTCAGTTGGAAGTTCGACAACTACGTCCGCATCTTCCGCCCCTATGGCTTAACGCCGGAAGAAATCCGCCACCTTTGGTCCCGCATCACCTGCCCGACGCTGTTGATACGCGGCACAGAAAGCTGGGCCTCCGACCCCGTCGAAGACGGCAGGTTCGCATCCTTCCAAAACGCCGAAGTCGCGGCAATAGAAGGCGCCGGCCACTGGGCCCACCACGATAGGCTGGACGTGTTTTTGGATTTGGTTCGGAAGCATTTGGCGAAGTAAGGGTGTGGTAGGAACTTCCGGGGTTTTTCAGACTCACCTGAACAGATCTAATGAAGCTTAGAGTTTATTCCACAGCCAAATTTCAAAATCAAAACCAAGCTTGTGGCAACTCGTCGGCAGATGGTGGCAGTTTTTTGCTGCCGAGGATGAATTCCGAAATTAACTCAGGCGGTTTACGCAATCCACATTTGGGGATTTTAAGCAGAAAATCACGCGCCTCAGCTTTTATATCTTTCGCAATGTCTTTTGGTTTGCAGCAATCGGCATAGAATCTGGTTGCACCCTCGCACCCACAGAATTCGTTATCATTTAGTTCTGACATTCTTTCGTAGGGATGGAAAGCTGACTGACGTCCGGGCCATCTACCCAGCACCTCAAGATGCAACTGTCGTAGTGCCCATAGACTGAATAAGTCGAGAAGTCGGATAAGGCCATGACTTGGAATCCAAGTTTGATCTAAAGGCTCAAACGCGCAAATTGAACCATCTGGATAATTTGTATGTCTTGGACCAATCCAATGGCTTGAAATAGCCGTCGTCCAGAATCCCCAACTTCTTACGCGCAGCCGTCCGTTAAATGGAAAAAATGTTAGGAATGTGGCCTTCTTTCCAAGGCCAGATAGTAAGGCGCTGTCTGTTAGCAGCCACAAACCTATCATTTGATGCCAGATTTTGGTCGAGGAATAGGCTTCCAGAACCGCATCTAGCTCTCCTTCGTATTGTGCTTGAAGATTTGAGCAGATGATCGGTGCGGTCTTACGGGTCGCCCTGGGTTGGAAGGCCTGCCTTTGCCCTCTGGTGGACCCTTGCCACCATCCGGCTGGGGGTCTTCCCGGTCTTGATGTGTCATTTATTTTCTCCTTGCCCAAATTCAAAGTTGAAACGATGGTTTCGCCGGGCATTACGATCCCACCATTATGAATTCGGGGATACCGATCCCTGTCTAATTCCGCCCCGATTTCCTGCAATATCCCTTTTGTCTTTGCTTGCATCGTGTGGCGGCCCTTTTTGTTGCAAATTTGACGTCGAATTGCTATATTGCAATTCTTATTGAGATAGATTGCACGTTCAGGAGATTATTGCAATGATGAAATCATCAATCAAATGTCGAATTTAAAATTTGATGCTGAAGGCTTTTACGCCGCTCTGGATGGCCATAGGCAATCGAAGGGGCTCACATGGAAAAAAGTAGCCGATCAAGCCAAAATATCTGCGTCGACTTTGACCCGAATGGGCCAGGGCAAAAGGCCGGATGTCGATACTCTAGCAGGGCTAGCGAGCTGGTCGGGTATCGATGCGAAAATGTTTTATAGGACAGAAAATGAACCTCAACAAAGACCTGAACCATTATCTGAAATTTCTGCCTTATTGCGCGCCGACAAGAACTTAGGTGGCGAAAGTGCCATTGCCCTAGAAACAATGCTCAAGTCTGCATACGAGCACATGAGGAAAAAATAAATTGGCCCTCAGACATCGGCAGGGATTTGTGAAAGAATCGGAGGAGTACGCGCTTGAGTTCAGGAAGGAGCTAAACCTCTCGGAGCATGCCCCTCTTAACCCCTTTCTTCTTGCCGAATTCCTATGTGTACCGGTCATTGCGCTTTCCGAGCATCCAACAATCACGCGGGAAAGAAAAATTCAATTCTCGACGAAATGGCGGGACGAGTTTTCGGCGGCCACATTGGCGCATGGGACTAGACGAGAAATAGTACACAATGATTCACACCATCACTATCGCCAAAACTCTAATATCGCCCACGAGCTTGCACATATCATCCTTGGCCACCCGCCCAAGCCGCCAATGTTGACGGACGGATGTCGAAATTTTGACAAATTGTTAGAACGTGAAGCGCATGATTTAGGTTTCGCTCTTTTAGTCCCACGACCAGCTGCACTATATGCCGTCGAAGAAATCAGCAACACTAGACAAGCGTGCGAGCATTTTGGGGTCAGTGAACCGTTGCTTACATTTAGAATTCGAAAAACAGATGCGCGGAGATGGGCGCAAAACCGGGCTCGGAAACGTTTTGGTTAATCCAAGTTTAGTGAGTGGCGCTGGTGATTTGCCTAGGCTTCGTCGTCCGGCCAGACCAAATTTTCTATATAGTCGGTGATCTCGTCCAGGCGCGCGCCGGGGGTGAATATTTCGCGGACGCCCATTTCTTTTAGGGTGACGATGTCTTGTTGGGGGATGACGCCGCCGCCCAGGACCGGGATATCGAGGGCACCGGCATCTTTCAAACTCGCCATGATTTGTTCGAACAGGATGTTGTGGGCACCGGACAGGATGGAGACGCAGATGATATCCACGTCTTCCTGGACCGCCATGGCGACGATGGCTGCGGCGGGTTGGCGCAGGCCTGTGTAGATGACTTCCATGCCCGCATCGCGCATGGCGTGGGCCAGGACTTTGACGCCCCGGTCGTGGCCGTCCAGGCCTGGTTTGGCGAGCAGGACGCGGATGCGGTTGCCGCGCCTGGATGTGGTGTCTGTGTCTGCGGCGGTCATATGCCCACCTTCAAATCCCTGGTGCCTGGTATTCGCCGAATTCGGCGCGCAGCACGGCGCAGATTTCACCTATTGTGGCATAGGCGCGGACGGCGTCCAGGATGGGGTACATCAGATTGTCGCTGCCCCTGGTTTGGTCTTTCAGGACAGCCAGGGCATGGTCCACGGCGCCGTTGTCCCGGTTTCGGCGCAGGGCGGTCAGGGCCTCGATCTGCGCGGCGACGATTTCCGGGCGGGGGCGGTGCAGCTCTATTCTGGGGTCTTCAGCATCCTGGAATTTGTTGACGCCCACAAAGGTACGCGCGCCGTCATCGATCTGTTGTTGATAGGCATAGGCGGCCTTGGCTATTTCTGCCTGGGCCCGGCCGTCTTCTATGGCTTTCAACATGCCGCCTTCGTCTTCGATACGGGCGATCTGCGCCTTTACCTCTGCCTCAATCTGATCGGTCAGGCTTTCCACATAGTAGGAACCGCCCAGGGGATCGATAACGTCCCCGGCACCGCTTTCATGCGCCAGCACCTGTTGGGTCCGCAGCGCCAACAACGCGGAATGTTCCGACGGCAGGGCCAACGCCTCGTCAAAGGCCGCTGTATGGATAGATTGCACCCCGCCCAGAATACCGGCCAGGGCCTGCAGGGCCACGCGGACGATGTTGTTTTCAGGCTGTTGCGCTGCCAGGGTACTGCCGGAGGAGCCCGCGCCGGTGCGAAACATGCACGATGCATCCAGCTTTGCGCCGAACCGATCCCGCAACAACCTGGCCCATAGACGCCGGGCGGCGCGGAATTTCGCGGCCTCGGGAAAAATATTGGCGGAGGCGGAAAAGTTAAAGGCCAGGCGCGGGGCAAAGGCATCCACGTCCAGGCCGCGTTCCAAACACGCCTCGATATATGTAATCGCGTTGGCCAGGGCGAAGGCGACTTCCTGCACCAGGGTCGAACCTGCTTCGCGCACATGATAGCCGCAGATGTTGATGGGGTTCCATCGCGGCAGGTTCGCGCTGCAATATTCGATCAGATCGACGCTCAACCGCATGGAGGGGCGGGGCGGAAAGATGTAAGTACCGCGCGCGATGAATTCCTTCAGGATATCGTTCTGCGTGGTGCCCGATATGCGATCCCTTGGCACGCCCTCAGCCTCGGCGACGGCAACGTACATGGCCAGGGAAACGGTCGCGGCTGCGTTCATGGTCAAGGATGGGCTGGCCTGTTCCAGGGGCAGGCCGCGAAATATCACCTCCATATCCGCCAGGCTATCCACCGCCACGCCAACCACGCCGACTTCGCCTGCCGCCATCGGGTCGTCTGAATCCAGGCCCAACTGTGTCGGCAAATCGAACGCCACCAATAAACCGCCCTGGCCTTGCTGCAACAGATAGTCAAAACGCTGGTGGGTTTCCGCCGGCGTGCCGAAACCGGCATATTGGCGCATGGTCCAATAACGGCCCTGATACATGGATGGCTGCACGCCACGGGTATAGGGATATTCGCCGGGAAAGCCCAGGTCGGCCAGGTAGTCGCCGTCATTGTTGGGCGGCGTATACAGACGCGCCTGATCCAGATCGGACGGCATGGGTGGCCGGGACACACGCTCCAACGCCGGTTTCAGGCGCTCTTCCTCCCAGCGCGCCCGCGCCCGTTCCAGTTCGCTCAGTTCGTGACGTTGATCCATGACGGCCACCTCCCCGACCCTAAAGTCCTAGGCCTAGGGCGGGCAAGATGCTTTGATTCAGGTCAAGACGGCTGGCGCGGTGGTTACTTCTTCCCCCCAGCCGTTTTACGCGGTTTACACCCCGCGCGAATTTCACTGACACCGTCCGTCAGGGCCTGTTGATAGACCCACAGATCGCCGGAATAACACAGCACGTCATAGCCTTGTTTATAAAGCGCGATGGCGCCTGCGGCATCGGAGGTGAGGCGGCCCAGGGCTTTGTTGTGTTTTTTGGCGGCGCGTTTCACCGCATTTGTCGCCTTGATAAAGTCCGGATGGTCGAACTGTCCGTTGATGCCCAGGGAACAGCTAAGATCAAAATGGCCGATCCACAAACAATCCACGCCTTTGACTCGGGCGATGGCATCAATGTTGCGAACGCCTTCCTCGGTCTCGATCAGGGCGGCAAAGGCGGTGCGGCGATTGGCATCCGCCAGGGTCTTGGCCGTATCGCCGGGGCGATAGCGGTCATGGGCAATACCAAGGGCCACGCCGCGCTTGCCCATGGGCGGGTATTTCATACAGGAAACGATGTGTTCGGCTTCCGCCGCCGACCCCACCATGGGCATGGCCAGGCCGTCGGCACCGACATCCAGGGCGCGGGCGATATGGTGATAGGCGTTCGACGGCGGGCGCACCAGGGCCGGCACATTGCCCGCCCGCAGACCGGCGATGATGCCCTTGGTCTCGGTTATACCAAAGCCCGAATGCTCCATATCCAGAAAGACAAAATCCACCCCCGCCCCGGCGATGATCTGTCCCAGGCCAGGGGAACTGAATTCAAAGATCGAATGCCCGACCTTCAAATCCTTGCCGGCAAAAATGCGTTTAAGGTTCGGTATCGCCATGTTTCCAACTCCTATGATTTGGTGGTGTCGATTTCTACTATTGTAAACAGGCCTATTGGCCACCGATAGACTTCGCGGGCAGGTTAAAGATCCACCACGGCCCTGTGCGGTGCATCGAAATAGTCTTCGGACTGCATCTCCATCAGGCGGGATACGGTGCGTTGGAATTCGAAGCCGCCGTCACCTGCCGGGTAGATCTGCTCCACCTCCGTCTCGGCGCTGGCCACCAGTTTGACGCCGTTGTCATAGAGAACATCGATTAGAATAACAAAGCGGCGGGCTTCGTTGCGTTTTTCCGGTCCCAGGGCCGGGATGCCCGACAGAATGACCGTGTGAAAATGTTGCCCCAGGGCCAGGTAGTCATGCGCCCCCAGGGCGGTTGCACACAGTTCGTCAAAGCTGAAGCGGGCCACGCCCTTGGCCTGTTGGGGCACGACCAATTTGCGCGCCTTTACCGTCAGCTCCGCCACCTCGCCCTTTTTTTGGTCGGTCAGGCGTTCGAATGCATCATCCAGTTCAGCGCTCGCCGCCTCATCCAGGGGCGTGAAATAGGTGGGCATACCGTGCATGCGGGCCAGGCGGTAGTCCAACAAGCCTTCCAGGCAGAGGATATCCAGACGCTGTTTCAGGGCCTCAATAAAAGGCAGGAACAATTGCCGGTTCAAACCGCCTTTATACAATTCATCCGGGGCCCGGTTGGAGGTGGAGACGACGACCACGCCCAGTTCAAACAGTCGGGCGAACAGACGGCCCAATATCATGGCATCGGCAATGTCCTTGACCTCAAACTCGTCAAAGCACAGCAGCCAGGTCGCCTCGGCAATATCGGCGGCGATGGGTGGTAGGGGGTCGTCCCCTTTACGATCTTTCGCCGGGGCCTTGCGAAAAGCGTTTATGCGGGCATGTACTTCACCCATGAATTCATGGAAATGCACCCGGCGCTTTTTCTCTATCGGGGCGCCGTCAAAGAACAGATCCATCAACATGGATTTGCCCCGGCCCACATCACCATAGATGTACAACCCCTCGGGCGCCGGCTCCTTCTGGCTGCGGCCAAACAGAAACTGCCGCCAGCCCTGGCCATAGTTCTGGTTGGGGCTGGGGTCGTACTGGGCCAGGCGGTGATGCAGCATTTGAAGCTTTTCCACCGCCAATTCCTGGGCCGGGTCCGCCTCTATCTCGCCGGACTGGCGAAGTGCGCGATAGCGCTCAAGAGGTGTTTTCGGCGGCGTCGCGGCGGAAGACCTATCTGGCACGCGAAAAACTAAGCCTCTTGACCCGGCGTCGGCATGGCGAATTCCGCACCAGCGCGAATGCCCGTGGGCCAGCGCGAAGTGACGGTCTTGGTCCGCGTGTAAAAGCGCACCCCATCGGGGCCGTGCTGGTTCATATCGCCAAAGGCGGAATTCTTCCAACCGCCAAAGCTGTAAAAGGCCATCGGCACGGGGATGGGTACGTTGATGCCCACCATGCCGACCTCCACATTGGCGGTGAAGTCGCGGGCGGCATCACCGTCGCGGGTGAAGATTGCCACGCCGTTGCCGAACTCATGTTCGCTGGGCAGGCGCAATGCCTCGTCGAAATCAGGCGCGCGCACAACAGACAGCACCGGGCCAAAAATTTCCTCTTTATAGATGCGCATATCATCGGTGACGTTATCGAACAGACAACCACCCATGAAAAAGCCGTTTTCGTAACCCTGGGCATTGAAATCACGGCCATCAACCACCAGGTCCGCGCCCTCAGTCACGCCCAGATCCACATAGCCTTTGACCTTGGCCAGATGTTCCGCCGTAACCAATGGCCCCATCTCGGAGGCCGGGTCTAACGAGGGGCCTACTTTGAGGGCTTCAATCCGTGGCTTCAGGCGGGCGATCAATTCATCTGCTGTATTCTGGCCCACGGGTACTGCGACGGACACGGCCATACAGCGTTCGCCTGCGGAACCATAACCGGCCCCCATCAGGGCATCGACGGCCTGTTCCATGTCCGCATCGGGCATGATGATCATATGGTTCTTGGCCCCGCCCATGGCCTGGACCCGCTTGCCAAAATGGGCGCAGCGTTCATAGACATAATTGGCGATGGGCGTGGAACCAACAAAGCTGACCGCCTTAACGCGCGCATCCTCGATCAAGGTATCTACTGCCAGCTTGCCGCCGTTGACCACGTTCAACACGCCCTCGGGCGCACCGGCCTCCATCATCAATTCGGCCAGACGCAGGGGCAAGGACGGATCTTTTTCGGACGGTTTCAAAATGAAACAGTTGCCACAGGCAATGGCCACGGGGAACATCCACATAGGCACCATGGCCGGGAAATTAAACGGCGTGATACCGGCGACCACGCCCAAGGACTGGCGCATGGAATAGAGATCAATGCCGCCTGCCACGTTGGCCGAGAATTCGCCCTTTAACAGCTGTGGGATGCCACAGGCAAATTCCACCACTTCCAAACCCCGGGTGATGGAACCCGCCGCGTCGGATTTTACCTTGCCATGTTCGATGGAACACAGCTCGGACAACTCATCCATATGCGTTTCGATCAGCTCCTTATAGCGGAACATCACCCGCGCGCGCGCCGATGGCGGCGTCGCCGCCCAGCCCGGATAGGCTTTCTGGGACGATGCGATCACAGCCCGGACTTCATCCGCCGTCGCCAGAGGCAATTCGGAAATCTGTTCGCCGGTGGAGGCGTTATAGACCGGGCTGAAATTCCCAGCCCCTCCCGCAACGGCCTTGCCGTCGACAAAGTGGTGTAGTTGTTTCATGCTGCTTTCCCTTTATTTTCTTTTGTCCAGACGGGAGACCTTCTGATAGCGGTTCAGAGGTTTCCAACTACCAGCCCCACGGGCACTCATGGCCTGGCGGCGGCTTGTCTGTCTTGGGTGGTACGGTGGGAGCGATATGCGGGCAAAATGATATTTCTTTCGTACTGGCGTGCAGGCGCGCTGACTTCGCAATGTCGCAAAAAATGCAGGAACGGCGCAAAATCTAGCAGGTTCCCAGCCGCCTTAAAAGCCCCCCAACTACCGGGATTGGTAGAATTATCGCGCCGACAGTCGGGCTTTTTGTGGCCGGTTCCCTGCCACCCCTCGCCCAATTGATGTTCAACATCAGCGTCGAATGCGGCCAGGTCCTGTTCCCGACAGCCGTATTGGCAGCCATGTTCGCCCTAAGGAAACTTCCCGTAAATTTCCCCGAACCCGCCCGGCGCGCCGCCTTCTGGACCATAGAGCGCGTTGTCGCCATAATTTTCGGGTGTCGGTTAGAATCAGCATCAGAAAATTTTTAATAACCATTACCACTCATTTTCAGCCTGAAGTAGAATTATGGCGGAAGGCGGTGAACATGGCTTGTGTATATACAGGAAATACCGGCGAGCGTTGTCAGTTTCAAGATGGCGAACTTGCAAAATATGAAAATAACATAGTAGAGCAACTCGGCGGGCAACTCAGGTTCGACAAGGCCGAGTATTGCGCATTCCACTTACCTGCATGGGACCGGCATGGCCGTCCACTCTCGACGGCGAAATTAAATGCCCACACTGGCCCAAAACGCGAATGGTCGGCTTCAAGCGTTGAGCTTTTTGTTCGATGTATCCACGAAATCATGCGCGATGGCCGAAGTGATCGACTAGCGAATCTCAAAGGAGTGGTATTAACCGAGGGATACGAATTTTTGCCTGATTGCGATGATATTTTTGTTGATTTCACCCAATCGATGTTTGCGCCGACAACACAGATACAAAACGTCAAATTCGGAAGCGGCTCGAGATTTGCGCATGCCATTTTCTGCCCCAGAGTCGATTTTTCCGGCAGTATTTTTGGTAAAAATACCGATTTTTCACAATGTCGGTTTGAAGAAGATATTGATTTTTCCGGTGTGCTTGTAGGAGACGACGCAAATTTCGCAGAGGCAAGCTTTGGTCGTAGTTTCAATTCTTCTAAAACCGAGTTCGGAGACCGTGTGATATTCCGAAACTCACATTTCGGACTCGATGCAAATTTTTCTCAGTCGACATTTGGTATTGGCGCGATTTTCTCTTCCGCGCAATTTGGTCAATTCTGCGAGTTCGACGGGGCGACTTTTGGCCCTCTTGCCGATTTCATTAACTCAATTATTCCAGACGGCACAAGTTTTAAAAATTGTACCTTCGGGACAAATGCAAAATTTAGCGGCACCCTAAAATCAATAGGCGCGACAAGTTTTGTTAGAGCTGTTTTTCTAGGTGATGTGAGGTTTGCAGATCGAGAATTCACCGGGGCGGTAGATTTTTCAAATGCCGAATTCAATGGAATTCCTGACTTTCATGGAGCCAAGCCACATCAAGGAATGAATTTTCATGAGGCTCGGTTCAAATGTACTCGCGGAGCTGATGATGATGAGACATATCGGGCTGAGCAGGCATACCGCACACTGAAGTTGGCGATGGCAAATATTAGCGCGATGAATGAACAAGCTGAATTCTTCGCTTTGGAAATGGATTGTCGCCGACAGCGAGGAACAGCAACATGGTCTGAGCGATTTCTGGCCACGCTTTACAAGTACGGTTCCGACTATGGTCGCGATTTGGCTCGCCCTCTCATTTGGTTCGGATTTCTGTTCCTTTTTTCCAGCGTCTTTGCTGCCATACTCGTTCATAAGCTTGGCAAGGCAGATCCCGGTTGGGCACTACAATTTGTTACCAGCCAGACAGTTAGACCATTCAGCGGCCTGGTTAGCGGCAAACAATTGGTCGACGTGCCCATAGATCCAAGAGCTGCCCACCCCATAATTTTCGGCCTCTTTTCCTTGATCTATTCGCTAGGTGTCATTGGCCTCACAACGCTTTTCATCTTGGCAATTCGTAGGCGTTTCCGTATGGCCTAGCCTTTGCGCTCTCTCGGAACGTTCTTGTACATGGGTCAATGCCCCATTTGCCTTCTGCCCCTCAATCGCGGTATCAAATTAGCTGTACGTGTTGATATGGGAGTGTGGTGGCATGGCGGCGGATAAGGCTGGTTGGGTTGTTGGGAAGGTTTTGGCTGAACAGGCCCGGACCAGGGGTGATGCGCCGTTTATTCGGTTCGAGGATGGCCCCATGCACACCTATGCCCAGGCCCACGAATTATCCAATCGCGCCGGCAACGGTTATGCCGCCGCAGGCGTCGGCTTTGGTGACAATGTGGCGGTGATGTTGAACAACCGCCTGGAGTACCTTTGGTCCTGGTTCGGGCTCAGCCGTATTGGCGGCGTGCTGGTGGGCATCAACACCGCCCTGAAGGGCACGTTCCTGACCCACGTTCTAGGCAATACCAAAGCCCGCATTGGCCTGTTTGAACCGGAATATCTGCCCTGGCTGGCGGAGATTGAGGACACCATACCGGATATGGAAGTGGTCTATGTGCCGGGCGATGTCTATGACCCGGCCAATCTGCCCGCCTTTAAGCGTATTCAGGTGCGCAATTTTGATGAGGTCATGGCCGGCGGCCCGGGGCGGACCGCAGGGGAGGAGATTGGCGGCGCGGACGATATCAGCTATCGCGATATCGGCATGATCATGTTCACCTCCGGCACCACGGGGCCCTCCAAGGGGGCCTTGATGCCGCACGGGCATCTGTATTTGTTCGGTTTGTGCATGCAGACCCATTTGGCCATGACGACGGAGGATCATTATTATATCCCCATGCCGCTGTTTCATGCCCAGGGCATCTTAATGCAGCTGTATGCCACCCTGATCACGGGGAGCAGCGCGGTCTTGGTCAGACAATTCAGGGCCACCACCTGGATTGATGATATTCGCAAGCATAAGGCGACACTGGCCAATCTGTTGGGTGTGATGAATGATTTCGTCCTGCGTCAGCCCGCCAAGGATACGGATACGGACAACAACCTGCGTATGGTCTGCGCCGTGCCGGTGACGGAAGAAACCATGGCCGCCCTGCGCAGCCGCTTTGCCATTCCGCGGTTCAACGAGATATTCGGCATGACGGAATGCAACCTGCCGGTCTGCCGGCCCCCCGATGCACCGGAGGAAGCGGGCTGTTCCGGCAAGGTCTGGGATGAATATTTCAGCGTCATTATCGCTGATCCGGACACGGATGAGGAAGTTCCCATGGGTGAGGTGGGCGAAATTCTGGTCCGCCCGAAGGAGGCCTATTGTTTCATGCAGGGCTATAACGGCATGCCCGAACGCACGGTGGAAACCTGGCGCAATTTCTGGTTCCACACAGGCGACGCGGGCCGCATGGATGAGCGCGGCTATATCTGGTACATCGACCGGATCAAGGACACGATTAGAAGGCGGGGCGAAAATATCTCGTCATTCGAGGTAGAGGCCGTGTTCCTGGAGCATGAAGCCATCGCCGAATGCGCCGCCGTCGCCGTCAAGGCGGAGGAAGGCGGCGAGGACGAGGTGCTGATCTGCATCATTCTCGAAGACGGTGCGGCGGCACCAAAGCCAGAGGACCTGCTGGACTACGCCACCCCGCGCATGCCCTATTTCGCCGTGCCCCGTTACATCGACTATGTCAGCGAAATCCCCACCACGCCCACGGCGAAAATCCAAAAGAACAAATTGCGTGAACGTGGATTGAGCGCCTCCGCCTGGGATCGGGATGCCGTGGGTTACAAGGTTCGGAGATGAGACACCGATGCTGAAGATGGATAAACCAAAAGCCCGCACAGCGGCGGCTTTGCTGGATGAAATGGCCGCACTACAGCCCGAGCACGAGGCGGTGATCGATGGTGACCGGCGGTGGAGCTATGCCCAACTACGCACCGAAGCGCAAACGGTCGCCAACGGTCTGTGGGCCCTAGGCGTGCGCCCCGGCGACCGGGTCGCCATCCTGATGGGCAACCGGGCGGAGTGGTTATCGAGCTATTTTGCAATTCTGGGCCTTGGTGCCACGGCTGTCGCCCTGAACACCTGGCTGACGCCGACGGAGCAGGCCTATCAATTGAGCCATGCCGATGTCACCACCCTGATCCTGGCGGATCGTTTCCGTGACCGGGATGTTTTGGCGGAGCTGGATGAAATGCGGGCGATTGGCCTGCCCGCCCTAACCCGCCTGGTTGTGCTGGGTTCGCAGGTGCCCGAGGGGTCGACAAAGTTCGAAGATCTGGCGGCCCTGGGCGAAAATGCGCCCGCTGATATCTGGTCCGCTGCCCAACCTGACGACGTCGCCTGCATTCTCTATACCTCCGGCTCCACCGCCCGGCCAAAGGGTGTGCCGTTGCAGCATTGGGGCCTGATGGACAACATGTGGGGGGTGGGAGAACGTATGCATCTGACCCCAGATGACCGCCTGTGGTTCGCGATCTCGCTGTTCTGGTCCTTCGGCTGCGTCAATGCCTTATTCGCGGTGATGAGCCATGGCGGCACATTGGTATTACAGCACCATTTTGATCCCGAACAGGGCCTGCGCCTGATCGAGGCCGAACGCTGTACGGTTTTCTATGGCACACCGAATATCGCCCTCGCCCTGGCCGAACATCCCGACAGCAAGACCCGGGACCTATCCAGCCTGCGCACCGGTGCCGCCATTGGCACGCCGGAACAAATGCAGATGATCGTCGACCTTGGCGTCACGGACATATGCAATGTCTATGGCCTGACGGAGGCCTTCGGCAATTCCTGCGTCACGGATGCCGCAGCGCCCCTGGAACAGCGCCTTGTCGCTTCCGGCCAGCCTCTGCCGGGTGTGGAGTTGCAGGTGTTGAACCTGGAAACGGGACAGGCCATGCCCGAGGGCGAAGTGGGGGAGATTGCCCTGCGCGGCCACCTTATGCCCGGCTATCTGAACGATCCGGAGACGACGGCGGCCAGCATGACCAAGGACGGCTTTCTGCTGACCGGCGACCTGGGTTTCCTGGATGAAAACGGCTGGATCAATTTTCAGGGCCGGCGCAAGGAACTGATCAAATCGGGGGGCATCAATATCGCCCCGGCGGAGATCGAAGCCGTGCTGCGGACGCATGTTATGGTGGAATCCGCCTTCGTCACCGGCCTTGCCGATACCCGCCTGGACCAGGCCATCGGCGCAGTCATGGTGCTGCATCCGGGCCAGTCCATATCCGAGATCGATTTAAAGCAACATTGCCGGCAAACCCTGGCCGCCTACAAGGTGCCGCAACATTTTGTCTTCGTGGCCGCCAACGAACTGCCCGTGACATCAACGGAAAAACTGCAACGCAATCGCCTGGCCGACCTGTTCAGCGCTGTTGGGACGGCATGAATGCCCCGGAAGCGCTCTAACTGCTTTTCAGCAATAGTCGGCGGTGCAATCCTTGCAAGGGCCGGGCATTCATATTGAACAGACCGGCGAACTGACTGACCTGCGCGGTGGAGGCTTGCACCGGTTGGCTGAACACGGACCAGATCACTTTTTCCGAACAAGGTGGTGTCGTCAATGAACCGAGATAGCGGAAATATTGCCGATTGGAAGGCAACAAACGCACCGGATCAATCTGCACCGAAGACACAGCCTTCTCCGGCCCGGCGGAATGGGGCATGTGCTGCCAAACCGGTGCCAGAACATTATTTTCAGCCCCTGGTTCAATAAAAACACCCAGCACCGCCAGCATGCCCGCGTCATTGATGTGCACGAAATGGCATTCCATGTCGAAACGGCGGCCGTCCATGGCATGTTCCGAAGGGTGGTGAAAATGGAACTGCAGCAGACGGAACTTATCGCCGTCCAGTGTCATCGTGCTGCCCGCATCGGTGTTGCATTGAATGGTGTGGCCATTGTTAACCACACGCAATGTGGTCGGTTTATAGTCCACGGAAATATGCCCCGGGGAGGCCGGGATCGCCCGGCCCAGATCGATGGGCGATTGTTGGACACCCGTGGAGCAGACCTTGTTGCCCGCACTCATATCACCCCAATGTTCCGGCCCCGTTTTACCTTCATAGGTCCAATGGGCACCTTTGGACGTCTTTTTTTCCGACGCCAGGGCGGACGCTACCGACATACATGTGGGACACGCTGCCGCCGCGCCGGCCATATATTTTAAAACAGATCGGCGACTAAACGGCGCCCTATTTGATTGCATTGTCATTCGTCTTCCCCTCAGCTTATTTGTGTCGCCAATCAAGGCGCACCGTTATGGAAAAATTGTCGGCCCCGAATACATACCGGCAAATTCGCGAACCTTTCAGCCGAAACATCGACAGCAGTTGATAAGTTATACTCAATAATTGGCCGGCCTTTTCTCCTGAAAGGACGCTATACCTTCCGCAAAATCCGGACTGGCGCGGACCCGATCACCCAGGATCTGCTCCATTTCCTCGCGGGGATAATTTTGCACATGGTCCGTGGCGCTGATCTGCTCCTTCACCGCCTGCACGGCCATGGGGCTATTGGCGGCGATGGTTTCTGCCATGGCAATGGCCCAGGGCATCAATTCATCCCTGGGCAATACCCGGTTTATCAGGCCGATACGCGCGGCCTCTGCCGCATCGACCAGTTTGCCGGCCAGGATCAATTCCATGGCGTGCACATGGCCGATTTGCTGACGCAAACGCAGGGCCGCACCGCCAAAGGGATAGACGCCCCAACGCACTTCCGGCAGGCCAAAGCGGGCTTCGGGTGCGGCAGCGCGAATATCCGTCGATAACAGCAGTTCCACGCCGCCACCGGCGCAATCCCCGTTCACGGCTGCAATGATCGGCTTGCAATAGGCACCGTATTTCAACAGACCTTTGTGGATCATATCGGACAATTCAGGGCCGGCGGACAAATCGCCGGACAAATCCGCCCCGGCGCAAAACGACTGCTCCCCCGCCCCTGTCAGGATCAAGGCACGATAGGGCGCATCCTGCAGTTTCAGCCATAATTCACCAAGTTCGATCAGATCGGCACGGCTAAGCGCGTTGCGCTTGGCCTGATTGTCCATGGTGATGATGGCGATGTGGGGGCCGTGATCTTGTACGCTCAAGGGCATGATCTAAACTTCCAATTCTGGTGCAACATCGACGATGACTTTACCGAACGCTTTCCGCTCAGTCAGCAGGCGTAAAGCGTCGACGCCGTCTTCCAATGGCCTGCGGTGGGTAATGATCGGGTGCAGATGACCTTGGCTGTAAAAATCCCCCAGCTCTACCATTGAACGGGCCAACAAATCCGGCTTGTACTTGGTGAAATAGCGGTATGACGATCCCACCGCTGATCGATGCTTGACCAGCAGTCTATTGGCCGGCACCTGGGGCACCCCGCCGACAAAGCCGAAATGCACAAACCGTCCGCCCCAACCCAAAGATGACAGCGCGCCGTCGAAAAGATCGCCGCCCACGGGATCAAAGCAGACATCGGCACCTTCGCCTCCCGTCATTTCCAGGACCCGGCCTTTCAGGTCTTCCGTCGAATAATTCACCACATGATCTGCGCCATGTTCCCGCACGGCGGCCAGACGTTCATCGCTGCTGGCACCTGCGATGACTGTCGCACCCATGGCCTTGCCAATTTCCACCGCCGCCAGGCCGGAACCACCCGCAGCGCCCAGCACCAGCAGCGTCTCCCCCGCCTCCAACCGTCCCTGCCAACGCAAGGCCAGATGGGCCGATAGGTATGCCACCAGGAAGGCAGCGCCATCGGCGCAGTTCATGCCCGCAAACAATGGCCAGGTCTCTGTTGCCGAGGCGACCGCCTGTTCGGCGAAACCGCCGTGTTCCAGCTTGGCCATAACCATATCGCCAGGCTTCACATTGGTGACGCCGGAACCTACCGCGGCAACCCTGCCCGCGCCCTCTAATCCGGGCGCAAAGGGGAATTCCGGTTTGGTCTGGTACCTGCCGGCGACCATAATGGTGTCTGCGAAATTGGCGGATGTGGCCACCACATCTATCAGCACCTGTCCCGGCCCCGGCACAGGTGGCACCATCTCACCCATTTCCAAAGTATCAATTTCGCCCCACGCACGGCAAATCAGTGCCCGCATCATATCTCTCCCAAATCTCAAAACTAAAATCCCGAAACCCAAATTCCTGTGGCAATGATGCCAGTAGAAGAGGCAAATGCAAATAGCGTCTTCCGGGTCCATGGGTTACAAATAGAGCAACCAATTTCCCAAAATGAAAGCTCGAATGACCATGGAACTGAATACAGACAAGATGATTGCCCGCAAGGAAGACGGCGTTGGCTGGCTGATCTTCAATAACCCGGCCCGGCGCAATGCCGTATCCATGGCCATGTGGGAAGCCGTGGGCCAGGCCATGAACGACTTCCAGGCGGATGACGACATTCGCGTCGTGGTCATGATGGGCGCGGGCGACAAGGCCTTTGTCTCGGGCGCGGATATTTCGGAATTTGCCGAGAACCGCAATTCCGCCGCCGCGGAAGAAAAATACAACGCCGCCTCCGCCGCCGCCCATCGTGGTATGCGGGATCTGCAAAAACCGTTGATTGCCATGATCCAGGGCTTTTGCATCGGTGGCGGTGTCGCTGTCGCCCTGGCGGCTGACATCCGTATCGCAGCGGACGATACCACCTACGCCGTGCCCGCCGCCCGTCTGGGCCTGGGCTATAACTATCCCGGACTGAAGACCCTGACATCATTGGTCGGCCCATCCATGGCTAAGGAAATATTCTTCACGGCGCGGCGCTTCACAGCCGGGGAGGCCCTGGCCATGGGCTTAGTCAACCGGGTGGTGCCCGTGGATCAGTTGGAAGGCTTGGTCAAGGAATACACCGATATGATCAAGGAGAATGCACCGCTGACCATTCGCGCCGCCAAGGCAACGGTGAACGAAGTTCTGAAAGACCCGGACGATCGCGATCTGGTCGCCCTGCAGGAAATGATCAAAAGCTGTTTTGACAGCGCCGATTTCACCGAAGGCCGCACCGCGTTCATGGAGAAACGCAAACCAAACTTCACCGGCAAGTAAGCCAGTAAGGAAAATATCATGAGTATGCTGAATGGACGTGTCGCCATCGTCACCGGATCGGGCAGAGGCATTGGGCGGGAGGTTGCCCTGCAACTGGCCGGCCATGGTGCGTCCGTGGTGGTCAACGATCTGGATGCCGGGCCCGCGGACGAGGTTGTGGCCGAGATCAAGGCCAATGGCGGTAGGGCGGTGGCCTGCGCCGGCAGTGTGACGGAGCCGGGCTTTGCCGCGCGTTTCGTGGGTACCGCCATCGATACGTACGGTGATCTGCACATCATCATCAACAATGCCGGTTATACCTGGGACGCGGTGATCCAGAAAATGACCGAGGAACAGTTCGATGCCATGATCGATGTGCATCTGAAAGCACCCTGGCGCATCCTGAAGGAAGCATCCGAGATCATCCGCATCAAATCGAAATGTGAGGCAGAGGCCGGTAACCCCATCGTGCGCAAGGTGGTCAATATATCGTCGATCTCCGGTACCCGGGGCAATGCGGGGCAGACCAACTATTCCTCCGCCAAGGCCGCCGTTGTCGGCCTGTCCAAGACCCTGGCCAAGGAATGGGGCCGCTACAACGTGGCTGTTAATTCAGTCGCGTTTGGCCTGATCGAAACCCGCCTGACGGAAGCCACGGATAGCAAAAAGATCATCGAGATCGAGGGCAAGGAAATCCCCGTCGGCGTGCCGGTGCAAAACGTCGCCGCCGCAAAAATGATGATCCCCATGGGCCGCCCCGGCACCCCCGCAGAAGCAGCCGGCGCCGTCGTCGGCCTCTGCCTGCCACAGTCCGATTACATCAGCGGTCAGTTGATCGAAGTGACGGGGGGTCTGTAGGAGAGCATTCGTCAAAACGCATTCGCGGTATCCTGACGTCCTATAATGCGGATGATATCGACGGTGTTTGTGTCTCTATTGACCTGATAGTAGATGGCATGCGCCCCGCATACACTTCGCCTGTAGCCTTGGCGAATATGATCGACGGCGGGATAAAGCTCCGGCTGTATTGCTATCAACGAAAACCGTGCCGTCAATTGTGCACGATAATTGTCAGATTGCGCGAGGCCAAAATATTGGTCGCCGTATTGTGCAATCTCAATCAAATCCTGTTTGGCAGCCTCGGAAAGTCGATAATCAGGCATTCTGCGATCTAAGCTGCCGTCTGGCTTCCTGCCATATTTGATCGACAGATTGATCAGTAAACCCGCTCTTTTCACCCTCAATCAATGCGGCGCGGATTGCCTCAATCTCGGCAGGGGTTTCCTGTTCCCGCATTTGCCGTTCCCGGATCAATTCACGAATGACCTCGCTCTCATTACCGAAATGCCCAGACTCAATTTGAGTCTTGATCCAGCCATCCTGTTGATCCGTGATCGATATACTTTTCTTGACCATCGACATTTTGCAGCCTCCAGAAAACTAGCGATATTTTCCTACTAAGTAGCATAATATCAGGTTAACGGCTAATTCAGCGAATAAAGGGTAGCGTCCTCTTTGTTCGCTAATGCCAAAGATAATGACTATTTGGGATTTTAATGTTGGACAAAATTGAAAAACTCCAACGTGATATTTGCAACAATTATGGAGCGGCATATTTGCCGATACCTCGCAGTTCCGTAATTGGAATTTCCTTGAATATGCGCGAGTCACTAGGTCCTATTAATGGATTTCGCCATCCACCGCAGGGCGAGACGACGGGGTGGTTCTTATATGCGGGCGAAGAATTGAAAAGTGATCCGGATTTCTTTCACCCCTTGCATGTCGGGCATTTAGGTTCGTGGTGTCCAGTAGTTGAGAAATTTTTGGGGCTGCCGCCAGGTTGGAGGTTTTTGATAGCCGAAGATTATTTGGACGTATGGTATGATGATGACTTACTAATAATCTAGCAATCAACACCAGCCGCGAATTACAGTGACTAACTACACCGTGTCACCGAAATAGCCCAATCGCTTCGCTGGGCGCGTACTGCAACAACGTTTTCAGGGTGATGGACTGCATAGTGGCGCGGGTCAGGTCGTCGATTTCGGCGCGGACGCTGTCCAGGGCCTCGGCGATGGGTGTCGACTGTTCAGGTTCGCCATCCTCCGTAGCCTGGGAGGCCGGTTCGAACAGTTCGATGATGTCCCACAGGGTGACCCGCTTGACGTTGCCGGAAAAGCGATAGCCGCCGCCCACGCCGCGGACGGATTGGATCAGACCGGCGCGAACCAGCTGGCGCATGACCTTGGCCAGGTGATGGACGGAGATGTCATAACGGTCGGCGATATCGGCAGTGGACATCTGCCGGGCCGGATCGGCGGCCAGTTCCAGAACCGCATAGAGGGCGAACAGGGTTGATTTCTGCAGGCGCATGGCTATTGCGGGCCTGTGTCTGACGCGACGGCTTTTTCCAATTCCATATAGGGGCCCGCCGTCATGCCCTGGCTGCGGAAGAACGATAGGTTCAGGGTGTCTTCGCGGGAGACCATGGTGCGCACGGTCTCCACCCCACAGCCTGCGAAGCGTTGGCATATGGCATCCAACAGAGCGCTGCCGATGCCGCCCTCGCGAATTTCAGGCGAAACGTTGACGGCGAACACCCAGCCGCAGGGGGGTGAGCCGAATTCCCAGGTGCGAATTTCACCGACGATGAAGCCGGCCATTTGCCCGCCGGCTTCAGCAATCAGGAAATAGCGCCCGAAGTGATCCTCGGTGACATAGGCGGTGAACATCTCCTGCCAATAATCAGGCTTGGCCAGTCCGGTGTGGATTTCATCCAGACGGATTACCGTTGCGACATCCCCTGCCTTCGCGTCACGAATGGTGACATTTGAATTCTTCATAGACCCTCATTCTCAATGGACTTTTCCCCAATGCCCCCTGCCCCCATAGATGCCTTATACCTCTACCGGTGGGTCCATGTCGTCATCCCAATCCGCCTCGTCTTCGGGCAGTCGCTGCAACCATTCCTGGACCATGCGCACATGCTCCGCCTCTTCAGCCGCGAATTCAGCCGCCAGGACGCGCAGGTCTTCGCTGGGGGCACGCGCGGCAAGATCTTCATAGAATGACAGCGCGCGCTGTTCCGCTGCCAAGGCAAGGGTCAAGGCATGGCGGGGCGTCATCAGATAATGCATATCGCCATAAGCGATGGCCTCAGGACTTTCGAGGGGGCTTTCCAAACTATCCCACATGAATTCCGAACCGCCGGCTGGTGTTACGGCAGCCCCATGCTCCAAACTTAACTCGGCAGCATGTTTGGCTTCGACCTCCGCCAGCTTGGCAAACAGATCCCCCACCTCCACATTGTTGCTGTCGTGCATTTGTGCGGCGAGGTCCTGGTAGCGTTCGGCAGCCTCATGCTCGATAGCATAGGCGTGGGCCAGCAGGGTTTCGCGGTCAAGATAGTTCCATTCGGCTGGGTTCATGGCAGAAACTCCCTTTCGAATTCCGACAGATCCGCATCCTTTGGCGCGAAATTGGGCTGATAGGCTGGCCGGTCGCCACGGTATAGAACGCCGGTATTGAAACCATCATCGGTCAGAACCCGGCGCGCCGCCTGGGCCCTGTCCTGGGTTTCCTCCACCGCAGCCGGGTGAACCTGATTGGCCCAATCACGTTCTTCGGGCCGAAAGGTGACACAGGGGCTGAGGATCTCGATGAGGGAGAATCCCGGATGGCGGATCGCCTCCGCTATGGTGCGCGCCGTGCCCTTGGGATCACCTGAAAATGTACGGGCGACAAAATTGGCCCCTGCGGCAAGGCCGATAACAAGGGGATGGAACGGTCGCACCCCCGTGCCGCCGGGCACCAGGGCACTGTCCCATTCCGGCGACGTGGTGGGCGATGGTTGCCCCTTGGTCATGCCATAGACCTGATTGTCCATGACGATATAGGTCAGGTCCACATTGCGACGGCAGGCATGCAGAAAATGATTGCCGCCAATGGAATAGCCGTCGCCATCACCGCCCGCTGCAATGACCAGCAAATCAGGGCGGCTTAACTTCAAACCCGCCGCCAGGGGCAGGGCCCGGCCATGCACGCCGTGAAAGCCGTAACAGTTGGTATAGGCAGGCACGCGGGACGAACAACCGATGCCGGAGATCACGGCGACCTCCTCCCGTGGGCGGGCGATATCGGCCAGGGCCATGGTGATGGCGGAGAGGACGGAAAAATCCCCGCAGCCGGGACACCAGACCGGTTTCAGGTCCGATTTATAATCCCGTGCGGTCAATGGCCCCGGGGCACCTGCGGTATCCATATTCATGACAGCCAATCCTCCAACTTGGCGGCGATTTCCGCCGCGCGAAATGGTTGCGGTCCCGGCCGGGCGTATAGATCGGCCATGGGTGGTAAATCGAATTGCGCTTTCAGGTGGGTAAAAAACTGCGCCGTCTGGCTTTGTTCGACCACCATGATCCGATCACACCCCGATAGTGCCTCGGCCAGACGCGCCGGTTGGGCCGGGCTGATCAGACGCAGGGAGATCAGGCGCAACCGCCCACCCCTAGGATCAAGCCGCTGTAATGCCTGGCGCACGGGCCCGGTGGCTGACCCCCAGGTGATGACGGCAGCCGAGCCGTCACCTTCGATTTGCGCCCAATGGTCGCCATAGTCAAAACCCGTGACTTTGCGCAAACGTTTGTCCAATTGCGCGTTGTGATCGGCGACGGAGGACGATGGCGTGCCGCTGACCGCATGCTCCAACCCATCAGCGGTATATTGCCCGCCCGGCGTACCCGGCAATGCCATGGGTGAGACACCGGACGCCGTCAGGGCATAGCGATGGTAGTCGGCTTGTCTGCCCTCCGCCACCAGACGGCGGGTGGCAAAGGCAAGTTCGGCTGGTTTTTCTACGATGCCCATGGCCTGGCCGAATGACTGGTCCGACAACATGATGGTTGGCACCTGCATAGACTCGGCCAGATGGCTGGACCATTGTGTGGTGAACAGACAGTCCGCGATGGAATTGGGTGCCGTCACCACATGGGGCGCATCCCCGTGCAGGCCATAGACGGCGATGTTCAAATCAGACTGTTCTGATTTGGTCGGGATACCGGTTGAGGGGCCACCACGCATAACATCGATCACCAGCAAGGGGATCTCTGCCGCCACTGCCAAACCGATAGACTCGCTCATCAAGGCCAGACCGGGGCCGGAGGTCGCCGTCAGCACCGCCGAGCCACCAAAGGAGCCGCCGATGATCATGTTGATGGAGGCCAGTTCATCCTCGGCCTGAACCAACAGACCGCCGATTTTCTGCAACCGGGGTGCCAGCCATTCCAGAATTTCCGTGGCGGGGGTAATGGGATAGGCAGCGGCAAATCGAACGCCGCCGCGCAATGCCCCCAATCCGGCTGCCTGATTGCCGGAAATAATCCACCTTTCCGACGGGTCATCGGCAGGGGCCAATGGCACCACATCAAAGCCCGCCGCTTCGCCGTAGCCGAGGTCAATCGCCGTCAAACCATGGGTCATGGCGGCATCGCCCTTTTTCTTCAGGCGCTCACCCACCAGGTCGGCAACAATATCCTGCGGCAAACCAACCGCACCGGCGACCACGCCCAGGGCAACCATGTTTGGCCGGGTGCCTTTATTGGAACGGGTCAGTTTCTTTAAATTGACTTCCCCCATAATTGCCTTCGGCGCGGTCACAATGTTCGGCAGTTCCGCATCGACCTCGCCGGAAAGAACCAGGCTTTCGGGATCCAATTGCAGCTCGCCGGCAAACCGTTCGGTATTTTTCCAATCGATGGCGAACAACAAATCGATCCGGTCGCCCTGAATTTCAACAGGCTGGGTGGACAGCGTGACAAAGGCTGCCGCCTCACCACCACGGATCTGCGGCCCGAAGGATTTCGTCATCAAGCCGTAGTATCCGGCCCGGGCACCGGCACGGAGCAGGATTTCCGCTGCCGTCATCACCCCGGAACCGCCACTGCCCAGCATTACGATCGTGCAGGTTTCCCTATTTGTCATTGGCCTGTCCCTTCGCTCGAAATAACAGTTGACGTTGTTATTCGTATTGTGGTACTTAAATACCATAATTAGAAAAGCCCGTCAATGCCTTTGGGGTTTTCGGTAACGGCGGGCAACAGAGACAACGCAAGAAAGAGATAAGGGGACAAGACGAAGTCAGGGGAAGACGACGAGGTCACAACTGTAATTTGGGCCAATTTTTGGGCCGCAAATTGGGAGATGAACCGAGATGACCGTGAAAGCCACCGTAAAAGACATTGTCGACCGCTGCCAGACCCTGTTTGACGACCTGGATTTTAACGCCGTCAAGGATTGGAAGGCTGCCAACCCCGGCGGCAAAGCCATCGGCTACCTGCCAATCTATGTACCCCGGGAGATCATTCATGCCGCAGGCATGTTGCCGGTGGGTATCTTCGGCGGCGGTGATCAGTTGGAAGTGATCCATGGTGATGCCTATTATCAAAGCTATATTTGCCGCATTCCCCGCTCCACCATAGAACTGGGCCTGACCGGTCGGCTGGATAGCCTGGACGGCATGCTGTTTCCCTCCATCTGCGATGTGATCCGCAATTTGTCCGGTATGTGGCAGCTGTTGTTCAAGGATAAATACGTCAAATACTTCGATGTGCCGCAAACCTATCGCGACGATATTGCCGGTACATTTTATATTCACGAGCTGCAAGACCTGCGGGATGACCTGGCCGAAATGGCCGGGCGTCCCATCACTGATGAAGACCTGCACAATTCAATCGCTGTCTATAATGAGAACCGAGCCGTCATATCGGAGCTTTACGATCTACGCGCCCAACAGCCCTGGCAGGCCCCGGCGTCCGAGATTTATTTGCTGTTGCGGGCCGGTATGGTTTTGCCGGTGGAGGATCATACCCAGCTGCTGCGCGACTATATCGCTGCTGCCCAAGAGGAAGAACGGCCCCGGCGGGACAACTGCCGGGTCGTGGTCAACGGCGTGTTTTGCGAACAGCCACCCCTGGGTCTGATCAAATCCCTGGAAATGGCGGGCTGTTACGTGGTCGATGATGATTTCCTGCTGATCACCCGCTGGCTGATCGACGATGTGCCCACCACGGGCGACCCAATGGAAAACCTATCGAAAGCCTTCCTGCATCATTCTGCGGCAACGTCGGCGAAGTTTGAACCGGACAAGGCGGACAAAGGCAAATTCCTGATCAAACAGGTTCGCAAAAGCAAGGCCGAGGGCGTGATATTTGCCGCACCTAGTTTTTGCGACCCGGCCTTGTTGGACCGGCCCATGTTGCAGGAAGCCCTGAACAGAGACGAAATCCCCTTCACCGCCTTCAAATATGCCGAGAATACCGGGCAGTTGCAGGCGATCCGCGAACAAGCCGGCACCTTTGCCGACACCATCAAATTATGGAGCGCATGATGAACAAGTCAGCCGCCGCCAAACCCTCAACCGACGTGATCAAAGAATCCTCCATGCTGAAGCAGAAGGAGATGATCGACGCCAACTTCAAATCCCTGGCCACCGCCAATAAAGAGGGCCGCAAGGTCTCCTCCACCTTCGTACCGGGTAATCTGAACGAATTGCTCATGTGTTTTGATATCACCCGCAATTTCCCCGAGATCAACGCCCTGCAAAACGGCATGCGTAAAAAATCCGGGCGCTTTATCATGGAGGCGGAGCGTAATGGCCAGTCCGAGGACGTTTGCACCTATGTGAAGTCCGATCTGGGCATGATCGAACAGGGCAACATCGGCCCCACGGGCGACAAGCTGCCCGACCCGGACGTGTTGCTGTTGTCCTACACGGGTTGTTTCACCTTCATGAAATGGTTCGAGCTGGTGCGGGAAAAGTACGATTGCGAGACCATTATGCTGCACGTGCCCTATCAGGCGGACGGCAAGATTACCCAAAACATGCGCGACTATGTGGTCAAACAGCTGAAGGAAGACGTCATCCCAACCCTGGAACGGGTCAGCGGCATCAAGTTCGACATCGACCGCCTGCGCCAATACATGCGGGAATCCGCCAAGGCCGAGGATGACCTGGTTTGGATTTTGCAGTCAGCAAAAAATCGCCCCTCACCCATCGATGCCTTTTTTGGCGGCGTCTACTACATTGGTCCGATCTTTACCGCTTTTCGCGGTACCGAAGCGGCGACGGAATATTACCGCGCCCTGCGCGGCGAGATCGAACAGCGCCTCGCCAACGGTCAGGGTCCGGTCACGCCGGAGGGTGATGCCGGCAAGGAGAAATTCCGCCTGGTGGTCGAGGGCACACCGAATTACACCAACTTTCGTGACTTCTGGAAAATGTTCTATGACGAAGGTGCCGTCGTCGTCGCCTCTACCTACACCAAGGTGGGCGGCGTCTATGACTTCGGTTTCCGCCATGACGCGGAAAACCCCATCGAGTCATTGGCCGATTATTGCCTTGGGTGTTACACCAATCTCTCCCTGCCCCGACGCATCGGCATGCTGGAAAGCTATATGGAGGATTACCAGGCGGACGGTCTGCTGATCAATTCCGTGAAGAGCTGCAACAGCTTTTCCGCCGGGCAATTGTTGATGCTGCGGGAGCTTGAAAGACGCACCGGCAAGCCTGGTGCCTTCATCGAAACCGATCTGGTCGACCCGCGCTACTTTTCAGCCGCCAACGTCAAGAACCGGTTGGAGAGCTATTTCCAGATGCTGCAACAAAAAAACGCCGCGCACGCCGCGTAGGGAGAAGAACAATGGATTGTTTTATTGGCATCGACCTGGGCTCCACCACCACCAAGGCTGTGGTCATGGATGACAATCTGCAGGTCCTGGGCCGGGGCATTACCAACTCCCGCTCCAACTACGACGTGGCAGCGGAAGTTGCCAAGCAGGAAGCTTTGTTGAACGCCCGCTTTCATCTATTCCGCCAGACCCTTGATGGGGTCGCGGCCCTGGATGGCAAGTTGGATGAATTTCTGGGCCAGTTGGTCCGGGATTTCCGGTTGGAACAATTTTTGGAACAACTGGCGGATCTGGAACGCACCTGCATCGCCAACGCGGACACGGCGCGCTTTGGCGGCGAGACAGACGCCTTGCATGAGGCGCTGGCAGAGGTCTTTCGACGCCTGAACGATGAAGCACCGGCGCAGTTCGCCCCCGGCGGCCAACGCAAGTCTGATTTCTTTCGCGATATTGCCGGCTCCCGCTATTTGGCCGTTGGCGAAGTGGTGGCAGGGGAAAGCAATTTATCCTTTGACCATGTACTCAACGTTTATGACCGCTCCATCATCGACGTGGAAAACCGCATATCCGAGGAAAGCCTGTCAGATAAACTGATGCGCGCCCTGGATCGTACCTTCCACGCCTTCGAAGATCTGGCCACCGCATCCGATGCGGTTCGCGCACCGGTCCGCGCGGTCCTGGATACACCGTTGGAAGAAACCTATGTCATTGGCACCGGATATGGCCGGGCGCGGCTGCCGTTTTCCAAGGATCACATCCGCTCTGAAATCCTCTGCCACGGCCTCGGGGCGCATGTGATGTATCCCGATACCGCAACGGTTCTGGATATCGGTGGTCAGGACACCAAGGCGATCCAAGTGGACCCTGTAGGCATCGTCGAAAACTTCCAGATGAACGACCGCTGTGCCGCAGGGTGCGGACGTTACCTCGGCTATATCGCCGATGAAATGAACCTTGGCCTGCACGAACTGGGGCCTTTAGCGCTGAAATCCACCCGCAACGTACGGATCAATTCCACCTGCACCGTGTTCGCGGGTGCAGAATTGCGGGATCGTTTGTCATTAGGTGAGGCGCGGGAAGATATTCTGGCCGGGCTACATCGGGCGATTATTCTGCGCGCCATGTCGATCCTGTCCCGATCGGGTGGCATTCGCGATCAGTTCACCTTTACAGGCGGCGTCGCCAACAACGGCGCGGCGGTCAAAGCACTGAAGCAGTTGATCAAAGAAAACTACGGCGATGTGACCATCAACATCGACCCGGATTCCATTTACACCGGTGCCTTGGGTGCTGCGACGTTTGCACGCAGAGCCATAGATGAGGCTGCAGATGAGGCCGCAGATTTGGCCATTGACGGCGTTGACGGTGTTGGGAATGGCGAAACAGAAATGACGGAGCATTAGGATGCATATTACAGCAGGTATCGATATTGGCACCGGCGCGGTCAAGACGGTGCTGTTTCGCAGCGAAGGCGGGGCGAACCCGGAATGGATCACCAAACGGTTGGAGCGTATTCGCCGCCGCGACCCCTTGGAGCTGGCCCGGCAATGCTATGACGAAATGTTGGCCGAGGCGGGTCTGAGCGAGGCCGATGTCGATTATGTGGCCACCACCGGCGAGGGCGAGAATGTAGAATTTCGCACCGGGCATTTTTATTCCATGACGACCCATGCCAGGGGCGCCATCTATTTGGAGCCCGACACCCGTGCGGCCATGGATGTGGGTGCCTTGCATGGCCGGGCTATCCGCGTGGATGATCGGGGCAAGGTCCTGACCTACAAGATGACCAGTCAATGCGCCTCGGGCTCCGGTCAGTTCCTGGAAAACATCGCCCGTTATCTCGGTGTAGCTTTGGATGAGGTGGGTCCGCTGTCACAAGAAGCCGACGACCCGGAGGCTGTTAGCTCCATCTGTGCGGTGCTGGCCGAGACTGATGTGATCAATATGGTCAGCCGGGGTATCTCCACGCAGAATATCCTGAAGGGCATCCATGTCTCCATGGCGGATCGCCTGGTCAAACTGTTGAAATCAACCAAGGTGGCAGACGGTACGGTCCTGGTAACCGGCGGCCTGGCCAATGACAGCGGCCTTGTGGCGACCATGGCGGAACGTATGGCAGTCCAGAAAATGGACGGCCTGGACCTGACCAGCCATCCGGATTCCATTCATGCCGGGGCCATCGGTGCAGCCCTGTGGGGGGCCTTCCGGCATCAAAAACTATCGGCCCTCGCCGCCTGAATTGGCCGCCTGAATTAGCAGCCTGAACTTACGTGACAGAAGGAGACACCAATCATGGCCCTGTTGATCAATGAAACCTGCACCGCCTGCGATGCTTGTGAGCCGGTTTGCCCAAACGATGCCATCAGCGTCGGCGATCCGTTCTATACCATCGATGCCTTCAAATGCACCGAATGCGTCGGGCATGAGGATGAACCCCAATGCCGTCTGGTTTGCCCGGTGGTGGATTGCATCGAACAAAATCCGGATTTCGTCGAGAGCGAAGACGAATTGATGGAGAAATTTGAAATGTTGGATAACTAGGAACCTTTCACCGTGGCGATCGAGATCAGCGCACCCAACTGGCGGGCGGAAGATGGCCACCATATCGATGTGCGCGGCCTTGGCCCGCCCCAGCCGATGGTGCAGATCCTGATCCTGCTGGAAAGCATCGGCGGCGGCAACGCTGTCGCCCACCTGGATCGGGAGCCGGTCTACCTATACCCGGAGCTGGTGGAAATGGGTTGGAACTACGAACTTCTGCCCAGTGATAGTGACGCTGCCAATGACAGTGGCATTAACAATGAAGATACCCATGTGCGCCTGCGCTTGTGGAAGGATTAGACGCCATGACCGCAGGCACAACAACATTCCTGGGTAGCGCGGGAGAGCGCCTGCTTCCCCAAAACATTCCTTTTCGGTTTTTTGCCGCCGCCGTGCTGTTTCATGTCGCAGCCTGGATCGTACTGGCCCTGCACGGCGAACAAATTGCCGATTTTAGCGGCGGCAGCGGGCCCGTATTGGCGGCATTGCATCTCATCACACTAGGTGTGTTCACCATGACGGCCATGGGTGCCAGCCTACAGCTTTTACCTGTCGCGACCCTGCAGGGGTTTGCCGCGCCGGGCACGATCAATGGCTTGTGGTGGCTGCTAAGCTTCGGCACGGTCTGTCTGTGTCTGGGGATGTATCTGTCCTGGTACGAAGCCATGGCCCTTGGCGGTTGCGCCGTTGCTATTGCCATCCTGGTTTATCTCTACCTGTTGGTTGGAAACCTGCGCCGGGGTAGAGCCATGGCAGTGGTCGTCGCCCATGGCTGGCTGGCCGCGCTCTCCCTGTTGGCACTGCTGCTATTGGGGTTGGCCCTGGTTTTCAATCAACAACAAGGCTGGTTGATGGATAGCCAACGGGTCGCGGTCAATCACATGCTGCTGGCCCTTTATGGCTTCATGGGCTTATTCGCCATGGGCTTTTCCTATGTTCTGGTGCCGATGTTTGCCCTGGCCCCCGCCGCCCCGGATAAAGTCGCCTTTTTGGCCTTGTTGTGCGCCGGGCTTGGTTTGATCTTGGGGATCGCGGGCGTTGGATCAGGCCACGATGTCCTGGCCGCTGCCGGTGGCGCGTTGGGTCTGATCGGTGCTGCCGTTCACATTGCCTTGATGGTATCTACCCTGCGCCAGCGCCTGCGTAAGCGGCTGGGACCCGGGTTCGCGCTGATCGGGTTGTCCTGGGCCTTGTTCCCGCTTAGTCTGATAATGGCGATTGCCTGGGCCCTGGATCTATCGGATGTCTGGCCATCCTGGGGGCCGGCGGTCTTCGTTTTGTCCTTGGTCGGATGGTTGTTAAGTTTGCTGTTGGCGATGCTGCAACGGATCGTGCCGTTTCTTGCCGCCATGCATGGGGCTGCCAGCCTAAAAAGACCGCCCACGGTTACAGCCCTTACCGCCCAGGGACCCCTTTCAGTGCATCTGTTTTGTCATTGCGCAGCCATTGCGTTGCTGGCCGCGGGCATCATCATGGCCCTGCCCATGTTGATCAAAGCGGGCGCCATCCTGGGCCTGGGGGGTGCTTTGGCATTTGCCTGGTTCTACGCTTTAGCCATGCTCCGCTTCCGCCGTGCGCTGGCATCTGCAACACTGTGATTTATCAAATGAAGAAAGGAGCTTCCCATGTATTATGACAGCCCAATTGCCCAGTTGCTGCATGATGAGCATCAGCGCACCATTGATCTGATGAACCGTCTGGAAGAGGCGACGACGGGCCGCAAGGCAAAGGCCGCGCCAAAGCCCGATAACGGCCCGGCTATGGCCATGTTGGCGGATCTGCAGGCGGAATTGCAGGCGCTCACCGACCATCATTTCAAGTTTGAGGAAGATAATATTTTTCCCGCCTTGACCGCCATTGGCGACGTTGCCATTCCCCATATCCTGCGTCAGGAACATGAACTGTTGCGCAACATCTCGAAATTTATGCTGCCCCTGGTCCAACGGGTCCGGGAAAACGGCTTCGCAGCGTCCGACTGGACGGAATTTCGCGACCTGGCATTGGAATTGGTGGAGCGCCAGATTGCCCACATCCAAAAGGAAGAGATGGGATTGCTGCCCACGTTGGACACCCTGTTCGAGGAACAGGAAGAAAGCGAACTGGTCATGCTATATGCAGAACATTAGTGCGTCTTTGCCCGGAACAATGACATAATGCCCTCTGATAATGATTAGGGGATCCGCCAGTGACCAAATCATCTATGCCGCGCATCACGCCGAAGGACGAACACACGGATAGCGCAATTGAACAACGCCACGCTTGGGTGTCAGAGGAAAGTCACTGCGATCTATCGGCCCTGCGTCATCCGGGCGAGGCCGACGCCTATAGCGGCAATATAGAGAACCACTTTGGCTATGTTCGTCTTCCCATGGGCATTGCCGGGCCCATGTTGCTGCGCGGCCAACATGCGAAAGGGGAATTCTTGGTCCCCATGGTGACGACGGAAGGCACCCTGGTCGCCTCCTATAATCGAGGCATGAAGGCAATTACCCTTTCGGGCGGGGCCGAGGCGGAAGTCTACCAAAACGAAATCCATTCCAATGCCACCTTCGAAACGGCGGATCCAGGCGCTGTGCAGGCACTGCACAGTTGGATGGAAAGCAACCAACCGGCAATCGCCGGCATTGTTGCGGACAATACCCAGCACGGACGATTATTGCGCTGTGAATATACCCACCTGGGCAGTCGGTTGATCGTCAACTTTGTCTACGACCCCGCCGATGCCATGGGCATCAATATGATAACCCATGTCAGCCACGCCATCTGCACCATGATCTCGGATCATCACGACGGCCTTGTTTTTCATTTCCCCTCATCCATACAAGGGGACAAAAAGGCGACATACTACAATTTCAACAAGGGTCGGGGTCGCAGCGTGCGGACGCGGCTGTTATTGCGAGCGGATGTTATCAAGGATCTGCTGCACAGCTCATCACAAATGATGCTGCGTTATTACCGCAACAATCTGGAGATCGGGCACCTTACGGGTGGTATCGGCTTCAATATGCATATCGCAAACGGTATCACCGCCCTTGGGTTGGCAACAGGCCAGGATGTGGCCTATGTGGGGGAAAGCGCCAACGGCTTAACCTCGATCGAGGAACATGGCGATGATCTGTTGTTCGAGGTGACCATACCGTCCCTATACGTAGGCACCGTGGGAGGTGGCGCGCGGCTGCCCACCCACTTACCCTGCCTGGAAATGCTGGGTTGTACCGGACCCGGATCGGCCTTGAAGCTGGCCGAAATATTTGCCGCCACCTGCCTGGCTGGAGAAATCTCGGTCCTGGCGGCAATCGCCTCGGACCAATTCGTCCGCGCCCACAATCGACTGGGTCGCAATCGCCCGGACCAGAGCGCTTCGGAAGCTTAACCTCCTATTTACCATACAGCGTTAGATCTTTTCCCAGAACAGCACATTAGGCATAGGGGTTTAGTCCATTGTCAGGCGGAGAAGGCACTTAGATTAAGGTTCGAACCGTTTTCGGTGCCAGACCAGAGGCCACCAAGTTTACATCTGTTGAGGCGGGATTACGTATCGGGGATATTCAGCCCTCATGGCCCGAGGAAATGAATCGTAAATTGACCTCCCCTTTGGCCGATCTACATTTCCCTCCAACGGAAGACGGCCAGCAAAACCTGCTGGCCGAGAATATCCCATATGGACGAATTGAGGTAACTGGGAACGCTGTGATTGATGCAATGTTTCAGGCTATTGGGACCATTGATGATTCGCCCGAACTGCAGGCTCGCCTGCAATCCCGGTTTGATTTCATTGATCCAGATAAGCGAATTGTCCTGGCTACGGGACATAGACGGGAAAGTTTCGATGGCGGGTTGGAGCGGGTTCGCCGTGTTCTGGGGGAAATTGCAGCGCGCAGGGATTTTGTTGCGCTCTACCCGGTGCATCACAATCTGTATGTACAAGGGTCTGTGAACAAAATATTGCACGAGTGTGACAATGTGCATTTAATTCCGCCGTTGGACAATCTAGATTTTCTGTATCTGATGCGCCGGGCGCATATTATTGTTATTGACGCCGGCGGCATCCAGGAAGAAGTGCCTTCGTTGGGCAAACCAGTGCTTGTCGCCCGCGACACAACAGAGCGGGCGGAAGCTGTAAAAACAGGGACGGTGGATTTGGTCGGCACGGACATAGAAAAATTACGGCATCGCCTGAATGCTCTTTTGGATGACGATGCGATCTGTCAAAAATTGGCGCGGGCACATAACCCGTACGGCAATGGCCGGGCCAGTAAAAGAAATGTAAAAAGACTGCGCCATGAATACATTTGAGAAAATTAGCGTTGTTGGTCTGGGCCATATCGGTTTGCCCACAGCGGCGGTGTTCGCCAACAAAGGCGTCAAGATTGTCGGCACGGACAAGAATGAAGCCGTCGTCGACAGTATCAACGCCGGCAAACCGCATTTTTATGAACCTAATCTGGATGTCCTGGTGCGCCGGGTGGTGGAAAGCGGCAAGTTAAGCGCCAGCACCGCTGTAATGCCAGCTGATGCGTTTCTGGTGGCGGTTCCGACACCGCTGTGTGGCGACGGACACGCAGATCTTAGTTACGTGCAGGCCGCAGCGGAGGCAATTGCGCCAGTGTTGGAAGCCGGTAATCTGGTGATTTTGGAATCTACCTCGCCGGTGGGCACGACAGAAAAAATGGCCCAGTGGATGGCGGCTATTCGCCCGGATTTGAGCTTCCCTCATCAGAAGGGAGAAATGTCGGATGTCAACATAGCCCATTGCCCCGAACGTCTGTTGCCGGGCCGGACCATTGAAGAAGTGGTGAACAACGCCCGTGTCATTGGCGGCATGACCCGCAAATGCGCACAGCGGGCCCTGTCCCTCTATCGCATTGTCGTGCAGACCGAATGCAAGGTGACGAACGCGCGCACGGCAGAGATGTCCAAGTTGACGGAAAATGCCTATCGGGACGTCAATATCGCCTTCGCCAACGAGTTATCCGTTATTTGTGACCGGCATAACATCAATGTCTGGGAATTGATCCAGATGGCCAACCTGCATCCTCGTGTCGACATCCTGTCGCCGGGTCCAGGTGTCGGAGGCCACTGCATTGCGGTCGACCCCTGGTTCATCGTCGATGGCGCGCCCGAAGATGCCAAAATTATCCGCATGGCACGCGAGATTAACGACGCCATGCCCAAGGTCGTCTGCAACAAGGTCGCTCAGCAGGCGATGTCTCTGGCCAAACCGGTGATCGCCTGCCTGGGCCTGACATACAAAGCGGATGTAGATGATCTACGGGAAAGCCCCGCTGTGGATGTGGTATTGGAACTGGCGGATATGGCTGTGGGGGAATTGCTGGTGGTCGACCCTCTGGTGCAGCAACTGCCGCAGTCACTGGCGGAGCTTGGTCTAAGCCTGACGGACTTCGATGTCGCAGTCGACCGTGCCAATGTCATTTTATTGTTGGTGGACCATGGCGCTTTCAAAAGCATCGACCGGGAATTAATCAAGGATAAGATTGTCGTTGATACCCGCGGTATTTGGTAGGTGGCACCCGAAAAAAAGCCCGCATATATCAAGCCCGCCCCTGCCGTTTCGCAAAAGCCGGATAGACGAACTGCGCGCCATCGCTGGCAACTACATATTGGCCGGGCATTTTTTTCCTACAATCGGGGTTCTGCGCGGATTTTATGCCATCAGCCGCATTCCCTTGGCGGGTTGGGTGGTGTTTGGTGAAAGCGTCGACATTTGGGTCTGGGTCAGCAGCGCAGGGCGGCCAGTTTAACAGGCTGGTCAGCACTGCCCGACCGGCATAAATTAGACCTTTCGAAGACAGGAAAGCGACCGTGACATCGTACCAACATATAGCCCGGATAGGCGCCACCATTGCCGCACTTGGTATCGCGGTTATTTTGATCTCTGGCTCACTCCCTGAAGCTTTGGCCCAGAACGCGAACCGCGCCGGGCCCGAAGCCGGGCCATTGCGGCAGCAATACAATAGCCAGAAACAAAGTCGCCGCCGTCCATCCGGGCGCGTGCAAGGCCAAAAGAAACAAGCCGGCAGTGGTCGCACGAACCGGGGCCCAAAATATCTGCCCGCCATTGCCTCCCGTGGCTTTACCCATCAAAGAGAGACGGCCCGCTATCGGCAGCGGGTCCAGAACGCCATCAATCGCGCCAAGCGCGCACGACGCATTAACACGCCAACCGACGGACAAGGCCTAACCGCACAACAAGCAAAATTGGTGCAATGGCTGCAGGCCCGAAATCGTGAAGTCTATCGCCATGAAGGCCTGCATTATAGCACCGGCCAACCCTTCACCGTACCGCCTGTCTATGAATTCGTCGACGGGCCGGACGGACGCCGCTATGCCATTTCCGGTCATGTATCCTTTAACCTGAGTGGAGTTCATGCCTCCGGCATCAAGCCATTGAGCATTTTGCGCCGTCTGCACGCCGCCGCACTGGCGCCCCGCCAACCATCAAAGCAGGATCAACGGGTCGCCCAGGCGTTGGCGGCGTCTATACGACGCCTGGAGCAGCAATAATGCAGTAAAACCTGCAATTCCCGCTATGCTGAAGGCCGACCCGCAACAGATCCCCATGACGACGAGGTAGCAGAACATGAGTGAACAAGCCCCATTGCCGTTAGCGGGGATTAAAGTGTTGGAATTCAGCCATGCCGTGATGGGCCCCTCGGCAGGGATGATCCTGGCTGACCTGGGCGCCACGGTGACGAAGATAGAGCCGGTACCCGATGGCGACCGGACCCGGCATTTACAGGGCGTCGGTATCGCCTTTTTTCCCCTGTTCTGCCGCAACAAGCAAAGCCTGGCCATCGACCTGAAAGCACCGGGTAGCCGCCCGGCAATTGAAGCCTTGGTCGCCCAGTCCGATATTTTGCTGGAGAATTTCGCCCTGGGCACCATGGATCGTCTGGGCCTGGGCTACGATGAACTTAGCGCCATAAACCCCGGCCTGGTCTATTTACAATTAAAAGGGTTTTTGTCAGGGCCATACGAAGAACGCCGGGCCCTGGATGAAATCGTCCAGATGATGAGTGGTTTGGCCTATATGACCGGGCCGCCAGGACGGCCCTTGCGGGCGGGTGCCTCGGTCGTGGATATCATGGGCGGCATGGCAGGCGTGATCGGGATTCTTGCCGCTTTGCGGGAGCGGGATGCCACTGGCAACGGTCAATTGGTCAAGGCGGCGTTGTTTGAAACAGCAGTGTTCGCCGTGGGGCAACATATGGTGCAACATGCCATCAACGGCGAGCCGCTGGTGCCCATGTCGGTGCCAAACCGGGCCTGGGGTATTTACGACACCTTCGAAAGTGCCGACGGTAAACCGATCTTCGTCGGTGTAGTGACAGATACCCAATGGCTGCGCTTTTGCGACGTGTTTGAGCGCCCGGACCTGCTGGCTGATCCACGCCTAAACAGTAACGGTGGGCGCGTTCTGGAGCGGGAATGGCTGGTCGGCAATGTGGCGGAGACATGCAAGAGCTTCTCCGCCGATGAGTTGCTGGCCAGATGCGATCAGGCCCAACTTGCTTTTGGTCCCGTCAACAAGCCCGAGGACCTGTTGGATGATCCCCATCTGAATGAGGGCGGACAGTTGCGCGTGATGAACCTGCCAGGCGGCATCCAGGCCAAAACCCCGCGTCTGCCCCTGGAAATGGCCGGTCGCAGCTTTTCCGTCCGCCAGGATCCCCCGGCCATTGGTGAGCATAGTCGGCAGGTTTTGGCCGATGCGGGTCTCTCGGTCGAGGATATTGAAGCCTTGTTTGAAGCTGGTCACGTGCTGGAAACCGAAAGCGAAATTTCCTCAAGCATCGCCGAATTGTAACAGGCTTATTAACCGGCTGTTTACCGGAGCCATGGTACCAATTTCGGAGTACCAATAGATTTGCCAAGCTCTCAGGCGAACAAGAGAGGCGAGAACAGAAATGGCTAAGAATGGCAGCAAAAATGCAAGCCAAGCTGCCAACGCGGCCGCTAGTTACGAAATGTTCGACGCTCCGAATAAGCTGCAGCAGAAAGTCGGCGTCGGACAGGGTGCCAATCAGGCCGCGCTGAACTTGGCCGAAGATGTTTTAGAGCAGGTCAAGCCCGGCTATGAAGGCCGTTTTGAAGCCGATATGCGTGCCCTGAAATCATCTTTCGTGAAAATGCAGGATATCCGCGAATTTGATTTAGACCTGTTGGTCGGCAAAGTGCACGAAATTCGGGGTGAGGCCGGCACATTCGGTTACAACCTGGTGGCCGAAATTGGCCGATTGCTCAGCGAATTCATTGGCACCATCGATGACGTTGGCCAGACTGAAGAGCTTGCCATATCCGCCCACCTGCAAGCCATGCAAACAGTTGTTGCGGACAAGGTGAAGGGCGAAGGCCCGGAAGTCGCCAGACAGATTATTGCCGGTCTGAATGCGATTATGGAACGATCAAAGACTGAAATTTGATAAATCAGTTCGCGAATTTTTTCACAGTCTAGCCTGCGCCCTTGCCAGCCCAACCGATAAGTTGGATCATCTCGTCTAAAGATAGAGACATTTTCAACGGGAAGATGAGGCAGCCCCATGACCCTGACAACCGTATCTCTTGACGACAAATACCAAAGCGAACAAGGCCAGGTCTATTTGACCGGCAGCCAAGCTTTGGTGCGCGTTGCCATGTTGCAGCACCTCCGCGACAAAGCCGCTGATCTCAACACCGCCAGCTTCATCTCGGGCTATCGCGGCTCTCCCATGCATAACATCGACAAGGAATTGTGGCGCGCCAATCGGTTCCTGGCCGAGAAGGCTATTCATTTCGTGCCCGGCATAAATGAGGATCTGGCAGCCACAGCCTGCCTGGGCACTCAACAATCCGCAATGTTTGGTGACAGCACCCACGATGGCGTTTTTGCCATGTGGTACGGCAAAGGCCCTGGGCTGGACCGCTCTATTGACGCCATTCGCCATGCCAATATGCATGGCACATCGGCCCACGGCGGCGTGCTGGCGGTGGTCGGCGATGATCATGCCATGAAATCCACGGATGTGCCCGCGGCATCGGAAACCATGTTCGCAGATTTGCAGATGCCCATGCTGTATCCGGCAAATGTGCAGGAGGTCATCGACTATGGACTTTATGGCTGGGCCATGTCGCGATTTTCCGGTGCCTGGACCGGGTTCAAAGTTACAGCCGATACGGTTGATGCCGCAGCGCCCATAAATGGCGATCCGCATCAGCTGAAAATTATTCTGCCGGATTTTGAATTCCCCGATGACGGCGTGCATATCCGGGCCGGTGATCGCTGGCTGTTGCAGGAACCACGCCTGCGCAATTTCAAGCTGCCCGCCGCGTTGGCGTTCGCCCGGGCCAATAACCTGAACAAAGTGGTGATGCAAAGTCCGCGCCCCCGCATCGGCATTATTTCCAGCGGCAAGGCAGCGACAGACGTTCGTCAGGCCTTGATGGAATTGGGTATCAATGATGCCCAAGCTGCCGATCTGGGGCTTGTCATGCTAAAAATGGGTATGCCGTTTCCCTTTGATGGGGAAACAGTCCGCGCCTTTGCCGACGGCTTGGAAGAAGTGATTGTGGTGGAGGAAAAACGCCGCTTCATGGAAGGCAGAGTGCGCGATTTGCTCTATGATCTGCCCGATGGCCGCCGCCCCCGCGTCGTGGGTCGGCATGATCAGGACGGTAACGAGATGCTGCCCGGTTGCGGTGAGTTCGGGGCCGAGGAAATAGCCCGTGCCCTGGCCGGCCGGATCGCGCATTTTCATGGCAGCGAGCAGATTACCGCCCGCCTGGCCTTTCTGGATGCCAAGGCCGCGCGCAGTGCCCAACGCCAGGACATGGCCGTGACCCGCATCCCCTACTTCTGTTCCGGATGCCCCCACAACACATCCACCAAGGTACCGAGTGGCAGCCGGGGTCAGGGCGGCGTCGGTTGTCACTACATGGCGACATATATGGACCGCAATACCGACGCCTATACGCACATGGGCGGCGAAGGGGCGAACTGGATCGGCCACTTCCCGTTCTCCAAGGCGGGTCATGTCTTCCAGAACATGGGCGATGGCACCTATTTCCATTCCGGCTTGTTGGCCATTCGTGCCTGCATCGCGGCGAAAGTGAACATCACTTATAAAATTCTGTTCAATGATGCGGTCGCCATGACCGGCGGACAGCCCATTGACGGCGAATTAAGCCCCATGGCGATCTCTGCCCAGGTTTATGCGGAAGGGGTCAGAAAAATCGTCGTGGTCAGTGATCAGCCGGACAAGTATCCCGCAGATGCGGGTTTTGCACCCGGCACCACATTTGAACATCGCCGTTCACTCGCCCGCGTGCAGCGGCAGTTGCGGGACGTCGAAGGCGTGACGATCCTAATTTATGACCAGACCTGCGCAGCGGAAAAGCGGCGCAGACGCAAAAAGGGCGTTATGGAAGATCCGGCCCGGCGTCTTTTCATCAATGACCTGGTCTGTGAAGGTTGCGGCGATTGCTCCACGACCTCGAATTGTATGTCTGTGCTACCTCTGGCCACGCCCTATGGACGCAAACGACGGATTGATCAGTCCTCCTGCAACAAGGACTATTCCTGCGCTGAGGGCTTCTGTCCGAGCTTTGTTTCCGTTGTCGGCGGTATCCCGCGCAAAATTGCCGCCCGATCGGACGTACCGGACAAACTGCGTCTGTTGCCGGAGCCGGTTCGCCCGGAGTTGCTGGAAGGGGATACTTACGGCGTTCTGATCACCGGTATTGGTGGCACCGGCGTCGTGACCATATCCGCCCTGTTGACCATGGCGGCCCATATGGAAGGCAAGGCGTTTTCCACCATCGATCAATTCGGCATGGCGCAAAAAGGCGGCGCTGTATCATCCCATGTGCGCCTGGCCTTGCGGCAAGACGATATCCAATCAGCGCGCCTATCCAGCGGTACTGCGGATTTGGTACTGGGTTGCGACAGCCTGGTCACCGCGTCGGAGTTGGGCCTGTCCGCAATCGACCCTGGGCGCAGCCATGTTCTGGTCAACAATCATCAGGCGATCACGGGGCAGTTCGCCCTGGATCCGGGCCTGACCTTCCCCAAAGATGATGTGGAAATGCGTATCGAGGCGGAAAGCGGGCCGGGCAAAACCACATTTCTGAACGCCACCCGTCTGGCCACCTCTCTGTTGGGCGATGCCATTGGCGCCAATCTGTTTATGCTGGGCCATGCCTACCAACAGGGTTTGGTTCCTGTCTCAGCCGAAGCTATTGATCGCGCCATAGAGATGAATGGCGTCGCGATCGAGATGAACCGATCGGCATTTCTGTGGGGCCGGCGCGCTGCCGTCGACCTGGCAGCCGTAATGGGCCAGGCCAACATGGAACCTGACGCAGGAGCCGCAAAACCCGGCAATGATGTCGATCTGCCTGCCCTGGTTGCCCAGTACAAACAGGATCTGACCGCTTATCAAAACAAGCGTCTGGCCCGTCGATATGGCGCTTTGGTGGATAGGGTGAAGCTGCGCGAGAGTGAGGTCGCCCAGAATTCCGAACGCCTTGCCGACGCCGTTGCGCGCAATTTGTTCAAACTGATGGCATACAAGGACGAATATGAAGTGGCCCGGCTTTACAGCGACGGCCGCTTCAAAGCCGCGCTGGAACAACAATTCGAAGGCGACTACACCCTTGCCTTTCATTTAGCCCCACCGATCTGGAGCAAGACAAACCCGGATACGGGCCTGCCCATCAAGCGGGACTTCGGCCCCTGGATGGGCCGGGCCATGACCTGGTTGGCGCGGTTGAAGTTCCTTCGTGGCGGGCCCCTGGACATCTTTGGCCGTAGCGAGGAACGGCAAATGGAACGCCGCCTGATCAAAGAGTACGAAGCTATGATCGATGAAGTTCTGGATGGTCTGAAGGCCGACAATCTCGATCTTGCCGTACGTTTGGCTGCGGTGCCTGAGTTGATCAGCGGCTACGGCCATATAAAGGACCAGCATCTGGCATCGGCAAATGCGCTGCGGGATGGCTTGCTGGCGGATTGGCGTCATCCTGATCAAGGCCCGGGCAATGCCCTGGGGGAGGCGGCGGAATAAGCGGAATAGTCAGCAGGCTTGATGGCGGCGCATGATTTGGCGCTTCCCTGAAACTTGAATCCTGGTATTACTCTGCACCTGTCTTTCGCCACCCCTTCCAAAGATCATTTTTCAAGCAGTATTGATGCGCACATTTCTAAAAATATCCCTGGCCGTCCTGATCATCCTTGGCGCGATAGCGGCCTGGCTGTTCGGCTACGACGAACCCCGCGTCAAAGAGGTGAAGGCCAATAATGGCTGCCCCAGCTGCGATCTGAAGGATGCCAGCCTATGGTGGATTGTCTTGCAGGACGCAGACTTGCAAGGGGCGGATCTTAGTGGCGCCAATATGTGGTGGACGGACCTGCAGCGGGCTGACCTGCGCAACGCGAAGTTTATCAAATCAAATTTGTGGTGGACCGATCTGCGCGGTGCGCAATTAAAAGGTGCTGATTTGTCCGGTACCGAATTGGGCCGGGCCGATTTGCGCGGCATCAAGGCGGCGGGGTCGAAATTGAATTCCACGGGTTTGAGCGGGGCAAATCTAACCGGCGGGGATTTTGCCGGTGCCAGCCTGTGGCGCGCCAATTTATTGCAAGCCATTGCGCGGGAGGCTGATTTCAGCCGCGCCGACCTGACGGAAGCGAACTTTCATGCGGTGGATTTAACCGGGTCTTCCTTTGTCGGTGCCAAAATGATCCGGACCAGCATGACCAAGACAAAGATGGCCGGCGTCAATATGTCAGGTGCAACCCTGGACGGCGCGGACCTGGCCGGTGCCGACATGACCAAGGCGGATTTAAGCAATGCAACCCTGAAAGGGTCGGATCTGCCCGTAGCTGACCTGACCGGTGCCAACCTTAAGGGCGCGGATTTTGCCAAGGCGAACCTGACGTGGAGCAAATTGATAAACGCCGATTTGAAAGGCGCGAACTTCGCCGATGCCAACCTTGGCAGCGCTGATCTGACCGGCTCAGACCTGACCGGCGCAAACTTCGAAGGTGCCCGGCTGTGCAAAACCGTCATGCCAACGGGTATGGATAATTCCGGCTGTTAGCGTAATTGCAATTTAATTGGCGTCGTTCTTGCGACCCAAGCGGTTGGTTCAATTGATTTTTTTAAGAGCCCTGGCACCTTGGGCATGTTTTAAATAAACATTCTCTAGTGGGTATTGAACTGTAACGCGGCGAAGCGGGCGTAGAGACCGTCTCGATTGACAAGGTCTTCATGGCGACCGGTTTCGACAACCGTGCCGTTTTCCATGACGATAATGCGATCCGCCTTTAGCACCGTGGCCAAACGATGGGCAATGACTATCGTGGTCCGGTCTGCCATCAGGCCATCAAGGGCATTTTGAACGGCGCGTTCAGACTCCGCATCCAGCGACGATGTCGCTTCGTCCAAAAGCAGAATAGGTGGATTGGCCAGGATCGCCCGGGCGATGGACAATCGTTGCCGCTGGCCGCCAGATAAGCGTACCCCGCGTTCGCCCAGGAATGTATCGAGACCGTCCGGCAACTCGTCGATGAAACCCAATGCGTTGGCGGCATCGGCGGCGGCGCGCAATTGATCGTCATCAGCATCTGGGCGGCTATAGCGGATATTCTCCCGTGCATTGGCGGCAAAAATCACCGGGTCTTGCGGCACCAGACCGATCCGCGATCGCACCTCCAACGGGTCCGCCTGACGCAAATCGACCCCGTCGAGCATGACCTGACCGGCCTGAGGGTCATAAAAACGCAACAGCAACTGAAAAACCGTGGTCTTGCCCGCACCCGATGGGCCAACCAGGGCAATTGTCTCGCCCGGGGCTACATCCAGGCTGAAATCCTTAAGGGCGGGCAGTTCGGGACGAGAGGGGTATTGGAACGTCACATCCCTAAAGCTAATGGCGACGCTGCCCATTGCGGGCAATGGCGTCGTCGGATTTGCGACGGCTATGCCCGGCTGAACCGCCAGCAATTCCATCAATCGTTCCGCTGCACCTGCCGCGCGCTGCAATTCGCCATAGACCTCCGCCAAGGCACCAACAGCGCCGGCAACGATAATCGCGTAAAAGACGAAGGCAGCCAGCTGTCCGCCGCTCATCTCGCCGCCGATGACGTCCTTGGCACCAATCCAGACCACCAAGTCAACCGCACCGAAAATCAGTAGCATCACCAAAGCGGTCAACCAGGCCCGCGCCCGGGTCCGTTCGATGGCGACCGAAAAAGCCTCCCCCGTAACGCTTGAAAAGCGCAATCGATCAACCGCTTCGTGGCAAAACGCCTGTACCACCTGGATGGCGGTCAGGCTTTCTTCGGCATAGCTGGAGATATCGGCGATACGGTCCTGGCTGGTACGCGACAGACGGCGGACCTTGCGGCCAAAGACCATGATTGGCAGGATGACGACCGGCAACAATGCGAAGACAAAGCCTGTCAATTTGGGGCTGGATACCACCAAAAGCACACTGCCGCCTATGAACATGAGAAGATTTCGCAGGGCAATGGACGCCGTGGACCCGATAACTGTTTGTATCAGGGTGGTATCCGCCGTTAGGCGGGAGAGTACTTCGCCGGTCCGCATGGTTTCAAAAAATGCCGGACTAAGGCCAATGATATGGCTGTAAACCGCGGCGCGAAGGTCAGCGATAATCCGTTCGCCCAGCCAAGTGACAAGAAAGTAACGGGCAAAAGTAGCCGCTGCCAAAACAATGACAACGCCTAACAGGGCGATGAAATACTGATCGATCAGGGCCTGCTCGCTGCCAAATCCGTGGTCAATGACCCGACGAATTGCCTGCCCAATAGCCAGGACTGAGCCGGCAGATACCACCAAGGCAACCCCGGCGGCGACCACGATCCATTTATAAGGTGAAATGAAAGGCAGGATTTGACCCAGCTTTCCAACACTACGGCGTTCTTCCCGCTCACTTTGGAGGCCCATTCTTCGCAAGCCGTAATGTCCTTTACGCTAGAGCAATTCCGATCAAAGGAGAATCGCCCGAAGCACTGGGGCGATTCCAAGTGATTGGAAAAATTGCTCAATTCTTAAGAGTCTGAACATTTCCTAGCCGGAAATGTTCTAGAGGTTCGGATGTCCCATTACCCTACCGTCGCAGGGTATAGCAATTGTGCCCCCAGGGTACAACATGGGCACGGCAACGTCGGGCAACAATATCCGGCATGCCATGCCAACAAGCCTGTCGCCTCGAAACGGTCCCGCCAACGACGGAATGCCCGTTCCGATACGCCCAAAATAGACGCCGCCTCATGCTGGCGCAAAGGACGGGCCGTCGTGCGTTCATAAATCTCCTCGAACTTCATCAGTCTCAGTTTCAGTCCTTGTACTTGTTCTGTCCGCCGCATCGAAGTCCTCCCTATGGAGACCTTCTAAATCCGGACAGACCATTTGGTACATAAACCGGACAGATCACATGTTACTGACACTTTTTTTGTGGCCTCTTGCCCCATTAGATATTGATCGATAACCTATCGTTTCAAAATCGCACAGTTCAGATGCGGTATCGTTACAAGACCGCACGTTCGGGGCTGTTATCAGGAGGCCGTTATCTCAAAAATTTCTGACGCCGCAGAGGCTCAGACACCATCAGGTTTTTTGGCAGGTCTTTTGGCAGGTCTATTGGGCCGCTTTGGCAAGCCGAGCCAGGAACTGATTGTTTTTGCCATCGCCGTGGCCTGTTTCATCTTTTTTGCCGTTTCCCTGCAAGGCTTCGCCTCCATCGGCAATATCGTCGCCATGCTGCGCAGCATTGCCATTCTGGGCATTCTTTCCACCGGCATGGCTGTTGTGGTGATCGGCCGGGGTTTGGATTTGTCCCAGGTCTCCGTGATGGCCATATCCGCAGCCTGGACCCTGACCCTGATGAATGGCGGCATGACGCTTTTTCCGGCCATGGCCCTGGGGTTGTTGTTTGCCTTGGCTATCGGCGTCTTAAATGGCTGGATCATCGCCTTTATTGAAATCCCGCCTTTGTTTGCCACCCTGGCCACCGGTTTGGTTTGCTTCGGTGTTGGCCGTTGGCTGTTGATCGACAGTGTGCATGCCTACCCGCCAAAGGGGGCGGACGACTTTCTGTTCATAGGCCAAGGGCACCTCGTTGGCATTCCAATGCCTATAATCATATTTATCGTTGCGGCCGTGTTCGTGCATTGGATGTTGAGCCGGACCGTGGTGGGGCGTCATATTTTTGGCCTGGGCGATAATATGCTGGCCGCCCGCCTGATGGGGGTCGCGGTGCGGCCCCTGATTATATTCTCCTACGCCTTCAGTGCCTTTATCGCCTTTATCGCCGGTCTCACCATGGCCTCCTCGGTCGCTTCTATGAATACGGAGGTGATCAATTCCACCCTGGTGTTTGATGTTTTGCTGGTTGTGGTGCTGGGAGGTATCAGCCTTAGCGGCGGGCGGGGCAGCATTGTCAGTGTCGTCGTCGGTGCCTGCCTGATCGGCATTTTGCTGAATGGTATGACCATTTTGAATGTCAACAGCGATGCGCAGAACATCGCGAAAAGCGTCGTCTTATTGGCCGCGATCGTGATCGACCGCCGTCTGCACCCCAAGGATGAAGAAACCGACAAGCAAGGGGATCACTAGCGCATGTCTGCTTTAAACATGCCCGAACGCGTAAGAAAAGAGTGATTGCTTCAATTGCTCTAAACGAAACTAAGCCAACAATATTTCATAACAATATGGGAGAGCAAAAAATGAAACGGAATATCCTTAAAGGTCTGGCCGTAACGGTCATGGCGGCAACAGTGGCCCTGGCCGCGGGTGGTGCCATCGCCGCCGGTAAAATCAGCGGCAAGACAGAGCGCATGGTGCGCAGCGATTTCGTCGATGCGCTTAACGGCAAGACGGTCGCCTTTGTCCCGATTTCCCTGGGCCTGCCCCTCTCCGATTTCTGGGATGCGGGTATCCGCGATGCGGCGACGGCTATCGGTATGAACTATGTGGTGAAGGATCCGGCCTGGAATATGAACGCCATGTCGCAGGCGATCTCGGCCCTGATTTCGGAAAAGGTCGACTATCTGGTCGTGCAGAATCCTGACGTTCAGGTTTTCGCAAAATTGTTTCGTAAGGCTGAACAAAACGGCACCCATGTGATCCAGCTGAACATGGCGTCCAACTATCGCTCCTCTGGTTTCGTCGGCGTTGACTGGGTTAGCCATGGCCAGGAAGTGGGCGATGATATCGTCAAACAATGCGCTGCCAAAGGCGGCAAGGTCGCCATCGTACAAGGCGAATTAACCGCGGCTGCCAATGTCTGGTTCAACGTGGGCCTGATGAAAGCCTTTAAGGCCTCGGGCAAAATCAACGTGGTCAACGATCAGGCCGCCCAGTGGGACGCGACCAAGGCGCATGACATCACGGCGGCTGTGTTGCAACAGCATCCCGATCTGTGTGCCACGGTAGGTGTCTGGGGCATCATGATGATGGGTTCCGGCCAGGCCATTAAGGAAGCCGGCAAAACCGGTGAAGTCCTGGTCTATGGCTCGGGCAGCAATTCACGCCCTGTTTGTGATTCCTTGCAAACAGGTATCCTGGACAAGCATTATGGCTATGACAGCTATTTGCAGGGCCGTGATGTGGTCAACGCCATCCAAGCCATGGCGCAAATGAAGGTGGAACCTGGTGAGCGCCCGTTCGCCCTGTACACACCGATCGACGTTCTGGCAAAAGAAACGGTCGCCAAGGATGATTGCCGCGATCTGATGGGCAAAAAATAGACCCATCCTGTCTGTAAGGTGCCCCGGCGATGGATGTTTTTTACCGTTGCCGGGGTTGCCGTCTAAACATCATCGCATCGCCAATTAATCCGTCAGGGTCCCCATGTCCGTGATCTCCGATACTTATCTGAAGCTGCACGCGAAATGGTCTCTGCAGCGGACCGTGGCGGAATTGCTGTCTAAACGCTGGATGGAACCAGCGGTGCCCTTCATCATGATGCTGGGGGTCATTGTCTTTTGCGCCGTGGCCATACCCAATTATCTGACTCTGGATAATCTGACGGACACCTCCAGCCAATTTGCCGAATTCGGCTTTGTTGTCCTGGCTATGACCGTTGTGCTGGTGGTGGGCGGTATCGATTTGTCCGTCGGCGCCATATTCGCCATGGCGGATTTTATCGCCCTGGTGCTGTTCAATGTCTATGAATTACCTATCGGCCTTGTGGTCATCCTGGTGCTGCTTTCGGGTGGGTTGCTGGGGGCCATTAACGGCTTTCTGATCGGCTATTTAAAGCTTGGTGCCTTTCTGACCACGCTTGTAACCCTGATCATTATTCGCGCCACCTTCGATCTGACCGCGCCGACCTTCGCCATTGATATCGCTACGTCCTATAACGAAAGCGCTGCCTGGGAATTCCTTGGAGAGGGGACCTTGTGGGGCATTCCGGCCAACGTTTGTATTTTGATGGTCATCGCCGTTATCGGCCATGCCCTGTTAAGCCGTTCCCGCCCCGGCTGGCACATCGCCGCCATTGGCTCCAACCGTAAGGCGGCGCGCCATGCTGGTATCCCGATCAACCGCACGATCTTCTGGACCTATGTCCTGTCCGGCATGCTGTGTTCCCTGGGCGGGTTGATGTATGCCGCCCGGCTGAACAGTTCCGCCTCCAACACCGGTGATGGCTTGGAGGTTATGGCCCTGACCGCCGCTGTCCTGGGTGGGGTCAGCCTGGCGGGTGGTAAGGGTTCCGTTGGCCGCGCCTTGATTGGGGCAACGACGATCCTGGTGTTGATCAATGGCTTGGTGCGCCTTGGCGTGACAGGCGGGCCGACCTTTGCCCTGGAAGGTTTGATCATGCTGGTCGCCGTGGGCATCGATGTGAAGTGGATGAAGAACAAGAACAAGGCGATCTCGAAAATCTATGTTGTGCCGGCGTTGCTGGATTTGGGCGAACTGCCCGATGCGACAGAGAATTCGGACAGCATCTACGCCCAGAATGACGCTCTTACGAACGCCGAGCCTATCGGTCTGGGTAAGGTGGATGGACCCGAGGATGTGATCCTGGATCGTCAGGGGCGGATCTATACAGGCACCCGCGAAGGCTGGATCATGCGCCTGTCAGGGGAAAACTTTGAAGATGTGGAAGTGTTTGCCCGCATCGGCGGACGGCCCCTGGGTCTGGCCTTTGACCGAGACGAAAATCTCCTGGTCTGTGTTGGCGGCATGGGCGTCTATGGCGTGCGGCCCGACGGCGAGGTTTTCAAGGTCACGGATGAAACCAACCGCACACGATGGAAGATCGCTGATGACAGCCGTCTGCGCCTGGCCGACGATCTGGATATCGCCCCCGACGGCAAAATCTATTTCTCAGAGGCGACAACCAGATACGAGATGCATTCCTGGGCCATGGACGGTCTGGAAGGCCGGGGCAACGGCCGCATTATCTGCCATGACCCCGCCACGGGACAGACCCGTACACTCATTCGAAACCTGATGTTCCCCAACGGCATTTGCCTGGCCCATGACGGCCAGTCCATCTTTTTTGCCCTGACCTGGATTTGCCAGATTAAGCGCTATTGGATTGCCGGCCCCAAAAAAGGCACGGTGGAAACGGTGATCGAAAATCTGCCGGGTAACCCCGACAACATCAATCGCTCGTCCGATGGCAATTATTGGCTGGCCATGACCGGCATGCGCACACCGGCCTATGATCTGGCCATGCGCATGCCCGGCTTCCGCACCCGCATGGTCAAACGGGTGCCCCCTGATGAATGGCTCTATTCCAATATCAACAACGGCAGTGTCATTAAGTTCACCGCCGAGGGCGAGGTTCTCGCCTCGTACTGGGATAAAAGCGCTGAAAACCATCCCGCCATTACGTCAATGCGGGAACATCGCGGATATCTGTATCTGGGCGGCCTGATGAATAACCGGATCGGGCGCATCCCGCTACCCGATGCGGATCCGACCTGGGATAGTTCGGATAGCTATTGGGGCCCAAAGGCATGACCGCCCGTTGGTTGGAAATGGCCATGGATGTGGTTTTCCCGGATCGGGAGACCCACGCCATTCCCATGATGGACGGGCCGTTGCGCCCGAACAGCGCCCTCGATGAATGCCCTGTGCTGGCGGAATTGACCCAGCCCGATGACCTGACCTTCACGGATGACGGCGCGTTGCTGACATCCAGCGGTACCGGGGTCTTTGCCACGGACGGCAAGGCCGTGGCGCAGTTCGATGGCCCGGTCACGGCCATTGCCTCCCTGGCGGGCGGGCGTCTGGCGGCCTGCGTGGATGGCATCGGCGTGGTGCTTAGTGACGGCCGGCGGTTGGAACAGGTCAACGGCAAACCCCTGCATTGCGCCACGGCAATTCTGGAAGGTGCTGATAACGTCCTTTATATAGCTCAAGGCTCCGCCAAACATGCAGAGGCTGATTGGGTTCGCGATTTGATGGAGAAGAATGCTTCCGGCCGGATCATCCGCTGGGATCTGGATACAGATAGGTCGGAAACCATAATCGACGGTCTGGCCTATCCCTACGGTTTGGCCCTGGATCATGATCGCCGGTCTTTGTTGTTCACGGAAAGCTGGGCCCATACGCTGTCAAAATTGCCACTGGATGTAGACCCCGGGCGAGGCCTACGGGAAGTATTGATCCCGAACATGCCCGGCTATCCCGCCCGCATCGCAACCGCCCCCGATGGCGGTTATTGGATGTGTCTGTTCGCCATGCGGACCGAGATGTTGGAGTTCGTGCTGGAAGAGGACGACTATCGTAACGAAATGATGGCGACGATTGATCCGGCCTATTGGGTGCGCCCCACTTTGCGTGCGGATCGGCATTTTCTGGAGCCCCTGCAGGGCGGCGGTTTTCGTGTACTGGGCATCATCAAACCCTGGGCCCCGCCGCGCAGCTATGGCCTGGTCGTGCGCCTGGACGAGGATTACGAGGTTGTGGCCAGTCTGCATAGCCGCGCCGATGGCCGTCGCCACGGTATCACCGGCATCGCCGTAAATAACGGCCTTGTGGTGGCAGCGGTGAAGGGCGATGACAAGGTCATAACAATTCAGGAAGAGGGCCGGCCATGAATGCGCTTGCGAATGAAGCAGATGCGCCGAAGCCCGATGCGTCGAATATAGGCGAACCGCTGATCAAGGTTATCGGCGCGACCAAAATTTATGGCGGCGTACATGCTATCGAAGGCGTCGACTTTGATCTTTATCCGGGCGAGATCCATGCCTTGGCTGGTGAGAATGGGGCCGGTAAATCGACCCTGTGCAAGGCGCTGTCGGGCACCATCAAGTTGACATCGGGCACCACCATGGTGGATGGGGTGGAGCGTCATTTTGATAATCCGGGTGAAAGCCTGGCAGCCGGTATCGCCATGGTCTATCAGGAAACCTCGTTGGTGCCGTCGATGTCCGTGGCGCAGAATTTGCGTCTGGGCAAAGAGAAATTCATGAACCGCATGCGGGGTTTGTATATTGAGGGGCAGGTGATGTTGCAGACCCTCAATTTCCATGTTGACCCGGCCTTGTCAGTGGCCACCCTGGGCGCAGCACAGCGACAGATGGTGGAGATCGCCCGTGCCGTCTATCACGATGCCCGGGTGATTATTTTCGATGAACCAACCGCCACCCTGACGCCTGAGGAAAAACAGCATTTCTTTGACCTGGTGCGGGATTTGAAGGCGCGCGGCGTCTCCATCGTTTATGTCTCCCATGCCTTGGAAGAATCCCTCGATATCTCGGACCGGATCACGGTGCTGCGGGATGGCAAGCATATCATCACCGCGCCCACCTCCGAGATGAGCCGGGAAGATCTGGTGCGTCACATGGTGGGCCGGGAAGAGGCGCAAAGCCATTACCAACAGCGCGCCAAAGACGGCGAAATTGAAGGCAAATCCAAAAAACGCCGTCGGGTGCTTACGGTGGAAAACGTCACCATGGGTAATATGGTCAAGAATATGTCGTTCTCCGCCTACGAGGGGGAGGTCGCGGTGATGGCCGGTTTGGTCGGTTCGGGACGTACGGAAATTGCCAAGATCATTTGTGGCGCCTACAAGCGGAACCTTTTTCATGGCGGGCGGATTTTCCTGGATGGCGAGGCGATCCGTTATCGGGTGCCGAAACAGGCCATCGACGACGGCATCGTCTACATCACCGAAGATCGCAAGATCGAAGGTTTTCTGGAAACCATGTCCATCAAGGACAATATCTATCTTTCCTGGCTGGCCTCCAAACTGGGCCGGGGCTTTTTGATCTCGAACGGTCGGCGTAACGAACTGGGCACGGATATGACGAAACGGCTGGAGGTGCGTGCGCCATCGGCAGACGTCAAAGTGAATGAGTTGTCGGGCGGTAATCAGCAAAAGGTCGTGGTCGGCAAATCCCTGGTGCAAAAGCCAAAGGTGGTGATCTTCGATGAACCCACACGCGGCGTCGATGTGGGTTCCATCCCCGAGATCCACCAGATCATCCGCAATCTGGCGGACGAAGGTGTCACTGTCATTGTCATCTCATCCTACCTGCCGGAAGTTCTCACCCTGGCGGATCGCATTCTTGTTGCCCGGCAAGGCCGGGTGGTGGAAGAATTCGTCGGCGGCCAGGCAACAGAAGAAGAAATCATGTACGCAGCCGTGCATTAACGCGAATGCCATACTCAACGAAAACCGGGGACCGGCATGCCGCCGGTCCCCGGTTCCGAAATTAAACACCCAAACAAGGTCGCGACGGCGGCCCGGCGTTAATGCGCCGCCCCCGCGGAGTGGTGCGCTCTTGCGCACAAGCGTGAGCGCCGAAAACTAGACTTGAAAAGTCTAGTACAGGGCGACCGGGTTGCCCGGTGAACCAGTGCCGCCCTTGATTTTCAGGGGCGACCAGACAAACAGGAACTCATAGGCCTTGTCTTCGACCAGTTGTGAGAGGTCCAGGTTTTCCAGGTTCCAGATGCCGCGACGGGGCATCATCTGGGCATGGCATTCAAAAATTTCCGTGGTTTCTCCCATAAAGCCGGCACCAACCGCCTCTGTGGCCCAGGTATCGCCACCCCACAGAATGATCTTACGTTCCGCGAGATAATCGCAGGCCGAAATGCCAAAGCCCGGCTCGCCTGAATTAAACATCGCGACACGCTTTTGTTTTTCCGCCGCATCGTAGGTATCCCACTTGGAGGGATGCCAGATATCGCCATGACCGGTGTAGAGGAAGACGCAATCGCCTTCACCGATCGGATCGATGCCTTGGTTCTTCACCATAGCCTTCACATCGTCAGCCGTGACGACACCAGGGTCGGCCGGGCTTGGCATCTTTGGGATTGGCAATTGACCACCGCGCAGGGCGACAGCATCCAACAACACGCCACGGCAGACAAAACCCTTCTTGGCCACATGCTCCACACCGAGCGAGCCCATGCCATATGAGTTAATGTCCGGGTCCGAAAGTTTACGGCCGTTGTAAAAGAAATCACCTTTCGAAGTCATGATGCCGATGTGGCCTGGCCCATCAAACTGGGTGCCGATCTGACCAATTTCGGTGGATAGATATTCATCGTTATAGACCATTTTGTGGGCACCGAACGGACCGCCCGTGGGCAGGCCGGGAATGGTCATACGCCAACCGCGTGAGCCAAATGCCGGGGCATCTTGTTGATAGACTTTGCCCATGGTGTGGACTTTGCCCTGCTTGACCAGCTTGGCTGCTTTTAAAACCATGGCCGCAGTGGTCCGGTTAACCGAACCTGCCATATCATCTTTGCCCCATTCACTGGGAGCCCATTTTTCCGAGTATGGCTTGTCGTTGAATTTTTCATCCGCCGTTGCCGCAGACGTCCAAACAGCACCAGATAGAGCGAAACAAGCCGTCAACGCATATATCATTGTAATTTTTGACATGTTTAATCCTCCCTCAATGTTTAACCAACGGCTGTATTAGGCACGTTGATAATTCCCGGAGTCAAGAAACTATGTAACGAATATGCGACTGAAGGGCGGGCAGGTGCGCGGAGGGGTCAAAAAAATTCTAGGAATGTCGAAAGTACGAAAGCTGTCGTATACTGCCCGCAACAGAATTTTCAGAAAGGCCGGGATGATGAACACCATGAACCGTGCAACCACCGAGACAACGTCAGGCGTGATCGATAAATTGCGGGCTTTGTTGGGGGACCGCCTGTCTACGGCGGATGCGGTCCGCGAGTCCCACGGCCATGATGAAAGCTGGCACCCGACGGAGATGCCTGATGCGGTCGCCTTCGCGGAAAGTACTGAAGAGGTCTCGGCCATCGTGCGGGTTTGTCATGACGCGGGTGTGCCCATGGTGCCGTATGGTGCGGGCACCTCGGTGGAGGGGCATATCCAGGCAACCCATGGCGGTATTTGCGTCGATGTCGGCGGCATGAATGAAGTACTGGAAGTCCATGCCGAAGACCTTGATTGCACGGTACAGCCCGGTGTGCGGCGTATGCAGCTGAACGAGCACCTGCGCGATACGGGTTTGTTTTTCCCCATTGATCCCGGTGCCGATGCCTCCATCGGCGGTATGACAGGGACCAGAGCATCAGGCACAAATGCAGTGCGTTACGGCACCATGCGCGAGAACGTGATGTCCCTGACGGTGGTTTTGCCCAATGGTGAGATTATTCGTACGGCCCGGCGGTCCCGGAAATCCTCCGCCGGCTATGATCTGACCCGGCTGTTTGTCGGGTCCGAGGGTACCTTGGGTATTATCACCGAGATTACCTTGCGCCTGTATGGCATTCCGGAAAACATTTCATCCGCCGTCGTGCCTTTTGAAACCGTGGAAGGTGCTGTCGATACCACCATCTACACCATTCAATCGGGTATCCCCATCGCCCGGATTGAGTTGCTGGACGATGTCCAGATGGACGCCCTGAACAAATATTCCAAAATGGATCATCCGGTGAAACCGACGCTATTCATGGAGTTTCATGGCACGGATGCGGGCGTGGCTGAACAAATAGCCATGGTGAAGGCGATTGGCGATGATTTGGGCGCCGGTGAATTCCAATGGTCCGATAAACTGGAAGACCGCAACCGGCTGTGGCAGGCCCGCCATGATGTAGCCTATGCCTGTAAAGCCATGCGGCCGGGCTGTGAGATCTGGGCCACGGATGTCTGTGTGCCACTCTCCCGTCTGGCCGAATGTATCGCCGAAACCCGCAAGGATCTTGAGGGTGTCACGATCCCCGCGCCCATGTGCGGCCATGTGGGAGACGGCAATTTCCATCTGGCCTTTGTCCTGGACCCCAATGCGCCCGAGGAATTGCGTCAGGCGGAGGATTTGAATGAACGTCTGGTCAACCGGGCCCTGGCCATGGATGGTACGTGTACGGGAGAACATGGCGTGGGCCTGGGCAAGCAGAAATATATGCGGGCCGAACATGGCGATGCGTTGAATGTTATGCGCGCGGTCAAGGCCGCCATTGATCCCACCAACATCATGAACCCGGGCAAAATGCTGCCCGCCCAGAACTAGCGGCCCAGAACTAGCGGCGCAAAATTGATGGCCCAAACTAATGGATAGCGGCTTTCTCGGACCTTTAGGGCCCGTCAGTCGCCTAACCCTGGGCGGCGGCGGTCTGGGCCAGTTGTGGGGGCAAACGGATCGCCCGGAATGTATTGCCACCCTGCGGGCCGCCGTGGATGCCGGCATTGACCTGATCGATCTGGCCTATCGCTATGGCGAGGGCGAGGCGGAGGAGGTTTTTGGCGCGGCATTCGAAGGCCGGGTCCCAAACGGTGTGCGGGTCACTTCGAAATGCCTATTGGGCAATACGCCTGCTGATCAAATAGAGGCCCGCCTACGGCAATCTATTCATGACAGCCTTGCGCGGTTGCGGGTAGAGCGGCTGGATCTGTTTTTTCTCCATTCCAATGTGGCACCTGATGGCCATGCCATGCAACAGCACCCGGATGCCGGGGCCCGCATGACCGCGCAAAGCGATTTTGTGGCCACGGTGCGCCCTTGTTTTGAACGGTTCGTTGCAGAAGGCTTGATCGGCGCCTGGGGGCTGACCGGCATTGGCCATCCCGATGCCATTATTGAATTGCTGGCCAGTCAGCCCAAACCGGCTGTGGTGCAATGCATCGCCAACGCCATGGATTCCCCTGGTGCCCTGAAATTCTACGAGGAACCGGCCCGGCCCCGCGATATCATCGCCGCAGCCCAGGCCAATGGCGTTGGTGTCATGGGCATCCGCGCGGTCCAGGCAGGTGCCTTGACCGATGCTATTGACCGCGATTTGCCTGACGATCATGGCGAGGTGCGCGATTTCAACAAGGCCGGTGCCTATCGCGCCCTGGCCGCGGAACTGGGTATGACAGCGGCCACCCTGGGCCATCGCTACGCGCTCAGCATGTCCGGGGTGGATACCGTGGTGCTGGGGGTGAAAAACCGGGCGGAGCTGGCGGAATGTGTCAGGGCGGAAGCTGCCGGGCCTCTGGCGAACGATATTGTCGCCAAGGTCGATGGCTGTTTCACGTTTGGTTGATGCAGGTTTGCAGTTGACCATTCGGTATGGAAAAGACGACAATAACGCGCCATGAATTTGCAACCGAATTAGTTGCGTAAGAGAGTTCGAAGAAGACTTATTCTATAACAATTAGGAATTAGGGAGAGGGCATTATGTTTAAGAAACTGGCATTGGCCGCCGTAACGGTCGCCATGACGGCAACCTTCGCGGTCCCCGCGACGGCAATGGACGTCAAATTGGAAGAGGTCGCTTCGGGCCTGCAGCACCCGTTGCTGCT
>JABJKS010000121.1 GCA_018660265.1 Rhodospirillaceae bacterium | reverse complement strand
TTTGCGGATCGCGCCCAGTTATTCGAGGCAACAGGCCCATGGGTTCCAGATATCGCCGAGCAAGAAAAGCTTCTCGGTTACGCTGACGGTTTTGCAGAACGGTGGAATGGTTTGGCGCCACCGGAGCTACGCTCCGCCATTCGCTCATCGCCTTTCGCTTCGCTTGGGCTTCGGCGGAATGAATTCGTGAACCATCATTAGCGAAAGGTGAAGGCGAATGTCACGCCGTAGCGTTTGCGAAGGCGGACCTGCACCATGCACTTCGTATACATCCTTGAATCTCTCAACACTCCAACACGTTATTACGTCGGCATGACAATTGACCCCGAGCGAAGGCTGGACGAACACAACAGCGGTAAGTCCGCGCATACAAACAAGCATAAACCGTGGCAGATGGCCGTCTGCATTGGGTTTGTGGACAAAGCCAAAGCGATTGAGTTCGAACGATACCTAAAATCAGGTTTCGGACGAGCATTCGCGAAACGGCACTTTTGAGACGAATGGACCCGATTTTCTGACAAATTTAACTCGTAAGGCAGCGCTGAATAACAAACAATACGAGCATAATAGTTAGATTTTTCGGATCTTGTATCAAAATAAAATTACTCTGACCTCATCCGCCATATTCCCTTATAACGCATTGATTTATAAGGAAAAATTCGTAAGTTATTGCGATTGATCCCACACTTAAACCCACGCCGGGTGCATGCGGAACCTTCCCGTCCCGGTCACCACGAAGCGGGATGCGGCAGGATATTGCGGGACGACATCGCCTGCTGGTCGTGCTGATGATTTCACTGCATCCTGCACACCCCGTTTGCCGAGCAAGCAATCTATCCACGACCAAATTATCCGTGCTACGCTTGGACTAATTAGCTTGGGCATAAGCCCTTTAAACGCTGCCCAACGTCGCCCAACGCCACCTAACAATGGATGATTGAATGCCCCGGTCGGTTCGAAAGATTGCTCTTCAAGCCGGTGATCGCCTGGAAAAGGTCGGTCGACCAGAACGGATCCGGGTCGTGGAGCATCTGGTCAAGCCCATGGATCAGCCGCACCACGCCGTTATCCTAGACGACAAGCATTACGGCGAAACGCGCATGTTCGCGCAATCCGTTCTATGTGACACATCCAGGTATCGACGGCTATAAGCGCCGTCGCGAGACGTCTAAATCAATCGAGAGCAACCAAGTTTTCGGCAGAGCTCTTGCCATCGCGTCCTGGTTCCAAATCGTATTGCACCTTTTGACCCTCAGCCAAACCAGACAAGCCGGCCCGTTCCACAGCCGAGATATGCACGAATGCATCCGACCCACCACCTTCAGGCTCGATAAAACCAAAACCCTTGGTCGGGTTGAACCATTTCACTGTACCAGTCGCCATGTAACTTTTCCCTTTGCAGTATTAATCGTAGAACCATTCTGACATAGCACGACGGTGTTTGCATCATACAATTACGTTCCGAGCCGGATTGGTGGGAAGATTTAGGCTAAAAATAGGTTCCATATCCCGGTCATGTCGATTGCGGGACATCGTGGATTTGTTGTTTTGTGAAAAATTTGCTAACCACCTCGGGCTGTCTTAATCCTCTAACCAATCGGCCCCTCACCAATTCTCTATACCTTTAGCTTGCTGCATCGGAATGTCTCGTTGAGCCCTGGTTATCGCCCCGATATTGATGGTTTGCGCGCGCTTGCCGTCCTGCCGGTGATTTTTTATCACGCGGGCTTTCCAGGTGTTGCTGGCGGATATGAAGGCGTCGATGTTTTTTTCGTGATCAGTGGATACCTGATTACTAGCCTTATCCTTCGCGAAATGGAAGCAGGCAATTTTTCCATACAGGTATTTTGGTTGCGTCGGGTCAGGCGGATTTTACCAGCATTGTTCCTGGTTATTATCGCCACCCTTGTCGCATTCTCTCTCGTCTATCCACCGCATCTTTATCTGGAACTGGGGCAGTCTGTATTGGCGCAGACAGTTTTCGCTTCCAATGTCCTGTTTTGGCAGGAGAGCGGTTATTTCGATAGCGAAGCGCATTTAAAACCGTTGCTGCACACGTGGTCGTTGTCGGTCGAAGAACAGTTCTATTTGATCTTTCCTGCTGTTCTGATGCTCCTTGGAAAATTCTTTGCCGCCTGGCGTTTTTCAATTCTGTTGATTATTGCGCTGGGATCGTTGGCGCTTTCCGTATGGGGCGCTGGCGTTGAACCCGATGCTGCCTTCTATCTGTTACCGACAAGGGCTTGGGAATTGGGCATCGGGTGCTTGCTGGCCTTCAAGGTTGTCTACCGCGATGGGTCCGTGGGCACCGGGTCCTGGGTGAATGAATTCTGGGCCGGACTTGGTCTGTTGGGGCTTGTGTTGAGCGTCATCGGGTATGATCGAACGACGCCCTATCCATCTTTTTACGCTTTATTGCCTTGTCTTTCGACGGCGATGATCATATGGGCCGGCAGTAATCGTCGGACTGTTGTAGGGCATGTCTTGACCTGGCGGCCGGTGGTTTTTGTCGGGCTGATTTCCTACTCCTTATATCTGTGGCATTGGCCGGTTCTGGTTTTGCAGAGGGCGTTGGCATTGGAGGAGCCGGGCACATTGGCAAAGGGCGGCGCACTTATCCTGAGTGTCTTGCTGGCCTGGCTTTCGTATCGATTTGTTGAAACGCCCATACGTCGCAATATCGCCGTCTTCACCAACCCTCGACTAGTGGTCGGCACGCTGTTGGTCGTGGCAATGCTTGGCATAGCTGGAACGACGATACATATACAACAGGGCATTCCGGCACGCTTTTCTGAAAGTGCATTGCAGATCGCCGCTGCGGGGGAGGCGCGCAATCCACGCCGCCAGGATTGCGTTTGGTCCAAGCAACAGGGGCAATTCAGCGATACCTGGTTCTGCCGACCCGATCCCACCCATCCTATCGTTAAACCGCAATTATTGATTTGGGGGGATAGCCATGCCGATGCCCTGCAGCCCTTATTGGATGGTCTGGCACGGGAGCACGGCGTCGAGTCGCATTTTGCCGCCTACAGCGCCTGTCCGGCAATCGCCGGATTGGACCGTGTGAATGAAGATGCCTCTCACCAATGCCGGAAATTCAATGATTACATGGTGAACTACGCCATTCGCAAAAAAATCCCCAATGTGTTGCTGATCTCCCGCTTCAATCTCTATACAAACGGTCGGGACCGTTTCAAGCAGCATTTGCCCCCGCCTCTGATCACCAGCGACCCCACGAAGGGAGAGGCAAGCGTGACAAGCGCCCGGAAAGATTTCAAGGCCGCTGCAACCGCAATGATCACCAAGCTGGCCCAACACGGTATTCGTACCTACGTTCTGCTGCAGGTTCCGAATTACAATATCGAGCCGACGGCCTATGGCCTGAAACTGGCCATACGCGGTCGTGCCGTCGCCTATGAAAGACCCCGCCGGGAAATCCAGGCGCGGCAGCGATTTGTCTCGGAAACGTTTACTGAACTGTCCCATTTGGGCGTCGTTGTGATTGATCCCACCGAAGTATTTTGCGATCAACAAAGTTGCTCGCCCTATATTGACGGTCGATCAGCCTATCGTGATGAGCATCATCTCAGCAACTATGGTGCCGCACAACTTCGCCCAAGTCTGGTCCAGGTTTTTTCCGCTCCAAAGTAAAAATTGCCTCGGCTTCTGCAATCTTGCCCTTTGCCAGGATCAGTGCTTGGATTGCTGACAGGTTGAATGCCAATAAAAAGGGAATGCGCAATGCCGGGTCGGGAACAAGGTTTGCAACGGTTTATCGATGCGGTGGAGGCCGGCATCAGGGCACGGGCAGCGGATTTCCCCGATGCGATGTCGATGGTGGACCGGATTTTTTCAGCACTGGAAAATGCTGGTGAGGTCAATACAGAAAACACACCAACGCGCCTGGAAACCTGTCGCCATCTGGAAAACGCCTATGACCAGGCACGCAAAGGCCCGGAACCTTTCCCCGAACTAACAGATGCCTTTGCGGCATTAGAGCCAAAGTTTGCCTGGAACCGAAGGGCGGAAGCGGCAACGGTTGCCGGAGATTTTTATGATAATCATACCAATGCGATGATTGTCGGCAATGGGGGCCTGGAGACGCGGCAGGATGTGGTGATCGGTGTGAGCCTCGTTGCACCCGGAATTACCTATCCGCGACACCATCATCCTCCCGAAGAGCTTTATGTGGTTTTATCATCTGGGGAATGGATGCAGAACGATAATCCAATGGTTGCCAAACGATCCGGCGACTTGGTCCATAATCCATCCAACGCCTGGCATGCCATGCAGGCGACGGACGTGCCGTTGCTGGCAATTTGGTGTTTATGGATTGCTGCGTAATTTTCTGTTCCAATGTAATCCTCTTGCCAATTCTCATATCCGCTCCTACCATTCTGCCCACAATCGATCAGACTTAAACATGGGGAGAGCGTGATGAGTGTGGAAGCATCTGTAGGAACTGATAGCGGCAACGACGTAGCGATTGCCAAGATTGATGATCCGGTGATGGTGCCGGGGCGTCGGGAATTTTTGAAGTATCGCGAATTGGGCGTTACAGCGGCCAGTGGCGGACGCCTTCGGGCCCAGATCACATCCGCCTCCCAAGGCTTGTCGGAGGAAACCGGCTGGCATGTGCATCTTTGCGAGGGACAGTTCGTTTATATGTTAAGCGGCTGGGTCGATCTGGAATTTGCCGGCGGTCGGGTGGAGCGGATCAAGGCCGGCGACAGCATGTATATCCCAGGCGGCACACCGCACAACGAGACGGCTACCTCTGATGCCTTCGAATTGCTGGAAGTCTCCATCCCGGCGGACATGGGTACGGAAGTCTGCGACGCCCCAGCCTAAATAAGTTTCGCGCTAACCGTTATAAAATACACGGCCCTCGTGGCGCAGCCATAGGCGGGTCAGGTTGCGGTGACGCTCGGGCTCCGGCCAGTCGGTGAAGGCGGTACGGGAATGGCCGCAGGTTTTGTTGTTGACGATCTGGATCTGACCGGGCTCAAAATAGAACTTCTTGCGCATGCCTGGTGCGGTCATGATTGTCTCCAACGCCGTTAACGCTGCTGCGGCCTGTTCATCCATGGCCTTGCCTGCCAAGGCATAGCCGCCGTGCACCTGGCGTTTCGACAGGCGACCCAAAAGGCGGCTGCCGTCCCAGGTGAACAGGGGGTGCTCGATTGTCATGACGTCATCGGGGGCGTGTTCCCGCTGACGATCAAAGATGAAATCCTCGTACAGGCGGGCCAGTAGATCAGGTGCCTCCGCCCGCATTTGGTTATGGGCGGCGTAAAAACTGACCAGCTCACTTACCCCGCCCTCCATAGCCGTTTGCCGGCAGAATAGTAAAACATAGTCCGGTGGGCACAGGTTATAGCTGTTGTCCGTATGCAGGTTCTGGCCGACGTTGGTGATGTCCGGGCGCACGCCATTGCCCGGTTCCTTGCCACTGTCGGTCACATCGTACAGCATCTTGCCGTCCCAGCTTTGCGCCACGGGGCGGGCAATCATCGAGGCGAGAAGCCAGTAAAAGGCGGTCGCCGTCTCTTTTGGCGTTTCATCTAAATTCAGACGATCAATGATGGCAAAGCCAATACCCTGATCCAGTTGTTGCCGCACACCTGCCATCAGCGCCCTGCAGTGGGGCAAGTCAAAATCATCCGGCTGCAATGACAGCACGGGCAGGGGGTTGGCCTGCAATAACGCACCAAGGCCCGACAGCTCCTCCAGGCAGGCATCATCCAGAGGCACCAGGCCCGCATCATCAGCCAGTTCATCCCCGATCCAGGCCCGAGGGCTGGGAATTTCGTGATCCAGTATTGTTTTCATAAGTTTCAGCATAACCCTATCTGTCTACGTCGTAAAATCGGTTATACTGGTGGTATGGCACACACATCCATGAAGCAGATCACCGGTAGTTTTGAGCAGTCCCTGGCGGAGGCTGAACAAAGTACCTGGGTGCCCGCGCCCATCGCCCGGCCTGAAAAGGGCGATGGCGGGCGGGCGTTTGAGCTTGTTTCAGAATACCAACCTGCCGGCGATCAACCCCAGGCGATCAAGGAATTGGTGGCCGGCGTTGAAAGTGGAGAGCGCGACCAGGTGCTGTTGGGGGTGACCGGGTCGGGCAAGACCTACACCGTGGCCCAGATGATCCAGCGGACGCAAAAGCCGACCCTGGTGCTGGCCCCTAACAAAACCCTCGCAGCCCAGCTTTATGGTGAGATGAAGGGGTTCTTTCCTAACAACGCGGTGGAATATTTTGTCTCCTATTACGACTATTATCAACCGGAGGCCTATGTCCCCCGCACGGATACCTATATTGAGAAAGAAGCGCACATAAACCAGCAGATCGACCGCATGCGCCATGCCGCCACCCGCGCCCTGCTGGAACGGGACGACGTGATCATCGTGGCCTCCGTGTCTTGCATCTACGGTATTGGCTCTGTCGAGACCTATTCCAAGATGACCCTGGACCTCAAGGTGGGCGGGACCATTGATCGCAATGCCTTGCTGAAAGGCCTGGTGGACCTGCAATATCGCCGCAACGACAACTTCTTTGGCCGTGGCACCTTTCGGGTCCGGGGCGATGTGGTTGAGCTGTGGCCGGCGCATTTGGAGGATCGGGCCTGGCGCTTTGTCCTGTTCGGTGATGAGTTGGAGGAAATTGTCGAATTCGACCCTCTGACCGGTCATCGTAGCGATACGTTCGAGAAGGCGCGGGTCTATGCCAATAGCCATTACGTAACCCCGCGCCCGACCCTGCAGCAGGCCATGAAAGGCATCAAGGCAGAATTGATCGCGCGCCTGGAATTCCTGCGCCAGACCGGCATGCTGTTAGAGGCCGAGCGTCTGGAACAACGCATTATGCTGGATCTGGAGATGATGGATGCGGCAGGTTTCTGCCCCGGCATTGAGAATTATTCCCGTTATTTGACAGGCCGCAATCCAGGTGACCCGCCGCCGACCTTGTTTGAATACCTGCCCGAGGATGCGTTGGTGATCCTGGATGAAAGCCACGTCACCGTGCCCCAACTGGGCGGTATGTTCCGGGGCGATTACCGGCGTAAATGGACCCTGTCGGAATTCGGTTTCCGCCTGCCGTCCTGTGTCGATAACCGGCCCTTGAAGTTCTCGGAATGGGAGGTCATGCGCCCGCAAAGCGTCTTTGTCTCCGCCACGCCTGGGAATTGGGAGATGGAGCGGACGGACGGCGTCTTCACTGAGCAGGTTATTCGCCCAACGGGGTTGATCGATCCGATCTGTATTATTCGCCCGGTGGAACATCAGGTGGATGACCTGATTGCTGAATGCCGTGATGTGACCAAGGCGGGGGGCCGGGTACTGGTCACCACTTTGACCAAACGCATGGCCGAGGATCTGACGGAATATATGCACGAAGGCGGCCTGAAGATCCGCTATATGCATTCTGATATTGATACGCTGGAACGGATTGAGATCATCCGTGATCTGCGCCTGGGCGTATTCGATATTCTGGTGGGCATCAATCTATTGCGCGAAGGGTTGGATATTCCCGAATGCACCTTGGTGGCGATCCTGGATGCGGATAAGGAAGGCTTTCTCCGCTCCACCACCTCTTTGATCCAGACCATTGGCCGGGCGGCACGAAATGTGGATGGCCGGGTCATCCTGTATGCGGATAAGAAAACCAAAAGCCTGACCCAGGCCCTGGACGAGACGGATCGCCGGCGCGAGAAGCAGATGGCCTATAACAAGGCCCATGGCATAACGCCTGAATCCATCAAAAAGAATATCGACGATATCCTGGCATCGGTCTACGAAGGCGATCGTGTGACGGTGGATACGGGCGATGCGGAGCGTAATAACCTTGTCGGCCATAACCTGAAAGCCTATCTGGCGGATCTGGAGAAACGCATGCGCGCCGCCGCCGCCGATTTGGAGTTCGAAGAGGCTGCCCGCCTGCGGGATGAACTGCGCCGGTTGGAGGAGATGGAGCTGCAAGGGCTGACCGGGGAGGGCGATAAGCCGGCACGCAGTAAAGCGGGAAAAGGCCCGGCTGGACGTTCTACGGATGGCGAAGCAAGCGGGATCAAGGCAATGCGGGCCAAGCGCGGTGAAGGCTATGTACCCAAAGAGGTCGCCACGGAAATAACGCCGGAGATGCTGGAAGCCGCACGCGGCCCCAAGGGCCGTTCCAGCAGTGGCCGGGCCGGTACGCGGGCGACGAAGTTTCGTCGCAAGCGCGGTTGAGGTATGGCTTCCGATTGGCCGGCTTGATCGTCCTGTAACGGAGATCGGGGCGTCGCGTAGTTCAGAGTAATACCGGATCGCGCGGCTTGAGATTGATATCTGGCCTTTGCACGTTTCATTTTCATTAATCTATCCTGACTAAATTAGTATTTACTAAAGGAGATCAGTTCTCAAATAATTAGAAAAGGGTAAAATGATGACAATGAAGACCGCGAAAAAAAAATGACGATGTTGCGCGAACGGACTTGTTTACAAGGCGCAATGTCTTGGCGGGGACTGGTGCGGCCATGGCCGCCGTGTCCGTAAGCAGCCCTGCTGGTGCCAGCTCGCATAAAATGGATCATTCAGGCCACGGTATGAAGAAATATCAGGCGGCGACGGACGCGGCGTTTCATTGCGTCAAGATGGGAGAAGCATGCATCGAGCATTGCCTTATTCTGTTCAAGAATAGTGACACCAGCGTCGCCGATTGCGCAAGGGTGGCGCAGGAAATGACCGCCATGTGCCAGACCTTGGCTCGTTTCGCGGCGTTCGAGTCGCCCCACCTGGCGAAACTGGCGAAGGTCTGCATTGATGTGTGCATGGCCTGTGAAAAGGAATGCCGCAAACATGCGAACAAGCATCAGGATTGCAAGAACTGCGCCGATTCTTGCGTTGCTTGCATCGCGGAGTGCAAGAAAATAGCTGCCTGACACGGCAAAGTTTCCGGCGGCAGTCGCGGCGCGGCTGCTGCCGGGTGACCGTGGAAGAAGCCGCAGGCGGCCCTATGGGCCGTTCCGGCGGTGGCCGGGCCGGTACGCGGGCGACGAAGTTTCGCCGCAAGCGCGGTTGAAGTATCGCTTCCGACTAGCCGGCTTGAAGGTGCAGCGTTGCCGGCTCCCGCACCGCCAAATTTAATTCATCATCAGGTATACCGGCACCGATATCGATGAATTGAAATCCTTCGGCCAATGGCAGCTGCGTCGGTTCGGCGGCCGGTCCCTCAAGGTGCATATCTTCCAATGCCATGGACATGGCGAATAATTGCGGCGGCGTACCAGGTTCGTCGGGCCAGACGGGAAAGGATACGACCTCCGTCGGTACCGTCCGGCCGGAGCGATAGGCGATGGGGAAAAGAAAGTGAGAACCACAGGGGTGTGATGCCACTTGGCAGGTTCTGGCAACGCGGAGGCCGCGTGCTTCGGCAGTCGCGAAATCGAAATAATTCAAACCGGTCAATTCTATTCCCATGGCCTGGCAAAGAGCGGTTCCGGCCAGGCGGAATGTGGCTATTTCCGGCGATATAACCTCGACAATCGATACCAGATGTAGCAATTTGGAGATGTCTTCTATCCGTACGGATGCGCGACGGGGTACCAAATTGTCGCCCCGCCAGTTCTGCCAGGCATTTGCAAAGGCCCGGCATTCCCGCGTCTGAATGTCATCTAATAATAGCATCAAGCGCTATCCCGCTCGTAGAAGTTTCGCATACAGATATAGAATAAAGACCTTAATAAACTATTGGCTTATCAGGGAGAATGAAGGATGCAGATAGCTCCACTAGGATTGGATCATGTGGTTTTACGGGTTTCCGACCTGGATCGTTCGCTGGCGTTTTACTGCGATATCCTGGGCTGTGTCATGGACCGGCGGCGGGATGATCTTGGCCTGTATCATCTGCGCGCCGGCTCGGCGCAGATCGATCTGGTGCCTTTGAGTGGTCAAATAGGGCAGCGTGGTGGTGGCCCTTTGGCACCGAATGGCCCGAATATGGACCATTTCTGTCTGCGCATTGACCCTTTTGATGGCCCTGCATTGCTTGAATATTTGCGCGGCCACGGTCTTGAACCTGAAGAAATTGCCCAGCGATATGGTGCCGGCGGGGACGGGCCGTCCACCTATGTCCGGGACCCGGACGGCAACACCGTTGAATTGAAGGGGCCTGGTGGGACATAATAGGTGGGAGATAATGAGCGCGGCACAATGGGTGCGACATATTGAGCACCTCACAATAGGCCCGCCACAATGTAATATGTCTCTGATATTTGGTTGAATTGTAAAGGGGTTGAGGAAATGAAAATTGGTGCAGATTTAAGTGTTCTTGCCGAAAAAGGGCGTTCGGACGCCGCTGTGATGATGGAGCATCTTTCTCTCGGCGATTTGGCGGAGCCATTGGGTTTTGACAGCCTGTTTGGCTTGGAACATCATTTCACCGGGTATTCCATGTCGCCGTCACCTTTGCAGTTGTTGACTTATTTTGCCGGACGGACCAAGAAAATTACGCTTGGTACCTGCGTCATCGTGCTGCCGTGGCAGGATCCGATCCGGGTCGCGGAACAGATCGCTTATCTTGATATTCTATGCGGCGGGCGCTGCATGTTCGGCTTTGGCCGGGGCGCGGCCACGGTGGAGTATGACGGCTTTCGCATCCCCATGGGTGAGGCACGGCCACGTTTTGCCGAATCCGCGCAGCTGATCACCAAGGCGTTGAGCCAGGAAGTTTTCGATTGGGATGGGGAATTTTACAAAATTCCGGAAATGTCTATCCGCCCCCGGCCCATATCGCACCCTGAGCGGCGATTTTATGCATCATCCGTCAGTCCGGAATCGGCCGAGATAATGGCTAAGCTGGGTTTCGGCATGATGGTCATCATGCAGAACGAATGGGTCAAGGCGGCAACGGATATTCAAAGCTTCCGCGAGATTGCCATGTCCGTCGGCCATACCCCGAAACCCCCCGTTATTCTAACCAACGTCTCTGTCGCTGAAAGCCGGGAAGAGGCGATCGAGCGAGCGACGCAGTATCTCGGCGCGAAATGGGATTCCATCGATAATCACTACCACTTTTCTGATGGTCATCTGGCCACGGTGAAGGGGTATGAATCCTATGGCAAGATGGCCAAGACCTATTCCAAAATGAAGGACGCCGACGCCCGGAAAAAAATGACGGATTTCTATGTCAAAATTCAGATTGTCGGCACGCCCGATGATTGCAAGGCGCAAATTGCCGAGCTGCAACGGTTGACGGGTACAGACCATATGGTCTGTGATTTTTCCTATGGCGGCATGCCCCACGAAGAGGGTGAGATGAACATGCGCCTGTTCGCAACGGACGTGATGCCAACCCTGCAACACGACAGCGCCTTCAAAGGCCCCATCGAATTGCCCGACCTGAAAGGCAAACAGGAAGACGATATTTTCGCCCCAGCCTGATTAAGAGGCGCGGGAAGAACCGTTCTTAAAAAAAACAGGGCCCGCCATTTCTGACGGGCTCTGTTTGTTTTTGCTGCGTTAGGCCAGAGCATCGAGCTTGAAATAGGGATCATAAACGGGATTCCCAACGGCTTGAAAATGTGATCCACCATAGTTGGAGTGAATCATGGGCGAATGTTATTCGGTGGACCTGCGAGAGCGGGTTATCTCTTATGTTGATGGCGGTCATTCTCGTCAGCAGGCGGCCGAACATTTTGGCGTCAGCCCGAGCTTTGCGGTGAAACTCCTTGCCCGGCGTGCTGGAACAGGTTCTGTGGAGCCGGCCTGCCAGGGCCGTCCCAAGGGTGGGGGGAAGCTGGCGCCCTACGAGGACCTGTGGCAAGCCCCCGGAAATATCTGCCACCTGTTCGAGCCAGAGGAATGCTGGAACGACTTCAAGGCAAGTGGATATGCGTCCGATTAAACGCACGATGCTCTAAGATACCCGCGAAATCGCCTTCCAGGTCAACTGCGGTCCCGTCCCCGTCATGCAACAAACATCAATGCAAATGCGCACTCCGTAAGTGAGGCTGTACCAGGGGGAAGGTCGAAGAATTGTATAACACCGAGAAATGACGTAGAATCACGGCTCGCAATCCAATTGGAGAGAAAGCGTTGCCGATGGTCGGTTGAGGCCGATCACCGACTTTTTATACCGGATCCCAATCGTTACTCCCAAAAACAATCAATTCCCATGGAGCCAAGAATTATGTCTGGTCAAAAGACAGTCACACAACCCGATATTATTTACACCAAGGTCGATGAGGCCCCTGAACTGGCCAGTGGGTCTTTCCTGCCAATCATTCAGGCTTTCGCCGGGTTGGCGGGCATCAATATCGGCACCCGGGACATTTCCCTTGCGGGTCGAATTCTTGCGCATTTTCCGGAGCACCTGTCTGCTGAACAGCACCAAAGCGATGATCTGGCCGAGCTTGGCGATCTGGTTAAGACACCCGGAGCCAACGTGGTGAAATTGCCTAATGTCAGCGCTTCGGTCCCGCAGCTCCAGGCCGCGATCAAGGAACTGCAAGCCAAAGGCTTCGACATTCCCGACTATCCGGAAGCTTCCAAGAATGCCGCCGAGGAAAAAACGAAGGCCACCTACGGCAACGTCCTGGGCAGCGCGGTAAATCCTGTATTGCGCGAAGGCAATTCCGATCGTCGTGCGCCACAGGCGGTCAAGGCCTTTGCGAAAAAAAACCCGCACAGCATGGGTAAATGGAGCCCGGATTCCAAAACCCGGGTTGCTTGCATGGACAGGGGCGATTTCCAATCCAATGAAAAATCGATCACAGTCTCGGGCGCGTCGGTCGGCAATGCCCGCATTGAATTTGCCGACGCTAATGGTGCCGTGACTGTCCTGAAAGACCCCGTGCCTTTAATCGATGGCGAAGTCGTTGATGCAACGTTCATGAGCATCAAGGCGTTGCGCGCCTTTTACGAGGAGCAAATTCAGGCCGCCAAAACGCAGGGGGTATTGTTCTCCCTGCACCTGAAGGCCACGATGATGAAAATCTCCGACCCGGTGTTGTTCGGCCATGCAGTCAGCGTGTTTTTCGCCGACGTGTTCGAAAAGCATGCCGACACCTTTGCCGAACTGGGCGTGGACGCCAACAACGGCCTTGGCGATTTGTATGCCAAGGTCGCGGAACTGCCCGCCGACAGAAGGGAGGTCGTCGAGGCCGATTTTCAGGCCTGCATGGACAGCCAGCCCGACTTGTACATGGTCAATTCGGACAAAGGGATCACGAACCTTCACGTCCCCAGCGACGTGATCGTCGATGCTTCCATGCCGGCGACCATTCGCAATGGCGGCAAGGGATGGGGCCCCGACGGCGCGGAGGGCGACACCCTATGCGTGATCCCCGACAGCAGTTATGCCGGCGTCTACGACGAAACCGTCAAGTTCTGCATTGCAAACGGTGCCTTCGATCCGGCGACCATGGGCAGTGTACCGAATGTCGGGCTGATGGCCCAGAAGGCGGAAGAATACGGATCGCACCCGCAGACCTTTGTCGCACCTGCCAAGGGGGTGATGCGCGTTGTCGATGCCGCAGGCGAAGTCTTGCTTCAGCACGACGTCGAGGAAGGCGACCTGTGGCGCGCCTGCCTGACCAAGGACGCGCCGATCCAGAACTGGGTCAAGCTGGCCGTCGATCGCGCCCGCGCAACCGGCTCGCCGGCCGTGTTCTGGCTGAACAAAGACCGTGCCCACGATCGCGAAGTGATCAGCAAGGTCGAAAAATACCTGCCCGATCACGATACGGATGGCCTGGAAATCCTGATCATGTCGCCGGTGGACGCGACACGTTTTTCGCTGGACCGGATCAGAAAGGGTGAAGACACCATCTCGGTTACCGGCAATGTGCTGCGTGATTACCTGACCGACCTGTTCCCGATCCTGGAATTGGGTACCAGCGCCAAGATGCTGTCCATCGTACCGTTGATGAACGGTGGCGGATTGTTTGAAACGGGTGCCGGCGGCTCTGCGCCGAAGCATGTGCAGCAGATGCTGGAAGAAGGGCACCTGCGCTGGGACTCTTTGGGTGAATTCGCCGCTTTGGCGGCCTCTTTCGAGCATTTGAGCAACGTCACGGACAACAAAAAAGCGGCGGTTCTGAGTAAGGCGTTGGATCTGGCGACAGAGGAATTGTTGGATGCCAATAAATCTCCCAGCCGCAAGGTCGGTGAAATCGATAACCGTGGCAGCCACTTCTACATCGCGCTCTATTGGGCACAAGCAATGGCCGATCAGGATGAAGACGCGGGCCTAAAAACCTCTTTCGCACCCATCGCCGAACAATTGGCCAGCAATGAAAAAACCATTGTCGCGGAACTGGAGCAGGCTCAGGGCCCGGCGGTCGATCTTGGGGGATACTATTACACCGATCCGGTGAAAGTAGAGAAAGCCATGCGCCCGAGTTCGACACTAAATAGCATCATCGGTTAATACCGCACCTTGGTATAACGCCGGGCTTTAAAATAACGTCGCGCAAAATTGCGGCCTGCCTGAAATTTGGCGGGTCGCTTCTTACCTGAAGCCTGTCCCGCCGTTTCGAAACAGCATCGTATTTTTCTTCTTTTGGCTGAATGGGTGTTTTCAATAGGACCAACAACGGCCGTTTTAGCAGCCTGCTAGATGTGAACAACCTATCGAGACTCTACATCTAGGCGCTTACGCCATGGCCTTTTGCAGATTTTCGTCCAACACTTCCAGGAACTGGTTCGTTGTCATCCATATTTGTTGTGGCCCGACCAGGATCGCCAGATCCTTGGTCATGGCACCGGATTCCACTGTTTCCACGCAGACCCGTTCCAGGGTCTCGGCGAAAGCGGTGACATCCGGGGTATCATCCATGCGGCCACGATGCTTCAGACCACCAGTCCAGGCAAAGATCGAGGCGATGGGGTTGGTCGATGTCTCGTTACCTTTTTGATGCTCCCGGTAATGGCGGGTGACGGTACCATGGGCGGCTTCCGCCTCCACCGTCCTGCCATCGGGCGTCATCAGGATTGAGGTCATCAGACCGAGGGAGCCAAAGCCCTGGGCAACCGTGTCGGACTGTACATCGCCGTCATAGTTTTTACAGGCCCAGACGAATTCACCTTCCCATTTCAGGGCGCAGGCGACCATGTCATCGATCAGGCGATGTTCGTAGGTGATGCCCAATTCGGCGAACTTGTCCTTGAACTCGGCCTCGAAGACTTCTTCGAACAGATCCTTGAAGCGACCGTCGTAGGCTTTCAGGATGGTGTTCTTGGTGGACAGATAGACCGGCCATTTGCGCTGAATGCCATAGGCCATGCAGGCGCGGGCAAAATCACGAATGGAATCGTCCAGATTATACATGGCCATAGCCACGCCACCGCCCGGGAATTGGAAAACCTCCCGTTCGATTACTTCGCCGCCGTCCTCAGGCTCAAACTTTATGGTCAGCTTACCCTTGCCGGGCACCACGAAATCCGTCGCCCGATACTGATCGCCAAAAGCATGACGGCCAATCACGATGGGGGAGGTCCAGCCGGGCACCAAACGGGGTACGTTCGAACAAAGGATCGGCTCCCGAAATACGGTGCCGCCCAGAATGTTCCGGATCGTGCCGTTGGGAGAGCGCCACATGGATTTCAGGCCGAATTCCTCAACCCGCTCCTCATCCGGTGTGATGGTGGCGCATTTGACGCCGACGCCGTATTCCTTAATCGCATTGGCGCAATCGATGGTGATCTGATCGTCGGTCTCGTCCCGCTTTTCGATCCCCAGATCGTAATATTTCAGATCAATATCGAGATAGGGCAGTATCAATTTTTCTTTGATAAAGGCCCAGATGATCCGTGTCATTTCATCGCCGTCGAGTTCGACGACGGGTGTTTTCACTTTTATCTTGCTCATGGAGTTATATATCTAATCTCAGTAACAGCTTTAGCTGTCTATTATGACTGAGGCGGACAATATCTATCTGTGGCCCTTAGGTCAAAGAGTCTCATAACCTTTCGGGATGGCCGGGACCCGATGAAGAGGGTGCCGCATCCAGGGCAGCGAATACACCTTCAACATTCTGGGTCACCGTATAGTGCGCCGTGATCCCCTGATCGGCGAACCCACCTGCGATTACAGCCTGCAACAGCGCCTCCAATGGCTGCCAGAAACCGCCCTGATCCAGGATCACCAGCGGTTTGTCATGCAGGCGCAATTGCCGCCAGGTCATTATCTCAAAGGTTTCGTCCAAGGTGCCGATACCACCCGGTAGAGAGACAAACCCGTCGGAGAGTTCAAACATCAACTGTTTGCGTGCATGCATGCTGTCGACCACGTGCATTTCGGTCAGGCCCTTATGGCCAACTTCCCAGTCCTGCAAATGCTTTGGGATGACGCCGATAACTTTGCCGCCCTCGGCCAAAACAGCATCCGCCACGGTGCCCATCAACCCAACGTGCCCGCCGCCATAGACCAATGTGATACCCCGCCTCGCGATTTCTTGACCGAGTAAATTGGCGCTATCGCGGTAGTCTTGTCGTGCGCCAAATCGAGAGCCACAATAGACGCAGAGAGAGGAGATTTCTGCCATGATCGTTCCTATGTTTCGCAAACTGTTGTGGGGTGCTCTGCTTGTCGCTGCAACCTCAACCCATTCGGTTTTCGCCGGACCGGCTGATGTCGTGGGTGTGGAGGTAACGAAAAGCCGCCCCGGCGTCTATAACTTTGCAGTGACGGTGCGTCATGAAGATGCCGGATGGAAACATTATGCCGATGCCTGGCAGGTACTTGGCCCCAATGGAATGGTGCTGGGGACCCGTGAATTGGCCCATCCCCACGAGCATGAACAGCCCTTTACCAGGTCGTTATATGGTGTCGAGATTGAACCGGGAATAGCATCGGTGCGCCTGCGGGCCCAGGACAAGGTGCATGGGTATGGTGGGCGGGAGGTGACGGTGGATTTACCGCAGTGATACGATTCGCGATGATTGCCGGATTTCTGCTCTATTGGCTGGGCCCTGCCATGGCTGCAGAGACAGCTTCCTCCGCAACTTCCCGCGGGGCTTACCTGATCCGGGCCGCGGGATGTATCGGTTGTCATACGGATGTGAAGGGCGGCGGTCCCCCGCTTGCAGGCGGTCGCGGACTGACAACGCCTTTTGGAATTTTCTACAGTCCCAACATAACGCCGCATCGGGAAAGCGGCATTGGTAGCTGGAGTGATGGAAATTTCCTCGATGCCCTGGGCCATGGCCGTCGACCCGATGGCAGCAATTATTTCCCGGTCTTTCCCTATCCCAGTTATACCAAAATGCGCCGGAACGACGCCCTGGCCATCAAAGCATATTTATTCGCCCAAACGCCTGTTGATCGTGTGAATTTGCCCCATGACGTGCCCCCGCCGTTCAGATGGCGCTGGACCGTGTCAGTCTGGAAATGGCTGTTTTTCAGGCCGGGCGTCTGGTCGGATCAACCTGGCCAGGATCCGCAGTGGAACCGGGGGGCCTATCTGGTGCACGGATTAAGTCATTGCGGGGAGTGCCATACACCGCGCAATTTCATGGGCGCCATGGACGAGGAACGCTTTTTGGCAGGCACACCCGACGGCCCGGAAGGGGAACTCTCGCCCAATATTACCCCGGATACTAAAACCGGCATTGGTGAGTGGAATGATGCAGATATCATCCAGCTACTGCGCGATGGCACCAAGCCTGATTATGACGATGTCCAGGGTAGCATGTCAGAAACCATCGAAGAAGGATTGAGCCACTTGACGGAAACCGATCTGGCAGCGATTGCGCGCTATATTCGCACCGTGCCGCCCATCGTAAACCGTGTTCGCAGGAAGGCGAAATAAATTCCTGCTCGGCCATGGGATTGCCCGTTGAGAGGGGAACGCCTACGTTATCGATGGGTTGTTATTGTAACGCTCTGGTGCGGAGACTGATGTGCGCAATATCATCATCATAGTTGTAGCGGTTATTCTGGCAGGGGGAGCGTTGGCCTATTTCTCGCTGCTGGAAGACGACGCACCGGCGACGGTCGCGGCTGTAAAACCAGCCCAGACAACGCCGGGATCGAAACCGGCACCGCAAGTGTTGCCGCAAATCGCGCCCGCGCCTGAGGGCGAAAAGCTGGCAGCCCCGACTGAAAGCGCTTCACCCCGTATGCCGAACAATTCCGGGGACGCAGCGTCAATCACACCTGTCGTGCCGGTATTGGCGCCGCCTACGTTCGATATCGTCAGAATTGCCAAGGATCGCACTGCCGTCATCGCCGGGCGGGCACCGCCCGGTTCCGTGGTGCGGCTGTTGATTGGTGGCAAGGTGTTGGCGGAGGCACCGACCTCACGCCGTGGCGAATGGGTGGCGGTGATCGACCGCCCACTGCCCATTGGCCAGGCGGAGTTGGATTTGGTCGCCACCATGCCCAATGGCCGCTTTGTTACATCAGAATCCATCGTCGCCCTTATGGTGCCCAGAGCAGAATCACCAGAGTCACCAGCGTCACCTGAAGCGCCGAAATCATCCAAAGACGTGCAAGTCGCGACCGCTTCCGCCACCTTGAAAAAAACGGACGGCGCGCCTGCGACACCCAGCACGCCTAAGGCAGCTACCACAGGCAAACCTGAACCCGGGACGGCAACGGCACTGGCCGTGTTATTGCCGAAGAAAGGCAATGCGCCCGCCAAGCTGCTGCAAAAGCCCGAACCAAAGGGCGGCCCGGCGGATAATAAATTGAGCGTCGATACGGTGGATTATGACGATAAGGGCAATGTCATCGTGGCCGGCAACGCCCCCAGGGGTGCGACGGTACAGACCTATGTCGATAATAAATCCATCGGTGCGGCAAAGGCGGATCAGGACAAGGCCTGGGTTCTGAAGCCCAAGAAGGAAGTGAAGCCGGGCACGCATACCCTGCGTGTGGACCAGGTGGACGACAGCGGCAAAGTGATTAGCCGTGTTGAACTGCCTTTTGTGCGTGTCGCCGCAGCCGAAGTTCTGGCCACATCAACGGCGGAAAACCGGGTGATCGTACAACCGGGCAACAGCCTGTGGCGCATCGCGCGCCGGGTTTATGGCAGCGGCATTCGCTATACCGTGATCTATCAGGCCAACGACAATCAGATCCGCGACCCGGATATGATATTCCCCGGACAGGTCTTCAATCTGCCGGCAAAAGAGTAGACCTGCAAAACTTGATCAAGTTGTTTAGACTTACCCCATGATCAAAGAGGCCTCGCAGAACCAGCGCAGACTTGCAGCCATTGTCGCCACGGATGTGGTTGGTTACACACACCTTATGGCAGCGGACGAGGTGGGGACACTGGCTGCGTTGCGGGATCATCGCGCGGCATTAATAGATGATCTGATCGCCAGCCACGGGGGCCGGATTGTCAAGACAATGGGCGATGGGTTGCTGCTCGAGTATCCTTCTGTTGTTTCCGCTGTCGAGTCGATGTTAGCCGTCCAAACCGGCATGATCGAACGCAATGCGGAGGTGGCGGAGGCGACAAGGATCGTGTTGCGCGTTGGTATCAACCTGGGTGATATCATTATCGATGGTGATGACATCCACGGTGACGGCGTTAATCTCGCTGCCCGTCTGGAAGCAATGGCCAGCCCCGGCGGTATTGCTATTTCGGATATCGTACACGGCCAGATCCGAAACCGCCTCGCGCCGGCGTTTATTGATGACGGTGAACACGACCTTAAAGGTATCGCGCATCCTATACGCATTTGGCATTGGAACCCCGGCGAACAGACCCAATCCGTGCCACCGATTTTGACAGAGCCGGACAAACCTTCCATCGCAGTACTGCCCTTCAACAATATGTCCGGCGATGTGGAACAGGAATATTTTTCTGACGGCATGACAGAGGACATCATCACCGATTTGTCGAAGGCTTCGCAATTATTCGTCATCGCGCGCAATTCGTCCTTTGCCTACAAAGGGCAAAGCCCCGATATCCGACAGGTCTGCCGGGAGCTGGGCGTGCGCTATGTTTTGGAGGGCAGTGTCCGCCGTGCTGGCAACCGGGTGCGCATCAGCGCACAATTGATCAACGGCAGTGACGGCGGCCATATCTGGGCGGAGCGTTATGACCGCGATCTGGAAGATATCTTCGCCGTGCAGGATGAGGTGACCCGCGAAATAGTCGCTGCCCTGCAAGTGGAACTGACCCCGGAGGAGCAAGACCGGCGGCAAGTCCCGACCAAAGTTGACCCGGCGGCCTATGATTTTTTCTATCGTGCGCGCAGCTACATGTTTAAATTCACGCCGCAGTCGATGATCAAATGTCGAGCCATGCTGGACAAGGCCCTTGAATTGGATCCTGCTATGGCTCTGGCGCATGCGCTCTATGCGATCGTGTATGCCACTGAGTATTTGAATGGATGGAAGGGGGTGGATGCATCGCCTCTGGACAAAGCATATGCCTTTGCCGAGCGTGCCTGTGAGCTGGACAATGAGAATGCACTTGCCCATACCGCATTGTCCCTATGCCAAACCTGGAGAGGGGAATTGGGGCTTGCCGTTAAGTCGGCAGCCCGTTCAGTCGAACTTGATCCGAATTTCGGCATGGGATATTCAGCCCTCGGTCAGGCCTGCGACTTCCTCGGTCTACATGAGAATGCGATTGAGGCTTTTCAAATGACCCTGCGCCTGGACCCCCAGCACGATCTGAGTCTGCACTTCATTGGCCGGGCACAATTTGCCATGGGGCGTGATGTCGAGGCGGAGGAAAATTTCAAACGCCGCTTGGCGATAAAGCCGGATACCGATACCACACGCGCCTATCTTGCCGCATTGTATGGCGCGAATGGGCGGTTGGAAGAAGCGCGGGAGATTTGGCGGGAGTTGATGGAGATCAATCCTGATTTTGACGCCGGGCGAATTCGAAACACTTTGCCCTATACGGTTTCAACCTGGTTTGATCGATTTTATGGCGGCTTGGAAAAAGCAGGCCTGTTGAAATAAGGAGAAATTCGTTGGGACAGTCACAATTTCTGACCTGTGCCGGTCGGGAGATCCATTTCACGGAATGGGGGGATCGCGCAGCACCGCCATTGATCATGTGGCATGGATTGGCACGCACGGGGCGGGATTTTGATATCACGGCGGCAGCTATGGCGAAAGATTATTGGATCATCTGTCCTGATACCGTGGGCCGGGGTCTCAGCCAATGGTCGCCGGATCGAGACCGGGAATACTGCTATGATTTTTATGGCAAGACGGCTCTGTCCCTGTTCGATCAATTGGGTATCGACAAAACGCCCTGGATCGGCACTTCCATGGGTGGGTCCCTTGGCATGAGCCTGGCAGCGGGTGCTTTGAAGGGGCGGATCAGTCATCTGGTGATCAATGATATTGGCCCGGAAATCCCTGTCGAGGCCGTGGAACGTATTAAAACTTATGTGGGCAATCTGCCGAAGTTCAATTGTCTAAGCGCGTTGGCCGCATGGTTCCGCGCGGCCTATCTTCCATTCGGCGAGAACCCGGATATCTATTGGCAGACAATGTTGGAGACGTCTTTCCGGCGTACGGATGATGGCCACATAACCGTGCATTATGACCCGGCAATCGTCTCTCAGTTTACCTTGCACGGATCCGATTTGGAGCTTTGGGATGAATATGACACCATAACCTGCCCGACGTTGCTGTTACGTGGTGCGGACTCGGATGTGCTGCCACGGGATGTTGCCCAGGCCATGACCGAACGGGGCCCCAGGGCGCAATTGGTGGAAATTGAAGGTTTCGGCCATGCTCCCACTCTGGGCAGCGATGGGGAAATCGACGTGATAACTGAGTTTTTGCAGACGTAGAATAATTGGAGTGAATGATGACACAAATGCCCGCAATCAGCCTGGCCGCCGTGCCCGGCCGGCGCAAAGCCACCCTGGAACTGGCCGGAGAGATCGAACGCCGTGGCTTTACAGGTATTTATTGCCCCTCCACCGTAGCTAACGTGACCCTTTGTGCTGCCCTGGCCCAGGCCACGAACGAGATCCATTTCGGGACCTCGATTGCGCCGATCTATGCCCGCACGGTGCTGGATTATGCCCAGACGGTGTCTTTCATTCATGAAATCTCTGGCGGGCGTTTTCGCTTTGGCATTGGGGTTAGCCATGGCCCGTCTTTGAAACGCATGAAAGTGACCGCCGGTAAACCGTTGTCCGATACCCGGGAATTCGTTGCGGACCTAAAAGCCATTGAGCGGGTGGGGGAGTTGCCGCCGATCATTTTGGCCACCATGCGCCGTAAAATGATCGCCCTGGCGGGCGAGATTGGTGACGGCATGGTTTTCGCCAATGCCTCCCGCAGCTTCATGAAGACCTCGTTGGCGGCTTTGCCTGATGACAAGCGCAAGGACGAGAATTTCTATATCGGCAACATGATCCCAACCTGTATTTCCGACGATATTGAAGCGGCCAAGGCCGTCAACCGCCGTACCCTGACGTCCTATGCCCAACTGCCGAACTATCGTAACTATTGGAAAGAATCCGGCTACGAAGAGGAAATGGCCGGGGTGGAAGCGGCCATGGCGGCGGGAGAGCCGGACAAGGTTGGAGATCACCTCAGCGATAAATGGCTGGCCGACAACACCCTGTTCGGCAATGTCTCCCAGGTGCGCGAAGGCCTGGAAGCCTGGTTCGACACAGGCGTGCGCACACCGATCCTGGTACCTTCGTCCGCCAATGGCAATCAACTGGTGGCGTTTGAGGAGATCTTTGCGGCCTTTAGCTAATAAGGGCGGCGTACTTGTCCAACAGGGGCAGGGCTTCTTCACGGCTGGTCGAGGGGAGGACGAAGACGGTTCGTTCCACGCCGGCGTCCTGATAGTTCTGGATCGACCCGTTGGCATCATCATAGCCAAAGATGGTGACGCCCAGGCTGTCAGGGTCCCGGTCAGCCTCCGCTGCCATCTGGCGGAAACGCTGCATGGTCTCCAACGGATCCCAGCCGCGTCCGCCAAGGGGCATCCAGCCATCGCCATATTCTATGGCCCGTTTCGCACCATAGGGAAAACCACCGCCCACGATGACGGGAGGATGGGGTTTCTGAACCGGTTTTGGCCAAGCCATCATGGCATCGAAATTGACGAACTCGCCATGGAATTCCGGTTTGGTTTCGGTCCAGACCGTCTTCATGGCGGCAATTCGTTCCGCCATCAGGCGAAAGCGGCTGTCAAAGGCTGTACCGTGGTCGGCCATTTCCTCTTCGTTCCAACCCCCGCCCACGCCCAGGATGACCCGCCCGTTGGAGATTTGATCCAGGGTCGCGACCTCCTTGGCCAGCTGAATGGGATCACGCTGGATGACCAGGCAGATGCCGGTGCACAGGCGAATGGTTTCCGTCACCGCCGCCGCCGCACCGAGAGAGACCAAAGGGTCCATGACGTCATAATAGTGCTTGGGCAACTCCGACCCGCCGGGCCAGGGGGATTTGCGGGAGAGGGGGATGTGGGAATGTTCGGGAAACCACAGGGATCCAAATCCGCGTTCTTCAGCCGCTATGGCCAGTTCAGCCGGGCCTATGGAATAATCCGTTGGGAACATTGCGATACCGAAATCCATCACCTCACCTCTTTCTCTGATATTGACGCTGCATAGTTGTTTATAACATGGTGCAAGGGGAACAGAACAAATTAGGGACGGGAAAACGATGGCCCATGTGCGCGACATTGAAATTGACGAGGTGCCGGAGGATGTCCGGCCGATCTATCAACGTTATACCACTGAATACGGACCATTCCTGAACCAGGTCCGCGTCTTCGCGCATCGCCCGCCCGCTGTGCGCCATATAATGGGTTTGTTGTTGGACCTGAAGGACGAGGCAGTGTTGGATAAGCGCTATTTGGAAATCGCGCTTGTCGTGGTTTCCAAACTGAATGAGTGTGATTACTGCGTCACCCATCACGAACCCCGCCTGATGGCTCTGGGCCTCTCAGCAGAGGCGGCCGCCGATATTCTGGCCGACGATGTCCCTGGTTTTGATGAAGTTGATATGGTTGTGCGGGATTATTCGGTGCAGGTGACAGAGAACCCGGGCCGCATTCGAGATGCGATGCACACGCGATTGCGTAAACATTTCAGTGAAGAACAAATTGTCGAACTCACTTTGCGTATTGCGCTGTGTGGGTTTTTTAACCGCTTTAACGATGCCCTGGGCATCGAAAACGAGCATGGCGTAAAGGATGAACTGAACGCCCGTATTGCTGCAGCAGGAGACTGAACGTGAGTTACCAGGATATTCTCTATGACGTTGAGGACGGCATCGCCACCGTCACCATGAACCGGCCCGACAGGCTGAACGCGTTCTCAAAGGCGATGGTGGAAGAACTCATCGACGTCATCGATGTGACCGATGCGGACGACGCTGTGCGCGCTGTGATCTTTACCGGTGCGGGGCGTGGCTTTTGCGCTGGTGCGGATCTTTCCGCGGGTGCCAAAACCTTTGATAAGTCGGAGCGGCCAAGCACGGATTCTATCGAGGCTTTGCGCGATGGTGGGGGGCGGGTCACCCTGCGTTTCTATGAATCCAAAAAGCCGCTGATCGCTGCCGTGAACGGCCCAGCGGTCGGCATCGGGATGACCATGCAGTTGCCCATGGACTTCCGCATTGCCTCGACCGAGGCCCGCTTTGGCATGGTCTTTACCCGCCGTGGCGTGGTGATGGAGGCCTGTTCTTCTTGGTTCCTGCCCCGCGTCGTCGGCATCGCACAGGCCATGGAATGGGTTATGTCGGGCCGGGTCTTTCCCGCCGATGAAGCCTTGGCGGGCGGCCTGGTCAGCAGGGTGGTCGCGCCCGATGAATTGCTGCCCGCAGCCCGTGCCATCGCGCGGGAAATAGCCGACAACACATCCGGCGTCTCGGTCGCGATGTGCCGCCATATGATGTGGAAAATGCTGGGTGCCGATCATCCCATGGAGGCGCATAAACTCGACAGCCGGGGTATGCGCGATATGGGCCAGTTGCCCGATGCCCATGAAGGCATCCAGTCATTCCTGGAAAAGCGGCCCGGCAATTACAGCATGAAGCCCAGCACTGAAATGCCGGACGTATTCCCCTGGTGGGAAGAGCGGAAATTCGAATAGGTAAAGGCTGAACACCTTATAAAGAATTACGAGCCATTTGACTGGCCTAACCGTCCCAGACTTCTTTTGGTAGGGGCAGGCCGGCCAACTCCCGTTCGCCGATCGGGCCGTCGGGGACAATATTCAATCCGTCGAGAATAAGCAGCATCTGGCGCACATGCTGGCCCGTGTGCCAGGCCGTGCGCTCCAACGTCTCGTGCAAGGATTGCGGGCCATAATAGGTTGGTACGATGGCCGCAAAATCCATAGCGCCACCCTGGCCATCCCACCAGGCGATGAGATCACGACGGGTGGCCTCACCATCATCGGCGATATCGGCAAAGCTCACCAGTTCATCGCCCGCGACCTCGCCCAGCTTTTCGTATGTCAGTTCCTCACCCGAGGCGACACCAAGAAAGGCGCGGCTAATCTGGAACAGATGATAGGTCAGTTCCCGGTAGCTGCGCGGGCGTCCGGGCAATTCCTCCAGCATCTGGTCGTCGGGCAATTGTCGCAGATAACGTTGCGCAGCACTTAATATCCAGTCCAGGCGCTGAACCAGTTCATGGGGTGGCAGCATCCCCGCGCCTTCGTCATCCAGGCCCAGGAAGCTTCCTACATCGCGCAGGGACAGCCCCATGACGTATTCCGCACCCTTGGCCACAACGGGCACGGTGCGCACGCCCAATTCCTGCAATTGAGCCAGGCCATCGGGATCGGCGGCAATATTGATCGATTGGAAGTCAACCGCACGGGCCGACAAATGCTCCTTCAGGCGGAGACAGCTGCTTCACCCAGGTTGCCAAAACACTCTGATCATTTCGTTCATCGGCTATCTCCCCGTTAGCGTTTGTGACCCATACGCGCGAATGTGCGTTCCCGCTTTTCCAGCCACCAACCGTATTGTTCCGGCCACATTTCGAAGCCTTCGTCGATGCCTAGGTCCTGCGCGGCCTGTACGGCCCAGAACGGATTGTACATGATTTCCCGGCCTACGGCGATCAGATCGGCATCGCCGGCTTGCAGGATGGCTTCGGCCTGCGGGCCGTCCAGGATCAAGCCCACGGCCATAGACATGATCCCGGTTTCCTTTTTAATGGCAGCGGCGTAGGGCACCTGGAAACCCAGACCACGGGGGATCAGGTTGACTGTGGCGGAGGCGGCATTGCCCCCCGATGAACAATCGATGCAATCAACGCCCAGGGCCTTTAGCTCCTTGGCAAGGGCGATGGAATCCTCCAATTGCCAGCCGTCCGCTGACCCATCAACAGACGAAACGCGGAAGAACAGCGGCTTGTCATCAGGCCAGTGCTTTCGCACCTCTTTTGTGACCTCCAGTGCCAGGCGCATGCGCCCGGCCAAATCGCCGCCATAGCTGTCGTTGCGTTTATTCGATAGGGGGGAGAGAAACGATTGCAGCAAATAGCCGTGCGCGCCATGGATCTCCAAAGCTTCAAACCCGGCGGCCTGGGACCGCGCCGCTGCCTGGCCGAAGGCGGTCACGATGTCGCTGATTTCATCCTCACTCAATTGCTTTGGCACCAACCAGCCCTCATCTGCCGGCAGGGCCGATGGGCCGACCACTTCCCATGGCACTTCACCACGGGCGGCGTCTGCCGCGTTCATGGCGCTCAAACCATGCCAGGGGCGCTGGCTGGAAGCCTTGCGCCCAGCGTGCGCGATCTGGATGCCGGGCACGGCGCCGTGCTGTTTCATGATGTTGACCACGGGCACCAAAGCCTGAGCCTGTTCGTCAGTCCAGATGCCCAGACAGCCATGGGTGATGCGGCCACGGGCTTCGACCCCGGTCGCCTCAACAAAAATGGTGCCCGCGCCGCCACGGGCATAGCCGCCGTAATGCACCAGATGCCAATCGTTGGCGATGCCGTCCTTGGCGGAATACTGGCAAAGCGGCGGCACCACGATGCGGTTGCGTGCGGTCACTGATTTGATGGTGATGGGTTGAAACAATAGCGGCAGGTCGCCGCTTTTTGAATTTTGGCTCAAGGTCTCGCTCCTAGGTGTTTTTTTATCAATTCGTTGTTGTTGAGCATAGCGGCAAAAGACCTCGTTGGCATTGCCCGAAAACATCACAACGGTCATAATGTGGACTGCGCAATCGCCTAGGGGAGCCGACCATGCCGCTGGAACATTTTGATCATTACAACGTTGTCACGAGGGACGCAGCGGAATCTGCAAAATTTTATGTGGACGTCCTGGGCCTGCGCATCGGCGACCGGCCGCCGTTCAAGTTTGGCGGTGCCTGGGTCTATTGCGGTGAGCAGGCGGTTCTGCATCTGGTGGAACGGGACGAAATTCCCGACGGTACAGGCCGGGTCGACCATGTCGCCTTTCGCTGCACCGGCTATGGGGAGCTGAAGGGCAAGCTCGAGGCCGCAGGCGTGGAATATAGCGAACGGGTGGTGCCGAAATTCAACTTGACGCAATTGTTCCTGGAAAGCCCCGACGGCCTGAAGTTGGAGTTGACCTTCACCGAAGAAACCGTCGCTGCCGGCTAGATGTGAGTTCTCACGAGGTTGTTTTTTTAAACACGCTCAGAATCTTAGGAATAGAGCAATTGAACCAATCGCTTAGATCGCGAAAGCGATTCTAATTACTTGAAAATTGCTCTAAGCCAACTCCAATCTCAATAACTTAGGCGATGCGGTCGCCCTTTTTGATAGGCGCGGTGCGGTTATCTACGCCGGGCAACATCTTTTTCGGATCCCGGGTCACAACCACATCAATCACCGTTGGGGTTCCTTTTTCGGCCATGCCCGTTTGAATGGCACCGGCCAGATCATTGGGGTCTTCGACGCGAATGCCCTGACAGCCGAATTCATTGGCCAGGTTGGCGTAATTCATCTCCCGCAAATCAGATGATTGGAAATGGCCGCCGAATTGGGCTTGCTGCAAGGCTTTGACATAGCCTGATGCCGCATTATTGACGATCAGGATCGTCAGGCCGCAGTTCAAACGCCCCGCAGTTTCCAATTCACCGATCATCATGTTGAAACCGCCGTCACCCGTGACGCCGACCACGGGTCGGTCGCCTGCTGCCAACTGCGCGCCCATGCTGCCTGGCAGGCCATAGCCGATGGAGGCAAAGCCCCGATTGGCGATGTAATGCCGTCCTGGTGCCTTGGTCTCGCACAACAGGCCGGTCCAATGGGCGGCGAAACCACCATCGGCAACCAGAATGCCGTCTTCGGGCAAGGTATTGTTCAATTCATGGCACATGCGCGCCATGTTCACCGGTTGCTCGTTCGAGGTCAGGCGTTCCTGGACCTCCATACGCCAGTTGGTCATGCGCGTGGTGACTTCTGCGGCATATTCACCGCGCGCGGTATGCTGGCTGGCCGCACTGTCGGACATCTCGGCCGACAGATCCTCTATCCCTGCCTTGGCATCCCCCCACAAAGGTACATCGGCGGCTACACAGCGACCGATCTCCTCCGCCTGGATCTCCAGGTGGATCAAGGGAATATGGCGCGGCGGCAGGGTATAACGCTTGGTGGCGACCTCTCCCATCTTGCAACCAATGACCAGAATACAGTCGGAACTTTCGATAATGTCGTTGGCGATACGGGAATAGCGCCCGAACAATCCCAAGGCCAATGCATGATTACAGGGAATGGACCCCTTGCCGCTGAGGGTATGGGCAACGGGGATATTAAACGTCTCGGCAAATGCCGTCAGGGCTGCTTGTGCGCCAGACAAATGCGCCCCGCCACCGACCAGGATAACGGGCCGTTTCGCCTTGGCCAGCAATCCAGCAGCACGGGCCAGGTCATCTTTCGCCGGACGGCTGCGATAGGCCGGCGCGTTAATTGCATTCATATCCGCGTACAGATCATCCTCGGGGAAATCATATTCTCCGTGGGCAATATCCTCCGGCACATCCAGTAATACAGGGCCCGCCCGTCCGGATGTTGCCACGCCATAGGCACGGCGCACCAATTCGGGCAGACGCTGTATCGCCTCCACCCGGACCACTTCCTTGACCGCAGGGCCCAGAATTTCCAGCTGTTTGGATTCCTGGGTCATATTCTTCCAGGAATAGTCCCGGTTGGTATTGCCCGTGATGGCAACCATGGGGACACCGGCATTCAGGCTCTCCACCAGGCCTGTTGCGAGGTTCGTCGCCCCCGGCCCCAAGGTTGCATCACACACCCCTGGCCGGCCCGAGACACGGGCGAAGGCATCGGCGGCAAAGGCACCGCAGCGTTCATCGTTGATCAGGGTATGCATCAAGCCCACATCGGAGATCGAGTCGTAGAAGGGCAAAAGTTGGAAGCCCCCCATGCCGAACATAGGTGCGGCATCATGCATCTTTAACATTTCCGCCAAGGCGCGCCCGCCTGACATGGTGCGGGGGGGCTTATTACTCAAATTTTGTTCGGACATGTTCTGACTTTCTTTTGTTCAGCCATTTTTTTGGGCTGTTTCGGCAAAGGACTGCAGGCTGTCGCCGACTTTAACACCCAGGGCGGCAGCCGTTTCGTTTAAATAGGAGACGATGCCGGTTTCCCACATGGAACGGGCATCGCCGATGCGCGCGCTCTGACAATCAACTGTCACGGCGGCAATATTGCGCGGGTCCAGGGCGGGAAGGCGGGTGATGCCAATACTCTCTCTGCCGACACCGGCATCGTTAAAGGCGCAGGCCAGGACGTCATATTTCACTGCCGAGGCTGCTTCACCGCCCAGCAACGCGCCGTGGGAGCCGGTCAATACGATCTGGCCCGCATCCTCTTCCCGTAACAGAGAGGCGGAATCTACGCCCCAGATGATGGGCGTCTCACCCGCCGGTGAAAATTGAAAACGCGCTTCCTCATAGACCGGTGCTTCCCCCGATGGCAATGGCGCGGCCTTCATTGCCTCGCCGCACGCCATGGCAGTTTGCCCCACGGCACAACCCAGGGCGGCAGCGGCGTCGTTAACGTGGCTGATGACGCCACGCGCGGCCATGTCGTCCCCGTCACCAATGCGCGCGCTGTCATGGGCAATGGTGGCACCTGGTCGCCCCAAGGCATCCAGATACGGCAGAGAGGCAAAACCGGCACCGTCCAGACCGCCGCCTGCATCGTTCAACATTATTGCCCGGGCACCGGCCTTGGCGGCCAGGTAACCAGCATAGACACCGCCGTGGCTGCCCGCGATCAGGACCTGATTGTTATGTTCCGGCCCCAGCTTGGTGACCGATGTCGCTGTAACGATCTGAATATTCATAGGCACCTCTTCTATAGAAGCAAAAAACCCCTTACAAGGGCATCAGAATAGTCTGATGGAGTATAACCATGTCGCGCCAAGCAACTAGTACCGACGGCCATAATATCGACCGGGACCGTCTGGTCGATCTTTATCGTACAATGCGCCGAATTCGCGCTTTTGAGGAGGCGGCGGAAAAAGCCTCCATCACAGGCCAGGTCGGGGGGGCGGTGCATCTCTCCATCGGTCAGGAAGCGATTGCTGCAGGGGTCTGCGCCAATCTGCGTCAAACGGATCAGATTACCACCACCCATCGCGGCCACGGCCATTGCATTGCCAAGGGGACGGACCCGGGCGCCATGATGTTGGAATTGTTTGGCAAGGAAGGCGGTACCTGTGGTGGCAAGGGCGGCTCTATGCATATTGCGGATTTTGAGGTCGGCATGCTGGGTGCCAACGGCGTTGTCGCTGCCGGCCTACCCATTGCCGTGGGGGCAGCACATGGTGCCAAGTTGATGGGTGAAGATCGCGTTGTCGTCTGTTTCTTTGGCGATGGTGCCATCAATCGCGGCCCCTTTATGGAGGCCTTGAACTGGGCCACGGTGTTCAAATTATCGGTGCTGTTTGTTTGCGAACAGAACGGCTTTGCCTCCACCACCCATTCCGATGCGGTCACGGGTGGCGGCGGGGCCAATGCACGGGCGGAAAGCCTTGGGCTGGAAGCGCACACGGTAGATGGCAACGACGTCGCTGCGGTGGATGCTCTGGTGGCAGATCTGATCCCCCGCATTCGCGGTGGCAGCGGGCCCATGTTTCTCTCCGCAAATACCTATCGTCTGAAGGGCCACACGTCTATGGATCCGGCCTTGTATCGGGATCAGGACCAAGCGGCGGCACAATGGGATGTTGATCCGCTTATCCGCGCGGCGGACGAATTGCGCCGCCTGGGCCTGGCCGATAGCGATCTGGCCGCCATCGACAGTGCCGCTACGGGAGAAATGAGCCGGGTTTCTGAAGCGGCGGATGCCGCCGATACCCCTGCGCTGGAACATGCATTTGCCGATATCCAGGATGTCGGCGCACCAGTTTGGGAGGCCCAGTCATGAGTACCATGAGTATCATCAGCTATCAGGAAGCCGCGCGCCAGGCAGTGGCAGAGGAAATGCGTCGGGACAAACGGGTCTGGGCCCTGGGCGAGGATTTGGGCCGGGGCGGTGTGTTTGGCCAATACAAAGGCCTGGTGGAAGAATTCGGACCGGAGCGCATTGCCGACACACCTATATCCGAGGCAACGATCATGGGCGCATCGGTGGGTGCGGCCTTGGTTGGTACCCGCCCGGTGGTGGAGATGCGCTTTGCCGATTTTGCCCTGTGCGCCGTGGATGAAATGGTCAATCAGGCCGCCAAAGCGCGCTTTATGTTTGGCGGCCAGGCCCGGGTGCCCATGGTGATCCGGCAACCCAGTGGTATGTGGCGATCATCAGCCGCACAACATTCCCAATCGTTGGAGGCCTGGTACACCCATATTCCAGGTCTGGTCGTGGCCGCCCCCTACACGCCGGCCGACAATAAGGGCCTGTTAAAATCGGCCATCCGCTGTGACGACCCGGTGATCTATATTGAACATAAAGCAAACTGGGACTTGGAAGGTGAGGTGCCTGATGATGACGATTATCTGGTCCCCCTGGGCCCGGCCCGACTGGCCCGCGAGGGGGCTGATATTACCCTTGTAACATGGTCAAAAATGGTCGGTGAGGCTGAACAGGCCGCCCTGTTGGCGGCTGAACAGGGCATCGATATTGAAATCATTGATCTGCGCACTTTATGGCCCTGGGACCAGGAAATGGTCTTCGCATCCGTAGCAAAAACCAAGCGGCTGATGGTTGTGCATGAAGCGGTGCAGGTGGGTGGTTTCGGCGCAGAAATCGCGGCAACGGTGGCAGAGCATATGGCCCACGTCCTGGTCGCGCCCATTCGCCGATTAGGCGCCCCGCGCGCGCCCATTTCCTATGCCAAACCGTTGGAAGATCTGCTTCGCATCACGCCGGAGAAGATTGTCGCCCTGGCCAGTGAGCAAATGGCCGTTTAAGGCCGGTATGCCTCACGGCCAACATGGCACTACCGCAAATGGAATTCCGCTAACCCTTTTTATTATCAAGGAAATTGGTGATTTCGAGGCTGCATTGCGTCACCTTTGTTTTCGGGTTAGTTTGGCGTGGTAGTGCTAAAAATTTGGACAATATGGGCTTAGATATAATGGCGCAGCAATCACCATGGAGCGTTAAAGGGGTTCGCCCTGAATGCCGTGTTGCAGCAAAGGTTGCAGCACGCCGTTCCGGTTTGACGATTGGTGAATGGTTGAACCGCGCCATCATGGATGCCGCAAAACAATCAATTCAAGGCCAGGAAGTTGCAACAACAGCGCAACAGCAATTGCCAGCCCAGCCTTTGCATGAATTGACTGACGCGATTGAGACGCTGTCTGAACATATTCAACAACAAAATCAGCGCCAGATGAATGGCGGTGGCGGTGGCGGCAGCAACGGAATGGGCCGGGCCGAGGTGGAGGAAACCGTGGCCCCGGTCATGGAAAGCGTCAAGCAATTAGAGGAAGAATTCGAAGCCAAGATCGAGGCGCTGCAGGAAAATATCAATTTGAGCGCGGAAGCCGCCGGTGACATAGACATTGGCCCAATTCAGGCACGGATGCAGGAAGCGGAGGCCAAGGCAGATCGCGCCAACCTGGCCCTCGCACCATTGGAACGCAAGGTCATGCGCATGGCGCAGGATATCGAAAGGCGGGAGGCGGGCGCACAGGAAACGCCGGCACCGCGCCGACGCGGGGGTCTGCTCTCACGGCTGTTTGGCGGCTAGCCGGTGCATGACACCGTCTTCGCCGGACGGCAGGGCAAGGCGATTGGACGGAAATACATGTACCTTGTCCTGGCCCAATAGATAGACCTTGAATGGGCCTGGAAATATAGCGGCAAAAGCCGGGTCGGCCACATCCAGACCACCGGCATAGGCCCCGAACGCGGGCAAGACCAAACGCAAATCGTCGGTAATGAAGCAGCGCCGCGTCAACCGCCGGCCCCGCAGCCGGACACTGGCCTTTGGATGCAGATGCCCAGCCACCTCTCCCGCCACTACACCTTTGGCCTGATGCTGCAGGGTCAATGCCCCGCGATGTAATGCCGCCACCCCGTTGCCGCCCAAATACAATGGCGGTTGTGGATCGTGATTGCCGAGAAGCCACAGCCATTCCCGTCCATCGGTCAGGGCCTTGATGGCATCAATATCTTCTTCGCCCAATCGCGCCTCCGCTGCGCGGTCATGAAAACTGTCACCCAGGCAGACAACGGTTGCCGGATCGAATTCCGCGATAACAGCCCCTAGCCGGCGCAAGGTCGCCGCTGTGTCGTAGGGGGGAAGGAAATGATGGGTCGCGGCACGGGCGGAGCCTTTTTCCAAATGCAGATCGGCGACCATCAACAGTGATTGCTCCGGCCAGAATAAGGCACCGGAATGATGCGCAACCAAGGCAGCCCCATTGACCAACATGTTCACCAACCCATTCACCAACATGGTTCCCTTCTAGCGTAATTGAGAGATAATGCCAAAGGACCCGAGATAAAGAACCTTGGAAAAAAGAGAGATCTGCCATGAAATCTCATGCGCGTGTTGTTGTCATCGGTGGCGGCGTCGTCGGTTGTAGTGTTCTGTATCATCTGACCAAGTTCGGCTGGGACGATGTTGTCCTGGTCGAACGGGCGGAGCTGACATCAGGCTCCACCTGGCATGCCGCAGGCGGCTTCCATACCCTCAACGCAGACCCGAATATTGCCGCCCTGCAGGGCTATACCATTCGCCTGTATCGGGAGTTGGAGGAGATTACCGGGCAATCCTGCGGCCTGCATCACGTCGGCGGGGTAACAATCGCGACGGACCCTGATCGCTTGGATTTCCTCAAGGCAGAACGCGCCAAGCATCGCAATATGGATCTCGATACGGAAATCATATCGCCCGCCGAGATCAAGGAATTATGCCCGGTACTGAATATCGATGACATTCTGGGCGGCCTGTACGATCCACTGGACGGCCACCTCGACCCATCGGGCACCACCCAAGCCTATGCCAAGGCCGCGCGTATGGGCGGGGCGGAGATTTATCTGCGCAATCGGGTGTTGGAGTTGAACCGAAAGCCCGATGACAGTTGGGACGTGGTAACGGAACAGGGCACGATCAATTGCGAATACGTGATCAACGCCGCCGGTCTTTGGGCCCGCGAGGTCGGTGCCATGGCCGGCGTCTATCTGCCCCTCCACCCCATGGAGCATCAATATCTGGTCACAGACGATATTGCCGAAGTGTACGAGCGGGACACCGAACTGCCACATATTATGGACCCGGCGGGGGAAAGCTATTTCCGACAGGAAGGCCGCGGCCTGGTTATCGGTATTTATGAACAGGCCTGCGAACCCTGGGCGGTGGGCGGCACATCGTGGGATTTCGGGGCCGAATTGCTGCCCGATAATCTGGATCGTATTGAGGCACCCTTGGCAGAGGCCTACCACAGATATCCCTGCCTGGCGGAGGCCGGGATCAAGCGGGTTATCAATGGCCCCTTTACCTTTGCCCCCGACGGCAATCCATTGGTGGGGCCCGTGCCGGGACTGCCCGGTTATTGGTCCGCCTGCGCTGTTATGGCCGGGTTCAGTCAGGGCGGCGGCGTCGGCCGGACAGTGGCCGAGTGGATGATTGAGGGGGAGCCGTCATCAGATGTTTTCGCCATGGATGTGGCCCGCTATGGCGATTACACCACGCCGGATTTCACCCGTGTGAAGGTGATGGAAAATTACCAGCGGCGTTTTGCCATTACCTATCCGAACGAAGAACTACCCGCCGCGCGGCCCCTGCACACCACCCCCGCCTATGATCTGTGGAAGCCGCAGAACGCGGTCTTTGGTGCCGCTTATGGCATGGAGGTCGTGAACTATTTCGCCCCGGCAGGAGAGGAGCCGTACGAGACCCCCAGTTTCCGGCGCTCCAACGCGCATGACATTGTTGGGGCCGAATGCCACGCTGTGCGCACAGGGGTCGGCCTGAACGAGATCCACAATTTTTCGAAATTTGATGTGACCGGTCCCGGCGCAGAGGCCTGGTTGAACAGGGTTCTGGCCAACCGTATGCCGAAGATCGGCCGCATTACCCTGAGCCCGATGTTGAACCCCTTAGGTAAATTGATCGGTGATCTGACCGTCTCCCACATCGGCGAAGATCACTTCCAGGTCACGGGATCTTATGCGGCCCAGGCTTATCATATGCGCTGGTTCGAAGGGCAATTGCCCAGCCCCGGCGTTGCCATTCGGAATGTTTCCGATGAACGCATCGGCTTTCAGATCGCCGGCCCGTTGGCCCGCGACCTACTCGCCCGGGTCACCAACCAGGATCTGTCGACAGCCAACTTCCCGTTCTTGAGCGTTCGGGAAATGGCGGTAGGCGAGTTACAAGCCATCGTATCCCGGATTTCCTACACCGGGGATCTGGGATATGAAATCTATGTGCTGCGCGAAAATCAGGCAGCGCTTTTTGGTATTCTGAGCGATGCGGGTGTGGAATATAACCTGCGCCCCTTTGGGATGCGGGCCATGATGTCCCTACGGTTGGAAAAGAATTTCGGCTCCTGGCTGCGGGAATACAAACCCGACTACACGGCCATGGAGACCGGCCTGGACCGCTTTATCAATTTTGACAAGGGCGACTTCATCGGGCGGGAGGCCGCCCTGGCGGAGCGCGACAATCCACCCAATCGCCGCCTTGTCGCCCTGGTGGTGGAGGCGGGCGATGCCGATGTCTGGGCCGATGAGCCGATCTGGAAAGACGACGCCGTGGTTGGATTGGTCACATCAGGCGGCTATGCCCACTACGTAGGCAAAAGCGTCGCCCTTGGTTTTGTACCCGTGGAGATGATCGCCCCGGGTGCCGCATTCGAGATCGAGATTCTGGGCGAACTGCGCCCGGCAATCCTGATCACCGAGCCGCTGTTTGATCCAAAGGGAGAGCGCCTGCGGGGTTAAATCTGGTCGCTGGCATTCGTGTTGTGATCCTGCAACATGGCATTGGTGCCGAAAAACGCATGCTTCGACATATCCGGTGAATAGCGGGAGGCAGGCGGCGTGCGGCCCAGGGCCTCTGCAATGGCGCGCACATGATGGGGCGCACCGCCGCAACAAACCCCGAAATAACTGACACCCATATCCAGCGCCTGTTTCGTAAAGTCGGCGATTTCGAACCGGTTACAGGTGAACGGGTCCAAGGCTGTGGGAAACGGCATTTCCGTCGGCAGACAGCTACAACCGGGGTCCCGCAGGGATTGGAACGTTGGCTCATCCGCGTGGGTGCGATAGGGCACCGGTAGGGCGGCCACGGGGATATCGATGCTGGCGCAGACATCCGCCAACAGAGGCAGCATGGTCCAGGGCCCACGGCAACAGTTCAGGCCGGCCACATCCGCGCCGCCATCGGCGATGCGCTTGCAGGATTCCCCTGCCGTATGCCCTTCCCGTGTGGTATCCGTGCGATGAAAGGCCATGGTGATAACCGCCGGCAGCTTTGTCTGTTTGATCACATCCAAGGCGATCAACGCTTCTGCCGTATAGGAAAAGGTTTCACCGATAATAAGTTCCGCATTCGCCTCCACCGCCCAGGCGACCTGCTCTTCAAACATGGCACGCACCTGTTTTTCGCTTTCGGCGCTATCAGGCTCAAATAAATTTGTGTTGCAGATATTGCCGGCCAGCAATGTACCGCTTTCCTGTGCAACTTCGCTCGCGATGCGCAGGGCTTCCCGATTGAGGTCTTCCAGCAAATGTTCCTTACCGATCAGGCGCAGTTTTTCCCGGTGGCCATAATATGTGAACGCCTCCACCACATCAGAACCCGCATGAACGAATTCGCGATGTAACTGGCGCACCTCGTCAGGATGATCCAATACCGCCTCCGGCACGAACGCACCCGCCTGCAAGTAGCCCCGGCGTTCAAGCTCAAACAGGTAACCCTCAGCACAAATGACCGGGCCGTCGGCCAGGCGTTCCATTAAGCCTTTATTCGAAGTGGACGAGTTCATTAGCACAGCCTCCGGCTAAAAAAAGACATCGCGATACAAACAACCGGCGAGGACTGTGGCAGAATTTTCTAAAGTGCGAAAGCTGAATTTCTGTCATAATCCAATCTCTGTTTTCAACACAATTGGTGCCAAGATATGACTTTTCAATTATCCAAAGACCAACAGGCAGACTATGAGAGGGATGGCTATGTCATCCTGCCTCAATTGTTCGATGGGGCGGAAACAGATCTCCTTCGTCGTGCCATGGAAGAGGACCCTGCGATAGCCGCCCATTCCCTGCTGCGCCCCGATCAGGAAGGCTTTGGCACCCGCATCGCCTTTTGGAACCGGGCCGGCGACAGTGTCTATGGCATGGCGGCCCGCTGCGCCCGCATGGTCGATACGGCGACAACACTGATTGGCGAAGAAGTCTACCATTTCCAATCGAAACTGACGGCTAAGGAACCGCAGATGGGCGGTGCCTGGGAATGGCATCAGGACTATGGCTATTGGTACTATAATGGCTGCCTGCGCCCGGATATGTTGAGCTGCATGATCGCCTTGGACAAGACCACACCGGAAAACGGTTGTCTGCAATTGGTCAAAGGCTCTCATAAACTGGGGCGGATCGATCATGTTCCTTTGACCGATAAACAGAACGAGGCGGACCCCGAACGCATGACCCATATTTTGAAATCCCATGAATTGGTGCATGCGGAATTGGACCCAGGCGATGTTCTGGTGTTCCATTCCAACATGCTGCATCGTTCTGACAAGAATTTGTCCGACAACCGCCGTTGGACCCTGATTATTTGTTACAACGCCGCCAGCAATGACGCCTATGTTGCGGGCGATGATCGCTACTACGTTCCGTTGGACAGGGTTGAAGACGCCGCCGTCATGGCTGCGGGTTTGAGTTTCTCTGCGGATGACCAGGAACATTTCACCAAACAAGCCTACGTGCCGCAAGTTGCCGCCTCGAGAGGTAACGGCTAGACTCCCCGGATAGTTTCATTGGAGGAGGCGGCGTATGAGTTGGCGTGTTGGTGTGGATATTGGCGGCACATTTACGGATGTCGCCTTGGTGGATGAGGATACGGGCCGGATCGGCATCGCCAAGGTGTCGACGACACCAAAGGATTTTGGCCAAGGCGTCGTCCAGGGCCTCTCTATCGCCCTGGAAGAACACGGCATCGCGGCAAGTTCGGTCTCGCTGCTTTCTCACGCCACCACTGTTGTGACCAACGCCATTTTAGAGGGTAAGGGTGCCCATGCCATGTTGGTTTCCACCAAAGGCTTCCGCGATGTGCTGGAATTGCGGCGGTCTTCCCGCTCTTCCCTCTACGATATGTTTCAGGATGCCCCGGGGCTTTTGATCCCGCGCTATTGCCGCCTGGAGGTTGACGAGCGGGTGGATGCAGCGGGCGAAGTGGTCACCCCCCTGGATGAGAGCGATATCGACGCGGTTATCTCTTTCGCCAAAGAGAACGATATCGAGGCTATTGCGGTATCATTGATGTTCTCGTTCCTGAACGATGCGCATGAAAAACGTATTGGTGAAAAGCTGCGCGCTGCCCTGCCGGACATACCGGTTTTTCTTTCGTCCGAAGTCCTGCCGGAAATCCGGGAGTTTGAGCGCGCCTCCACCACCGCCGTCTGCGCCTATGTGGGGCCGATCCTGGAAAGCTATCTGCAACGCCTGGCGGGCGCGACGGGGGATATGGGTCTGCCGGACCTCTACGTCATGGGATCATCGGGCGGCGTTTTTGATGTCGCCGAAGGTCTGAAGATGCCCGCGATGGCCATTGAATCCGGACCTGCCGCCGGTGTCATCGCCGCCGCCATGATTGGTCGGCAACTGGAAAAACCTAACCTGCTGTCCTTCGACATGGGTGGCACCACGGCCAAGGCCAGCCTGATCAAGGACGGCGTGGTCGAAACCACGTCCGAGTACGAGGTGGGCGGCGACGGCAACGTCAATCGCTGGATGAACGGAACCGGCCATCCCATCCGGGTGCCGGTGATCGATCTGGCAGAGGTCAGCGCAGGTGGCGGCTCCATCGCCTGGATCGACCCAGGCGGGTCATTAAAAGTTGGCCCCAAAAGTGCCGGTGCCGAACCGGGCCCCGTCTGCTATGACGCGGGCGGTACGGAGCCTACGGTGACCGATTGCAATCTGGCCCTGGGTTATCTGGATCAGAACGCCCTGCTGGCAGGCCGACTGGCCATTCGCGGAGACAAGGCGACAGCCGCCATCGATGAACACCTTGGCGCGCCCCTTGGTATCAGCACAGATGAGGCGGCGGCCGGAGTGCTGAATGTGGTCAATGCCTCCATGGCGGAGGCACTGCGCATCGTCTCGGTCGAACGAGGCCATGATGCCCGGGAATTCAGCCTGGTCGCCTTTGGCGGGGCAGGGCCCATGCATGCGACGGAACTGGCGGCCGAACTTGGCATACGGGAGGTCATCATCCCGCCCATTCCAGGTGGCTTTTCGGCCCTGGGTCTGGTTGCCACGGATCTGAAGCGGGACTATGTGAAAACCCATTTCATTCATCTGGATAAAGCCGATCCAGCCGCGATAGATGCGGCCTATGGAGAAATGGAAGTCTCCGCCCGGCAGATGTTACAAGCTGCCAAAATCCCCGAGAAAGACTGGTTGATGGAACGTTCTGCGGATCTGCGCTATGGCCGGCAGGCCTATGAGCTGACGATCCCGGCTGCATCCGGGCCGATTACGGCGGACACCCTGGTGGAATTGGCCCAGTTGTTCCATGACAAACATCGGCAAACCTATGGCCATGACAACCCGGATGAAACCATCCAAATGGTCAACCTGCGTCTGAGCGCCATCGGGCAGTTCGAGAATATCGAATTAAGCCATGCTGCCGGTGCGGCGGACGACGCCTTGAAGGGCAACCGATCTGTTTGGTTCAGGCAAGGTGGGCGATGTGACTGCGCCATATACGATTGCGCCAAACTGGCCGTGGGCATCGAAATTTCCGGCCCGGCGGTGATCGAGGCGGTGGACACCACAATCGTCGTTCCGCCCGGCTGGCAAGCCCGCCTTAAAGAAACAGGGCATATTCTCATGGAGAACGATGATGTTAAATAGTAGCGCAAATTCCGTAAGAACAGATGCCGCCACGTTCGAAGTGGTGAAGAACAGCCTGTATGCAGCGGCGGAGGAGATGAAAATCGTCCTGGCGAAAACCGCCTATTCGCCTTTGTTAAAAGTGGCGGGCGATTATTCCTGCGGTTTGTTTGATGCCAAGGGCGAGATGATCGCCCAAGGACCGGATCTGCCGATCCATCTGGGCTCCATGCCCGATGCTGTGAAGGCCGTGATCCAGGCATTTGGCGCGTTCGAGGATGGGGATGTTTTCATTCACAATGATCCTTATTTTGGTGGTTCCCACCTGCCCGATGTCAACATCGTCTCGCCGTCATTCCACAAAGGCGATCTACTGGGTTTTGCCTGTGTGCGGGCCCATTGGCCGGATATCGGCAGTGCGACACCGGGCAGTTATGGCGCGGTGACGGAAGTTTTTGGCGAGGGCCTACGCCTGCCGCCCATCCGCCTGTATGAAGCGGGCGTTTTGAACCAGGGCGTGGACGCGATCATTTTCACCAATGTCCGCACGCCCGATGAACGCCGGGGTGATATGAACGCCCAGATCGCCGCCAACCGACGGGGCAGTGCGCGGCTGTCGGAGCTGGCGGAGAAATACGGCGTTGATACCTTGCGCCGGATTATGGATGAGGTAATGGATTATTCCGAAACCATGATGCGAAAATTTCTAGCGGAATTGCCAGATGGCGAAGGCCGGTTCGAAGATTTTTGCGACGGCGACGGGGTGTTGGAACCAGGCGCCACAGAGGACGACACTTTCACCGTCCGTATGCACGCGGTCAAAACAGGCGATACCTTAAGCGTGGATTTCACGGGCTCCGACCCTCAGGTCGCCGGTCCCATGAATGCGCCCCTGTCGGTGACCGCATCGGGGATCTATACAGCCGTCAAAATGATCGCGGACCCGAACGGCATGATCCCGCCCAATTCCGGTTGTTGGCGGGCCATCACGGTCACAGCGCCCGAGGCCTCCGTCGTCAATGCAGCTTTCCCAGCTCCTGTAGTTTATGCCAATCACGAGATGTCCCACCGGGTCGCCGACATGTTGTTCGGGGCGATGTACGGCTTTTTACCGGAACGGGTTATGGCCTGTTCGCAAGGTACCTCGAGCGTGCTGACCCTGGGCGGTATCGACTATCGCAGCGGTGAGCGGTATGTCAGCTATGAATCCATCAAGGGCGGCTTTGGTGCCCGCCATAACAAAGACGGCATCAACGTAGTCGCTGCCGGGATTTCCAACATGATGAACACCCCGATCGAGGTGCTGGAGATGAGCTTCCCCGTCAGGGTGGAAGAATATTCCGTGCTGCCCGATAGTGGCGGTGCCGGTGAATTCCGTGGTGGTTGCGGTGCCCGCCGGGTCTGGCAGGTATTGGGCAACACCGCCCGCGGTGCGGTCTGTAGCGAACGCAGCAAATCACCTCCCTTTGGTCTGGCTGGTGGACTGGCAGGTTCGCCCATGCGGATCGTCCTGGAAGACCCGGACGGCAGCCAGCGCCATCCCCTCTCCAAAGGTGCTTTTACCGTGCCTGAAGATGGCCGCATCATCTTTGAAGTGCCCGGTTCGGGCGGCTATGGCCCGCCGGCAAAGCGGGATGCGGATGCCCTGGCCGACGACCTGAAAAACGGTTATGTCAGCGCAGAATCAGCGAAACGTGATTACGGGATCGAGGATCCGGATTCCGGCATACGCTGACCGGCCCCGGATATTGCCGGGACGCCTCGGCTATGCCGCCAGCGCCGGTTCGGGGGGCAGGGAAAGCGTTACCGTGGTGCCTTTACCCGGCGCGCTGTCGATGTGCAGTGAGCCGCCATGGCCTTCGGCCAACGCCTTGGCGAGCGGCAAACCAAGGCCCATGCCCTCGTAATTGCGGCTTAGGGAGGCATCGATTTGGCCAAAGGGTTCGAAAACCCGGTCCAGGTCCGACATATCCATGCCGATGCCGGTGTCGCTGACCTGTATTTCGAATGACCCGTCAGGCGTCTGATGGGCGGTCACCGTCAGGCTGCCGCCGGGTGGCGTGAACTTCACGGCGTTCGAGAGAAGATTAAGGACAATCTGCTTCAGCGCCCGCTCGTCGGCCCAGGCCATGGGAATTCCGGGATCGAGATCGACATGCAATCCCACGTCGGCCGCCTCGGCCCGTTCGGTGATCATGCCGACACAGGTGTCGATAACCTTCCATGGATCAGCTTTGCCCTGGGATAGCTCTAGATTGCCCGAGTTGATCCGCGAGATATCCAGCAGGTCATTGACGATATCCAGCAAATGCTTGCCGCTATCGTGGATATGGCCGATCTGTTCATCGTATCTGGGATCGCCCAGCGGGCCATAAAGCTTGCTCTCCATGATCTCGGAAAAGCCGATAATGGCGTTCAGGGGGGTGCGCAGTTCGTGGCCGGTATTGGCCAGAAACTCGGATTTTGCCCGATCCGCCACCCGTGCGCTGGTCAATGCCGCGGCAAGTTGCTTTTGCGATTCCTCAATGCTTTCCGCCATCCGGTTGAAGGCGCCGGACAATTCGCGGAATTCGGCGGTTGCCGTCCCTTCGGGCAGGGGCACGCGGGCCGCCAGATTGCCGCCCGTGAATTGGCGGGCCGCCCCCACCACCGCCGACACGGGGCCGGTCAGCACACCGGCGATGAACCAGCCCAGCAGAACCGCGACCGCCAGCCCGCCAAAGGCCAACGCCAACGCGAAGTTTTGTGTTTGGCCGGCGCGTTCCTCCAGCTCCGCCACCGGTTGGGGCACCATGACGCCCCAGCCAGTGCCCGGCACCGTATTGAAGCCGGCGATCATGTCGCCCTTCATCACCGGCGAATAAAACCGCGAGACACCGCTTTCCCCCCGCGTCATCCGCGCCACGGCGTCGAGTTTGGTGATATTAGTCAGATTGCCCTGCCATTCCGCGCTGGGGTGGGCGATGGTATTGCCATACCGGTCAACGATTGCCGAATGCCCGCGTTCGCCAAAGCTAATGGCTTTTTGCAGTTGCTGCATATAGTCGGTATTGATGGCGCCGACCGCTATTCGGCCCGATGCCAGTCGCTGTACCAAAAAAATCGTCGGCCGCCCCAGGGTATCGTGCATGACGCCGGTGAAGCTGGGCGCACCGGCTGCCTGAGCGCGGACTTTTTCAAACACGCCCGGAGCCATCGTATCGATGGCCCGGTCGCCGTTATTCAACAGCATTGTCAACCGTCCGCCCTTGCCCGCCAGGGCAAAATAGCGGAAGCCCAATTGCCGGGACAGACCCGAATGCTCGGCCCAGGGCACGCCTTTGGACAGGCCGTTGGCCGCCACCATGCCGGTGAACAGATCAAACACCGCACGCGTGTCCCGCGCATAACGGTCGAGTGCCGTGGTCAAATTGCGGGCGATGATCAGATGCTTTTCCTCGACCGCCGCGATCTCGGTTTCGAGAGCGGTCCTCTGCACCCAGAGGGCCAGGAAAACGACCGGAATGATCGCCACCAGCGTAAAAGAGACGACCAGAATGTTGCGAAGTTTCAAAGACATATGATAGCGCCCGCCAATTGCCGCACCGTGCGGCCCAACTATGACGGGCGTATATTAAGTTAATATTAATCGTCCGCTCCCGGCCTGGCCGGCCACTGGACTTAAAGCCTCACCACCAGGCCATCCTCGGCGCATTCCTCGGGCAGTTCGGTGGACTTGGCCAGCATTTCCGGGCCAAGATGGGTCAGGATCAGGCGCCGGGCGGCGAAGTCATCGCGGTGGGCGGCGATGTCGGTGTAATTCATGTGGCCCTGAACCGGCCTGTCATGAAAATAACATTCCGCGATAAACAAATCGGCATCCCGGCTGGCCTGGGTCAGTGCCTCGGTATATTCACCGTCACCTGAATAGGTCACAACTTTATCATCAACCGCAACACGCAATGCGGTGGGGTCAGCCTGGGGTGTGTGCCGGGCCGGATAGGGTGTCACCTCCAGGCCCAGAATATTGTTGACGGCACCAACTTCCAACTCGATGAAATGCAGGGGGAACTTCGGCTTCATAACGCCCGAGCCTGGAAATAAAGCCTCGACCGCCGCGACGACCCGCGCCTCAAGGTTCTTCGGCCCTGCAATGGTCAGGGGGCGGTTCCGGCGCGCGCCTAACATCGCGTCCAGCAGCATAAAAGGCAGGCCGCCGAAATGATCGCCGTGCATATGGGTCAACAGGACGGCATCGATTGAGTTATGGTCGATACCCAGTTTGTTCAACGCCACCAGGGACGAGGCCCCGAAATCTATCGTGAAACGCAGGTCCGCGCCGTCCACCATGATGCAAGTATTAAACCGACCGCCACTGCCGAAGGCATCCCCCGCGCCAACGAATGTGACAGAGACTGCCATGGTTTAGACTCCTAGACTGTTGCCGTAACCAGGAACTGTGGGTTCAGGGCAAAGAAGGTGCCGTCCTCCACCGCTTTGCTGGCGACATCAACAACGCGCGCAACGATCGCCTCATCATGTTTGCCGCCCTCCCGCGCATAGCCGGCGGTGTTCTTGATAAAGCTGAGCATGCGACCGGAGAAATCCGGTGCGGCGATAACCTCCACCGCGACATCCGTAAAGCCTGCTTCGAGCGCGATGCCGTACATTTTGCGGCCAATCGTGGGCGTGCGGAAAGCGTGGATACCGGCGTCCAGCACATGCCGCCAATCGTGCACATCAATGGGATCAAAGGCGGCCATGTAGAAATCACTATCGATGGCATGCACCTTGCCGCCTGGCTTCACAACCCGGCGGAATTCCCGGAAACTTGAAAGCGGATCATCCACATAAACCATGACGTTCTTGACGATGACCCGGTCCAGGCTGTCGGCCTCCAGAGGCAACACATCGGCCTGTAGATGTGTCACGGTGGCGCGGTCCGCCAGACCTTCAGCTGCCAATCTGTCTTGGGTTTTCCTGACGAATTCCGCGTTTACATCAAAGGCATGCACATGGCCGCCCGCGCCCACGCGCTTGGCCAGCTCGACCGACAAATAACCAGGCCCGCAGCCATAATCAGCCACGGCCTGGCCCTCGGCGATATCCGCCCCCTCAATCAACCGGTTGCCACGCGCACCCCAAACGAACTGCGCCTCGTAACGCTCCAATCGATCAGGCTCGATCTCCACCCAATGATCTTTGTAGTAGGTGTCCTTGGACATGTTTACTCCCTATTCCGGTAGCCCGGCAGCCCGCAGGCCATCGAGAAAAATTTCCATATGTTCGCCACGCAGGGGCACCCGTTGGGCGGTTTCCCGCAAATTCGTATTAGGCTCCAGCTCCAGCAATTTCGCAACGTCCCGCCGCGCCTCGTCTAACCGGTCGGATAGAGCCAGAACAGCCGCTCTTTGCCGATAGGCAGAGGGAAAGTTCGGATTCATTTCGATGCTTATGGTACACGTCGCAATAGCGTCATCATAACGAGCGGCCATAAACGCACTTAACACTAGACCCAAATTCCATATGGGCCGCGCAGGGTCATTCGGGCTCAAATCCACCGCGCGTCGCAACAGCTCCGATGAGCGGTCATAATCATTGAAAACGCCGTAAACACCCGCGGCAGAGCCCAGAACTTCTGCGGAGTTAGGGTTTAATTTCAGAGCTATCTCTATCGACGTAATTGCTTCATCAAAGCGGCCCTGAAACATCCGAATAAGCGACATCGCGCGATGGGAATAAGCGTCCTGACTATCTAAACGCAAAGCCTCTCTGGCGGCAGCATTAGCCTGTTCCAATGATTCTTCATGGTCGCCGGCCCAGCCAAGCGGCAACTGCAAAAAAAGAAGGTTGCACAGCATACTATGCAAAGTGGCCTCTTCAGGATAATCCTGAATGGCTAATTGCAGCATCGAAAGTGCCTCCTCCCACGGTTCCTTGGAAAACTGATACAGCAGATAGCGAACCTTTGCGATGGTATCCCACAGGCCCAGATCACGTGAGGTCAGGGTGGCCGCGCGGCGAAATTCAGCCTCGCCCGATCGCGGTGCCACGGCGCGGACAATGGCCTGGGTTATTTCGTCCTGCAGATCGAAAATATCCACCAGGTCCCGGTCATAGCGTTCAGCCCACAGATTTTCGTTCGTGGCGGCCTCAAGCAATTGTGCACTAACGCGCACTCGCTCCCCCGCCTTGTGGACGCTACCCTGGATGATGTAGCGAACATCCAGTTCGGCGGCGACCTTAGCGACGTCAATTCTCTGCCCTTTGTAGGAAAAAACCGTATTCGGTGCGATGATCTTAAAATCGCGAAAGCGGGCTAGTTCGGTGATGACATCTTCTGTTATGCCGTCGGCGAAATATTCCTGTTCCGGATCGGCGGAGCGGTTCTCAAACGGCATTACGGCGATGGAGGGCTGGCTGTCGGATTTGACCGGAGTTCCTTCAAGTCCGCCACCAGAGGCGAAGACCCGCACGGCCTCTGTGATATTCTTAAGTTGTCGCTCTCCCTGATCCGCAAATGCCGCCGCGATTTTGCCGTCCAGGCTGTTGCGGGCCATTTCCGACAGGGCAATACCGCCGGGCACTGCGATCTCCTGCAAACGGGCGGCAATGTTCACGCCGTCGCCGAAGATATCTTCGTCTTCGTGCATAATATCGCCGACATGAATGCCGATGCGAAGTTTGATATTCGCGTGCTGCGCCAGGCCTTCCTGCACCGCGATGGCGTTACCAACCGCATCAACGGCGGAGGCGAATTCCACCAGCCAGCCATCACCCATACGCTTGATCACTGTCCCCCGATGGGCTGCCACGACAGGTTCGAACAGCTCACCGCGCAATTGCCGCAAGGCCGCCAGGGTGCCAGCCTCGTCCGCGCCCATAAGCTTGGAATAGCCGACGATATCGGAAATCAGAATGGCGGCGAGGCGTCGTTCCATACTGGAAAATGCTTTCTACAAAGGATAAACCAACAGGATATCGACCCGGCGGGATTCCAGCACGACTTTGCGTTCCTTGAATAGTGGTTGGGGTTGAGGCTGGCCGTCCCGCATTTCGATCACGTCGAGATATTTACCCACCGCGAACATCTCGGAAGCGCCATCCTGCATGGTGCGAATAATGTTGAAGTTCGTGCGGGCCTGATAGCTGCCGTCAGAATTCTCTTCGATCTGGCTGCGGCCCAGCAGGTGGCAATAAGTGTGCGCCTCGTAAATATTCGCTTCCTTCATAGCCTTGATGCGGTCCGACATCATGCCCCGGCCCTGGCAATACATGATGCCCATGGGTAGGCCCGCTGCCAAATTCTCCCGCGTCAAAATAGTGTAGGTGCCGTCCTCGGTGAAATAGTCCGGCCAGCCGTCCAGGCGGACGTCGTCAATATCGTGGGCATAGGCGATGATGAAATCTTCAATGGCGGTGTTCATCTTAGGCAATACCCATAATCTTGCGATAGCCGGTCCAGAAGCCGCGAATGGCGGTTTCCGTCGCGCGGGAGGCATCGGAGCTTTCCACATCACGCCCACCCATTTCCGCCAGGCCAGCCTTCCCCTCGCTACCGTGGGTGCCGCGCTGCACGAACTCGTTGATACAGCCGTCTTCCAACGAGACCAAACCTGCCGCCCCGGTCAGATTGCCCTGCATCACCCGCATGGCCGTTTGTTCCTCCGTATCGTCCTCATAGCCCACATAGAACCAAAACAGCTCCGTCTTATCGATGCCGCGGGGGACGAAGAAGCGCACGCACAAGGAATTCAAGGTGAACTGGATTGCCAGGTTGGGAAAAATCGCCTGAATAGAATGCGTGATACCATCGTCGAATTCGTTCCAGGCATTCAGCAACTGTGGGCCGTCCAGTTGCGAGTCATATTGCGCGGCGTGGATGTTGCTCCGCTTATACTCCTCCGCCTCGTCGAACGTCTCCCGCTTGGCATAGCTAATATGGTGCCATTTGTCCTCTGCCAGGACGATGCCGCCGTCCATATCCAGGCGGTTGATCTTGAAGGTGGTATAGAATGTATGCAGCAAGGTGGCATGGTAGGAATCCCGCACGTTCTCCGCATACAGCTTCCAATTATTGTGGATGATCTGGCTGTGCATCCCTAACGGCTTTAGCGGCTTGCCCAGATTGCGGCGCAGAAATTTCGACATGGGCTGGCCCAGATAGCTTTCCACGGATGGCGTCTCATCCGAAAAAGTACCGAAAACCAGACCACAGAATGTTTCCACCCGTAGGGTTTCCAGGCCGTGTTTCGAGGTATCAAAATCGTCCGGCAGGCCACCCTTGCCCTGTAAACCATTGCGAAAGGCCACACCCTTCAGGTTACCCGCCAGGTCAAATGACCAGGAATGGTAGATGCAGGTCAGCATCTTGGCATTGCCTTTTTCCTTGAGACAGACCAGTGCACCTTTGTGGCTACAGCGATTGACCATGGCATGCACGCCGCCATTTTCATCACGGGTCGCGATGATGGGGGTTTCGCCTACCGTGGAGGTCTTATAATCGCCCGCATTGGGGATATCGATTTCAAGGCATAGGAAATTCCAAACCGGCCCCTTAAAAATGCGCTCCTGTTCCAGGGCATAAATCTCCGGGTCGGAATACAGCCGATAGGGAATGCGCGTGGCTCCACCTGTCGGCCAGGTCATGGGTTGTTTCAAATCATCTACGCTCGACAACGACATATCGCGGGTCTCCTTTACGCCAATACAACTATAATACGTTACATTAGGATTTTTTCGTCTTGAAAAACGGCGCTGTTCCCAACGCATGCTCGGTCTCGTCAATCACGGTTTTAATAGCCGGGATCTGCTGCGCCAGGATTGGTTCAATTCCCTGACGCAGGGTCAGCTCCGCCATGGCGCAGCCCTGGCAACCGCCCTCAAATGACAGGAACAGGCTGTCACCCTCGACACGATTTAGGACAATTTTGCCGCCGTGTGTCGCGATGGTGGGATTGATCACCTGGTCAAAAAGCGCCTGGGGGTCAGCTACAGTTTCTCTCGCCATGATACGAACCTCGCGCACTTCCGGCAAATAATGGCGGATGGTGTTTTGGATCGTCGTTTGCAGGGGCACAGTCGCACCCGGGGAGCCGAGCATATTCAGCTGCAAGACGCCGTCGGTGAAATCACCAACCGCCAGATCGCCGCCTCTTTCCCGGACCATGGCCGAAATATGTTTCTCCAGCACGGCCTCTATGGGTGTTCGCTCCACATCGTCGGCGACCTTGGCTTCATCGTCTGGGATTGGCCCCGGAATGGCGGCCAGGGCTTGTTCTATATCGGTAATTAGATCAGCAACATTTTCCAGGCCGATGGACAGGCGCAACAAGTCTGACGGCACAGGCGTTGCCGGGCCTTCGATACTGGCCCGATGTTCGATCAAACTTTCTACTCCGCCCAGGGACGTCGCCCGTTTGAAGACCCTCATCTGGGCTGCTGTGGCCATGGCAGCCGTCTCACCCCCCCTGATGCGCAACGACATCATACCGCCGAAACCACCCGCCATCTGCCGGGCTGCGACGTCATGGCCCGGATGATCCGGCAGGCCAGGGTAAAGAACATGGGAAATACGTGGATGGCTGGAAAAATGTTTGGCAATGGCCATGGCGCTTTCCGAACAGCGCGCCACACGCACGAATAAGGTGCGCATACCCCGTTGCAGCAGCCATGCCTCCAACGTACCCAAAATGGCCCCGCCGTCCCGACGCCAGGCCCGGATGCGCTGCCAAAATCCATCATCACGGGCGCTGACCAGGGCGCCCGCTAGGGCGTCGCCATGGCCGTTGAGGTATTTCGTGGCCGAATGCATCACAATATCCGCACCATATTCAATAGGCCGGCTCAACACCGGCGAGGCGATGGTGCTGTCTACCGCCAGGCGGGCACCGGCCGCATGGGCAATATCGGCGATGGCCCGAATATCGGTAATGTTCCACATCGGATTGGCCGGTGTTTCGACCCAGACCAGTTGGGTCCTGCCGGGCCGCATGGCTGCGCGCACAGCCTCCAGGTCCGAAGTATTGACAAATTCGACCTCCAACCCCCAGGAAACGGCGAAATCCACCAGCCATTTGCGCAGGGCCCAGTACATAACCTTCGGCGCGACCACATGATCGCCGGGCAACAGGGACTGAAAGACTGCGTTAGCTGCCGCCATGCCAGAGGCGAACAACAGACAATCGCTGCCGCCTTCCAGCGCCTGCAACAGATCTTCAGCCTCGTCATAGGTAGGGTTATGAGGGCGGGCATAACCACGACCAGAGCTATAGCCGCCATCCACATCACGCTCAAACGTGGTCGATGGATGCAGGGACGGGACCAGCGCCTTGGTCACTGGATCAACCCGTCCCAGTGCTTGCGCGCTTAAGGTTTCAGGCGACAGATTGCCATAGTTCCAGTTGCTGTCCCGGTTGCTCTCATCGCCACTCATATTAGCGTCCTACTGATTGTACGGCCCGTGGCCGAACCTTATCCCGAGCAGCGCCCGCGCGCCATAGGCAGACCGGGCTTGATCTTCCCGAATAGAATTCAGAGACGGCAACGACGACGTCTATTCGGGGCATCAAACCGGCATTCTCGACCGTTGGCAAAACGGGCAAGGTCTGGAAGTTGGTGCCTCAGAAATCTTAGCCCGGCACTTTAAGTTTGTGGGCGGAAAATCAAAGACAAATTACCCGCCGGCATATCCACCTGTTGTGACGATTCCAGGCCATTTTTTTCCGCCTCTTGCCTGACCGCATCAAGGTCCCGCAGGCCTGAAGCTGGATGTCGGTTTCGTATGGACCGATCAAAGGCTGCATCGCTGTCCGTCAAGGGCCGGCCATCCCGCATAAAGGGGCCGTACAGAAACACGATGCCATTCGCAGGCAAATAGCGCCCGGCTGCGGCCATCATACCGACGGTCGCTTGCCACGGCGCGATATGGATCATATTGACGGTGAAAAAGGCAACCAGTTGATCGGCAATATCGTCTATGGGCCAGCTGTCCAATTGGGCATCCAAAAGCCTGGCGGGCAGAATATTGTCCGCCTCCGCCTGTCCTGCCCAGGCATCGATCCCCGCCAAAGCGTCCCCATCCGCGTCAGACGGGGCCCAGGTATGGGCTGGGAACTCTGGCGCGTACCAGGCGCAGTGATGACCACCGCCCGCCCCCACATCCAATATCACGCCGGGCGGCGGCATCACCGTACGCAAAACCTCAAGTATCGGGCCGCGATTACGCTCCGCCGAGGGCGAATGGCGGTAGTTACTAAATTTTTCCGCCATCACAAATCAATACCTGTCCGGTTACAAAATCAGATTCCGGCAGACACAGCAAATAAACCGCACCTGCTGCTTCCTCCGGGCGGCCCGGTCGGCCCAGGGATATGCCTTCATATTTCACCTTTGCCATATCGGCGGGAAAACCCACCTTGAACTGCCGGCCGTGGACTTCAATTTCTGCCGGTTGCCCCTCGAATTCCTGGGTCAGGCGGGTTTCGATAAAGCCAAAGGCCACCGCATTCACGTTGACGCCATAGCGGCCCCATTCCTTGGACATGGTATGGGTTACGCCCACAATCGCTGCTTTACCTGCGGAATATGCCACTTGGGTGGCGGAGCCGTGGGTGCCGGAGACCGAGGAGATATTGACCACCTTGCGCTGCACCAGATTACCTTGTGCAATCTCGCGCTTGGCGGTGGTGCGAAAATGTTCCGCCGCCGCTCGCAAAATTCGAAACGGTGCCGTGGCATGAACATCCAACATGGCCTGCCATTGCTCGTCCGTATTGCGTTGGATCGTGGTATTCCAGATATAGCCGGCATTGTTGACGATAATTTCCAGGCCGCCCAGCCCTTCCAGGGCAGTATTGACCACCCGGTCACCAAAATCAGGTGCCGCCACATCGCCATTGCATGGGATCGCCCGCCCGCCTGCCGCTTCGATCAGGCCAATGGTCTCTGCTGCCGGCCCATCATCGAGGTCATTGACCACCACGGATGCGCCGGCACTGGCCAGCTTTAGGGCGATTTGACGGCCGATGCCCCGACCTGACCCGGTAACAATGGCGACTTTACCTGCCAATACACCTTGCACGCTCATTTCAACCTCTCCTCCTCATACGCTAACTCTTCTGTCTTGCCAGCGCTGCCTCGCGGACGGCTGTCAGGGTTGTCCTCGGATTAATCGCTTCCTTGTCCGTGCGCAGTTCCAGGACCGCCACTTTATCGGCGGCCAGGGCGCGATCCAATGCGCCCGCGAAATCCTCGCTGCGCTCCACAATCTCGCCAAATGCCCCGAAAGATTGGGCATAGGCTGCAAAATCGGGATTGCGCAGTTCCGTTGCGACTTCCCGGCCTGGATACTCACGCTCCTGATGCATGCGAATGGTGCCGAACATGCCGTTGTTGATAACCAGATAGATCGGCTTCAGATCATATTGCAAGGCTGTCGCCAGCTCATTCGCCGCCATCAGGAAACCACCGTCACCGACGAAGCAGACCGTGGTCCGGCTGGGATAAATCAAGGCAGCAGCCAAGGCCGCCGGCACACCATAACCCATGGCACCGTTGGTGGGCCCGACCTGGCTGGGATAGGTGGAAAACGGCAGATAACGATGCGCCCAACCGGCAAAATTGCCCGCATCGTTGGCCACCAGGCTGTCTTTCGGCAAGCGCTCGCGCAGGACGCGCAGCACATCCGCCATGTCCAGATCACCCACCGTGGCTTCAATCTCGATATAGCTGAGATATTCCTGACGGGCCTCTTCCACGCTGTCGGCCCAGGCACTGCTATCCACCGGCGTCATGGCCTTTGCCGCTGCGGCAAAACCAACCATGCCGGAATTGATCGGCAACTCGGCACGATAGACTTTACCCAGTTCCTCCGGGTCAGGATGAATATGGACCAGGGGCTGTTTCGGGTTTGGAATATCCAACAGCGAATAACCTTGTGTCGTCATCTCTCCAAGACGGGGACCGACCGCAATCAACAAATCCGTCTCCTGCAAGCGGGCGATCAAGGCGGGGTTGGAGCCGATGCCGATCTCGCCAATATATTGCGGATGGTAATTGTCAAAGCGGTCCTGATTACGAAAGGCGCAACTGACCGGCAGGCTGTTCGCCTCTGCAAACGCCGTAATGTCGGCAACTGCCCCCGGCGTCCAGGTGCCGCCGCCCAACATCAGCACCGGCCGCTTCGCCGCCGCCAGTTTGGCGCGCAGTTCTGCCATATCGTCGGGGCCGGGATGGGCCTGCACCGCACGATAGGCCTTGGCATCGCCGACGCCCGCCATTTCAACCAACATGTCTTCGGGCAAGGACAGCACCACGGGCCCCGGACGCCCGGAGGTGGCGACATGAAAAGCCTGACTGACCAGTTCGGGAACCCGGGCGGGATCCTGAATTTCGGCTGACCATTTGCTGACCTGGCCAAAGAAACGGCGAAAGTCCATTTCCTGAAACGCCTCCCGCTCCATCATGGAACGGCCCACCTGGCCGACGAACAGGATCATGGGAGAGCTATCCTGAAACGCTGTATGCAGCCCCACCACAGCATGGCAGGCACCTGGCCCGCGGGTGACGAAACAAATACCGGGGCGGCCAGTCAGTTTGCCGTGGGCTTCGGCCATATTGGCGGCATTGGCCTCGTGGCGGCAGGTCAACAGACGGATTTCGGGGGCGTCGTGCAAGGCATCAAGGGCGGCGAGGTAGCTTTCGCCAGGGACGCAAAAGGCCGTGTCGACCCCATGAATTTTTAGTTGATCGACCAGGATCTGGCCGCCTGTGCGCATGTTCGAGCTGTTGGGCATCTGGAAATAATCTCGTGCTGTATGGGATGTTAATGGAAGAGAGGCAGACTGTAACCCATGGGGGCCGTTGAGACGAGGCCGTATCTAATCCCCATATGGGAAGGCAAAATGGTGTGTTCCAATCCAACAAAAGGTATCCTGAAAACCGTTGTGATCGATTCTCAATCTGGGGGCGTCAATGGACACAAATAGGGTCGCCGAAATCCTGGCACAAAAAGGTGCGCACAAACCCTGCCATAGGTGTGACCATGTAAACTTTACGGTTCTCGATGGCTTTACAAAACTGTTATTACAACAGAGCTTTCGGCAGGGCGTCGAGATGGATGGCCCGTCGGTTCCCGTTGTCAGCGTTGCCTGCAGCAATTGCGGTGCGGTTACCGCCCATGCCTTGGGTGCCCTTGGCCTGAATTTGGACACATAATCAACCAGGAACGAGTATCGTGAGTGAGTTTGTACCGATCTTTCGGGGCAGCGTGAATGCCTGGGAATGCGACATCATGGGGCATTTCAATGTGCAGTTTTATGCCGCCAAGATGTTTGAAGGCCTGAATCATCTGAAGTCACAGCTGGGCCTTGACCCGGCGCAAAATATGACCTGGCAGGCGAACCACCTTCTCAGCCGCTATCAAGGCGAACTGCATGCAGGCGATATTGTCGATATTCGGGCCGGCGTATTGGCAGTTGAGGCCGACCGGGTACATATTCTGGCGGAAATCATGAATGGCGAGACGGACGATATGTCAGCCAGTTTCGAATTATGGTGCGATGGTTTCGACAACAAAACACAACAGCCGGCCCCGTGGCCTGAAGACATTCGGCAAAAGATGTCGGCAAAGGTGGTCACGCGCACGGATCAACCGCGCCCGCCCACTGTTGGTGGCCCGGTGCCAGTGCATGCGGGGCAATTGTCAGATCCATTCGTTTCGGGCCGAGGCTCAATCGCCGCCTGGGATTGTGATAACGATGGGGTTATGGCACCGCAACGATATTATGCCGTTGGTACCGACGGTGTCCTCAATGTGCGCCATCGCATGGGCTTCACGCGCGAGGTGAATGAGGCAGGTAATCTGGGCGGTGCGGCCTTGGAATATGATGTCCGCGTCTATGCCCCCATGCGGGCCGGCAACCTTTATACCCTTCGATCGGGCATTCTGGACCTGGGCGACAAAACCTTCCGTTTCGGCCATGCTTTCCACAATGATACCGACGGAACGCTGGCGGCGACCTACGATGTCCTTGGCGTTTTGTTCGACCTAAAGGCCAGGCGGGCAACGGCGATCCCGGATTTTGTCAGGGCACAATCCGAAACCCTGAAAATCCCCTGGCCGCCCGCGCGCTAGTTCTTGCGACACTCTGTTGAAACGCCGATGTTTACCAAGACAGAGGTTTGACGCGGTTATACAATTATGGGGACGCATGGCTTCATGCGTCCCCAATTCAATGTGACATTGTTTGATTTAGGCGCTGGGATGTCCCGCTTCGCCGTCGTTCTTGGGCGGCTCATTCGCTGCCGTCGGTCCTGGGCGACGATCATCCATGAACTGGTCGAATTCCGCCTTATCCTTGGCGTGGCGTAGTTGCTCCAGGAAGCCTTCGAATTCGCTTTGTTCATCCTCCAGCCGTTTCAGGGTTTCTTCCCTGTAGGCATCGAAAGCTGAATTGCCGCTGCTTGCCTCATATTCAGGTTCGTGACGGCGGCTCCCCCGGCGGCGCGCATTATGCCAACGCCCCGGTCCGCCTCGTTTCCAACATTGCATGCGTCCACTCCATATCAAATAAGCCAGAATTGCCAGTCCGACCGGCCAGAAAAGAATAAAGCTAAGGACCATAACGCCAATCCAGGCGCCCTTGCCGTGTTCGTCCAGTTTTCTTGCGAGTTCCATTTCAGCCTCATGTAAATAGTGTTTACATTAATGGACATAAGGGCTGCAAATTGGCTTTCAAGGGTTGGAGGCAAAAAAAATTTAATTGGGGCCTAGACCCAAGCCATCCAGATAGATCAGCATATTCGCCTCCAACAGATCTTCCGGCGACATCGGTACATTGCGCCGGGCACTATCACTGCGTCCGAACAAAGCGGCGATGCCGTGGGCCATGGCCCAGACATGCAAGGCCATCATCAGGGCGGGCGGGCGCTTGCCCGCAGGCAATTGAGCGATCAGGGCCTCGCAGGCCTGGCGCAGGACTGCAAATGCGTTGTCCGTGGCCTGGGACAGCTCCCGGCTGGCATCTTTTGGCAATCGAGCCTCGAACATGGCGGCAAAGTAGGCGGGTTCCTCTCTGGCGAAGGCCAGATAGGCCTGCCCGACCGCCTTGAACGCGGAGAGTGCATCGGGTTGTCCCTCATTCCAGCCCTGCAAAAGACGCACGGAAAACATCTCAAAACCGCGCCGGGCGATGTCTGCCATAAGGGCGTCGCGGTCTTTGTAATGGCGATAGGGTGCGGCGGGAGAGACGCCGACCGCACGGGTCACTTCGGCAAAGCTAAAGCCGGCCGGGCCATGTTTGGCAATAAGATCGAGGGCGGCCTGAACCAGCGCCTCGCTCAAATTGCCATGGTGATAGCCGCGCCGGCTGCCGCCTCGTTTTAATCCGCTCATGTAAACAGTTATTACATCATTGCGGCATTCACCGCACGTTTATCTGATGCGTCAGCTAATGCGCACGGGCAAATGCTTGATGCCGCGGATGAAGTTGGAATAGATCCGCTCCGGCGTGCCGACGACCTCAATCTGCATATCCCGCTTTAGGATTTCTTCCCACAGGATCTGCAATTGCAGCTCGGCCAGGCGGTCACCGACGCAACGGTGGATGCCGGCCCCGAAGGCGAGGTGACGGCGGGATTTTGTCCGCTGGATATCAAAGGTATCCGGATCCTCAATCGCATCCTCATCCCAATTACCCGAGACGTACCACATAATGACCCGATCACCTTTGGAGATCTTCTTGCCGCCCAATTCAACGTCATTCAAGGCGTTGCGGCGCATATGAATGATGGCGGATTGATAACGAATGATCTCGGGCACCAGGGTTTTGATCAGGCCATGATCGGCGCGCAGGGCGGCGAACTGATCCGGGTTCGCACAAAGCGCCATCAGGCCGCCGGACATGGAATTTCGCGTCGTATCGTTGCCGCCAACGATCAACAGCACCATGTTGGCGATCAGGTCCATATGGGCCATATCCTTGGTGTCTTTGCCCTGGGCCAGCATGGTGATCATATCGAAGCCGGGTTCGCCAGCAGCGCGTTCCTGCCATAGCTTGACGATGTAGGCCCCCATTTCCTTTAGGACCTCCATGCGTTCCTCGTCAGAGGTCACCGGCGCGCCGGGCGCATCGAAATTGGCAGTGGCCACATCGGACCAATAGGTCAATAGATGGCGATCCTCGAAAGGGAAATCGAACAGTGTGGCCAACATCATGGTCGTCAGTTCGACCGAGACTTTGTCGACCCAATCAAAAGTTTCGTTACGTGGCAGACTGTCGAGGACGGTGACAGTGCGTTCCCGGATCAAAGCTTCCATATTACGCAAATTGGCCGGCGAGACCGAGGGGGCCACAGCCTTGCGTTGGCCTGTATGGGTTGGCTGATCCATGGTGATGAAACTGGACATCTGATCGCCGTAGGGATTGTCCCGTATGGTGATGCCCCCTTCCTGGGCCGCAGACGAATAGTTCTTATGGTCCAACTCCACCTGCATGATGTCGTCATATTTGGTGACCGACCAATAAGCGCCATAGGGGCTATCGGCGCAGTAATGAACGGGGTCTTCACGCCGCAAGCGTTCGAAATAGGGACGGAAGGCGTCGGTCTGATAGATCGCCGGGTCACTGACATCGATCTTGTCCAGATCCAGCGCACCGATTTCGGCTTCAGATAGCAATTGGTTTTGTGTCATTTTATGGGGCCTCGGCGTATCTCGTTGATTTGCAGCATTAATTTGGCAGCCTATTTTACTTTGTCCAAACGCATTAGGTGGTGCGTTAGGTAATGCGCACGGGCAAATGCTTGATGCCGCGGATGAAGTTGGAATAGATCCGCTCCGGCGTGCCGACGATCTCAATCTGCATATCCCGCTTTAGGATTTCTTCCCACAGGATCTGTAGTTGCAGCTCGGCCACGCGGTCACCGACACAGCGATGAATGCCAGCCCCGAATGACAGATGGCGACGGGATTTTGTCCGCTGGATGTCGAAAGTATCCGGATGTTCAATCGCCTCATCATCCCAGTTGCCTGAGACGTACCACATCACGACTTTGTCTCCCTTGGCTATTTTTTTACCGCCAAGCTCGGCATCGTTCAGGGCCGTGCGGCGCATATGAATGATGGCGGATTGATAGCGGATGATCTCCGGTATCAGGGTCTTGATCAAACCGTGATCGGCACGCAATGCAGCAAACTGGTCGGGATTTGCGCACAGCGCCATGAGGCCTCCGGACATAGAGTTCCGCGTGGTGTCATTGCCGCCAACGATCAACAGGGCCATGTTGGCGATCAGGTCCATATGGCTCATATCTTTGGTGTCTTTGCCCTGGGCCAGCATGGTGATCATGTCAAAGCCGGGTTCGCCGGTTGCCCGTTCCTGCCACAGTCGGCCAATATAGGCACCCATTTCCTTCAATACGACGATCCGTTCGTCGTCAGATTTTACCAAGGCGCCCGGCGCATCATAATCGGCGGTGGACACATCTGACCAATAGGTCAGCAGATGGCGATCTTCGAAGGGAAAATCGAACAGGGTTGCCAGCATCATGGTCGTCAATTCAACCGAGACCTTCTCAACCCAATCAAAGGTTTCGTTATGGGGCAGGCTGTCGAGGACCGAAATCGTGCGTTCCCGGATCAAGGCCTCCATGTTGCGAAGGTTGCCTGGCGAAACAGAGGGGGCAACCGCCTTGCGCTGGCCCGTGTGGTTCGGTGGATCCATACCAATGAAGCTGGCCATTTCCTTGCCAAAAGGATTGTCCCGCACGGCAATGCCGCCCAGATGGGCGGCCGATGAATAGGTGGCATGATCCAGTTCCACCTGCATGATGTCGTCATATTTGGTGACGGACCAATAGGGGCCATAGGGGCTATCGGCGCAATAATGCACGGGGTCTTCCCGTCGCAGGCGTTCGAAATAAGGGCGGAAGGCGTCGGTTTGATAGATCGCCGGATCACTGACATCGATCTTGTCCAAAGGCAGAGCCGCGACTTCGGCTTGGGACATGGCCAGGTTTTGGCCCGGTGTGTTACTTTGGGTTTGTGTCTGTGGCATGGCAAGTTACCTCACATACGCTGCTAGTTTTCGCTAAATGGCTCTGGATCGAGGAAGACAAATAGTTTCGGGTCGAGTTTCCTGTTTATTCGTATATCGGTCAAGGACAGGGCGGTGATGCCACCTTGAGCGTCCTTGATCCGCCATTGGCGCAACATCATTGGTGGCTCTGTGAAGGTTATGCCCAGCCAACCTTCGTCGGGGACTTCCCGATCAACAAGTTTGATCCGCACTATGCCAAGGTCTTCCTCTGCCTCAATCACCTCTACCTTGTCACGCAGGTTGACGGGATCATCGACCAGAACGCCCATGGGGGTCTCGTAAAGTGGGAAGCGGTTGACCTGACCCAGCTCTTTGTCGTGCAGGATCAACCATGTTCCATCCGCCACCAGCAAAAGGGGGGAGGGCGCATCATATTCGAAACGCAGACGCCCAGGCCGGCGCATGTACAGTTGGCCGTGAACGACATTGCCCGCGTTATCGACCTGCAGAAAGCGGGCAGACAGGGTTTTGATCGTGTTCAAATATGCTTCGACCCTATCGACAGTTTTCGACCGCACGTTGTCTGTGGCAGCGGCGACAGGCGAACTCAATTGCAGACCAAAAGGTAGTGCGGCAAGGGCGATGCCGGTGGTCAATAAATCGCGACGGTGAAAGCCAGGCCCTTTGCCCAATTTAATGGTCCTCGTCCGGATTGCGTACCAGGATTTCGCGCTTGCCCACATGGTTGGCACGACCAATGACGCCCTCTGTTTCCATGCGATCAATCAGATCAGCGGCGCGGTTATAACCGATTTTCAATTGCCGCTGCAAAAACGATGTCGAGGCTTTTTGGTTCCGTGCCACGACCTCAACGGCTTGATCAAACAATGCATTGCCGGACCCGGCATCGCCCATGCCGCCGCCTTGTGATAGGTCCATTTCGGCCCCGGCCTCAATCTCCTCCGTCACCGCATCGAGATATTCCGGCCGGCCTTGTTTCTTCAGGTGGTTGACCACCGCCTCAACCTCGTCATCCCCCACGAAGGGGCCATGCACGCGGCTGATCCGGCTGCCACCCGCCATATACAGCATATCGCCCATGCCCAGCAGTTGCTCTGCCCCCTGCTGGCCCAGGATGGTCCGGCTATCGACCTTGGCAGTGACCTGGAAGCTGACCCGGGTCGGGAAGTTGGCCTTGATTGTCCCGGTGATGACATCCACGGAAGGCCGTTGCGTGGCCATCATCACGTGAATGCCCGCGGCCCTGGCCATCTGCGCCAAACGTTGCACGGCGGCATCAATTTCCTTGCCCGCTACCATCATCAGGTCGGCCATTTCATCGACGATGACGACGATATAGGGCATGGGCACTGTGTCGATTTCCCTGTCCTCAAATACCGGCTGGCCGGTATCGGCATCAAAGCCCGTCTGGACCGTACGGTTCAGGGTTTCCCCCCGCTTGGCCGCATCGGCAAGGCGCTGGTTATAGCCGTCGATATTGCGAACGCCCAGATTGGCCATGGCGCGATAGCGGTTCTCCATCTCTCGCACGGCCCATTTCAGGGCCATGATCGCTTTACCAGGGTCGGTCACCACGGGGGTTAGCAGATGGGGGATGTCGTCATAGACGCTGAGTTCCAGCATCTTCGGGTCGATCATGATCATGCGGCAACGTTCGGGCGGCAGGCAGTACAGCAATGACAGGATCATGGTGTTAATTGCGACCGACTTGCCCGAACCCGTGGTGCCCGCGATCAGCAGATGGGGCATTTTCGCCAGATCCACCAGGACCGGCGCGCCGGAGATATCCTTGCCCAGGGCCAGGGGCAGGCTCAATTTCGATTTTTCGTAATCGGCTGTGGAGAGCAGTTCGCGCAGGTAAACCGTTTCCCGGTCCTGGTTAGGCAGCTCAATGCCAATGGCGTTGCGGCCTGGTACAACGGCGATACGGACGCTGCGGGCTGACATGGAGCGGGCAATGTCATCAGACAGGCCGACGACGCGGGATGTCTTGGTCCCCGGTGCGGGTTCCAACTCGTACAACGTCACCACGGGGCCGGGGCGAACCTGGACGATACGACCGTGAACGCCATAGTCATCCAAAACACCTTCCAACATGCGGGCGTTTTGTTCCAGGGCGCTTTCATTGATGGTACGGTGGTGTTGTTGCCGCTCTGGCGTGGCGAGTAGGTGCAGGGCAGGCAGTTGATAATCATCAGCCTCCGATAAATCCAAAGCGGGCTGTTGTTCTTTTTGGGCCCGGCGGCTTTTTCGCATCTTACGCTTCGGCTTGCTGACCCGGCCCGTCGTCTGTTCCCGTCCCCGTGTGGGATCAAGGGGTTCTCCGACCTGGATCGCGACGGGGACAGGTGCCCTGTTGCTGGGATCGGCGATCATTTCGGGTTCGCGGCGGAACAAGGGGTGGGTCGCGGCCTGCCGCCCCAACCTCTCGGCGGTGGCCGCTGCCAGGCGGGCAGCACCCAAGGTGCCCATCAACCCGGCTAGGCCGGCCCGCGCCATGGCCAGCCATTCCGCCAAGCGGATACCCAGTAGATACAACAGCATCAACGTGGCGATCAGGGCCAATGTGGTGATGACCAGGGGTGAGTGCGATGCCAGCCCTATTAGAGCAAGGGGTTCCGCCCCCGTCCGCAACAGCCAGTCACCGGCAAAACCTCCCAGGCCTGCAACCTGGGGCCATTGTTCCGGTGCCTTTATGGCGGCGGCAACGGCGGCCAGCATAACCAGGCAGGGCAATATCAGTGCCAGGCGCAGGCCATACCAAGGCAGACCGCGATGGGAGGCAATCCGCCAAGCCCAGCATGCCAATATGACGACCACGGCGATACTTGCCAGGCCGAGGCTCTGAAGCAATAAATCCGCCCCATAGGCACCCGGCGTCCCCAGCCAATTCGCGGCGGGGCTGGTTGTTGCAACATTGATCGAGGCGTCATCAGGGTGATAACTGGCCAAAGCCAGGGCCATGGCGGTGGCAAGGGCAAACATGATGAGGCCCACGCCTTCTATGAACCGTCGGCGCATAAATATAACTGCTGCGGGTGGCAACAAGACTATTTTGCGCGTTGATCCACTATGCTGTGACATGGCGGGATTCCCTCAAATATCCGTCAATATCCATCCGGCCCAAATATCATGACAATGTGTCTGATATGCGGGCCAAGGCGTCTTCCATAACTGCTTTATCATGTACCATGGCGACCCGGATATAGCGCCGGCCTGGGTTGTCATGAATTCCATCATCGGCACTCAAATAACTGCCAGGCAATACGCGAATGGCAGCACGGGCCCATAATTCCTTTGTCGCAGCCTCGCCATCGCCAACATCCAGCCACAGGAAAAACCCACCCTGGGGGCGATAAAAGCCAAACCGATTGGACAGTATCCGTTCCGCGAGATCAAATTTCTCCCCATAAAGTGCCCGGTTGGCTATGACGTGGTCTTCATCCTGCCAAAGCGCGGTCGCGGCGGCGTAAACGGGCAACGGGGAGGGGCTGCCACCATATTCGCTCAGCCGTCGAAACAGCATCAGCATTTCCCCGTCACCGGCCACAAAACCGGATCGTAGTCCCGCCACGTTGGAGCGTTTTGAGAGGGAATGAAAGACCAGAATGCCAGACATATCGTCGTTTTGCGCGGCGCAGACCTGCAAAGTCCCAGGCGGTGGATCGCCGTTGTAGATTTCGGCGTAGCATTCATCAACCACCAGGGTGAAATCGTATTTGCGCGATAGGGCTACTAGATTTTCCAGATAAGCCAGATCCGCAACCGCGCCTTGGGGATTGCCAGGAGTGCAAAAATACACCAATGCGGTGCGCGCCAGGATATCTTCATCCAGACCCGAAAAGTCAGGCAGGAAGCCATTTTCCGACAGGGCGGGGACGAACACCGGTTCCGCCCCGGCGGCAATGGCAGCGCCTGCGTAGCATTGATAAAATGGGTTGGGCATCAAAACGACCGGCTGTTGGCCGGATTTTTCCGGCGGTACGGCCATGAACGCGGTGCGAAATAGTGCTTCTCGTGTGCCGGCGCAAGGCGCAATGTGGCGGTCCGGATCAAGCATGCCTTCGGGCAGATCATAGCGCCGGGTCAGCCAGTCAGCCACGGCGCGACGAAATTCCGGCGTCCCGGCAACCGGGGGATATTTGCCATAGAGATGGCGGTTCGCATGCAGGATATCACCTACGAAATCGGGATAGGGATGTTGCGGTTCGCCAAGGCTGAGAGCGATGGGCGGCAAATTGGCCGGCGCTGCCAAGGGGTCCAGCAAGGTGCGCAGACGCTCAAACGGGTAGTCGGGCAAGGCGTCAAGGCGCGGGTTGATAATATTACGCGGGGGGCTGATTTGGTTACCCAGATGGGTAATACTGCTCTGTGTTGTCAAGGTGCCGTCGCCTGTTCATGGTCACTAATCTGGTCACAAATTGGTGTTCGCAAACGAATCAATTCCCGAATCGCAGGGTGATTCGCGAATCGAGAACATAACACAAACGAACAATAGATAATGTAGCCATCTTTTAGAGCATATACAAGGACTTGCGTCGATAACTTATCATCTGAACACAACGCAATTCAGGCATTGAATCAGCTTTCCCTTTTTGTTCCTGTTTTTGCAGGCGGCGGATTGTTGCAAAAGGAAAGGCCCGGCGGCTGCAAAATGTTGCCACCGCCGGGCCCTGGGTTGTGATCGTCTGATATATTACCTTGCCGGATCACCTGATGCCCGGATCAGCGAATGCCCGGATCAGCTGATGCTTTCACCGTGCAGGCTGACATCCAAGCCTTCGCGCTCCTCGTCCTCCTCAACCCGCAGGCCCATGACGGCGCCGACCAGTTTGATCAAGATGAAGGTAACGATGGCGCTATAGGCGATTGTGACGCCGATACCATAAAGCTGCAGGCCAACCTGGGCCCCATTACCCTCCAACAGGCCGGGCGTGCCGCCGACCGCTTCGACGGCGAAGACACCGGTCAAAACCGCGCCGATGATGCCGCCAATGCCATGGACGCCAAAGACGTCGAGGGCATCGTCGTAGCCCAGCTTGTGCTTCAACCACATAACCGCAAAGAAACAGCCAAATCCAGCCAGCAGCCCCAACGCGAGTGCGCCGCTTGGCAGTACGAAGCCGGCTGCGGGCGTAATGGCAACCAGACCTGCGACAGCGCCCGAGGCGATGCCCAGGACCGATGGTTTGCCGCGGGTGAACCATTCCGCGAACATCCAGGCCAGGGCGGCGGCAGCGGCGGCAATTTGCGTTACGGCCATGGCCATACCCGCATTGCCATCGGCTGCCAGTTCAGAACCGGCGTTAAAGCCGAACCAACCGACCCACAGCAACGAGGCACCAATGATGGTCAATACCAGGTTGTGGGGGGCCAGGTTCTCACGGCCATAACCAATACGCTTGCCCAGAACCAGACACAGTACCAAGGCTGCGACACCACTATTGATATGGACCACCGTACCACCGGCGAAATCCAATACGCCCGCCCCGCCGAGGAAGCCGCCACCGCCCCAGACCCAATGACAGATCGGCGCATAGACAACTACCAGCCACAGACCGAGGAAGACCATCAGAGAGGAGAACTTGATCCGCTCCGCCACTGCGCCGGTAATTAAGGCCGGGGTGATAATGGCAAATGTCATCTGAAACATCATGAAAACGGACTCGGGAATTGTCCCGCTCATAGAATCAACGCCAATTCCCATCAGGAATACCTGGCCCAGATCACCGACAAACGGCCCTTCGCCGGAAAATGCCAGGCTATAGCCGATGACCATCCAGATGATTGTCGCCATGCAGCAAACGGCGAAACTTTGCATTAAAGTCGCCAACACATTCTTTTTTCGCACCATGCCGCCATAAAACAACGCCACGCCCGGTACGGTCATCAACAACACCAATAGGGATGATGTCAGCATCCAGGCCGTATCGCCGGAGTTTAATTCTTCCGCCGCCATGGCGGGTTCCGCCAAGCCTAAAAATGCGCCGGCCACGGCCAGTGTTGTAGCAAATTTGGCGACCTTGTTGGGACGCCGTGAAACTTCAGACATTCGTGTTCTCCTCGTTGGATCAGAATTAGAGGGCATCGGAACCGCTCTCGCCGGTACGGATGCGTACCGCTGTGGGAAGGTCCCAAGCAAAAAGCTTGCCGTCGCCGATTTGGCCGGTTTTTGCGGTGTTGGCGATGGTTTCAATTACGCGATCAAACAAGTCGTCGTTGACCGCCAGTTCCAGTTTCAGCTTTGGCAGATAATTCACTTCGTATTCGGCACCGCGATAGATTTCCGTATGGCCTTTCTGGCGGCCAAATCCCCGTACTTCGGTCACCGTTACGCCCTGGACACCCAATTCGGTCAGAGCATCGCGTACTTCGTCTAATTTGAACGGCTTGATTACCGCCATCACCATCTTCATTTTGGTTAGCTCCCGGCTATAAAATCAGCAATACAGATCCCTCAGGTCCTGCAGCTACTGTCTTCCATCCAAGAACCGTGCCGGTTTTGAAAAAATGTGTTAACCATTTGATATATAATGGTAAAATATGAAATTAGATGTTTGGATGTTTCTTGTGGCAGCCGAGTGTGTATATAAATTAGGCAATATTCCGGACTGTGCAAAATATTTAGGCGTAATTAAAAGCAGGCTCTCAGGCCAGCATAAGATATGGTAATGGTTGAACAGTTGACGGATCATGCCATGCAAGATGAAGAACAATTCGCCGACCTGACGCCCGAGGCGCGGCTTGACTGGTTGCGTTTGATCCGAAGTGACAATGTGGGTCCGATTATTTTTCAGCAGTTGCTGGCCCGGTATGGCTCTGCCGGTGCAGCGTTGGATGCTTTGCCGGAATTGGCCCGCCGGGGTGGGCGCAGGCGAATTAGGCTGTGTACGGTTGCCGCGGCAGAGGCCGAATTGGAGGCTGCCGCTGCCATTGGTGCCCTGCCCCTGGCCAGTTGCGAGGCGGCTTACCCCCGGCGTTTGGCCGCATTGCCCGATCCGCCGCCGCTTATTTATGTGCTGGGCCATGTGGCCTGCCTGCAAAACCCGACAGTGGGGATCGTTGGCGCGCGCAACGCCTCTGCCTCGGCTATCCGTTATACCCGGCAATTGGCTAATGATCTGGGACGGGAAGGTTTGTTGGTTGCCTCCGGCCTGGCGCGGGGGATAGATACGGCGGCGCATGGCGGGGCGCTGGAAAAAGGGACGATTGCCGTCGTCGCCGGTGGCGTGGATGTGGTTTATCCAGCGGAAAATCAAACTTTGTACGAGGCGATTGTGGACCAGGGGGCCGTTATTTCGGAAATGCCTCCCGGCACGCGGCCCCAGGCGCGGCACTTCCCCCGGCGCAACCGTCTGATCTCAGGCCTGTCCATGGGTGTTGTGGTGGTCGAGGCTGCCGAACGCTCGGGCTCATTGATTACGGCGCGCTTTGCGTTGGAACAGGGGCGGGAGGTCTTTGCCGTGCCGGGTTCTCCGATGGATCCGCGATGTCGAGGCTCGAACCGCCTGATCCGTCAGGGTGCCACACTCATTCAGTCCGCTGATGAGGTGGTTGAAACGATTGGCCCCATGCTGCAGCAACCCAGCCTGTGGGACGGGGCGCAGGATCTGCGCCAATCGTTGTATTTGGCTGATGATATCGGCGCTGCCGGGAATGCTATTGATAACGAATCGCAAATAGACCGCCGCCGGTTGACAGATCTTTTGGGTTCAACACCGGTGGGGATTGACGATCTAATTCGCTTGTCCGAGTTGACACCGGCCCATGTCATCACCATTTTGCTTGAACTTGAGCTAGCAGGTCGTATAGACCGTCATGCCGGTAATCGAGTATCGATATCTTAACCATTACTCAGCCTGTATGAATTAAGTATCGTTTGGTTACCATTTTTGCAGCAGATTAGGTGAGTGTCCCCATCATGGACGTTGTGGTCGTCGAATCCCCAGCTAAGGCCAAGACTATTAATAAGTATCTTGGCGACGATTATATCGTCCTGGCCAGCTATGGCCACGTGCGCGACCTGCCGTCCAAGGATGGCTCCGTCCAGCCCGACGATGATTTCGCCATGACTTATATGACGGACGAAAAGGCGGCCAAGCACGTAAAGGCCATCGCCAATGCCATGAAGGGCAGCGATAAGCTGTATCTGGCCACTGACCCTGATCGTGAGGGGGAGGCGATATCCTGGCATGTCTTAAAGGCCCTGGCCGATGACTACGGGATGCATGATATCTACGCCAAACGCGTGGTCTTTAACGAAATTACCAAACGCGCGGTGCTGGAAGGTATCAATAATCCACGTGATCTGGACATGGACCTGATTAACGCCCAACAGGCACGCCGGGCCCTGGATTATCTGGTTGGTTTTACACTTTCCCCGGTTTTGTGGCGCAAATTGCCAGGTGCGAAGTCTGCCGGTCGGGTGCAATCGGTTGCCCTGCGCCTGATTTGCGAACGGGAAATAGAGATTGAGGCGTTTATCGCCCGGGAATATTGGTCTGTAGAAGTCGATTTTAAGACCGCCGCCAATGCAGCCCTGATCGGCCGCTTAACTCATTTGAATGGCGTTAAGCTGGACCGCTTTTCCATTGCTGATGGGGCGACCGCCGAGGCCGCCAAACGCACCCTGGAAGCAGGGGATTTTACAATTGCGAAGGTGGAGACGAAGCCGACCCGGCGTAATCCGTCCCCGCCCTTCACCACATCAACCCTGCAACAGGAAGCCTCCCGCAAGCTGGGATTTGGTGCCAAACGCACCATGCAAGTGGCCCAGCGTCTGTACGAAGGTTTCGATATCGGCGGCGAAACCGTCGGCCTGATCACCTATATGCGTACCGACGGTGTATCGATGGCAAATGAAGCCATTGCCGGTTGCCGCGATGTCATCGGGCAGGAGTTCGGCCCCGAATATGTGCCGGGTGAGGCGCGGGTTTATAAGTCCAAGGCGAAAAATGCCCAGGAAGCCCATGAAGCGATCCGGCCTACGGATTTCTCCCGCCTGCCAAAGGACATGTCGGCCTATCTGGATACGGAACAACAGCGGCTTTATGAACTGATCTGGAAACGGGCCATGGCCTCGCAGATGGAGCAGGCGCGTTTGTCCCGCACCACTATCGAGATCGCCGCAAAGGACAATTCCTCCAACCTGCGTACCACGGGCACCGTGGTGGATTTTCCCGGCTTTTTGAAGCTGTACGAGGAAGGTAAGGACGAAAAACAGGATGGCAAAGGAGATGGGGATGAAGACCGCCGTCTGCCAAAGGTCTCCGAAGGCGAGGCACTGACCAACGAAAAAGTTCGGCCCGAGCAGCATTTCACAGAGCCGCCGCCGCGTTTTTCAGAAGCGACTTTGGTCAAGAAAATGGAGGAGCTCGGCATTGGCCGCCCTTCCACCTATGCCTCCATCCTGACGGTTTTGCAGGATCGCAGTTATGTGGTTTTGGACCGTAAACGCTTTGTGCCGGAGGACAAGGGACGTCTCGTTACTGCGTTTCTGGAAAGCTATTTCCATCGCTATGTGGAATACGACTTCACGGCGGATTTGGAGGGGCGGTTGGATGCCGTCTCTGCCGGTGAGGTGGATTGGAAAGTTGTCTTGCGCGATTTCTGGCGCGATTTTTCCAATGCCGTCGATGGCACCTCTGAATTGCGGGTGCGTGAGGTCTTGGACAAGGTCAACGATATGTTGGCGCCCCATCTGTATCCCGACGGTGGCGCGGATCGTATCTGCCCAGCCTGTAAAAAAGGTACCCTGAACCTGCGCGGCGGGCGCAATGGCTTTTTCCTTGGCTGTGATGCTTATCCGGAATGCCAATACACCCGCGCCATGAAGCAGGCCGAAGAAGGCGACATGGACGAGAAATTCGCCGCCGGCCCCATTGCCCTGGGCGATGATCCTGAAAGTGCGATGCCCCTGACCCTGCGTAAAGGACCATATGGTCTTTACATTCAGTTGGGTGAGGTGGCCGAGGAAGACAAAAAGAAAAAGTCGAAGAAGCCAAAGCGTTCCGGTCTGCCCGAAGATATTTCCATCGATGAGCTGGACCTGGAGCTGGCGCAAAAGCTGATCAAATTGCCGCGCCTTGTGGGCGATCATCCGGAGACCGGCAAAAGTATCTTTGCAGGCGTCGGCCGTTTCGGCCCCTATGTGATGACCGAGGCGCGCTATTTCAAGCTGGAGAGCACGGCGGATGCTATCAGCATCGGGCTGAACCACGCGGTTGCCGTCATTGCCGACGGCATGGCCAAGGGCGGTGGACGGCGCGGTGCGAACACGATTAAGACCCTGGGTGAACATCCCGATGGCGGCGACGTCAAGGTTCTGGATGGCCGCTTTGGCCCTTACGTGAAATACAAAAAGCTGAACGCGACTTTGCCGAAAACTGCAGATCCGGAGAAAATGACTCTGGAAGAGGGCCTTCAACTGCTTGCCGCCCGGGCAGAAGCGACGGGTAAGAAACCAGCAAAGGCAAAGGCGGAAACGAAGGCAAAAGCCAAACCAAAGGCGAAAGCTAAGCCAAAGGCAAAAGCCAAGGCCAAGCCAAAAGCGAAGCCAAATGCGAAGCCAAATGCGAAGAAAGCAACCCCCGCCGCTGAAGAAGTGGTGGCTGGGTCCTCCGATTGAGCGCGCCCAAGAAACCGGGTTTGCCTGACAAGGCGGCTGTCAAAAAATTCATTACGGAAGCCCCCGGCACCGTCGGGCGGCGGGAAATTGCCCGCGCCTTTGGTATCAAGGGGGCGGAGCGGGTGGAACTGCGCGCGATCCTGAAAGAATTGGCGGAGGAAGGCGTTATCGGGCGGGCAAAAGGCAAGCGCTATGACAAGGCGGGCACTTTGCCCTCGGTCACGGTGTTGCGCATTTCCGGTGTTGATGATGACGCGGTTCTGTTGGCGGAGCCTATGAAAAAGCTCGATGCCACGGACCACGAGAGTAATATTCCCTCCCCGCGCATTGTCGTGAAACCCGACCGTCGGGATGGCGGCAGCCTGGGCGTCGGCGATCGCATCCTGGCCCGTATGACCCGATCGAAGGGTGAGGGCGGCGGTTACGAAGCATCCATCATTCGGGTCCTGCCAAAGGGGCCTGACCGGGTAATTGGCGTCTATACGGAGGTGCCCGGTCAGGGTGCCAGGATACGCCCCACGGACCGGCGGCAGAAATCCGACTTTGGCGTTGCCAAGGACCAGAACGGCGGTGCCCGCAGGGGTGATCTGGTGGTCGCGGATGTGCTGATTGGTCGCCGCAACGGTTTACCCGAAGCCAGGGTGGTTGAGGTCATTGGGGATATGGAAGATCGCCAGGCCATTTCCCTGATTGCCATTCATGCCAACGATATCCCCGATGTTTTTCCTGACGAAGTGGTGGCGGAGGCAGAGGCTGCGAAGCCCGTCGTCATGACGTCATCCGGGGTGCGGGAGGATCTGCGCCATTTGCCCCTTATCACTGTTGATGGCGCTGATGCCCGCGATTTTGACGATGCTATCTGGGCAGCACCCGATGATGATCCAAAGAACAAGGGCGGTTGGCAGGTCATCGTCGCCATTGCCGATGTGGCCCATTACGTAACGCCTGGTAACGCCCTTGACCGGGAGGCGCGAAAGCGGGGCAATTCCGTCTATTTCCCGGACCGCGTTGTGCCCATGTTGCCCGAGGCCCTGTCGAACAATCTATGTTCCCTGCGCCCGGATGAAGACCGCCCCGTCATGGCGGTGACCATGCGCCTGGATGCCAATGGCCAACGCTTGGAGCATAAATTCCACCGGGCCATGATCCGTTCCGCCGCCAGGGTGATCTATGAAGACCTGCAAGCTGCCTTCGACGGCGAACCCAACGATCAGACGGCAGCGATACTGGATGATGTGACCAAGCCCCTGTACGGAGCCTGGGGTGCCTTAATGCGGGCGCGGGATAAACGCGCACCGTTGGATCTGGATCTGCCCGAAATGAAAGTAACGTTGGGGGATGACGGCCATATTTCAGACATCCAACAACGCCAACGCCTCGATGCCCATCGGGTCATCGAAGAATTCATGATTGAGGCCAATGTGGCCGCCGCCGAAACCTTGGAAGCGCAGAAGATGCCCTGCGTCTACCGGGTGCACGATCAGCCGAACCGCGAGAAACTGTTGGGCCTGAAAGATTTTCTGGCCAGCATGAATTTGTCCTTTGCCATGGGGGATCGGCTGCGCCCGGAATTGTTCAATCGCATTCTGGCCAAGGCCAAGGACACGGAACAATGGGAAGCGGTCAATCAATCGATCCTGCGGTCGCAATCCCAGGCCCGTTACGACCCGGAAAATATTGGCCATTTTGGTCTGGCCCGGTCACGGTATGCGCATTTTACCTCGCCCATCCGGCGCTATTCCGATTTGTTGGTGCACCGGGCACTGATCCGGGGCGGTGGTTTCGGTCGCGACGGGTTGACGGATGGCGAGGCCGAAAGTTTGGCCGCAACAGCCGAACATATCTCCACCACCGAACGCCGCGCCATGATGGCTGAGCGTGATGCAAATGACCGCTATATGGCGGCCTTCATGGCAGAGAAGACCGGCGCGGAATTCCTGGCCCGGATCAATGGTGTCACACGGGCCGGATTATTCATTACCCTGACCGAGACAGGGGCGGACGGTTTGTTGCCCATGCGTAACCTGCACGATGATTATTATCAGGTCGATGAGGCGCAAAAGGCCCTGATCGGCGAACGCTCCGGCGCGCGCTATCGCCTGGGCGACAGCATCATTGTTCAGTTGCTGGAGGTGAACACCTTGACCGGCGGGCTGATATTCGAATTGCCGTCCGCCAGCCTGGAAACTACGGAAGGTGCCCGCGGCGGGCCACGTTTCGGCAAGCCCCGCAAGGAACGTCCGAAACGCAGCGCGTCCAGCAAACACGGCAAACGCAAAGGCCGTCGGCGGCATTAAACGGCGTTGGCCCGGTCTATCATGGCGTGGAGGAGGACGTTGCAACCGGCGGTGCAATGATCCTGGGTGGCACTTTCCACTTCGTTGTGAGAGATGCCGTCCTTGCAGGGCACGAAGATCATGCCGGTCGGCGCCAGGGTGGAAATATGACAGGCGTCGTGGCCGGCACCCGAGACGATTTTCATGGCGTCCAAACCCGCTGCCTCCGCCCCTGATTGCACGGCGGCCACACAGTCCGGGTTAAAAACAATGGGCGGTTGGTACCAAATCTCCGCAACCTCCAGATCCAGGCCGCGGCCGGTAACCGTTTCGCAGGCCTGTTCCAGGGCGGCCTTCATCTCGCTCAGGCGGTTATCATCGGGATGGCGGAAATCAACGCTGAAGGCTACGTGGCCCGGAATAGTGTTGCGGGAATTTGGGCTGACATCGAACTGCCCGACGGTGGCGCAGGCACCGGGTTGAAAATCCAGGCCGATACGGTTTACGGCTGCGACCAGTTCGGCTGCGCCCACCAGGGCATCGCGCCGGGTCTTCATGGGCGTTGGGCCGGCGTGGGCCTCTTGCCCTGTTACCGATATATCGAACCAGCGCTGACCTTGTGCGCCCTGGACGATGCCGATTGTCTTGTCCTCGTCCTCCAATATGGGGCCCTGTTCGATATGGACTTCGAAAAATGCCGCGACATCGCCGACCGTTGCAGCCTGATCACCCAGGTAGCCAATGGCTTCCAATTCGTCGCGAAAGTTTTTCCCGGCGCTGTCGGTCATGGCATAAACCTCGTCCAGGTCGAATTTACCAATGGCCACGCCGGAACCCATCATGGCGGGGGCAAAGCGGCAGCCTTCTTCGTTGGTCCAGACCGTGACCTCAACCGGGCGTTCGGTCTCCACACCAAGATCGTTCAGGGTGCGAATAACCTCTAACCCCGACAGCACGCCAAAGACGCCGTCGTACTTGCCCCCCGTGGGCTGGGTATCAAGATGGCTGCCGGTCATCACGGGGGCCAGGGCATTATCCTTGCCAGCGCGGCGGGCGTAGATGTTGCCAACCGCATCAACCCGGATCGTACAGCCCGCAGCCTCGCACCAGCGCACGAATAAATCACGGCCCTGGCCATCCAGTTCCGTTAAGGCCTGGCGATTGACCCCGCCTTTTTCCGTGGCACCGATTTGCGCCATCTCCACCAACGAGGCCCATAAACGATCACCGTCAATTGCCATATTCTGCATTGTCGACCTCATGAAATAATTTCCTCTCCGCTACGTGGTATTAGGCCACGGGTCATGAAATAATCAAGCACCGAAAACGGGAGTACGGAAATGTCACACGATACCATCAGCGTTGTCGACCACGACCAGCATGTCGCCATTACCCTCAACCGGCCGGATGCCTTGAATTCCATCTCGCCAGACATGATCGACGATCTGAACGCCGCCCTGGACGAAATTGAAGGACGGCGGACCCTGTGTGCCCTGTCTATCACCGGCAATGGCCGGGCCTTTTGCGCCGGTGCGGATTTAAAGGCCGCGCAATCGCGTATGGTGGGTGCCGATGCAGCGACTGTTAACAGCAATTTTCTAGATGGATTACGCCGGGTATTGTTACGCCTGGAAGATTTCCCCAGCCCTGTAATTGCCGCCGTCAACGGCCTGGCACTGGCTGGTGGACTGGAATTGGTCATGGCCTGTGATCTGGTCATCGCAGTGGAAAGCGCCAAGTTGGGCGATGCCCATGCCAATTACGGTTTGGTACCGGGCGGCGGTAACTCCGTCCGTCTGCCGCGTAAGATCGGCCCGACCCGGGCCAAACAACTGATCTATACCGGCGAATTTTTACCTGCCCGCCAATTAATGGATTGGGGTCTGGTCAACATGGTGGTGCCTGACGGCGAACTTGAGAGTGGTCTGGATGAGTTGATCGCCAAGCTGTCGAACAAAAGTCCCATTGGCCTGCGGCGTATGAAGCGCATGGTGGACGATGGCCAGGAACAATCCCTAGGCGCCGCCCTGCGTTATGAATTATCCCTCAACGCCCAGCACGCAGCCTGCAATGATCGCCTGGAAGGCCTGGCCGCCTTCAACGAAAAGCGCAAACCGAATTTTACGGGGACATAAGCGCGACGCTAAGGTCCGACGACGAGTTCGCTACCCTCCGATGCGGTAAGCTGCATGATCCGGCAGCCGATGATCAGGCGGAGGTCCCGGGCGTCATTGCCATCGTTATCCGACGATGACATGCTCCTCGGTCAGGATAGTTCCGATCCGGCCCGGTTCCAGGAAATTGATCTCATCCGCCTTAATACGGGCGTATGTCTCGGTTCCGGCTGACAGACGCATATCATCAATGCTATCGAACCAGGCCATAGCCAAACCATCCACCACTGGTGGTTCCGCCTTGCCATAGGCCCCCAATCGCACGTGACATTGGACATACCGGCGCATGGTTTCTGTTTTCTTGGCGATCAGACCATGTGGGTCACGCCAATAGGCCTGTGCCTCCGCTGGATCCATGCCGACCTTGAATTTCAATAAGGAGATACTTTTGACGCCGTCCCTGGGCATCGGGGCATCCTTGATCACGGTTTCCGTGGTCAGCAATTCCACCAACCGGTTGCCGTCAATGAAGTTCGGTTCATCCTTTTTGGCCGCAGCGAATTCCGCCGTCTGACTCATGGCGCGTAGGGCCTCCTTGTCATCGACCCAGATTTCGGCCACGCCGTCGCAGGCTAATTCGCCTTTTTTGTAACCAGCCAGCTTTGGGTGGCATTGCACATAACGGCGGATGCCGGGAATGCGGGCCACGATGGGACCGTGTTTGTTCAGCCAATGAGCTTGAAAATCTTCAACGCTCATGCCGGGATTTCGATAGGCCAACTCGCAAATCTTGATCATTTTTTCTACCTGCAATTTCCTGATCTACAGGCTAGGAGGGATCATGGCGCAATACAATGGTTTGTATTTCAGGCACATGCGGCGCTAAGCTGAATGCCGGAAAAAGATAAAAATGGAGTGAGGAAAGATGTCGGAGAGCAAAACCGGGGGCTGCTTGTGTGGCGCAGTCCGCTATGAATTAACGGCTGAACCCATAACAACGATGATTTGCAGTTGTACCATTTGCCAGCACAGTAGTGGCAGCGCGCTATCAACCATCGCCCTGGTCGCCCGTGATGCCTTGAAGGTTGAGGGGGAGCTTAAGGGCTATGAATACGCCGGCGACAGCGGCAATAAGCTGGAGATCAATTTCTGTCCCAATTGCGGTTCACCGGTATTGCTGAATATGCGCAACAAGCCCGATATCGTCTCTATCAAGGTAGGTAGTTTCGACGATACGTCCTGGTTCAAACCCAAGGTCAATATTTGGGCCGACAGTGCCCAGACCTGGATGCCGGAAATTCCAGATTGCATGGTCGTTGGCCGCAATCCAGGTTAGGGCGGAGGATTTATCTCGGTTTTTCAACCACGATGACGGCTTCGTTCTTGTAGCGGCCTTCGCATTCGGAGATCGACTTTTTGACCAGGGCGTTTTGCATGCCCATGTCATGCTTAAGCCAGCGCTCAATAAGATCCGGTCGCACCTTGGCTTCGTTTAAGGATTGTTCGAGCAGGATGTGGCGGGTCAGAAAAATCTCTTCGGTGATGAACATATGCACGTGGGCGGTCGCCGGTGGCCTGCCGCCATAGATCTTGGGTCCGCCGAAAAGGCCGGCCATGAATTCGTTCTGCTGCCCTTCCAGGTGCGGCCTGGGAACGCCTTTGAAGAAACCTTTCAGCCATGGATGGCTGAGAAGTTTGTCGTATAGAATTGTATGTACCTTCGCGATGCCCGGCATGCCGCCAAGATCATCAAACAATGTATCCGCCATTTCTGAATTTTACCTGGTTTGGATTGCTATCAACTGACCGATTAGCATTTGGGCACTGAAAAAATCCTTAACGCCCGGGACGGCGCAACATCAAAACCGCCACCGTCAATGCCGGCAAGGCAACCGCCACATAGGCTGCCTGATAACCAAGGGCGAAATACACCGCACCAAAAAGCAAGGGTGAGGCGAGTTGTCCCGCTGTTCCAAATGCCAATACGCCGCCCGTTGCGCGCCCCACGCCGTCTTTGGGCGCTGCCCGCGCCACTTCCGACAATAAAACGCCGTGCCATGACAGCGCCGTCATTGAAACCACAACACAGACCGTTGTGGTCTGCCAGGTGCTCCAGCCTGGGCTAAAGGCACCCATCGTGCCTGCGCTGATAGCCATCACCCCGGCCAGGATGCCCAATAAGGGCCGCGCCGGTACCAGGGTGGCGGCGACGACGCCCCAAAATATCCGCGCGGGCACCGCGACCAAAGTGCTCAGGCCCAGTATGGCCCCAGCTTCAACAAGGGAATAGTGCAGTTCTTCGTATAGGTAGACGACAGTGAAATTCGTAAAAATCGATTGCAATCCGACAAAGATGAAGGCCGCCAATGCCATTGTACGCAGGGTGGGATCAGCCAGAACGTTACGTACGGTTTCCTTCAGGTCACCAAAGGCAAGTTTTTGCCCCGGTTGTCGATTGCCATCGAAGGCCCGGCGGCAGGGCTGCAGTCCCAGCGCGATAGCCAGGCAAAGCCCGGCGACGGCCAATATCGCGTTCTGCCAGCCCAGCCAGACCGACAGCGGCAGCACCAAAGCCCCGGCAATGGCAATCCCCGCCGGCACGCCGGTCTGCTTAATGGAGAATATCAAGGGGGCAAATTTGACGGGCGAATAGCGGGCCAGAATGTCGGAGCTTGCCGGTGTCGATGAGGTGGAGCCCGCACTGACCAAAACAGCACCCAGTGCCAACGCCGCAAAGCCAATTGGCTGATCAAGCCCGGCCAGGGCGGCCAGGCCCAGGCCCGCTGCCATAAGGATACCGCCCACCTGGCTTATCCGAATGGCACCGTAGCGAATGATGAATGTACCGCACCCGGCCATGACAAACATCCCGGCACAGGCGAAGATCCAGGTAAAGCCAAGAACGCTTTCAGACGGAACACCAAGTTCAGGCGCAATGACAGGGAACAAAACGGGGATTACGGTTTTCGATACGGTCGCCATGGTCTGCTGCACAAGCATGGCGATGACGGCAACGAAAAGCAGGGGCATGGCGTATTTCGCTACGTGATGCGCCCCTCAGCGACGCCATGGCAGGCGACATAGACACCGTCATAGTTTTGCGCCAGGGGGGCTTCCGCCCGGCAGCGGTCTTCGGCATGGGGGCAGCGGGGGTGAAAGGCACAGCCCGAGGGGGGATTGATAGGGCTGGGGACCTCACCGGCGACGGGAATGCGTTGCCGCCCCGACATCTCCAGATCGGGGATCGCATCCAACAGCATGCGGGTATAGGGGTGGCGGGGATTTTCGAACAATGTCTGGGTCTCGGCCCACTCCACCAAGCGGCCCAGATACATCACCCCGACTTTGGTGGAGACATGATAGACCACGGCCAGATCATGGCTGATAAACAGATAGGTTAGGCCAAGGCGGTCCTGCAGCTCCTTCATCAGGTTCAGGATTTGCGCCTGTACGGAGACATCCAGGGCCGATGTGGGTTCATCACAGACCAGGAACTCGGGCTCTCCCGCCAGGGCCCGGGCGATGGATATACGCTGTCGCTGGCCACCGGAAAATTCGTGGGGGTAACGTTCGCCATCGGCCGGCGAGAGGCCCACCTGGCTTAACAATTCGCCGACCCTGGCCAAGATCTCATGTTTATTGCTCAACAATCGCCGCACCCGGATAGGTTCGGCAATGATGTCCACCACCCGCCAGCGGGGGTTGAGGGAGGCATAGGGGTCTTGGAAGATCATTTGCATATGGGGCTGCATACGCTTGCGGTCAGCGGCCGCACTGCGGGGCCCGATCTCCACCCCCTCGTATTCGATAGATCCCGCCGTGGGTTGGTACAAACCAACGATCAGGCGGGCCACGGTGGATTTACCACAGCCCGATTCACCCACCAGACTGAATGTTTCTCCCCGGCCAATATCAAAGCTGATGCCGTCCACGGCCTTGACGAACGAGCGGTCCAAACGCTCAATCAAGCGGTTTAAAAGCGGTGCTGAGACGTCGAAATACCGGACCAGGCCATCGACCGACAACAAAGGTGCTTCAGTATTCGTGCCGTTGTTCATATCAAGCCCCCGCCTTATCAAACAGATGGCAGGCGACTTCCGTCGCGTTCACGCTTTGTAGATTTGGCCGCTCCACCCGGCAGCGATCCGTCGCTTCCTCACATCTGGGATTGAAAGGACAGCCTGGGGGTATTTCCTGTAGCCGTGGCATGGAACCTTCGATCTGGGTTAATTGGTCTACGTGATGACCGATATGCGGGATAGAGCCCATCAGGCCGTGGGTGTAGGGGTGTTTGGCGGCACGCACCACTTCCTGTACCGGGCCGATCTCTGCGATGCGGCCTGAATACATCACCGCGACGCGGTCTGCTGCCTCGGCAATTACGCCCATATCATGGGTTACCAGCATCACCGCCGTTCCGTGGTCGTGACACAGGCGTTTTAGTAAGGTGATAATCTGTGCCTGGATGGAGACATCCAGCGCCGTCGTCGGTTCATCCGCGATGATCAGGCGCGGCTCGGCGCACAGAGCCAGGGCGATGACAACCCGTTGGCGCATGCCGCCTGAAAATTGATGGGGGTAATGGTCTATACGTTCGCCAGCACCTGGAATACCGACCTCGTCCAACAGCTCCAAGGCTCTTGCCCGGGCCTCTTTGTCGTTCAGGGGCAGATGGGTCTGGATCGTTTCCACCAATTGCCGGGAGACGGAATAGAGTGGGTTAAGGGATGTCAGCGGATCTTGGAAGATCGCGCCAATGCGGCGTCCGCGAATACGGCGGATCTCCTCGTAGGGCAGATTATCAATCCGCTGCCCTTCCAAGGTAATCTCACCTTGGGCGATACGTCCAGGTGGTTCCAACAGGCCGATGATCGCTGCACCGGTCAGGGATTTGCCGGCACCGGATTCACCGACAACGCCAAGGATTTCACCCGGCGCGATATCAAACGAAATGTCATCGACAGCCACCAAGGTGCCCCGTCGGGTGGGGAACTCAATCCGCAAATTGCGGACCGACAACAGGGGTGAGGTTTCTACTTTTTTCAGCATGGCGGCCTCAACGAAGCCTTGGGTTCAAGGCGTCACGTAACCAATCGCCCAACAGGTTGACGGCCAAAACCAAAATAGCCAGCACGGCGCCGGGGAATACGGTGATCCACCATTCGCCGGAGAACAAATAATCCTGCCCCACGTTGATTAAGGTTCCCAAGGATGGCTCGGTCGGCGAGACGCCAACGCCCAGGAAGCTCAACGTTGCCTCGGTAATGATGGCCAGGGCCAGATGAATGGTGGCAATAACCAGTACCGGGCCCATGACATTGGGCAGCACATGGCGCAGCATGATAAGAACTGCAGGCCGGCCTATGACGCGCGCTGCCTGGACGTATTCCTTGTTCTTTTCCACCAGGGTAGAGCCGCGCACGGTGCGGGCATATTGCACCCAACCGGATATGCCGATGGAAAATACCAGGACATAGATCGCCAGTTCGTCATGGGTATCACGCGGCAGCAATCCGCGTGCCACGCCATCCACCAATAGCGCCAACAGAATGGCGGGAAAACTCAATTGAATATCGGCGATCCGCATAATCACCGCATCGGTGGTGCCACCCACATAGCCCGATAACAGTCCCAACCCGACGCCCAGGATCAATGCGAATACCACAGAGGCCAGGCCGACGCCCAGGGATATGCGGGCACCAAATATGATGGTGGACAGAATGCCCCGCCCCTGATCATCGGTGCCGAGGAGGAAACGGCTGTCACCTTCCGCCATCCAGGCAGGCGGCATAGAGGCATCCATTAAATCGATGGTGGCCAGATCAAAGGGGTTATGAGGCGCGACCCAGGGTGCGAACAGGGCCGACAGCATGATAATCGCCGTGACCAGGGCGGCAATCATGGTGGTGGGGGAACGGGTGAAGCTATACCAAATATCGCTGTCCCGGGCGCGAAGGATCAGATCCACGAATTTGTCCTTCAGGCTCAAGTCGTGGACAGTGCTGCCCTGACGATCAACCATGACCGCCCCCGGCGCCCTGATCTATGCGCAGGCGGGGATCGACCGCATAATAGAGCAGATCCACGACCAGATTGATGACCACAAAGAATAAGGCGATTAGGCATAGATAGGCCGCCATGACGGGGATATCCACATCTGCCACCGCCTCGATGAACATCTTGCCCATGCCCGGCCATTGAAAGACGCTTTCGGTAATAATGGCAAAAGCGATAACGGAGCCGAGCTGCAGTCCGGTAATGGTGATCACGGGAACCAGGGTGTTTTTGAGGGCATGGCCAAAATTGACGGCCCGGTTGCTCAAGCCCCGGGCCCTGGCAAATTTTATGTAATCCGTGCGCAGAACTTCCAGCATTTCGGATCTGACCAGGCGCATGATCAAGGTCATTTGGAACAATGCCAGGGTAATCGAGGGCATAATCAGCGCCTTCAGGCCCGAAACCGTGAGCAACCCTGTCGTCCAAGTGCCAAGAGCTACCACCTCACCACGCCCGAACGTGGGCAGCCAGCGCAACATGACGCCGAATAACAATATCAACATGATACCGATCAGGAAAGTCGGCAAGGAGATACCTATCAAAGACATACTCATGAATATCTTGGCGAGCAGGCCGTTGCGGTGGAGGCCCGTATAGACCCCCATGGGGACGCCGATGAACAGGGCCATGAGTACCGAGATGATCGATAGCTCCAACGTTGCGGGCATGCGTTCCACCAGCATGTCCTTAACAGGCCGACGATGCATGTATGAATAGCCGAAATCACCCTTGGCGGTATTGATCACATAACGTCCGAATTGAACGATGAAGGAATCATTTAGACCAAGTGTCTCGCGCAGCTTTTCCCGGTCTTGCAAGGTTGTATCCTGGCCCACCAAATTATTGATGGGATCACCCACAAATCGGAACAGCCCGAACGCGATCAACGCCACAGTCAACATGACCAGAACTGATTGCAGCAATCGCCGGATTATAAAGGCAAACATATAAGTTTTATTTCAATTTGGAAAAAGAATGGAGCGGCCCAACCTGTTGATTGAGCCGCCCCAAATTTTTACATCATCGCTCTATTTGACGACGACGTAGCGTAAATCAAGCACGTTGTCGGGCCGTTGGTTAACGGTGACCCGATCAGACACGCCCCAAGACAGGGGTTGTTGATGCAAGGGGATGTGACCCACTTCATCCTGATGGATCTTGAACACTTCCTTGATCATGTTCGCACGCTTGGTCTGGTCAGATTCCGATTCAATCATCGGGGCCAGCGCGTGAATGCGCTCGTTGCAATAGCCTCCCAGATTGAACAGGCCACGGCCTTTTTCCTTGGTCCGGCAAGCGATCAAAGGCTCAATTGCCTGGTGGCTGTCCATGGTACCCGGCGTCCAGCCCAACAGGTAGAACGAGGTGTCATAGTTGTTTTGCGAAAGAACCTTACCGAAATACTTCGACTTGGTCTGCGCCAATACCTTCACCTTGACGCCAACACGAGCCAGCATGGAAGCCGCTGCCTGACAAATTTTCTCGTCATTGACATAGCGGTCATTGGGGCAATCCATGGTTACTTCAAAGCCGTCGGGATAACCCGCATCGGCCAAAAGCTTTTTCGACATGGCCGTGTCATATTTCCAATGTGCATTCAGCTCGGACGCGAAACCGCCGATCTGCGGTGCCACCATCAGGCCGGCGGGAACCGAAGAACCGCGCATCACCTTTTTCTTGATGGCTTCTACATTGATCGCATGGGCAAATGCCTTGCGCACACGAACATCCTTGAAGGGGTTTTTACCCTTGATGTTGGAGTACAGCAATTCATCACGCACTTGATCAAAGCCCAGGAAAATCGTGCGGGCCTCTGGCCCGGCCAAAGGCTGGACACCAGGGGCATCTTTCAGACGTTGCCAATCCTGAACCGGAACCGGATAGGATAGGTCCATCTCACCCGACAATAGAGCCGCCACGCGGGTCGCGTCCTGAGAAACCGGTGTGAAGGTCGCTTTCGAGACGTTGGAGGGAATATTCTTCCAATAGCCATCGAAACGCTTCAGGGTGGTTTTGACGCCAGCGGCATGCGAAGTCACCATGAAAGGCCCTGTGCCATTGGCATTCAGGTTGGCGTAGTTGCCTTCTTCCCCGCCTTTGAGGTTGGTTGCGGCGGTTGTCTTGTGTTCTATGGACCACTCCTTGTCCATGACGTACAGGATCAACAGGTCGCGCGGCAGTATCGGGTTCGGGTTCGGCGTGATGATATCAAAAGTCATCTCGTCGATCTTTTTGATTTCCTTGATCTTACCAGCCGGCACTTTCATGTCCGAGCCTTCGGTCAAGGCACGCTTCCAGCTAAAGATGAAATCATCAGCCGTCAAATCATTGCCGTTGTGGAATTTCACACCGGGGCGCATCTTCACCCGCCAGGTATTTGGCCCGGTCTGTGTGAAGCTTTCCGCCAGGGCCGGCACAACATTCATTTTGTCATCATAGGCAATCAACGGCTCGTACATATTGCCGTGAAAACCAATGGTGAATGTTTCAAACAGGCCGTGTGGGTCCAACGAGTTCAGGTTGCCCTGAAAGGCCCATTTAAATTCTTTCGCACCGACGCTGGGTGCTGCCAGTGCCGTGGCCGCAGCCAACGCACCGGCGATAACAGTCGATTTCCATCGCATTGTCATTATCTCCCTGATAGACAATTTTATTTGGGTTATTTAGGTTTTTCCGGTCTTAATCGTGTCGTTTCTTTACGCGAAGCTTGGCAGAAAATACCCTGGCCAAGCCACTTGCCCGCAGCATATCCACAAAAGACCATTCGACACAATCATCTGTTTCAATTTCGCCCCTTAACGTGCATTGCGAAAGCCGTTGGTGATCGGATAGCGGCGGTCACGGCCAAAGTTCCGGGCCGTCAATTTTACCCCTGGTGGGGCCTGACGACGCTTATATTCCGCCAGATACAACAGATGCTCAATGCGCTTAACCACATCCATCTCGTGCCCGCGGGCGACGATATCCGCGAACGACATTTCCTCCTCCACCAGACAGCGCAGGATATCATCCAGGGCTTCGTAAGGGGGCAGGCTATCTTCATCCTTTTGATCCGGGCGCAACTCCGCCGATGGTGGCTTGGTGATGGTGTTTTCCGGAATAACCCGGCCCTCCGGACCCAAGGCCCCTTCGGGCCGCTGTTGATTGCGCCAGCGGGATAGATTGAAGGCGGTGATTTTATAGACATCCTTGAGGACGGAAAAGCCGCCGCACATATCGCCATAGATGGTGGCATAGCCCACCGACATCTCTGACTTATTGCCCGTGGTCAGAACCATATGGCCGAATTTGTTGGAGATCGCCATCAGCGTCATGCCGCGTGCCCGGGATTGGACGTTCTCTTCCGTGATGTCAGGCGCCCGCCCCTCGAACAATTCCGCCAACATCGTCTCATAGGCGTCAACTGCCGGTTCTATGGTCACCTTGTCCAACTTGCACTGCAACAGATCGGCGCAGGCGATGGCGTCAGCGAGGCTGTGGTCGGAAGAATATTTCGACGGCAGCATGATGCACCAGACCCGGTCGGGGCCCAGGGCATCCACGGCGACTGCGGCACTTAGTGCCGAATCAATGCCGCCTGAAAGGCCCAGCACCACGCCGGGGAAACGGTTCTTGTTCACATAGTCCCGCAGGCCCAGGGTCATGGTCCGGTACAGGGCACCCAGGCCCTCATGCGGCGCACTGCGCGGGCCTTCATCGCAGACCCAACCATCACCTTGTGTGTCGTCCACCCGGCGCCAGGTCGTGACCAGGATGCCGCTGTCGAAGGTCGGCATCTGCACGGCCAGGGCATAGTTTCCGTTGATGACAAAACTGCCCCCATCGAACACCAGTTCGTCCTGCCCGCCGACCTGATTGACATAGACCAGGGGGAGGTGGGTTTCCGTCACCCGCGCCACAGCGTGGTTCAATCGAACATCGAATTTGCCATCTTCGAACGGGGATCCGTTGGGCACGATCAGAATTTCCGCGCCGGTTTCCTCCAGACATTCGCAGACATCCGGGGTCCAGATATCTTCGCAAATGGGAACGCCCAGGCGGATGCCGCGAAAATTAACCGGGCCGGGCAAAGGTCCGGCCGCGAACACGCGCTTTTCATCAAAGACGCCATAATTTGGCAGGTCATGTTTGTAGCGCGCTGCCACCACCTCGCCGCCGTCCAGCAACAGCACGGCGTTATATAACAGGCCATCTTCCCGCCACGGTGCCGTGACCAACAGGCCGGGGCCGCCATCTGCGGTTTCCGCCGCCAATTCATGCACGGTGTCCGCCACTGCATCCTGGAACGCGCTTTTCAGGACCAGGTCTTCGGGGGGATAGCCGCACAGGACCAGTTCGCCGAAGGTTACAAGGTCCGCGCCCTGCGCTGCCGCCTCGCGCCGGGCCGTGCGGATCAGTTCAGCATTCCCCGCAATATCGCCGACCGTGGGATTGATCTGCGCCAGGGCTATTTTCAATTCATTCATCATGGCCGTTGTTTAGGACGTACGCCGAAATTACTCAACGGCGTTTTCTCACCGACTGGTTTTCTTACCTACTTAGGGCATCGCCATCTTTCCAGGGAGATAGCTGTCCCGCGTAAACCTGGGGTCCCTTACGGAAATGGGCCGCCTCTTCCAAGGTTTCCACGAAGGGCATGTTGGCGGGATATAGTTGCGCGCCCCGTGGCCGAGCCCCGGATTTCGAAACATGGCCCCACAGGGAATGGCCGACGACTTCCTCGGCTATTGCCGCAGCCTCGATCAACTTGTCCAGGTCATAGCCGGTCTCGATCCCCAGTTCATGACACAGGTTGACGAAATCCTCCGTGGGCACGTGGCCTGCGGCCCGGCCATTGCCGCAATAGGGGCAGCCGCCCATGCCGCCGATGGATGTATCAAATTCCCGCACACCAAGTTGCAGGGCTTCGTAATAGCTGGTCAGGGTGACGCCCCGGCTGTCGTGCAGGTGCATGTGGAAATCCGTGACCTCCGGATAACGTTCCTTGATCGCAAGCAATGTCTCCCGCACCTCGTGGGGCATGTTCCAGCCCATGGCATCCAGGAACGAGACTTTGCTCACTTTGATCCCGGCGTTGTGCCATTTGCCGATTAACAGATCCAGCATTTCCATCCGTTGGGCCATGCTGAACGGACCTTCGTAGTTGGAGCCGAAGGGATTGCCCAGGCCCACGGCACCGAATTCGGCACCTGCCTCCCTTGCGGTGGCAACGGCGGCATCCACGCCCGCGATCTGTTCGGCCTGGGTGCGGTTATAGTTGCGCCGCGCAAAGGTGTCGCATAATTCAACACTGATACGGTGCAGTTTGCCCCGTACATCGATTTTCGGATAATAGGCATCCGCCCGATCAAAACCCCGTTTGTTAAAGACGGCGGCGGTATATTTCACTCCTGGCTTGGGGACGAAGCGTTCGGCGATTTCATCGATACAGGCCATGGACGGCGTCCATTTTGGATGCGCAAACGATCCGATCGAGATCACCTTTGCCCCCGTCTCGCCCAAGGCATCCAGCAGGCGGAGTTTCTCATCAACAGGAATTTCGGCGCTTTCGATCTGTAGACCTTCGCGCATGGTGTCATCGGTGATGATCACGGATTTGGGCAGCAGGCTCATGGTTGCGTCTCCTGAATTGTGAGGGTGATCAATGTAGCAACTGATCAACAGGGGTCAACATTTTGGATGTATGTTATATTGTGGCCACATCAGGCGTTGGGCGGTGTGGGGAATGTAACCAATATGATCAGATCGGTCGGCCGGTTCGCGGCTTCTTTTCTTTTGCTATCTGTCTTTCTGTTCAGTAGCAGCGTTGTCTTTGCCCAGACATCCAGCTTGCGCCCGGCGCGGGCCATTTACGATCTGCACCTGAACAAGGACCGGGAAAGCGCCGGCATTTTGGGTGTCAAAGGCCGCATGGTGGCTGAATATATTGAGGATTGCAGCGGCTTCATCCTCAACCAAGGCTTCATCCTTCGGTTTTCAGGCAGCAGCGGCCTGGATTTCGTTAACGATCTGCAAGCCTCCCACTGGGAAAGCCGGGATGGCGATATCATCCGCTTTAACCTCACCTCCACCATCGACGGTAAGTCGGTGGAGCAGGAACAGGGCCGCGCCGAACTGGGACCGGGCGGTGCCGGAAACGCCACCTGGGACAAGCCAAAGGCATTGCATCTGGAACTGCCCAAAGGCACCGCTTTTCCGGCCGTCTTCTCCCGCAAAGTCCTGGCCCACGCGATCAAGGGCAGCCGCGGTTTCGAAACCCCCCTGTTCGATGGCAGCCACGAAGCGGGCTATTACCTTGTCTCCATCTTCATCGGCGACAAGCTCGCCCCGGATGCCGCCGGTCACCACAAACTCCTGGCCAAAACCTTACCCCGCTGGCCCATCCGCATGGCCTATTACAGCCGCCAGGACCAACCCAATCGTGGCGGCGTCCCGGAATTCGAAATCGGCTACACGCTTTACGGTGACGGCGTCACCGACGGCCTGACATTGGATTATCCCGAGTTCGGTTTGAAGGGACGTTTGGTGGAATTGGAATATCTGGACCAGCCCAGCTGTGAGTAGCCTATTATGGGGACACAATACTTATATCCAACCCTTGAACTCAGTAAACCGGATATAAGTATTGTGTCCCCATAATAGGGCGTCCAGGTTTTGGCACCGATCTGAATGAGTCTGCGAAGGTTGATCGCCTCCGTTGACGCGGCATAAGCCAGCCTCAGCGCAAACCCCGGCCCTTGCCGATGGCTTCTGTGCCGAAGCGTTCACGGACTTTGTCCAGGGCGCGCTCGGCATCCGCCCTGCGCCCGCCCTCGGGATCGGCCAGGCTTAGGGGATCGGCCTCCCCGCCATCAACCAGGCCGCTAAGACCGACGCCAAGCAGGCGGTAGGCGGTGCCGTTGACTTCCCCTGCCAGCAGCTCCACGCAATGATGATAGATGGTATCGGCCAATTGCGTTGGATCGGGCAGTCGACGGCTGCGGCTTAGAATGCGGAAATCGGCGCGGCGCAATTTCAAGTTCACGGTGCTGCCTGCCAGCTCCGCTGCTTTCATGCGCCGGGCCACGCGGTCCGCCTGTCGCCAGAGGATTTTCTTTAATTCTTCGCCATCCGAGATATCGTGATGGAACGTTGTTTCCGACGAGATGCTTTTGGTCGGCCGATTGGCGGAAATACTGCGTGGATCTTCGCCACGCACGAACTGCGCCATGCGCCGGCCCATGGCACCGTATTGCGCCATCAGATCATTTTCTTCCATGCTCTGCAGCTGGGCAATCGTTGTAATGCCCGCCTTGGCCAGTTTGGTTTGCAAGGCCTTGCCCGCACCCCAGATGATCGATACAGGTTGCCCGGCCAAAAATTCCACTGCTTCGGCCCGGCCAATGACGGCAAAGCCCCGGGGCTTGTCCAGATCTGACGCTACCTTGGCCAGGGATTTGTTATAAGACAGCCCGATGGAGGTATTGACGCCCGCCTCCCGCGCGATGCGGTTGACGATGGCGGCGGCTGTGGCGGCGGGTGACTGGCCGTGCAGGCGTTCCGTTCCGGTCAAATCCATGAAAGCCTCGTCCAGGGATAAGGGCTCCACCAACGGGGTGTAGTCTTTCATGATGGCCCTGATCTGGCGGCCCACGACGGTATATTTCGCCATGTCCGGTTTGATTACCGTGGCATGGGGGCAGGCCTTAAGCGCCTTGAACATGGGCATGGCGGACCGCACACCAAAGGTACGTGCGATATAACAAGCCGCGCTGACGACACCCCGATGGCCGCCGCCGACGATCACCGGTTTGTCAGCCAGGGACGGATCATCACGTTTTTCAACGCTGGCGTAAAAGGCATCGCAGTCCAGATGCGCAATGCTCAACTGTAGTAACTCGGAATGGCGCAGCAAGCGGGGAGAGCCGCATTTGCCGCAGCGTGCACCGGCGTCAGATGCCGTTTGAAGGCAATCGCGGCAGAGCCCGGTCATGGCGCGGGCACGCCTAGGCACCGCCCGTCTCTAGCACCGGCCACAGCCGGGCAGCACCCCGCACGCCGGAGGAATCCCCATGTTCGGCCCGAAGCAATTTCGTGGTCAGTTGATCGGAAAAGGCAAACTCCCCCCACAGTTTTGGCACGTTGGTATATAGCCGGTCGATGTTGGAAACACCGCCGCCCATCACGATGACCTCCGGATCCAGGATTGAGATGACCATGCCCAGAGATTTCGCCAGGCGCCGTTCATAGCGGCGCATGCAATCTTCGGCCTGTGCATCGCCGGTTGCGGCCAATTCGGCAACTTCATGGGCTTTCAGGTCCCCACCAGCGGCCATTTTATAGCTGCGGCTTAACCCAGGGCCCGATAAAAATGTTTCGATACAGCCCTGCCGGCCACAATAACAATCCGGCCCAGGGCGTTCGTCATCATCAGCCCAGGGCAGGGGGGCGTGCCCCCATTCCCCGGCAATCAGGTTCGCTCCCTCATGCAGGCGTCCGCCCAGAACAATGCCGGCGCCCGTGCCGGTGCCGATGATGACGCCGAAAACAGAGTTGGCATCCCGCGCCGCGCCATCACTGGCTTCCGACAGGGCAAAGCAATTGGCATCGTTGGCCAGACGAACAGGTCGGTCCAGGGCCTCTGCGAGGTCTTTATCAAAGGGTTTGCCGATCAGGCAGGTGGAGTTTGCGTTTTTGACCAGACCGGTCAGGGGGGATACGGCACCGGGTATGGCAATCCCCACGGGGATCCTATCTGCGGCCTGTTCCTGCCCCACACCCGATAAAACAGCCGCCAGCAAATCCCTGATGGCAGCGACGATGCCGTCGTAATCGCCTTGGGGTGTGGGCATCCGTTGGCGGGCAACCTCTGTACCGTCATCGCCGAGGATCAACGCCTCGATCTTCGTACCGCCCAGATCCACGCCCAAACGCATGATCTAAAATCCGTCTTCTCGTAAGCGTGTTTCGATGAATTGTTGTACGCCGGGCCAATCATCGATGCGCGCGTGGGCATCATCCGCCTGGCCCAGTAAATTGCGCAGGCGATGATCGGCAATGAAATGAATGCGGGTTACGGAGCCAGCTGCCCGCGCGACGGAGGATATGTTGTGGGGGATGTCGTCGAGGAAGAAAATCGGCGCCTCGTGCCGTTCCGCCAAATAGGCCATGGCACCGCCTTTGCGGCCAATATTCGCCACAAGTGGATAATCCATGCGGTTCTTGACCAGGGCCCGACGCCGGGCATCCTGTTGATCCAGGGGTACGTTCGATAGCACCAGGATCTGGGCTTGTTCCGACAGGGCGGCCAAGGTATCGATGGCGTCTTCCACGGGTTCAATATCTTCCGTCCGTTCGGCAAAAAATTCGCCGATCAGCTTTTTCACCATATTAGCCGAGACAGGCTCACGCGTTTCTGAATCCCGAATATTGCCACTCAAGGCAAAGGACTGCAGGTCCATGAAATGGCCATTGTCGAGCAAGAAACCTTCTAAACTTCGGACAAATGCAAAGATCACTTCGTCCGCGTCGCTTACGATCAAGGGCCGGTCCGGCGTCAATTCCAGTCGTTCAAGTTGGCTCAGAACATCATCGTGTAAACTATCGTCTTCCAAGATTAGCTCCATTCATCATATTTATTTCCCAACAGGGCGTGCCGGGCCAGACCGGGATCTTCCCCCGCCATCTGTGTAGCCGCACACATTTCCAGCAGTTGGGCCTCGTTGCCAAGGAAGAAATCCAACACTCCGGCCAGCATAGCAGGGTCATCGGCCCGCGCCCGCAAATCTGCGCCATCCATGCCGCTCAAGTCCATGAAGCGCTGCAATGTGTCTTCATCCCCGACCAGATATGCAAGCGCCTGCAAAGCAACAATTTTCGCCTGCTCCTCATTCATGTTAATATCCCCACTTATTAATCATCGACCGAGTGCAAGTTTTCATGCTTTGTTAACCATGTTTTGTGCAAGATTTGCATTACCTAAACCAGATGTTAACGGTCGCTCTAGATATTGTCTTATAACATGCCTTTACCTGGCGCCTGGGGGACTTGGCTGAAATGTCGAAAACTGTACTGATTGTCGAAGACAACGAGCTGAATATGAAGCTCTTTCATGACCTGTTGGATGCGCATGGTTACGATACCCTGCAAACCAAGGACGGCATGGAGGCGCTGGCGATTGCGCGAGAAAAGCGCCCCGATTTGATTTTGATGGACATCCAGTTGCCGGAAGTCTCCGGACTGGAGGTTACAAAATGGATTAAGGAAGATGACGAACTACGGTCCATTCCCGTGATCGCGGTTACAGCATTCGCAATGAAGGGCGATGAAGAGAAGATCCGCGTTGGCGGTTGCGAGGCGTATATCGCCAAGCCAATTTCGGTGCAGTTATTTCTGGATACGGTAAAGCGGTTTCTTGAATAGGTGCCATGCACCTCTATTGCCCTGAATGGCTTGGTCGTCTTGGGGCGCAGTGTTGGAAGTATAGGTTAGACAATGACAGCACGTATTCTGGTCGTTGACGATGTTCTACCGAACGTCAAACTTTTGGAGGCGAAACTCTCCAGAGAATATTATGACGTCCTCACCGCAATGAACGGGCAGGATGCGCTCGAAATTGTTGAACGTGAAGTACCCGACATTGTCCTGTTGGATGTGATGATGCCCGGCATGGACGGCTTTGAAGTTTGTGAACGAATAAAAGCCAATCCGAATTTGATGCATATCCCTGTTGTTATGGTGACGGCCCTGTCCGATACCTCTGATCGGGTTCGCGGTTTGGAGGCGGGGGCCGATGATTTCCTGACAAAACCAGTCAACGACATTGCCCTGTTCGCACGGGTGCGATCATTGATCCGCCTTAAAATCATGATGGACGAATTGCGCCTGCGTGAGGCAACATCAAACAGTTTCGGCGTTTCGGAGAACGAAGAAGCCGCGGAAGAGATCGTAGGCGGGCGTATCCTTGTCGTAGAGGACCGGGAAATTTATGCTCGCAATATCAATCAGGCCCTGCAGGATCGCCACGAAGTAAACATGGCGACGACCTCGGACGATGCAATTGTGGCGGCCCGCTCGGGCAACGTGGATTTGATCATTGTATCACTATCGCTGCAGGATGCAGACGGACTGCGCTTGTGTTCGCATCTGCGATCCATGGACGAAAGCCGTCAAATTCCCATATTGATACTGGTTGATGATACCCCCGACCAGATGGAGCGGCTGGTTCGCGGCCTTGATCTTGGGGTTAATGATTATTTGATCCGTCCCGTTGATCTGAACGAGTTGCTGGCCCGCACCCGGACCCAATTGCGGCGGAAAAGTTATGAAGATCGGCTGCGAGCCAATTATCATTTGAGCATGAGCCTTGCGGTGACCGATCCTCTGACCGGGCTATACAATCGCCGATATCTGGAATCCCATCTGGAAAACCTGTTGCAGCGGTCCGCCGTGGAAAACAAAACTGTTGGTCTGTTGGCGATGGATATTGATCATTTCAAGGCGGTAAATGATACCCACGGTCATGCGGCAGGCGATGAGGTCTTGAAAGAATTTTCCACCCGGATCAAACGCTGTGTCCGTTTCATCGATCTGGCAGCACGCACGGGCGGTGAGGAATTTGTCGTTATAATGCCCGATTCGTCTCTCGATACCTGCTTGGGCGTCGCCGAACGGTTGCGTGAGGCCATTGAAGAAGCCGCTGTTAAAATGCCGGACCAGGACCTGGAAATTTCCGTCACGGTCAGTATTGGTGTCTCCATTTCGCGTGGTGCCGACGATTCCATGGCAAGCCTGATGAAACGTGGGGACGAAGCACTTTATGCCGCCAAGAACACTGGCCGTAATAAAGTCGTCAGCGAAGAAGTAGAAGCACCTATCGCCACGGCGATGTAACGCCGACGTGCCGTGATAAGGCACCTCTCCGGCGTATCCGATTGCTGACAAACGAAAACGACCGGCGTTACCGCCAGTCGCGTTAGGGTAGATAAATTCGTCAAAAAGTCAGAGAGCGTAAGCAGTCCGACATCATGTATCGGTTCTGCCGTGGCAAGATTTTATTTGATCTTGCCTTCCTTGAATTCAACATGCTTGCGGACGATGGGGTCGTATTTCTTGACCACCATTTTTTCCGTTTGGGTGCGCGGATTTTTCTTGGTCACATAGTAGTAACCAGTGTCAGCGCTGCTCACCAGCCTGATTTTAACGGTTGACGGTTTCGCCATCACCAAAACTCCAATATTCAGAGTGCCACAATATCCAGCACCCGTTTCCAGGTCATGTCAGGGCCATCTCAGGGCCAATTCAAGGCTGGGAACATAATCTTCCCGGCTGATCTGTCAAGTCTAGATCGTCCTAAAATGGCCGCAATTTTGTTTGCGATCAACCTTCGTAGCGAATGACGGCCCGGCCGCCGCGATAGCTGAATAATGGTACCCCCGGCGGTTTCCAGCCGCCCTGGCGGCGTTCAACTTCACGCAATACGAACTCGGTCACATCAACCAGAGGCATGGCCAACGCTTCGGCCAGGGTAAACCACTTCAAGGCCTGCAATTCTTCGCTGTCACGCACCTGACCGGAGGTATGTTCGGCGTCAATACAGAAAAACCGAGCATGAAAGCGCATTGGATTGTCAGGCGGCGTTATGGCCCGCGCGACATAGTCCAGACCGGTTAAATTCGGCAGGACACCGCCCTTTTTCTGCTTTTCACCGATGATAAGGCCGGTTTCTTCGAACGTTTCGCGCACAGCGGCGACTGCCAGTGCCTGGGCCATGACCGGCGACCACTTAGTTTCAAGCTTTTGCGCCACGGGTTTCGACAACGTGCCATTAATATCGGCGTTGCGATCTGCGTTATCCACCCGTCCGCCGGGAAAGACGAAAACATTCGGCATAAAGCGATGGCGAGAGGCCCGTCGGCCTAACAGCACTTCCGTTCCGCCCTTGCGTTGGCGCAGAATAACCAACGATGCGGCATCGCGGGGGCGTACAGGGTTTTCGGGCCGGACATAGTCCCGCGCCGGCCCATTCAGGGCTTCATCAAGAGCACTCATTCGTATTCAATCCGTCGTGTACCATGTCGCATAATCCGTACCGGAACCTTACGTTGCCGGCGAATTTTGCCGGTCTCATCCACAAAGCCGGGTATGGCCTCCAGCACGATCTGTTGGATCGGCGGCGTTTGTAGTTCAATGGCTTTCGGGATCGGGATCCAACTTAGATCCAGCAATTCCCCATCACCCTGTAATTTGCCATGCAGGTTGGAACCATCCGCCAGGAAAAACCGGGCATTGAAACGAATGGGCCTAAAAGGCGGTGTGACCGCACGATAAACATATTCCAGACCGTCCAAAGTGGGGGCAAAGCCGGCCTCATAAAACGGGGCCCAGGATGGTGCGGCATTTTGAGGTGCCTGGCGTGAGGTCTTATCCAGGCGTTTGCCCAGGATCATGCCGGTTTCCTCGTACAACTCCCGTACCGCCGCCATGGCCAGGGCCCGCCCGCGATGGGGAGAGGAGGTCTTGGCCAGGAAATTGGAGACATGCGGGCGCAGTTCCGTTGCCGCATGGGCATAACCATCCGCACGATCCACGCGACCGCCCGGGAAAACCCATTGATCCGGCATGAATTTGTGCTTGCCGTGGCGCAGACCCATAAGCACGTTTGTCTTGCCCCTTACTTGGCGCAATAGCACCAGCGTGGCGGCGTCGCGCGGGCGTACAGCGCGCCGAGGTACATCAGGCCGGGGAGGTTTGGATTTTTCGGACATATCACTCTATAGGCAGGATTACAGGAAGCCCTAAAATCGCATGGCAGCTGCCTCCGTGTCCAGTGCGGATAGTTTTATCCTGGATTAACGCATTGACCTTGTTCCAATCGTTGCGAAGGGTTATTAACTTCACTGTAGTGAGGCAGGTAGCCAAATAAGGGATTGATTTGATGTTTATCCAGACAGAGCCGACACCAAACCCTGATCAGATGAAATTTCTGCCGGGACAGCAGGTGATGCCGTCAGGCACAGCGCATTTCCCTAATGTGACGACCTCTGACCGGTCGCCCCTGGCAAAGCGTTTGTTCGCGGTTGAAGGCGTAACCGGTGTCTCCCTGGATGGGGATTCTATTACCCTTTCGAAGGCAGATGACTGGGACTGGCAGGTTCTCAAGACCTTCGCCCTGGCGGCGATCATGAACCACTTCACGACCGGTGAAGCCGTGGTCCTGCTGGAAGAGGAAAAGGTGCAAACCGAAGCCGATCTGACGGACCCGGACGTAGACCCTGAAGTGATTGCCAATATTAAGGATTTGATGGAAAGCCATGTCAGACCCGCGCTGGCCGACACTGATGGAGAGGCGATCTATCGCGGTTTTAAGAATGGCATGGTGATCATGGAATTGCGTGGCGCGGCGCGGGACTTTCGCATGAATATCGAACACATGATGCGCCATTACCTGCACGAGATTGAAGGCGTTGTCGATTTTGATGACATGACGCCAAAGCCAGGCTTGGATACGGAAGAGGGCCGGGCGGTCAAAAAGCTGCTCGATGAACATATCAATCCCCAGGTCGCGGGCCATGGTGGACACATTGCCTTGGTGGATGTTGCCGATGATACGGTCTATTTACGCCTGGAAGGCGGGTGCCAGGGTTGCGGCATGGCGGATGTGACCTTGAAACAAGGCGTGGCGACGGAAATTCGCGCTCTGGTACCATCTATCGTTCACGTTTTGGATGTGACGGACCATGCGGGTGGCAGCAATCCTTACTACCAGCAGGGTAAGGGCTAGAGCGTTTCCGAGGTATTGTGACCAATTTGATGGCGTCCATACGTCATTCGGGTAGGCGCGTCGCGCAGCGCGATGTGGTTCATCGGGCAAGCGGCGCAACACATCCGAATGGCTTAGGGTCACCACCGAAGGCCGCCCCCCAAGGTCCCGTGGCGGCCCGGAACCTGGGGCGGTTCTCGGAAGATGTGTCGCATCGCCCAGCGAACCGCGCCTACCCACGGGGCCTTGGGGGGCGGTCAAATGGGTCACAATACCTCGGAAGCGCTCTAGCCACCTACAATCGTGCCCAACCGGGATAACGGCGGTCGCCTTCTGCTACTGGTGCCGACGACGTCGTACCGGATTGGCGATTTCCTTGCGGCGGCAGAGCGTCTGAATGTCGATGTTGCCGTCGGTTCCGATCAGCAAAGCGTCTTGGAAGCTTTTTCCCAGGGGCGTACCCTGACGGTGGATTTTGCGGTTCCCGATCGTGGCATCGCCCAGATCAGTGCCTATCATGATAAATATCCCCTGGCAGCGATCATCGGCGTGGACCAGGGAACCACTCTTTTGGCTGCCCTGGCATCGCAGACATTGGGCCTGCCCCATAACGCACCGGCAGCTATCGAAACGACGGAGAACAAGTATCGCTTTCGCAGCCGGATGGCGAATTCCGGTCTGCCCGCGCCGTGGTTCACGCTGCTGTCATTCGATACCGATGACCTAAGCAAACAATCGATGCAAATGCCCTACCCCGTGGTCTTGAAGCCCCTGGCGCTTTCTGCCAGCCGTGGTGTCATTCGCGCCAATGATCCAGGGCAATTCATGGCAGCCCAAGCGCGGATAAAGGCGATTTTGGCCGCGACGGATGAAACTGACCAATCCGGTCAAAGCGACGAAACGGCCAATCACGTCTTGGTGGAAAGCTATATTCCGGGTTGTGAGGTCGCCTTGGAAGGATTGCTCGAAAACGGCCGGCTGCGTGTTCTGGCGCTGTTTGACAAGCCGGACCCGTTGGAAGGGCCGTATTTTGAGGAAACCATCTATATCACCCCATCCCGGCTGTCTGCGCAGGTGCAAGGGGAGATCACGGCCACGGTGGCAGAAGCAGTAGGGACCATCGGTCTGTCCGAAGGTCCTATCCACGCGGAATTGCGCATAAATGACGGCGGTGCCTGGCTGATTGAGGTGGCGGCCCGCTCTATTGGCGGATTATGTGGCCGGACGTTACGTTTTGGCGAAGGCATCGGCTTGGAAGATCTGATCATTCACCATGCCATGGGGTTGGAACAGCCCGACGAGGGCGGTCTTCAGCCGGCCACCGGTGTTATGATGATACCGATACCGCATGCGGGAGTCCTGAGCCATATCGCTGGGTTGGAGGAGGCCCGTGGGCTGCCGGCCATAGATGACATCACAATATCCATTCCCCTGGGCGATGTGTTGGTGCCGGTGCCCGAGGGTAATCGATATCTGGGCTTCATCTTCGCCACGGCGGAGACCCCGGACATGGTCGAGGCTGCCTTGCGGGAAGCGCATGAAAAGTTGGAAATACAGATCGAAATTTCCAACTAGATCATATCGCGGCTAATCTAAGCCAAGGGCAAATGTCATATGCGGGATGTGCCGTCCCGGGATCGAGCCCGAGGATGCTTCACCCGCCGTCTTGAAACCCAGCGCCTTGTAAAACGGCACGGCAAATGGATCGGCATCGAGATAGAGACTTACCAGCCCCTCGGACGTCGCCCGGTCCACCAGCTTTTGCCACAGCAGGCGCCCGACCCCTTTGCGCTGCCAATCAGGATCAATGAAGAATGCATGCACTTCGCCGGAAGTACCGTCGGGATCAATATCCAGGCAGGCACAGCCGCAGATCGTGCCCTCGACCGCGACCCAAAAATCGCCGCGTTGCAGGCGCTCTTCGCCCACCGTCAGCTCTTCGCGGCAGGCTTCCATAAACGCATCGTCATAACCATTTGATTGCTTTGAGCGAAAGCATAATTCGCTTAACGCGGCGGCTTCATCGCTTCGTGCCTCGCGCAGTTCAATCATGCGCCTCGCCAAAGCCATGCATCCGATGGGCCCATTGAAAGCCGATTAAGGCACCTTTTACACGGGGCAGGACCGTCAGGGACAAAATGATCGTCAGGGGCAGCCATAGGGAAAAATGCAGCCATAAAGGCGGCATGGCGGCCCGCTCCAGGATCAGGGCCGAGGGAACAAGAATATGGCCAAGGATCATCATGGTGAAATAGGGCGGCGCATCGTCGGCTCTGTGATGATGCAACTCCAACCCGCAGACATCACATTCCTGGCGCACTTTCAGATAACGACCGTAGATCGAACCCTTGCCACAGGCCGGACACTGATGTCGAACGCCACGTCCTAAGGCGCGCCGCCAGGATCTGAAACCGTCATCCGCTGTTTGCAAGACACTCATGGGAATTCCTAAAAATATCTACATGCATAAAATAATCGTCATTCAATAATTTACTGTCCTCTTATAACGCTGCTTCTATGGAAAAAGCCAGTCAACGAGACATGAAATATCAGACCGTCCGTGGGATTGGGCCGGACGATGATGGCATCATTGATAGGGTGAAGCGGGCGTTTCCGGGCTATACCGACAGTGCGTTGACGGCGACGGTTTTGCCTAACTCAAAAGTTCGTCAATCTCGCCCTGTTCCAGCTGTGGCGTGTTCCCATGAATGATGGCAGAAGCTACATCCACAAGGCGTTGCAGCAGGCGTGAAGCTGTGGCGGCGGCGGCGGCAAGTTCTTCCGGGCGCGGGCTATCAACAGCGGCAGCGATAGTCTCAATCCCCCTAATGACGACCTGGTTCATACGTTCGACGGTTTCATCGAACGGTTCGCGAAATGCCGCAGGGGCATTCTCATAAGCTTCAATGGTAAGGTCACTATCGGAAAGGCCACTATCGCGAAAATGCTGCTGGTAACTTTTCGGGCACCATTCCTGTGCTTCTTCCAGGATATCCGGCATATCAGGTATCATCTCAAGAAGCATCACGATCTCATTGAAATGATTGAGATAATCCGTCGCCAGAAAAGTATCTGTATTGACGTTGGTATCCGCCAACAAGCCTTTTAGACGCTCCGTTTCATCCGGCGTCGAAAGGTTTTTTGCTTCTGTGGTCTGGCCAGACATGTCCATCCGCTGCATCCCGTCCCGATCGATCGCACATACGAGGTGCATTCGAAGTCCTGGGTTTAAGGTGACGCGAATAGGTTAATATTAGATTTCTGATGATTAGCGTCTCGGTGCTGACGGTGCCTTTTTGATCAAAAAAACGAGAGGCACCACAATAACGGAGGTAATGGCGGAGAGATAGAAGACATCGAGGTAGCCAATCATCGCCGCCTGCCGGGCAATTTCCGCTTCGGCGAAGGAGAGCGCGGGGTTGTCGGGCGCGGGCCGCCAGATACCACCGAAAAGCCAAAGTGATTTGTTATAGGGGTTTATATTCTCGGACAAGCCGGCGTGAGAGGTACTGCTCATCCGCACCAATATCGCCAGGGCGATTGCCAGGCCCATGCTGCTGCCCAGACTACGGACCAAATTCCAAACAGAGGAGGCCTCCGTTCGATGGCGTGGATCCAGGCTTGAGAAAGTAATGAAATTCAGCGGCGCGACGACAATCCCCGCGCCCATTCCCTGCACCCAACCGGTCCACGAAATTTGCCAGGCGCTGACCTCCAACGTCCACTGGGACATGGCCATGCTGGAAAACCCCAGAAGGCAAAAGCCCAGGGTCACCCACATTCGAGGATCCAACATGGTACTAAATCGCCCGAACAGCATCATGGAGAACATCATGCCCAGGCCCCGGGGGCTCATTAACAGGCCGACGGTGGTGATGGGGTAACCTTGCAGGTTTTGCAGAAAGGGCGGCAGCATCACCAATGGTGCCAGGCTCAATAGTCCATAAAGAAAAGCAAAAAAGGTCCCCAGCGCATAATTTCGATCATGGAACAACCGTAAATTGACCATGGGCGCCTTGGCCGACAGGCCCTGCACCACAAAAATATACAGACCGGCGACCACAAGGGTGCTTTCTATGATGACTTCGCCCGATTGGAACCAATCCAACCGCTCGCCCCGGTCCAGCATGGTTTGCAAGGCCCCGACGCCAATGGCAAGGGCGAAAAAGCCCAGCCAATCGAACCCTCTGGCCGCCTGGCTGCGTGGCATTTTAGCCAGGAAAATGACCCCGCCCAAAATGCCCAACAGGCCCATGGGGATATTTATGAAAAAGACCCAGCGCCAGGAATATTCGTGGGTCAGATATCCACCGACGGTAGGTCCGATGACCGGGGCCAACATGATCCCGACGCTCCAGATTGCCATGGCTTTGGCATGCTGGGCGGGGGGATAGGTATCCAGCAGGATGGATTGGGATAGCGGGATCAGGAATGCGCCAAAGGCACCCTGGGCCAGACGATAGGCAATTTCCGTTTCCAGGGAATCTGCCCCGCCGCACAGGACGGAAAAAAAGGTGAACCCGCTGATGGCGATGAGATAAAGCTTTTTGCGACCCAAACGCTCCGCCAGCCAGGCGGTGGTCGGCATGGCAATGGCCGAAATCACGATATATGACGTCAAAACCCAGGAAATCTGATCCTGGGTGGCGGAAAACGTGCCCTGCATATGGGGCAGGGCAACGGCGGCGATGGTCCAATCCAGCGCGTACATGGACGATGCGAACATCACCGTGGCGGTAATGGCAACGCGCCGCGCGGTGGTCATACTATGTGTTGCTGGAGCCGTCGACATTATGCCATATCAGTTACAGAGCGAATATCCCAATTCCGTCCAGGTTTATAGCTGCGAGGCGCAACATGTCCGTAAATCCCTTCAACGCCGTTCTCGCCCAAAGTGGCGCGCCTGGATCAACGACAGCTCAATGGAAAGGTGTTGCAAGCATCTATCATGCCTTTTTTACAGGCTTGATCCTGATGGTCGCATCCCGCAGCGGCGCGGATGCCGCAGGGAATTGGATTTTTCGCACATTCCGCCGGCAACATCACGATAAATTCCTGTCGTCATTCAATAAACTGGGCCTGGATCATCTACCTGATGCGGTTGCTGCGGCACAATACCACTATTTATCCAACAGCGTCGGCGGGGTGGAGGTTGAATATATGTACGAGGCGGACGACAAGGCCTGGGTGCATTTCTGCCATCCCCGCTGGATGTATGACGGCACCGCCCTGTGCGGCGTACCGCAACAGGTCAGCCATGGTTTTTTAAACGGTTGGTACGGCCAAAATGGTGTCTCCATGGGTAACCCGCGTGTTGGATTTGTCTGTACCAGCCAGGATATGACGGCGCAATACGGTTTGGCGGGCTATTTCAAGGAATACGACCATGACCTGGCATCGGAAGAACGCCTGCTATTCGCCCCTGCGGAATGGGCCCCGGCATTTGATCCTGAAGCTGCCCCAAAGCTGAACCCAGATGATTGGCCGGCGGACCGTCTGCACAAGGCCAACCGCAACTATTCCATGGACTATATCAAAACCTCTCTGCCCGAATTGGTGGCGACCTTGGGGCCGGGGGAGGCAGGGGCTTTGGGTAATCTGGCAGGCAACATTATCGGTCGACAATTCTATCGCCAGGTTGAGGCGCTGTTAGGCACAGCTGGTGACAGCGCCTTGGATTTCGCCAGCTTCATGGCGGCAATGGCGACGGCCCAGGATGACGTCGCAGAAGTTTTGGGCGGCACCGATGACGCCACCGTGCGTGTTACCGGCTGGCGTCTGATGCGCGGTCGGGAAGACCGCCACCCGGCCGTGTTCGAGGCCTGGAACGGCCTGTGGGAAGGCTGCCTGGCCGTGCATAACCGCACCCTGGCCCTGCAAACCGGGGATCGCATGGACTATGGCGACGACGCCTTCGAATGGCGCATCCGCAAGGTTCGCTAGGGTCTAGTTTTCAAAATCCGGCTGGGATTTTCTAAGCTCACGCAGTTTGGCTTCCCATAGAAAATCCCGTGCGTTGGGGTCTGAAAAGCGTTCGGCGACCATTTTCCTGGTTTTCTCCATCACCGCATCCGAAATCGGGATAAGTTCGGCGTCCTGGCCCTGGGAGGCGACCTGCATCTCGCAACTGCGCTGTAGGTTGTAGAGGCCATAAAAGGCCTTGGAAACCGTTGCGCCCACGGCGATCAGACCATGGTTGCGCAGGATCATATGCTGTTTATCGCCCAGGTCCGCTTGCAGGCTGGGCGCTTCGGCAGGATCAAAGACAACACCTTCATAATCGTGATAGGCCAGGGAAAGGGCGACGATCATGGATTGTTGAGAGATGTTCAACAACCCCTCCTTCTGGCTCGAAACAGCGGTGCCGGCAACTGTGTGCACATGGGCGACACAATTTACATCTTCGCGGCCGGCAAGAATGGCACCATGGATGACGTTGGCTTCCGGGCTGATTTCATATTCGCTGGGCAACAGTTTTTGCCCCTCGAAATCCACCTTCAAAAGGCTTGATGCCGTGATCTCAGCGAACAACAGGCCATAGGGATTGACCAGGTAAGCATGTTCGTCCGGCAGGCGGGCCGAAATATGCGCCAACAGCAAATCATCCCAGCCAAAGTTGGCAACGATGCGGAAGAACGCGGCCAGATCGACCCGCGCATTCCACTCGGCCCCGCTTACCTCTGTCTTCACGACAGGGCGGTTTTCAAACGACTGGCAGCCAATGCCTGTGCCGCGACGCTGTCATCCAGCATCGGTGCCATGGAGAAGAAGCCATGCATCATGCCTTCATAGTCTACATGCTCACAGGCGACGCCCTCGGCATTCAAACGCGCCGCGCATGCCGTGCCTTCATCATTGAGGATATCGCATTCCGCCGTGATCAGCAGGGCAGGCGGCAGACCGACGAAGCTTTCCGCCCGCGCCGGAGAGGCGCGCCAATCGGCCAACTCGTTTCTGTCGTTTAAGTAATGCTCTACGAAATAGGGGATGGATGCGGCTTGCAGGGGACCAAAGCCATTGCCATAGCTTTCGTAGCTGGAGGTGCCGCCGGTGTAATCCATCACCGGGTAGACCAGTAATTGATAGGCAACGGACAGGCTGTCGTCAGTATCCCGCGCCATGAGGGAAACGACCAGGGCCAGGTTGCCCCCCGCACTATCACCACCCACCGCAATACGGTCGGCGCGGACGCCCATTGCATCCGCATTGTCCGACAACCATTTCGTGGCGGCATAGCAATCGTCCACGGCGGCGGGAAACTTCGCCTCAGGCCCCATGCGGTAATCCACGGACAGGACCACGATATTGGCATCCTTGCACATGGCGCGGGCGACACCGTCGTGGGTGTCCATGGAGCCGATGACATGGCCGCCGCCATGGTAGTAGACCAGGGCACCCAGCGGCCCGGATGCGCCTTTTGGTCGATAGATCCGCACGGGTATATCGCCGTGCGGTCCGGGGATGCTCTGTTCCTCGATTGATCCCAACTCGATCGGGGTCACATTGCGGGCCCGTACGCCGGCCTCCATCTGCTCCCGGGCATCGACCGGGCTCAACTCGTGCATGGGCTTCATGCCCAGGGCTTTCATGGCTTCCAATATTTCGACCAATTGGGGTTTCAATGGCATTTTCTTCGCTCCTATTCCTCTAGAGGCATCAAACCGGATCTGCCCTGATACTACCTGTTAATTCGATATAATCCAGTTTGAGAATAGAATTGGCCGGTCGGCCACAGGATAAGTTCCAAATTTGCCCTAACGCGGGAAACTTTATGGTTCGGGAGATTTTCTTGCGGCGAAGATCGCGGCACTTTGATAATTGGGGCCTGAAATCAGGATCTGGCCACCCATTTCAGCAGCGTCGTCGCCGCCACCTGACATGAACGATCCCGTAAAGGTGCCGTTCCGGCCAACGGTTGCGCTGCTGTCCCCGGTCACGGTGCCGCTGAATTTATGGCCAGCCCCAGCGGCCGCCAATGCCACGCCACTCAATGCGTAGTCGCCGCCATCAAAGTTTCCAACCGCACCAGAGGATGCCGAAGGATTGTCGAAGTTCATCGCATAACGCCAGTCGCCGGTTGCCAGATGGGTATTATTATCAGTTATCACGGTACCGATCACATGGCCGGTATAAGTTGCGGTACCAGTCATGCCTTGGATGGCCGATAATTTAGAAATGTCACCGGCGACCCATGTTGCCAAATAAAGTTGATCTTGGGATCCATTGGTATGATCTATGGACCCTGACCAGAAGCCCCATAAGAGGTAACGGCAGTCACATACGGTGATACCAATACGGCTGAACGTCGAAGCTGTCCCTTGTCGATCTGCAACCAAGGCTAATTGTGTGGTGTCCCCGGTTGAAGGTTCTAACGTGCTGTTTATTGCACCAAACAAAGAATCATTCAGAAATAGGCTGTTGCCGAGCGGAGAGAAATCTTTGTCTCCAAAATTCAGAGTTAGCTCTTTCGATATGCCCGCAAGGGGATAAGCAATCGTGAATTCTGCATATACCCGGTCTGTTTCAGCGCTGGTAGAAATCTGAATATTCGAGGGTCGGCCGTCAGCGGTCGCAAACAATGTCATAGCCGTAGGATCGCCATCAGCCTGGACTGAGCGGAATTCACCAGTGCTATATCCTGAAATTGTACGTGTAGTTCTGGTGCTGGTAGTTTCGGTAATGCGTCCTCCAAAAACCGTACCGCCGATTGGGACCAGAGGTCGGTTGGGGAATGAATTTAACCGAGGCGGCGAGAAGCCAAACCGATTGTTTAAGAATATGGCTCTCGTCGGGCCGCTGGTTGATGCATTATCGAAAAGTATAAAGCCGCCTACAACGCCTGCGTCGTCCTCCAGCTTTTCCTCTTCTTCCTCAGATTTTTTTTCCGTCTTCTTTTTGGCAATGGCTTGCTGGACGACGGTTTCTTGTCTACTGGCGGTTTGAATCGCTCGAAGCCGAGGTGCCCGGCTTAATCTACTGCTCGGTAACCCGGCCTGGATATCATTTCTGGGTAACGTTACGGCAGCCAATCTTGCGATCTGGTTTCGGGCGACGTTGCTGCTGGCGAATAGGGCCCCGCCGCTTGCAGGGGCAATCTGGCCCAATTGTTCCGGCGTAAGGTTGGCATCAACAAGCTGTTGTTCCTGACGCCCTGGGGACGTCAGCGGGATGGGAGCCAGATCGGACTGGCTGGCAATTTGTGGCGGTGAAATGCTGCCATTTATGGATAGCGACAATTTGAATCCGGGCCTGTTCACGACCTGCCGTGCCGATCCAGCCTGGATGTATAAATGATCCCCATACAACATTGTTGCGGTGACGCGCGGCTTTGCGGGCTGTTGACCCCCGACGGTTGGTGAGCGCGGGGAGAAATTCAGGGCGGCGACACCGCCCTGAATGCCAACGACCGCGCCTTGTGATTTGAATAAGACGGGTCGCTTTTTTGATATGCTACCGCCGATGAAACGAAATGTCCCCGATGTGACATTTACCACCAATTCCCCGGATTTGCTTGCGGCTTCATAAGAGAATTCTTCAAGGCGAAGCGATGAACCGGGGCCCATAAAGATGGCGGAACCATCTACAAACAACAGTTGCGCGCGCTCCGATGACCCAGTCGTGATCAATTGACCGATGGCTAACCGATGTCCTTGCCCCGCATACGAAGGTTGGGATTGGAAGTCGATGGATGACAGGACGCCAATGGTCGGTCTGTCGGCCCAGGCCGGTGACGAAAGCACCACAACGGCCATCAGAACTACATTTTTTGCACGTATGAAATAAAATGTGTTCTGCAGTATTGAGTTTAGCGCGACTTGAAATTTCAAAATTAAGTACGCCATGTGCCAATTCAATATTCCTATTGCGAGTATCGCAACTTTGGCACACGTATTCCTTGAGAGTCAACACGGTTAACTAGTATTTAATGGTTAATACTGAACGCTGGGTGTGGCGGCGCCATCGACCAGTAGGTTGGTGCCGGAAATGAAGCTGGCCATGGGGCTGGCCGGGAAGACTGTGGCGTTGGCCACTTCCTCGGGTGTGCCCATGCGGCCCATGGGATTGAAGCCCAGGGCAAATTCATAGGCCTCGGGCATTTCCCGCTGCCGGGTATGCCAGACGCCGCCTTCGAAATAGACCGTGCCCGGTGATACGGAATTGAACCGTATACCCTTGGGCGCGTAGGCGTGGGCCAGGTTGGAGAGGTGATTGATCAACGCCGCTTTCATGGTGCCGTAGGATCTGACGCCGCCGAAAAACTGCAATGCTGCGACCGAATTGATGGCGACAACCGATCCCGCATCGGATTTTTCCAGATAAGGCAGGGCGGCATCGATGGTGTTGATGGTGCCCATGATGTCGATCTCAAAGGCGTTGCGCCAATCTTCCTTTTCATTGCCGGCCATAGCAGACACGTTTGGCACGACAATATCCAAACCGCCGAGTTCTTTTGCCGCGCTGTTAATCCAGCCTTTCAGGTTTGCTTCGTCTGCAACATCAACGCTGGCACCCGTGGCATTCACGCCCATGTCTTTCAGGTTGGCAACGGCCTCTGTCACTTCGTCGCCGTTGCGGGCGCAGATGGCGACATCAGCGCCTTCCATGGCAAACCGGTTCGCGATGGCCCGACCGATGCCCTTGGTACTGCCGGTGATCAGCGCCTTTTTACCCTTGAGTCCTAAATCCATTTGGTAACGTCCTTTATATGAGAATTTTTGCCGAATGTTAGCACGCCGGTCGGCTACTGTCGCATCAGCGCTGGGGATCGAGCAATATTTTGCACTGATCCGACGGTGTTTTCAGGCCCTCGAAAGCGGCGGAGAAGGCATCGAAGCCAACCACGTCCGTAATCATGGCGGAAGCATCGATACGCGCCCGATCCAGCATCTCCAACGCCAATTCGAAATCCCGACGTTCGTACATGTAGACATAATTGACCTGCAATTCCTTGGTGATGGCTTTGACCGGCATCACCGTGTCGGGGCGCATACAAACGCCAGCGACGACCACCCGTCCGTTCATGGGTGCGTAATCCATGGCCAGTTGCTGGCTGCCCGTGACCCCGACGCAGTCAAATATGACATCGGCCCGGCTGCCCGCGATTTGCTTGTAGCGCCCGATGACGTCTTCGCGGCTGGCATCTATGCCGTCTGTAGCACCCATGGCGACCGCTTTGTCCAGTCGTCCCGCCAACAGATCGGAGATCACCACATGACGGGCCCCGAAAAACCGGCACCACAAGGCCACCGCCAGGCCAATAGGTCCGCCGCCGACGATCAGGACAGCTTCGCCAGGCCGCAGATTGGCCGCGCGGACGGCGTGCAGGCCCACGGCCAGGGGCTCCACCAAGGCACCGGCCTGGTAATCCACGCCCTGGGGCAGGGCCAATGCCTCCGCCCCACCAACGCGCACATAATCCGCATAGCCGCCGGCCAATGATCCCATGCCGTTATAGGCCGCCCCGGCGCAGCGGTGGCCGCGCCCGGCCAGGCAATCCAGGCATTGGCCGCAGGCAATATAAGGCAGGGCACAGACCCGGTCGCCTTCATGCCAGCTACCGCCAGCCGATTTTTGTGCTTGCGATCCGACCTCTACCACTTCACCGCAGAATTCGTGACCCATGATGCTGCCCTGGCCAAGTGGTGCCATGCCCCCCGAACGGTCGGTAACAGCGGCAAGATGCAGGTCTGTGCCGCAGATGCCGCAGGCCTTGACCTTGACCAGCAAATCCGTGGATAGGGGTTGCGGGGCCTCTACCTCGCCGATGATCAGGGGTTGGCCCGGTGCATCAAACAGTGCTGCGCGCATTTACTCTCTTCCTAGGCTTATCCGAATGACGCTATTGTTGTGGCGTCATGCTCAGAACGCAAGCCAGATCATAAGATGGCCAGACTATAAGATGGAATGTATGTCAGATATTTTGAAACCAGCCAATTTTCCAACCTCTTTCCCTGACGGCGATGCCTTGGAAGAATTCATGACCCGCCCCTCCCAGGCCCTGATCGATGATCTGGCCACGCTGGACGGTGATATTATGGTTCTGGGCGTGGGGGGCAAGATGGGGCCGACCCTGGCGCGCCTGGCGAAACGGGCCGCGCCTGACAAACGGGTTATCGGTGTCGCGCGCTTTTCCGAGGCCGGGTTGCAGGCGCAATTGCAGGGCCATGGGGTTGAGACCATTGCCTGTGATCTGCTGGACCGGGCAGCGGTCGCAGCACTGCCCGATGTGGCGAACATTGTCTTTATGGCCGGGCGAAAATTCGGCTCGGCGGGCGCCGAGGAACTGACCTGGGCCATGAACGTCCATGTGCCGGCAATTGTCGCGGAGTGCTTTCACCAATCCAACATCGTGGCCTTTTCCACCGGTTGCGTTTATCCTTTTGTGCCCATCGAAAGCCAGGGCGCGACAGAGGCTATGCCCGCCACCCCGCCGCCCGGCGAATATGCCAATTCCTGCGTCGGTCGGGAGCGGATTTTTCAACATTTTTCCAACCAGTACGGCACGCCGGGGCGCATCATCCGCCTGAACTATGCCATCGATATGCGCTATGGCGTCCTCCACGATGTGGCGACGAAGGTCTGGTCGGGTGAGGTAATAGATCTGTCCATGGGCCATGTGAACGTGATTTGGCAGGGCGATGCCAATGCCCAGGTGCTGCGTGCCCTGTGTCATTGCACAACGCCCCCCAGCCCCATCAATGTTTCAGGCCCCGAGACCATTGCCATTGCCTGGCTGGCCCAGGCCTTTGCCGATCGTTTCGGCAAATCTGTGGAAATGGTGGGGCAGCCTGAAAAGATGGCCTGGTTGATCAACACGGCCCAGGCCACGAAGTTGTTCGGCTATCCCGTGGTACCGCTGCATTGCATGGTGGATTGGATGGCCGAATGGGTGGCCGGTGATGGTGGATCCTTGGGCAAACCAACCCATTTTGAAGTGCGTGATGGCAATTACTAGGCCGTTGGTGGCAGCCGACATCCCCGGCGCGGTCGCCCTGAACCAAGAAGCAGGCTGGAACCAGATCGCAGCCGATTGGCAGTTCATGCTGGAGCAGGGGGAGGGGACGGGCATCGTCGATGCGGATCGTCTGATCGCAACGTCGATGTTGCTGCCGCAGGGCGATCAATTTGCCTGGATCGCCATGATATTGGTGACCGGGGCCCGGCAGCGCCAGGGGCTGGCCAGTGACTTGATGCGCCGCTGTATCGCCCGGGCCGAGGCGCTGGATCTGATTGCAGGATTGGACGCGACAGAGGCCGGGCGGCAGGTTTATCTGCCGTTGGGATTTCAGGATATCTATCCCCTGACCCGCTGGCAGGCGGACGGCCCGAAGGTGCCAAAGGGGGAGGGTGTGCGCCCCATGTGGGCCACGGACCTTGACGCAGTCGCGGCGAGGGACACCGAGATATCCGGTGCCCCCCGTTCGGCTCTATTGACCCATCTCTATGAACGCTGTCCCGAGCGGGCCTTTGTTTTGGTAGGTGGTGGCGGTTTTGTTCTGGCCCGCAACGGGCGCATGGCCACGCAGATCGGTCCCCTGTCAGCGGAGACTGAAGTTGGTGCGCTGGCTTTGTTGCAAGCAGCCTTGTCAGGCCATGATGGCCCGGTGTTTCTTGATGCGGCCGATCATCATGGAGAACTAGGCCGTTGGCTGGAGGATGTTGGCTTTACCAGGCAACGGGGCTATATGCGCATGCTGTTGGGACGGAATACGCCCATAGATGATCCAGGGCGCGTATTTCTGATTGCCGGGCCGGAGTTGGGGTAGACATGGTCGATCTAGCGGATATTGAAATCAGGCCGGCAACGCCGGATCAGGGGGAGCAGGCGGCAGAGCTATTGTACACCACCGCGCGCCCGATCTTTGACTATTTATACGGACCGGATCCGACCCTTCGTGCGGGCATATTGGCGCAGCTTTGGCAGGCGGAGGAAAGTATGTTCAGTCATTCCCATGCCCTGGGTGCCTATCGGGATGACGGCACATTGATGGGTATCGAACTCGGCTTTGACGAAAGTGCTGAAGCAGCGGCCTTTGCCGGCACCTATGCGGCGATGAGTGACCATCTGAGCAAAGATCAGCTTGCCCAGATCGGCGAAAGACGCCGCCCGTTCGTCTATCTGACGCCGTTCACGCCGCCCGGCAATTACTGCGTCCATAATCTCGCCGTCACAGATACCGATAAGGTGCCGGGCCTGGGCCGCCTGTTGCTCCAAGGCGCATTTCAGCGGGCAGCGGATGCTGGCTATAAACAGGTTTGTCTGGATGTTATGGACACTAACCCCGCCGTCGGCTTCTACTTGCATCTGGGCATGCATCTGGCCTGCGAGGTACGAATTCCCGACCTGATCGAACAGCACGGCCTACCGTCGATCTATCGCATGGTCATGGATCTCTAAACAAAAAAAGACCGCACCAGACGCTGGGCCCGATGCGGTCCTCTTTTTTAAACGATCAATCAGCCGCCGAACTTCACGGACATATCCAGGAAGTCGTTGGTGTAGGTTTTCTTGATGTCGAACGGTGTCTTGAGCTTGAAGTAGGCCTCGATCAACTTGTAATCCGCGTCCATGCGGACGGGATCGAAATAACCGATGGCCCCGTTGCGGGAGCTGTCCGCATCCATCAACTCTTTCACCAGGGCCCAGTTGGCCATGGATGAAGGCCGTTTCAGGCCACTGTTGGCATCGATCAATGCGGTGATGCAGGGGTCGGCATTCTTGGCGCAGGCGGCATAGGCCTTTTGCGTCACCATGACGAAGTTTTTCACCACCTCCGGGTGGGCCTTCAGGTAGGCACCATTGGCGATGACGGAATTACCATAGGGGTTCACGCCAAGGTCTTTACCGGCGACGAAGCCCATGTCGTCGCCAAACACTTTCTGGAAGATGAAGTGGATATTGTAGAACGAGGTGGTGACGGCAATGGAGTCGGATTTCAAAGCCGCGATTTTCGCGTTTGGTTTGACGTTCACCCAGGTCACGGAATCAGCCATCATGCCGGAAGCTTTGGCAAAGGCCGGCCACATCTGCCGGGCCGCATCCCAGGGTGGGTTGCCGATTTTTTTGCCGGCGAAATCCTTGATGGTTTTGATACCGGAGCTTTTTTTCCAATAGAACCCATAGGGCGAATTGGCATAGATGTTAAAGACCGCAACCAGATCAGCACCCTTACCCTTGTTGACCAGGGCGGTGCCCAGGTCGGCAATGCCGAGTTGGTTTTTGCCAATGCCAACACGTTGAGATGACAGGGTCGAGCCCTTGCCCTGTTCGATGCTCAGGTCGATGCCGGCATCTTTGTACCAGCCTTGTTCTTTGGCCCAATAGACCGGGGCGTGATCGCCGCCCGCCACCCAGTTCAAAATAAAGCTGACCTTTTCCGCTGCCTGTGCAGATGTCGTCAACATCACCGCGCTTAACAGCGTGGCGAGGGCCGGTTTCAGAATTCGCATGCTTGATCCTCCCTAGGATTATCGAGTAGTTGTTGTAACCAACTGGTTACCTGAAACATAAATGGGCATCATGGCATCTGTCAACGAATCCTCCCGGGAATCCTCCAGACGGGGGGCGAAGCGGGATCCCGACGCGGCGAAGGAACGCATCCTACAGGCCGCCCTTGCCGAATTCTCAGACAAGGGCCTGGGCGGCGCCCGCGTCGATGTCATTGCCCGGCGGGCCGATGTGAACAAGCGCATGCTGTATCATTATTTCGGCAACAAGGATGATTTGTTTCTTGCCGTCCTGGAATTTTCTTACGCTGAAATTCGCCATGCGGAGTTGGAATTGAACCTCGATGATCTGTCGCCGGAGGACGGCATGCGCCGCCTTGTCACCTTCACCTATGACTACTTCATCAAAGCGCCATATTTTATCAATTTGCTGAACAGCGAGAACCTGCATCAAGCCCGGCACCTGAAACGCAGTAAGGCGATACTTGACCTACATGGGCCTGTCATTGGCATGATCCGGGATCTATTGCGCCGTGGCGTCGCCAGTGGCGTCTTTCGCGCTGATGCGGACCCGATCCAGGTCTTCATTACCAATGCCTCTGTCGGGTACTTTTATTTTTCCAATATTCACACCCTTTCGACGATTTTTGATCGGGATTTGATGAGTGATACGGAATTGGAGGCCCGGCGGGCCCATGTGGTTGATGTGGTGATGGGTTATCTGCGGCCCGCTTGACCAGGGCTGTCAGGTGCGATAAGTAACCAACCAGTTACTTCGAGGGAGGCATCTATGGAAGCATTAAACACAGATGAAATGGCAGCTTATGGCCGCGTCGGCCATTTGACTGTTGCGAGTGTTTTCAGTGCCACAGAGATGGATGCAGCCATTGCTGATGCCGATGCCTGGGCGGATCACGAAGTTGCCGCAATGGATGCCGCTGACCGCGCCTGGTATGTGGAGGGCGAGGTGGATGGCAGGCCGGTCCTGCGCAAACTGGATAACCCGGTCTATCACCGCCCGATGTTTCGCGACCTGGCAGCGAATGAAAGCTTGTTGGCCCAGGTGGAACAATTGATCGGTCCGGGGGTCCAGGCGTTCTTTAGCCAGCTGTTTTTCAAATCACCAGGCGGCGGTGGGCCCAAGCCGGTGCATCAGGATAACTACTATTTCGGCCCCAATGATCGGGACGGCATGGTAACGGCCTGGATTGCCCTGGACGATGCGGACGAAGCCAATGGCTGTCTGTTCTATGCCGATGGCAGCAATCTTGGCGACGTCATGCCCCACGTTGCGCCGGACGGGCAGCCTTTCAATCTGTTGATCCCAGACGAGACGGCGGATACTTTTGAAATGACAGCGGCCCCGGTGCCACGGGGCGGGGTCTCGTTTCACCACGGCAACACCCTGCATCAATCTTCCGACAATCGATCAAGCCGCTGGCGTCGCGCCTGTGCTATTCATTACGCTAATGGCAAGACAAAATTGGATCATCCGGCGTTGACCTATGATTTGTCCCTGGTCGTAGCATTTTGAGGATTTATACCGATGCATCGTGAGGAACTGCCTGACGAAATTCTGGTCCAGCTTCGTAAAGGCGTGGTTATACCGGCCCATCCCCTGGCCTTGACCCCCCAGAGGCAGCTGGATGAACGCCACCAGCGTGCCCTGACCCGCTATTACCTGGATGCAGGTGCGGGCGGCCTGGCCGTCGGCGTACATGCCACCCAGTTCGAAATTCGTGATGTGGGCCTGTACGAACCGGTCTTGCGTATGGCGGCGGAAACGGCGGCGGATTGGTGCGATCAACGCCCCATCATGATCGCCGGTCTGGCGGGCCCAACGGATCAGGCATTGGCTGAGGCGGATGTCGCCCTGGGCCTTGGCTATCACGCTGGTCTGTTGAGCCTCGCTGCTCACAAGGGCGCGGATGAAGATGCGCTGATTGCCCATTGCGAAGCTATTGCCGGACGCATTCCGCTGATCGGCTTTTATTTGCAGCCTGCGGTGGGCGGTATCGTGCTCTCGCGCGGGTTCTGGCAGCGTTTTGCCGCCATCGACAATGTCATCGCCATCAAGGTTGCGCCCTTCAATCGCTATCGCACTCTGGATGTGGTGCATGGCGTTGTCGCGGCGGAGGCAGAAGATCGCGTCAGTCTTTATACGGGTAACGATGATCATATTCTGTTGGATCTGCTGACGCCCTTTACGGCCCGTCGGGCTGGCGAGGATGTGGTGGTTCGCTTCCGCGGCGGCCTGCTGGGCCATTGGAGTGTCTGGGTAAAGCCTGCCGTAGATTATTTGGCACAGGCCCATGCCGCCGTGGCGGCCGGAGCGGTCGATGCGGAATTATTGCAACTGGACAGCCAGATCACCGATGCCAACGGCGCGTTATTTGATGTGCTCAACGATTTCTCTGGATGTATCGCCGGCTGTCACGAGGTTCTGCGTCGCCAGGGCCTGTTGCAGGGAACCTGGTGTCTGAACCCAGACGAGGCGATGAGCCCCGGTCAGACAGAGGCGCTGGACCGGGTTATCGCCGATTATCCCCACCTGTGTGATGATGATTTTGTAGCCGAGAATTTACAGCGGTGGCTGGCATGATGGTCGCGGGTGGCATCATGGATTGCCGGGTCAAGCCCGGCAATGACAACCTATACGCCCACAATGACAAATTATACGCCCACAATGAGAGTTTTTACGCTGACAATAACAATCTAAACACTGTCATTGCCGGGTTTGACCCGGCAATCCAGGGCCGGTGTCGTGCTGCTGAATGTGGCCTGTCCGCCCATGGATAACAATCGAGAGGCGGGGCGTGAGACTGCGCGCGAAGCCGGGCGAGAAGCCTTCCGCAAATGGGTGTTGATCATCGTCATGCACCTTGTCGCGCTGTTGGCCTGGCAGGCCTGGATCACCTTGGGGAAGGTGGAGCCCTATATCATGCCCGCGCCCCTGGACACCTTCGCCACGTTGTTGGAGTACGACACCTATCGCTGGGGCCACAATACCATGATCACGGCCGCTTCGGTGTTTGGTGGCTTTTGGCTTGCAGTAATTGTGGGAGTGACATTGGCGGTCTTGTTCTCCTGGTCACGCATTCTGAATGATGCCTTTATGCCCTTGATTGTATCGTTGAACATGATCCCGAAGGTCGCCCTGGGGCCGATCTTCATCGTTTGGTTCTCGTACGGTCTAGGTCCCAATATTTTGATCGCCTTTTCCATCTGTTTTCTGCCCATCCTGATCACCACAACCCGCGGCCTGGCGGATGTGGAGCCTGAGCTGATTGATCTGGTTCGCACCTTGCGGGCCTCCCGTTGGCAGATCTTTACCAAGATCCAGTTGCCCGGTGCCTTGCCGTTCATATTCTCGGGCATGAAAGTGGCTGTGGTGCTGGCCGTCGCCGGCGCCATCGTGGGTGAATTCATCGCATCGGAGGAAGGCCTGGGCTATCTGATGATGCAGGTGCAGGTGACATTGGATACTGCCGGTATGTTCATGGCTGTTTTGATGATCACTGCCGTCGGCGTCGCGCTTTACGGCATTGTGTTGTTGTTGGAGCGTCTGTTGGTGGTCCGCGATGCCCGGATGGAATAGATGAGCACTTCAGAAGCCTTCATCCAGCTGGACAGCGTCCGCAAGGTCTACCGTAGCAAGCGGGAGGATTTCCTCGCCGTCTCCGACGTCACATTTGACGTGCAGGCCGGTGAGCTGGTTGCCATGGTCGGGCCATCGGGTTGCGGCAAGACCACGGTGTTGAAAATCCTGGCGGGCCTGCATTCCCATGAAGAGGGCACGGTACGTATCGGCAGCGCGGCGGACAGTTTTGATGCCGCCAAAGATATTGGCATGGTCTTCCAACAACCCTTGTTGTTGAAATGGCGTCGGGTCATCGACAATGTATTGCTGCCGGCTGAAATTCTGGGCCTTAACATGGGAGAGGCGCGGGAGCGCGCGGGCCATTTGCTGGAGATGGTGGGCCTGTCCGGTTTCGCCAATAGTTATCCCTATGAATTATCGGGTGGTATGCAACAACGCGCCGCCATCGCGCGCGCCCTGGTGCATGACCCGAAATTGATCTTGATGGACGAACCCTTCGGGGCCCTGGATGCATTAACCCGGGAAAAAATGAACCTGGAGCTACTGCGCATCTGGGGGGAGAGCGGCAAGACAATCGTCTTTGTCACCCATGGTATCCAGGAAGCGGTGTTTCTGGGCAGCCGGGTCGTGGTGTTGACGGCGGGGCCCGCCCGCATGGCAGATAATTTCCTGGTTGATCTGCCCCATCCGCGCAGTTTGGATATCAAAACGACGGAAGTCTTTGGCGACTACACCCGCCGGATCTACAAATTATTGGGAATGGAATGACTATGAGCGAGAAACGTTTGGGCATCATCATGAATGGCGTCACCGGGCGCATGGGCAAGAACCAGCATCTGATCCGTTCCATCCTGCCGATTATGGAAGCCGGTGGTCTGGAATTGGCAGACGGTACCCGGGTCATGCCGGATCCCATCCTGGTGGGCCGTGATGCGGGCCGTATTGGCGCTTTGGCGCGGGAACACGGCATCAGCCGCTGGACCAACGATCTGGACGCTGCCATCGCCAATCCTGACGATACTTTGTTTTTTGATGCTGCCACGACGCAGGCGCGGGCGGGGCTGTTGTCCAAGGCAATTGCAGCAGGCAAGGATATCTATTGCGAAAAGCCCACCGCCGACAGCGCCGATGATGCCTATCGGGTCTACAGGGAGGCGAAGGCGGCAGGCGTCAAACACGGCGTCGTGCAGGACAAGTTGTTTCTGCCGGGTATCCGCAAACTGCAATATTTGATCGACGCCGGTTTCTTTGGCCGCATCCTCTCGGTTCGCGGTGAGTTTGGCTATTGGGTGTTCGAAGGCGATTTGCAACCCGCCCAACGACCGTCCTGGAACTACAAAAAGAATGAAGGCGGCGGCATCATTCTGGATATGCTCTGTCATTGGCGCTATGTGCTGGACAATACTTTTGGCGCGGTCAAATCCGTCTCCTGCCTGGGCGCAACTCATATCCCCACCCGCTGGGACGAGGCTGACACGGCCTATCAGGCGGACACGGATGATGCGGCCTATGCCACGTTCGAGCTTGAGGGGGGAATTGTCGCCCAGTTCAATTCCTCGTGGTGTACCCGTGTGCGCCGGGATGATCTGTTGACCCTGCATGTGGATGGCACCCATGGTTCCGCCGTGGCGGGCCTGCGCCGCTGTCGCACCCAGGCCCGGGTTAATACCCCCATGCCTGTCTGGAACCCGGACATCCCCCCGGCCATTGACTATCAGGATGGCTGGGAGGAAGTGCCTGACACGGTGCATTACGACAATGCCTTCAAGGCGGAATGGGAATTGTTTATCCGTCATCTTTATGGTGAGAACGATTTCAAATGGGATCTGCTGGAAGGTGCCAAGGGCGTACAATTGGCGGAACTGGGCTTGCAAAGCTGGGCCGAGCGTCGCTGGATGGATATCCCTGATTTGGAGGTCTAGGTATGCCAACCCTTAATCTGCCCAATAACAACGGTGGCCTGGTCCCGTTCACCACATCGACACCACGGGATTTTCCCACCCGCGCCAACCGGCCCTTCAACCGCATCGCCTATTCCGCGGCACATGTTGTGGCCGACCCCCGGGCGGAGGCTGACCCATGGGTTGATGCGGCCATCGATTGGGATGCGACCATTCAATACCGTTTGGGCCTGTATGACCTAGGGCTAGGCGTTGCCGAGGCCATGGATACGGCACAGCGCGGCATGGGCCTGGATTGGGCCGCATCTCAGGAATTGATCCGCCGCAGTCTGTCTGCCGCCAAGGATATTCCCGGTGCGCGCATCGCCTGTGGTGCGGGCACGGATCATCTGGAACCGTCGCCCGATCTAAGCCTTGATGATGTCATCCGCGCCTATGAGGAACAGGTTGAATTCGTCGAAGGACAGGGCGGGCGCATTATCCTCATGGCCAGCCGCGCCCTGGCCGCCTGCGCCAAATCTCCCGATGATTATGCCAAAGTATATGGCCGTATTTTAGGCCAGGTGCGGGAGCCGGTGCTGATCCATTGGCTCGGTGAAATGTTCGACCCTGCCCTGGCCGGTTATTGGGGCCATGGCGATCATATGGCGGCCATGGATGTCTGCCTGGATATGTTGGCTGGCAACGCGGCGAAGATCGACGGTATCAAGATTTCCCTGCTGGACAAAGACAAGGAAATTGCCATGCGTCGGCGTTTGCCTGATGGCGTGCGCATGTATACCGGTGATGACTTCAACTATGCCGAATTAATCGCCGGTGACGAAATTGGCTACAGCGATGCCCTGCTGGGCATTTTTGATGCCATCGCGCCTGCTGCATCCGCCGCCCTGGATGCCTTTGCCGCCGGTGACACGGCCAAGTTCCACGATATCCTGGCCCCGACCGTGCCCCTATCAAGACATATTTTTAAGGCCCCGACCCGGTTCTATAAGACAGGGGTCGTTTTCATGGCCTGGCTGAACGGCCATCAGGATCATTTTGTCATGGTCGGCGGACAGCAAAGCGCCCGCTCCCTCTCTCATCTGGCCGAGCTATTCCGCCTGGCGGATGCGGCTGGTCTTTTGCGTGACCCGGACATGGCCGCATCCCGCATGGCCACAGTCCTGGCCATGCACGGGGTGGAAAGCTGATCGGATCAGCCATGACCATACCTACTCGTAACATCCTGCAAATCGGTTTCGGGAATTTCGGCCCGACACATCTGGCTGCCTGGCGGGAACTGGGGCTGGCGGATGGGTTGTATGTGGTCGATCCAGGGGCGGCGTCCCGACAACGCTGCCTTGATCTCGGCTTGCCCGGTGACAGGGTTGCCGCAGAGGCTGAGGCATTTTTGGATCTGGCGGACTTAATTGTTGTTCTCGCCCCCACGGATCAGCATTTTGCAGTTTGCAAACCGCTCCTCGCCACCGGCAAGCCGATGTTTATTGAAAAACCCATGACCGCCACATTGGCGGAGGCAGAGGGGTTAAGGGATCTTTGTGGCGATCAGGTGGTCCAGGTTGGCTTCTATTTTCGGGCCCATCCCCTGGCCAGGCTGGTCCGCGACGAAGTGACTGCGGGTGGATTGGGCGATCTGCGTTATATCTCGGCCCGATTTCATGGCTTCAAACGGGCCCGTGGGGACAGCGGTGTTATCGGCAATGATGCGGTTCACTTCATCGATCAGGCCAATTGGATGATGGCTGCGCTGCCTGTTGCGGTGGATGCTGTCAGCCGCGATCATTTCGATCGCGGTTATGATGACCTGGCCCTGATCCGACTGTTTTACCCATCCGGTGCCATTGCAAATATAGAGGTTGGTTGTATTCAACCCGGGCGCTGGAACGACAACATTGTGCCCGGTTCCACACAGACCAAAGAATTCGTGGTTGCGGGTAGCGAGGGTGCGGCGGAAATTGACTATCAGACATCCGAGCTGCGTCTCCATCGTGTGCGTCATGAACTTAACGATGGCCTATGGCGGCCTAACAATCGCGGTGTGGAGATGCCTTATAGGGCAATTGTTGAACCGCATCAGGTGGTGGCCGGCGAATTTACCGCCTTCCTGGATGCGGTCGATGGCAAAGCGCCGCCCCTGGCGGGGATGGAGGAATGTGGTGTCGGCATGGCCCGTATATTGGACGCCATCTATCGGTCTGCCGATAAAGAGCGAAGGATAACCTTGTGAAGATTTCACTTTGTAACGAGGTCATTCGTGAGATGACGTTTGCGGCCCAATGCGATTTTGCTGCTGCCCTGGGTTATGACGGCTTGGAAGTCGCCCCGTTCACGTTGTCGGATACGCCGCATGTGCCGGGCGCTATTGATGCCGCCGCGACGCGAAAGGCGGCACGGGATGCCGGGATCGAGATTACCTCGCTGCATTGGTTGCTTGTCGCGCCTGAAGGTTTGTCGATCACCGACCCCGACAATGCGCTCAGGGCCCGGACTGTGGATGTCATGCGACGTCTGATAGACCTTTGTGCTGAATTAGGGGGCAAGGCCCTGGTCCATGGCTCGCCGGTGCAGCGCGGATTAACACCGGGCGATGAAGAAGGCGCCAAGGCCCGGGCCTTGGACTGTTTCGCCGCCGTTGCCGAGGATGCCCAGGCAGCTGGTGTCGTCTATTGTATAGAGCCATTGGCCCCGGCAGATGCCGACTTCATCAATCGGGTGGGGGAGGCGGCGGCCATGGTCGATGCCATCGATAACCCTGCCATGCGCACCATGCTGGATTGCTGTGCCACCCATAAATTGGCAGAGGACGGCCTGGGTGGGTTGATCGATCAATGGCTGCCCAGTGGCCATATCGCCCATATTCAGGTCAATGACGGTAATGGCCGGGGGCCGGGGCAGGGGGCATTACAGCTAACGCCTCTTTTCGCGGCCTTGCGACGGCATGAATACACGGGCACCATTGCCGTGGAACCATTCGACTATCACCCAGACGGTGCCGCCTGTGCTGCCCGTGCCATCGGGTACCTGCGCGGTATTGAGGAGGCCTTAATTGTCTGAGCCCACCCAACTAACGGTCTGCGATGTGCAATTGTATGAACGCGATGTGACGTTGCGTATGCCATTCCGCTTTGGCGTTGTCACGTTGCGGGAAAGCCCCCAGGTCTTCGCCAAGGTCCGTATCCGGCTGGCCGATGGGCGGGAAGGCTGGGGCCATTCGGCGGAGATGCTGGCACCAAAGTGGTTCGATAAGAATTTAGAGCTGTCGAACGAAGACAATTTCGATCAGTTGCGCCATGCCCTCACCACCGCCGCCACGCTGTATAAAGGGTCAGATCCCACGACGGCGTTCGGGCTGTTTCGCGGCAATTATGATGAACAAGTCCGCATATGTGATGCGCGTGGCGATGGTTCCCTGGTGGCGTGTTACGGTCCCGCCGTTCTTGACCGCGCCATACTTGATGCACTCTGCCGATTGCAGGGGGTGTCGTTTTATAAGGCGGTGCAGGCCAATCTGCCGGGCATCGTCGGGGAAGAGTTTGATATTAATCCGTTTTTGTCAGCGTTACGCCCCAGCACGCATATCCATGCCCGGCACACAGTCGGCATGGTCGATCCGATCCGTGAGAACCCGGAACCCGTGGGCGATGGCCTGCCTGAGACCTTGCAGGAGGTCATTGCCACCTACGGCCACCGTTATTTCAAAATCAAAGTCTGCGGCGATTTGGAAGAAGACGTCCAGCGGTTGCAGGATATCGCCTCGGTCCTGGATGATAGCCCGAACGAATATGTCATCTCGTTGGACGGCAACGAACAATACAATGATGTGGCAGGCGTTATGGAACTGTTGGACCGGATCGAAGGTGATGCCGCGCTTAACCGCTTTAACAATTCGATCCTGTTCATCGAACAGCCGATCTCCCGCGCCGTGGCGCTGGATGTGGACGTTGCGGCCTTGAGTGCGCGCAAGCCGGTGATATTGGATGAATCCGATGGCTTCCTGGGCGCTTTCCCAAGAGGGCGGGAATTGGGCTATCGCGGGGTCTCGTCAAAGACCTGTAAGGGACTTTATAAATCCATCCTGAATGCGGCCCGATGCAATCATTGGGGCGAGGGTTATTTTATGACGGGGGAGGATTTGACCACCCAGGCGGGCCTTGGCGTGCAACAGGATCTGGCTCTGGTCAATCTGTTGGGGATTACGCATGTGGAGCGTAACGGCCACCATTATGTCAATGGTATGAACGGCGTGCCGGGAGCGGAGCAGGCGGCGTTCTGTTCGGCGCATCCGGATATGTATCATTCAGCCGACGGTGTTGCCCGTCTGCAAATATCAGATGGTCAGATCGCGATCGGCTCTCTCGATGCGGTTGGCTTTGCCTATGGCGCGGTGCCGGACTTTTCCGTGATGCGTGAGATGGCGAATGGCTGATCTGGCGCGTCTGTCCATTAATCAAGCGACGACACGGGAACAATACAGCCTGGCCCAGGCGATTACGGCTTATTCCGAGGCGGATGTGGCGGGGATTTCCATCTGGCGGGATAAACTGGCGGAATGTGGTCTGCCCGAGGCTGTTCGCATGCTGGGCGACAGCAACCTGCGGGTTTCGGGCCTTTGCCGGGGTGGATCATTCCCCGCTATCGACGCTGCGGGTAGGCAAACCAGCCTGGATGACAATCGTGCCGCCATCGACGAGGCAGCAGCCCTTGGTGCCGATTGCCTGGTTCTGGTGGCAGGCGGCCTGCCGGAAGGATCGAAAGATCTGGCCGCTGCCAGGGAGATGATTCGTGATGGTATTGGGGCCATGTTGCCCCATGCCCGCGCCAACAAAGTGCCCCTGGCCATTGAACCCCTGCACCCCATGTATGCCGCCGATCGATGTGCCATCAACACTTTGTCCCAGGCCCTGGACCTGTGCGACGAATTGGGAGCGGGCGTTGGCGTGGCCGTTGATGTCTACCATCTGTGGTGGGATCCTGATTTGCAAGCGCAAATCGACCGGGCTGGCAGCAGGGTGGTGGCCTATCACGTCTGTGATTGGTTGGTACCGACTACGGATTTGTTGTTGGACCGAGGCATGATGGGCGATGGCGTCATCGATATTCAGCAGATTAGCGGCTGGGTGGAAAACACCGGTTATAACGGGTTGATTGAAGTTGAGATATTTTCCGCCCATAATTGGTGGAAGCGTCCCGGTGCGGAAGTTATCCGCGTTTGCCGGGAACGATTTCAGGAAAAAGTCTAGGTAGGAGGCGGGTCTATGGCTGTCGTTCCAAATATAACCAAACAAAAACTGGCAGCGGGTGAACTCTCCCTTGGCATGGGTGTGCGTCTGGCCCGTGGCACGGAGATTGCCAAAGTTGCCAAGGTTTGCGGCTATGACTGGCTGTTCATCGATATGGAACATAGCCCGCTATCTATCGAAACCGTGGCTGATATGACCCTGGCCGGACTGGATGCGGGCTGTACGCCCATCGTGCGTTCATCATCCCACTTGCATCACCATGCCTCCCGCCCCTTGGATGCGGGTGCCCAGGGCATTGTCGTGCCGCATGTGAATACGGCGGAAGAAGCCCGCCGCGTGGTGGCCCAATGCCTTTACCCGCCCTTGGGCCATCGTTCCATGGCAGGCGGCATGGCGGTTCTGGAATACGACAACCTGCCCATGGCCGAGGCGGCCCGGGTCATCAACGACAATCTGTTGGTCGTGGTGATGCTGGAAAGTCCCGAAGCTATCGTCAATGCGGACGAGATCGCCGCTGTTGAGGGCGTGGATGTGCTGTTGATCGGCACCAATGATTTGTGCGCTGAAATGGGTATTGCCGGCCAATATGGCCATGACGATGTGGTTGCCGCCTATGACACCACAATCGCTGCCTGTCACAACAACGGCAAATGGGCCGGCATGGGCGGGGTCTATGATGATCTGGCGCAGAAATATATCTCCATGGGTGTACGCATGGTTTTGGGCGGCAGTGATCTATCCTTCCTTATGGCCGCGGGCCGGACCCGGGCTGAAGGTTTAAGTGCTGTCGTGAAATAGACGGGGAACAGATAATTTGTCTCCAACAAGTTCGTTTTTGCTGGTTTGGCTGGTATCTACTCTGGTTGTGATCATGGCTGTTGTCATGACAAAATCATTCCGGCGTCGGGCCGTCGCCAGTATCAATGATTTCCATTGGCCGGGCCTTTTGGTGATTGCCCTTATTGCCGGTGCGGTGCCGGCTTATATCTACGTCAATCAATCCGCCCGCACCGTGGCCGTGCCCGATGGCGTGGCGGAGCGTCCGAATATTTCCAGCCCCGCCAAAGATTAACTGACGTGATTGCGGTCTACCGCCATGGCTTTGATTAAAGCGTGGACCTTTGTACCTGGCTTAATGTCCAGTTCCCGTTGCGAGCGTTTGGTAATGCGGGCCCACAGGTGGCTGCCGATATCGACCAGCACATCGACTTGCGGGCCATCGTCCTCCCCCACCTCTAACACAATGCCGGGAAAGACATTCAGAACGCTGATTTGTGCAGGTGGCGTTAGGGCCAGGCTAACGTCACGGGCCCGAACCCGAATTCGTAAAGTTGCACCTATAGGCAGGTCAAGCTGGGGCAGCCATAAATCGCCGCCTTCGAAAGACAGCTTGGTCAGGGCATCTGCCGCGTCTTGTTCGGCAACGGTCGTGGACAGGACCGCGCCAGCGTCCCAGCGCCCGGTCAAGGCGCGTAAGTCCAGGCGGGCAGTGATTTCATCGACCGGGCCCTGGGCCACGACCGCACCGTCCGCCATGACCACCAACTGATCTGCCAGGCGGACGATTTCGTCCATATTGTGGGAAACATATACGATGGAAATATCAAACTGCCGTCGCAGCCTTTCAATGAACGGCAAAATCTCGGCCCGGCGCGGGGCGTCCAGATTGGCCAGGGGCTCATCCATCAACAGCAATCTCGGTGCCGCCAACAGGGCCCGGCCAATGGCGACGCGCTGGCGTTCGCCGCCCGACAGAGTGTTGGGCCGCCGTTGCAACAGGGCTGCCAGGGCCAACACATCCACTACCTCATCCCGGTCGACCCGGTCGGCCCTGTCGATACCTCCCGGGACCAGCCGCTCCCCATAGGAGAGATTGTTGGCCACGGTCATATGAGGGAACAGCCGGCTTTCCTGAAAGACATAGCCCAGACGTCGTTGTTCCGGTGCTAGGTTGATGCCCAGAGTGCTGTCGAACAACACAGTGTCCTGCACCACAATGCGGCCCTGGCTAGGGCGCTGTAATCCTGCCAGCATGTTGACCAGGGATGTCTTGCCCGCGCCGGAAGGACCAAATAAAGCAGTGATGCCCGCATCCGCACCGAACGCGGCCGTGATGTTGAAGTCGCCAACCTGGGCCGTGATATCCAGCTTAAGCATCAATGAAGCCCAATCCGTCGGGACAACTGCTTGGCTAGATATTGCGAGGCGATCAAGGCAAAGATCGCCAAGATCACGGAAATTATTGCCAGGCGGGTGGCACCAGCCTCGCCGCCCGGAACCTGCAGGGCAGTGTAAAGGGCGAGGGGCAGGGTACGGGTTTCCCCGGGCACATTAGCGGCAAAAGTTATGGTCGCGCCGAATTCGCCGAGGCAGCGGATAAAAGATAATAACACCCCGGTCAGAATGCCCGGCGTGGTCAACGGCAGCGTGATGGTCAGAAAGACCCAGGCGGGCCTGGCACCCAATGTTTGGGCTGCTGTCTCCAACCGTCGGTCCACGGTTTCCATGGATAGGCGGACCGCGCGGACTAAAAGGGGAAAGGCCATCACGGCGGCGGCCAATGCGGCACCGCGCCAGGAAAATACCAGATTGATCCCGAACCAATCATACAGCCAGGCACCAATGGCACCGTTGCGCCCGAACAGTACCAATAGCATATAGCCCAAGGCAACGGGCGGCAGCACCAGGGGCAGATGCACAATGCCATCCACCAGTGCCTTGCCGGGAAATTCCCGTCGCGCCAAAAGCCAGGCGATGGCAATACCTGGCAGCAGGCTGCATGCAACCGCCCACAGGGCTACTTTTAAGGAGAGGGCCAAAGCCTCTATTTCCAAGGGACTTAACATATCCCCGTACCTAGCGGTGCCTGGGCGGATAGGTAAAGCCAAATTGTTGAAAGATTTTTCCAGCCTGTTCGCTTTGCAGGTAGCGAAAGACCTTGCGCGCCGTATCATTGTCCTGCCCATGGATGATGGCCAGGGGGTAAATAATAGGATCATGGCTGGTGCCTGGAAACACCGCCCGTTGCTGCAAATCGTCATAGACCCGGGCATCTGTGCCATAGGCAATGGCATAGCGGCCTTGTCCCCGCGCCAACAAGGCCAGGGCGTTCCGAACCGATGCACCGAACACCGCCCGGTCCTTAACATCGGCCCATAGATTTAGGTTGCCAAGCGCCTGGCGGCCATAGCGACCGGCTGGGACATGTGCGGGATCGCCCATGACCAAGCGTTCCCGGCCCAATTTTTTTGGTAGTTCGGCAAGACTGAAACCGCCTCCCGTATCGGAATTCCTGGCCAATAACACCAACCTATTACCCAACAGGTCTATGACGCCATTGGGCGCGATCAGGCCGCGTTCCTGCAAATAGCCTGTCCAGGCGAGATTGGCGGAGAGAAACAGATGTGCCGGGGCACCTGCGGCAATATGTTTGGCCAGGGTGGAGGAGGCGGCGAAAGTCGGCCGCACCTTTATGCCGTGGCGCTGCTTTATATCCGCGACCAACGCGGCCACCGCCTCTGTCGTGGATGCCGCCGCCAATAGCTCAATAGTTTCGCCCTTGGTTTCGCCCTGGGTATCGGCCTGGGTATCGGCCTGGGTATCGGCCTTGCCCACGTTCGGCGCGGCGGTTAGTACCGCGACACAAAACGCGAGGGCGAGGAAATGTCGCATCGGGGAGACTTACATGGCCGCGCGCAGCCGGTTAAAGCCCGCATCCAGGTCCGCGATTAGATCTTCCGGATCTTCAAGCCCGATATGAAAGCGCAGGCACTGCCCCTCATATGGCCAGGGTGTCACCGTGCGCCCCGCATTGGGATCTTGGGGCAGGACCAGGCTTTCATACCCACCCCATGATGCGCCCATGCCAAACAGTTGCAGGCCGTCGATCAATGCGGCCAGTGCGACACGAGGGCAGGGTTTCAGCGTCGTGCCGAACAGGCCTGAGGCACCTTTGAAATCCCGTTTCCACAATTGGTGACCAGGATCGTTCGGCAGGGCGGGATGCATGACGCATTCAATAACGTCCTCTTGCTCCCTTAACCATTCAGCGACAATCAGGCCGTTTTTCCAATGCTGGTTCATGCGCACGGACAGGGTTCGCATGCCGCGCTGTGCCAGATAGACATCGTCGGGCCCGGCGGTATGTCCCAACATGCGGGAGGTCACCTCCAACTCCGGCCAGGCGGCTGCGGTGGCGGATGCAGTGCCGATCATGACGTCGGAATGGCCGACGATATATTTCGTGCCCGCCTGTACCGAGACATCGACGCCCAGCTCAAACGGTTTGCAAAACAGCGGTGAGGCCCAGGTGTTGTCCATGATGACCGTGCAGCCCTTGGCATGTGCTGCCTTGGTGATGGCGGGAATGTCCTGCATGACAAAGGTTTGCGAACCCGGTGCCTCGACATAAACGACCCGGGTGTTGTCCTGGATCAGATCGGCGATGCCGGCACCGATGGTGGGGTCATAAAATGTTGTAGAGACATCGATCCGCTTGGCCAGGGTGTCGCAGAAACGCCGGGTCGGGCCATAGACGCTGTCTACCATTAAAACATGATCGCCGGCTTTCAGAAACGACATCAAGGCCGCGACAATTGCCGCCAGGCCAGAGGGGTAGACCATGCAACGGTCGCCGCCCTCAACTTCACAGACCATATCTTCCAAAGAGAATGTGGTCGGTGTGCCCATGCGTCCGTAATAGACCCCTCGTTCCCCCCCCTCGCGCCGTTTCCTGGATTGATCAAGTGCATCCAATGTGGGGTAAAGAACAGTGGAGGCGTGGTAGACTGGCGGGTTTACAATGCCAAGGTTGCTTTCCGGGTCGCGGCCAGCCGTGACCAGTTTGGTTTCGTCTTTCATGGTGTTGCGTCTCATTCATATGGTGGGTGCGGGTGATAGCCCGGAGGAGGTTGCCTCTATAATGGCATTCCCTATGGATTTGGTCCCAAAAAAAATCGTGATGGCGCTTATTCTATCTTGTTGTCGCGTGTCAAAATGTTTGTTACCGTTTGCTACGCTTAGCTTTTCTAATTTAGAGATGAGTTTAATTCATGGAGGGCGAGGCAACGAACAGACGGCGGGGTTTATCTTTGATCCTGCGGACTACTAATAGACGATTACATATTGACGATAACAATTGGCGACCAACGTTGATAACAACAGGGAAGATCAATCAATGAAAAATATAGCTATTCTGGCAGCTGGTGTCGGTGCGGCCTTTTTGGCCACGGCAGCAACTGCGGGGACCATTGCCGATGTGCAAAAACGTGGAGAGCTGAATTGCGGCGTCACCACGGGTTTGGCTGGCTTTGCAGCTCCCAACGATAAGGGCGAATGGGCCGGTTTTGACGTGGATATCTGCCGCGCCGTTGCCGCCGCCGTCCTTGGCGATGCCATGAAAGTGAAGTTCACGCCGACAACAGGTAAAAGCCGTTTCCCCACCCTGCAGTCCGGCGAAGTGGACATGCTGGCCCGGAACACGACCTGGACCTTTGATCGGGACGTGAAGCTTGGCTTTGAGTTTGCGGGCGTCAACTTCTATGACGGCCAGGGCTTTATGGTCCGCAAAGACCTCGGTGTAAAATCTGCGCTGGAATTGGATGGTGCCACGGTTTGTGTGACCACGGGTTCCACCACGGAATTGAACCTGGGCGATTACTTCCGCGCCAATAACATGAAGTACACCCCGGTGGTCTTCGAAAAATCTGATGAAGTCCGCGCCGGTTATATCGCTGGCCGTTGTGATGCCTACACGACTGACCGTTCCGGTCTGGCGGCACAGCGTTCACAGATGCCGAACCCGGATGCCCACGTGGTGCTTCCCGAGGTGATCTCGAAAGAGCCCCTTGGTCCTTTGGTTCGCCACGGCGACAACCAATGGGGCGACGTGGTGCGTTGGACCCTCAACGTCATGATCATTGCTGAAGAAAAGGGCCTGACGTCTGCCAATGTCGGCAGCATGATGGGCTCCTCCTCGGATCCAGAGGTCAAGCGTCTGCTTGGTGTCGAAGGTGAATATGGTGCACGTCTTGGCCTTTCCAACGATTGGGCCATGAACGTCATCAAGCAGGTCGGCAACTATGCCGAAAGCTACGATCGGAACATTGGCCCGAATACGGCGATTGGTCTGACCCGTGGTGTAAATGCGGCCTGGAACCAGGGCGGTATCCTGTACTCACCGCCGTTCCGTTGATCGCAGCGTAACGATCTAAGTCAAAGCTTTATGTGTAGAATCTACATGTATTGGGCATTGATAGCCGTCTAGATGGCTGGCGCGCCCGACCCGATTATAGGGCCGGGCGCGTCCCATCAGGCGGTTTTTTCGTTTCTATTGCTGTAACGCTCAGACCGGAAACAAGTCACTAAAGACGGACTGTCTGAACTGTTGCAACATGCTTAGGAAAATCGACCATTAATTGGCCGATTGTTAGGGCAATTTTCAATTTATTGGGGTCACTTATGTGACCCAGATTATTGGCTTAATTGCTCTATTCTCAAGAGTCTGAGCGCATTTTCTTAAAATGCGCTCGGGGCAGCGGGGGGTGTGATGGCCGTAGCCGAAGGTGGTGTGAAGCCCGGGAAAGCATCGTTACTTTACGATGCGCGGGTTCGTGCAATAATTTATCAGGTCGTAATGGCCGGCGCCGTGGTGTTCTTCTTTGCCTGGCTGACGGTCAACACCATTGATAATCTCGAAAAACGCGGCATCGCCAGCGGTTTCGAATTCCTCAATCATCCGGCCGGATTCGGGGTGCCATTTTCCCTGATCGAATATACCGAGGCCTCGCCCTATAGAACGGTGTTTATCCTTGGGGTTCTGAACACGCTGTTCGTATCCGCCGTGGGTATCGTTCTTGCCACCCTTCTTGGCTTTACGCTGGGCGTGATGCGCCTGTCAAAGAACTTTCTGATCTCTCGCATTGCGGCGGTGTATCTGGAAACGTTCCGCAATATTCCCCTGCTTTTGCAGATCTTGTTCTGGTACATCGGCGTCCTGCAATTGATGCCGCAACAGCGCAGCTCGATCATATTTTTTGAGAATGTCTTCATCAATAACCGCGGTATTTTCTATCCCGCAATGCAGGCGGAATCGGGCTTTATGGCCGTTCCCATCGCCTTCGTCATTGGCATCCTCGCAACCATTGTTTTGGCGAAGTGGGTGAAGCGCCGGCGTGAAAAAACTGGTCAGGGCTTTCCTACTATATGGGCCGGTCTTGGCCTCATATTCGGCCTGCCTATTTTGGCGGCCCTGGTCACGGGTTTGCCCTGGACGTGGAGCTTGCCGCGCCTGCAAGGTTTCGGCTTTAAGGGCGGCTCTGTCATTATCCCTGAATTTCTGGCCCTGTTGTTGGCGTTGACCATTTATACCGCCGCTTTTATCGGCGAGATTGTTCGCGCCGGTATTCAGGCGGTCTCGCATGGCCAGACGGAAGCAGCCCATGCCCTGGGTATCAAGCCCAGCACCACCCTGCGCCTGGTGATCATTCCACAGGCCATGCGGATTATTATTCCACCCCTGATCTCGCAGTATCTGAACCTGGTGAAGAATTCGTCCCTGGCGCCCGCTATTGGTTACCCTGAAATGACCCAGGTCTGGGCCGGCACGGTGTTGAACCAATCGGGCCAGGCCCTGGAATGTATGGCGATGGTGATGGGTACCTATTGTCTTATCTCGTTAAGCATCTCGGGCGTTATGAATTGGTACAATTCCCGTGTCGCGTTGGTGGGGAGGTGACGTCATGAGCCATACAGATTACGGCGAAACCGAAGCGGTCTTCACCCCAAGACCGGACCTGCCGCCGCCCGCCAGCACCGTTGGTCTGGTTGGCTGGGTGCGAAGCAATTTGGTGCCCGATTGGTTCAATGGTGCGATGACCGTGTTGGCTATCATTGCCTTGTTCATGGTCATTCCACCGATCATCAATTGGACCTTGTTGGACGCCCATTTTGTCGGCGACAGCCGCAAGGCCTGTAAACCCAATGTGCAGATCATCCGGGACAAGGTCACAACACAGGGCACCATGCCCGATGGCAGCACAATTGAGGTGCAGGCGACGGCGGACCGTATCGTTATTCCCGAAGGCGTCACCCCGAATGTGCGCTGGGAGAGGAAAATGGTCGAAGGCGTGGTCCGGGCCAAAGGTCGGGAATACGCCAAGGTGGTGGTTGAAAAAGATGTGGTCATAGAAGGAGCCTGTTGGGTCTTTGTCGGCATCCGATTTGATCAATTTATCTACGGCTTTTATCCCAGGGAAGAGCGTTGGCGTCCAACGGCGGTGATTGGCATTGGCTTGTTGATGATCATCTATGCGTTGACCGACGGCCTGCCACATCGGGGCCGGGTTGCCATGTTCCTGTTGATCCCGTTCCCTGTCATTGCCTTCTTTATGTTCTCGGGCGGTGTCTTCGGTATGCCTCATGTGGACAATGCAAAATGGGGTGGGTTGGTCTTAACGATCATTATATCGTCGGTGGCCATAACGGGGGCCCTGCCGATCGGTATCTCCCTGGCGCTGGGGCGACGAAGTCAGATGCCTATAATCAGGTGGTTCTGTGTTTTGGTGATCGAGTTTTTCCGCTCTGTCCCCATGATCACGATCTTGTTCATGGCCTTGGTGGTCCTGCCCCTATTCCTACCAGCGGGAACATCGTTTGATCAGTTGCTACGGGTATTGATCGGCGTCACCTTGTTCGTTGCGGCCTATACGGCGGAGGTGGTCCGTGGTGGTCTGCAGGCCCTGCCAAAGGGGCAGTACGAGGCGGCGAATGCTCTGGGCCTTGGCTATTGGAAGATGATGCGTTTGATCATTCTGCCGCAAGCCTTGCGCATCATGATTCCGGCCATCGTGTCCTTGTTCATTGGAATCTTCAAGGACACCACCCTGGTGCAGATCGTTGGTTTGAACGATCTGCTGACCATGGTGCAATTGGCGGTTACCGATGCGCAGTGGATCGGCCTTTCCAAGGAAGGCTATTTCTTCTGCGGCTTCGTCTTTTTCATCTTCTGCTTCTCCATGTCGCGGTATTCAATGTACCTCGAACGCAAACTCCATACGGGCCATTAGAGCCCCATAAGAGCCCGGAAATAGGGAGACTAACTATGAGTGACAGCGCTGCTGATATTGACGTCGATCAATCGAAATTGAAGATCTCGGATGAGATCGCCATTCAGATCAACGCCATGCATAAATGGTATGGCTCCTTCCATGTCCTCAAGGACATAAATTTGACAGTCAATCAAGGGGAGCGGATCGTTGTCTGCGGCCCTTCGGGGTCGGGCAAATCAACTCTGATCCGCTGTATTAATCGGTTGGAGGAGCATCAGCAGGGCCAGATCTTTGTCGATAATGTGGAATTGACGAATGATCTGAAAAACATCGATACCGTGCGCCGGGAGGTCGGCATGGTGTTCCAGCATTTCAACCTGTTCCCGCATCTGACGGTTTTGGAAAACTGTACGCTGGCGCCAATCTGGGTCCGCAAAATGCCCAAGGCGGAGGCGGAGGAGATTGGCATGCGCTTCCTGGAAACCGTGCGCATCCCCGAACAGGCCGATAAATTCCCCGGTCAGTTATCGGGCGGTCAACAACAACGTGTCGCCATCGCCCGGTCGCTGTGCATGAACCCGCGCATCATGCTGTTTGATGAGCCGACATCAGCCCTAGATCCCGAAATGATCAAGGAAGTTCTGGAAGTCATGATCCAGCTGGCCGAAGACGGTATGACCATGATCTGCGTCACCCATGAAATGGGTTTCGCACGCAAAGTCGCCAACCGGGTGATCTTCATGGACCAGGGTGAAATCGTTGAACAGAACGAACCGGAAGAATTCTTCAACAACCCAAAATCCGACCGTACCCAATTGTTCCTAAGTCAAATCCTCAGCCACTAGGTTCAGCCTGGATAAGCACCACTATTTCCGCTTGTTGCATCGTTACACGTAACGCCCTATATGTTACATGTAACGGAAATGGAAGCAGGAATATGAGCACAAGCGCGGAACGGCAAAGACGACGGCGGGCACGGTTAGCCACTGAAGGCTACGTGGATGTTTCCGTGTCAGTTTTGCGGGAGCATCGCGCCGCCGTCGCAGAATTCGCTAAGAACCTGAATAGCGGTCGGGCTGTTCCCACCTTTGATGACCGCTTAGGCCCGGTGATACGATGCCTCAAGTCAATGCAGGCGCATTTGCAAGACGTCGGCGTTCTACACGCGGGAATATTCGGCAGTACAGCCCGTGGTGACGGCGGGGCAGACAGCGATATTGATGTTTTGATCGACATAGATGTTGAGCGCGTGCGCGATATTCTAAATTATGTGAAGATCTGCGAAGAGATAAAATCCGGCATTGGCGAGATATTTCCCGATATTGGCGTAGATGTCGCATCTCACGAGGGGTTACATGCAGGTATCCGTGAATCCGTAGAGCAGGATATCATATATGCCTTCTAAGGATCCCGGCGTCCGTCTGCGACATATAGTTGAGAATGCAGACCGCATTTCTGAATATACGGCCGAGATGGAAATGGCCGATTTTTTGAGGGATCAAATCACGATTGATGCAGTCGAACGATGCATGCAGCGCATAACCGAGGCCGCGAGGATCCTGGGCGATCAATTTGATCTGGATTACCCCGATTTAAATCTTCCAGAACTACGAAAATTTGGCAGTGTTCTAGGCATGGCTATGAAGGTATTATACCAACGCTGACTTGGGGTTACGTTCATGATCTACTCCCTGGACTAGCCGCCATAGCGTCGAAAGAATTAAAGAAGTTGGAGGGTTGATCTCTACGCAAAATCAAGGATGTTGTTGGCATCCTGCCACGGCGCGGGGACTTCTTCCTGGTTGTAGGGGTTGAAGCCGAACCGTTGATACAGAGGCAGGGCCTTGGGGTGGTCCAGGGTGCAGGTGTTGACCGTGACCCGGCTGGGCTCCCGCTGCCAGATCATGTCCAGGGCCTGGCCAAGCAAATATGGGCCCAGGCCTAGGCCGATGAATTCCGGCATGATGCCGAAGTAAGCCAACTCGATGGTTGGCATGGCGCGGGCATCCAGTTCGAAAAAACCCGCCGGCACGCCGCCTACATACAACACATAAACCTCAACCGCTTCATCCTGGATGATCGCGGTCAACTCCTCATCCGATAGCTTTTTGCGGTCAGTCCAATACCAGGGCCGGCCAACTGCGTCATAGAGGTAGCGGTAAAAGCTCACCGTGATATCGGCTGCACCCATCAGGGCAAAGCGCCGGGCCTTGGGCACTACGTGCGGTAGGGAGCCACGCTCCAACATCTCCAAATAGGTGACAATGACCGGTCCGTCGTCCATCTGGTGGCCCACAGGCAGGGCGTTGCCGTCGAGGCGATGGCTCATGGTGGTGACCGGTTCTACCCTATAGCCCAGGCGTTGGTAGAAGCCGACGGCCTGGGTATTGCTGCCCCGTATCATTAAATGCACTTTTGGAACGCCTGCAGCTTTCAGGTGATCCTCGGCCCCTTGCATGATGCGCCGTCCCAGAGCCTGGCCCTGGCGATCCGGGTCGACGGCGACATAATAGACCCAGCCCCGGTGGCCGTCTTGCCCAACCATGGCCGTCGCGACGATTTGACCGTCATCTTCCAGGATCAGTATTTCGCCATGCCCCCCCGATAAGCAAAAGGCGATATCTTTGCGGGCGTCATTCAAAGGGTTGCGCATCAAGTCGGCCCGCTGCCACAGATCAACAACCGCCGCCTCGTCCGCCTCGCCGTATGTTCTCAGCTCCACGTGACGACCAATCAGGTCACGACAGGTGTGTCTTTGCGGCTGCCCCATTCCGACCAGCTGCCGTCGTACAATGTGTTGTCTTCATGCCCTAAAGTGCGCAGACCCAACAACAAAACCGCCGCCGATACACCGGAACCACAGGAGGTGACGACGGGGCGCTCCAGATCGACGCCGGCGTCGGTAAACAGTGCGCGCAATTGTTCGGTTGATCGTAGGGTCCCATCCTCGTTCAACAGTTTGTCATAAGGCAAATTGCAGGCACCCGGCATATGGCCGGAGCGTAATCCCGCGCGCGGCTCTGCCGCTGTGCCGTCGAAACGCCCGGCTCCGCGGGCATCAATGATCTGTCTGTCGCCACCCTGATCGATCATGGCCAACATCTGTTCCACGGAACGCACCATGTCCTCCCTGTAATCGGCGCAGAAACTGGCGGCCTTTGGCGTTGCAACCGTGTCCTCGACAGCGCGTCCCTCGGCCTGCCATTTCGTGAAGCCACCATCCAGAACCGCGACCTTGTCGTGGCCAAAAGCACGGAACATCCACCAGACGCGACAGGCCCCCGTTAGCTTGCCGCCGTCATAGGTGACGACCGTATCGTCGTTGGAAATCCCCAGCGCACCTACCGCATCGGCAAAGGTTTTGCCGCTTGGAAACATGTGGGGCAGGTCGCTGTCAGGTGCGCAAACCACATCAATGTTAAAGCGTTGCGCGCCGGGGATATGCTGGGCGGTATACTCTGCATTGGCATCACGCTGTTCGGCCGGCAAGTAGAACGAACCATCAAGTATCTTAACATTGGCCTGGCCTAAGTTGTCAGCCAACCAGGTCGTGGAAACGGTCTGGGGATTATTCATAATTTACCTCAAGAAGATATTTTAATTATCTGATATTATTCAGAAAATTCGATTGAAATTCTGCGATTTTGTTTGCCTTTTTTCTCAATCTTGCGCACCCGAACCGGTCCGATTTCCGAGGTGTTGGCGACGTGGGTGCCGCCACAGGGCTGTAGATCACAGCCGTCCACATCGATCAGACGAACCCGGCCCTGGCCCATGGGGGGCTTCACGGACATGGTCTTGACCAGGTCCGGCTGGGCGGTCAATTCTTCATCGGAAATCCAGCCGACGCTGACCGGATGGGCCTGTGCAATCAGCTCGTTCAGGCGTTCCGTTATCGCATCTTTCTCCACCGTCATCTCGGGCATGTCGAAATCAAGCCGGCCCTTGCCGTCGCTGATCTGGCCGCCGGTGACGGGATATTCCACGACGGATGACAGCAGGTGCAAGCAGGTATGAATGCGCATCAGGCGGTGGCGCACATCCCAGTCAATGGCAGCCGTTACGGTCGTGCCCACAGCCGGAACATCCTGTCCCTCGGCGGGAACATGGATGACACCATCGGGGCCGTCGCCCTTGACCGTGGTGGCGATGGCGATTTCGCTGCCGTCACTAAGGCGCAGGACGCCCGTGTCGCCCGGCTGTCCGCCACCCGTGGGATAAAATATGGTGCGGTCCAGCTCTATCCCGCCGCGTTCGTTGATGGCCGTGATGGTGGCCTCACAGGTTTTTGTATAAGGGTCGTCGCGGAACAGCAGTTCGGTCATATAAGCCTCTATCCAGTGTCCTGGTTCAGGAATACGCCGTGTTTAGGACGGCCATATAGGCCCCTCGGCCCGATGGCACTGGGAGCGTGGTTCGCCGTGATGCTATCATCACAAGGATCGCGCGACAACGTCCGAGGGGCCTATATGGCCGCCAATTTGGTCGCTTCTCCACGCCTCCGGACGGCGTCGGCACCGTTTAACGATGCACCACATCGTCGGCGCGGCACCTCCTACCCGGAGGCACGGAGAAGCGATCCTAAACACGGCGTATTCCTGAACCAGGACACTTGTTGCTACCCGTTGTTTGCCATCCAACTTGGCACAGGCAGGCCATTCTCTCGCAAAAACGGCACATTGAACATCTTACTTTGATAACGCTGTGCGCCATCACAAAGCAAGGTCACAATTGTGTGCCCGGGCCCTAATTCTTTGCCCAGACGGATGGCACCGGCAACATTCACCCCGCTGGAGGAGCCCAGAACCAAACCTTCTTCAATAATCAGGTCAAAGACGATCTGTAAAGACTCTTCATCGGGAATTTGAAAAGGACGGTCCACAGCCAAACCCTCCAGGTTGGCGGTGATCCGTCCCTGACCAATGCCCTCGGTGATGGAGGACCCCTCTGACTTCAATTCACCGTTGGCGTAATAATTGTACAATGCCGCCCCGGGCGGATCAGCCAGGCCGATGGTGATGGCGGGGTTCTGCTCCCGCAAATATTGCGCGATACCAGCCAACGAGCCGCCGGAGCCGACGGCGCATATGAAGCCATCGATCTTGCCATCCGTCTGCCGCCATATCTCCGGCCCCGTGGTCTGATAATGGCCCTGGCGGTTATCCACATTGTCGAATTGATTGGCCCAGATGGCACCTTCAGGGTGCTGGGCCGCTATTTCGGCGGCTAACCGCCCTGAATATTTGATGTAGTTATTGTCGTCGCGGTAGGGCAGGGCGGCGACTTCCCGCAGATCCGCACCACACATGCGCAACATGTCTTTCTTTTCCTGGGTCTGAGTTTCAGGAATGACGATGACCGATTTGTAGCCGCGTGCATTGGCGACCAGAGCCAGGCCGATGCCGGTGTTGCCGGCGGTGCCTTCAACGATAATACCGCCGGGTTTCAGATCACCCCGCGCCTCTGCCGCCTTGACGATGGCCAGGGCGGCGCGGTCCTTGACGGAACCGCCGGGGTTGAGGAATTCCGCCTTGCCCAGAATTTCACAGCCCGTCACCTCCGAAGCCTTCTGCAGGCGGATCAACGGCGTATTGCCGATGCTGTCGATAAATCCATCTCGTACGTCCATGTCTCACTCCGGCACCTAATTCCACAATCAATTGAAATCTAGGTACGATATCCGAAGGAAACAAGTAAATACGAATTTAATACAAACAAATGCTGTAAAATTAAGCCAGCCAGCGACGGCGAATATCATCCCGGTTCAGGGCCAGCCATTGGGCCGCAATAATCGCGGGCCCGGCGGTAATACGACCATCGGACAGCGCCGCCATGACATCATCGAAGGCCATGACGATGACCTTGATGTCCTCGCCTTCCGCTTCTACCCCGTGAACGCCGCCGGCGTTGGCGGCGTCTGTTTGGGCGCAATAGATCGAAATTTGTTCACTGGTAATACCGGGGGAGGTATAGCAATCCACGACATGGGTGATGTTGTCCAACTCGATACCGGCTTCTTCCCGCGCCTCCCGCCGGACGACGTCTTCCAACGCCTCGCCGTCTTCAATAATGCCGGCAACCACTTCCAGACACCACGGATCATCGCCACGGGCGTAAAGGCCCATGCGGAATTGCTCTATCAAAACGATCTCATCGCGCGCCGGATCATAGGGCAGGACCAGGATGGCGTGGCCCCGCTCCATTACCTCGCGTTTGATCTCCGCACCCATGCCGCCTTGATAGAGGCTGTAGCGTAATCGATATTCATCGATCCTGGTGTAGCCTTGAAATGCCGTACGCTTTTCAATGATTTCGACCTTGCGGTCCTCGGGCTTACTCATATGGGACTTACTCTTATGGGGCTTACTCATGTTGCGCGTCCTAATTATCCTTGGGCACAACCCGATCAACCAGGCGGCTAATCGTCAGGCCTTGAACCAGGATGGAGAATACGACGACCGCGTAGCAGATCGTGACGATGGCGTCCTTTTCCGTACCTGCGGGAAGGGATAATGCCAGGGCGACGGAAATGCCGCCGCGCAGGCCGCCCCAAGTCAACACCGGAATAGCGCCTTTGGTGAAATCCCGCCACAGGCCCAACAGCCCGATGGGTACGGCAACGGCGACAAAACGGGCGCCAAGGACCAGGGGAATGGCGATCAGGGCAACCCACATCAAACCGGGTTCCATTGAAATCACCACGACCTCCAAGCCGATTAACAAAAACAGCACGGCATTGAGAATTTCATCGATCAAGGTCCAAAAATTGGTTAGATGGTTACGCGTAGTCTCGCTCATGGCCAGGCGGGTGCCGTGGTTGCCGATCAACAGCCCGGCGACGACCACGGCGATGGGTCCCGATGTGTGCAGCAGGTGGGCGATTTCGTAGGTCACGGTGACCAGAGCCAGGGTGATGATGATTTCCAAATTGTATTCATCTATGGAACGCAGGGCCCAAAAGGCGATGGCACCAGCGGCCAGACCAAGGATGGCACCGCCGACGGCTTCCCGCAGGAATAAAATGGCGATGCCCATCGCATCTATGGCTTCGCCCGATCCATGCCCGGCATCCGACGTGGCCATGGCCAGCAGGATGAGGAAGACAACAACGCCCACACCATCGTTGAACAGGCTTTCCCCGGCAATCTTCGCTTCCAGGCTGGCGGGGACTTTGGCTGTTTTCAGAATGCCCAGAACCGCGACCGGATCAGTCGGCGAAATCAGGGCACCAAACACCAGGCAATAGATGAACGGCAACGACTGCCCCACAAGTTCAAAAGCCAGCCAAATGCCGCCGCCTACAATTGCCGTGGACATCAACAAACCGCCCGTGGCCATGGCCGCGATGGGCCAGCGCCGCGCCGCCAATTGTGCCAGATCCACATGCAGGGCACCTGCGAACAGCAGGAAACCCAACATCCCGTTCATCAGTGCGGCGGTAAAATCAATCTCGATCAGGGCGGCCCGCAACCCCGGCCCAACCCCCCAACCGGGTATCAGGGCATCAATGGCCAGGGCGGATAGGGATGCGGCCATGGCGATCAGTACCAGCCCGATGGTGCGCGGCAGGTGCAGGAATTTGTGGTTGAGAAATCCGAAGACAGCGGCCAAGCCCAACAAGGTCGCAATATCGCGGGAGAGATTTTCCATGGCAGCGTTAATTCGTCCCGTCTTGGAATGGTGCCAGAGAGGCGACCGGATCATTGTTCACGGTTAGCTGTCCGTCCGGGCGCACCTGAAGCTCAAACAACCGCCCCTTGTCGCCATCGATAGGTTTACCCTTGTTAAAAATCATTGCCATGGGGCCGCCCTTTTGATCACCGGCGATGGCCCGCAATTTGTCCAGGCCCCGGATGCGCAGATTGCCATCGCCCAGAAATCCGGCTTTGGCTGCCTTATCCGCCAATAGTGTCATGGCCATGGCGATGTCGTAATCCTGGGCCGTTATATTGGCGCGTTTCAGTTGCAATACCGCCCCGGCCGCACTCAATTCATCGCGCAGACGTTCAAACGTCTGTGGGCCTGAGCTTAATTGACCCAGCAAGGCGACTTCGATCACCGCGGCGACGCCTACATTGACGACGGTTTCACTGGGTACGCTGTCCAGAACCAGGGCGATATCCAAATCCTTGGGCACTAAGGCTTCGGGTGCCGCGCTGCCCGTGCCGACCAAACCGTGATGTTTTGTCGTCAGGCTGAGTTTTAACATCCTGCCATCGTCAGAGGATAGATCGATGCCGTAATCCGCACCGCCCAGGCTAAAATTCCCCTGGCTTGGATGGGTCAGGGCAAGGCCATCAACAATGGCACGCAGCCCGACACCGTTGGCCAGACCCAGCGCATCTTTCAATGTCGGCATTGTTGGTACGGTGTTGGTGTCTGTTTCTTTTCGGTTGGCATAGGCGGCAATGTCCAGGCCGCGCAGATCCAAAACCAAATTCACCCGGTCTAGTTTCAAGTTCCCGCCGTTCTCCGAGGTGATGTTGACCTTGTCCAGGGCAAACCGCATGGGGCCGGTCCAAAGGTCGTCCGCCTCCTTTAGATCGGCCTGCACCAACACCTCAGCGACCCGTCCCATTTCACCCTTGTCGTCCAACAGAAACACCAGATCGCCGAAACGGAATTCAAAATCCGTGCTGGTTTCCAACTGCCGGTCCCAGCGTATGGTGGCAAGGCGTCGGGCGATGGTGATGCGTCCCCAGGCACCGCCAAACGGTTGGCGAAAGCGCACGACGCCGGGCAGGGCCAGGGTAATATCATCGAACCGGGCATCAAGGTGGCGGACATGGGCGACCACGGTGCCGAGAGAGAATACGCCGCCATCGGCAGCATTGATCACCAGATCCGGGATCGTGATCTCAATTGCGTTTGGTGCATTGGCCAACTGAACGGCCTTTAGGTCGCCATATTCAAGGCTGCCGTCCTTGGCCACTTTGCCGGCAATCTGTTGCAAAAGGTCTTCGACCGCAGCCTCCACTCGCTCCAACTCGGTCATGGCGCTGAGTGCTTTTCTGGGTTTCTTGGGTTTTCTGGGCTTGCGCGGTTTTTGCGCGGTCTTCACATCGGCTGTTTTGGCGAATTTTTTAGCCGGCTTTTTCCGCTCCAGGCCCTGCAATAATTTTTGCGCTGGTCGATAGCCCTGGTCTGCGGCCTTTCGGGCCCATGCTTTGGCCTCTGCCTTGTCCATTGTGACGCCACGGCCTTTTAGATACATGATCGCCAAGCTGTATTGTGCTTTTGCCTCGCCCCGTTCTGCCAAAGGCTGCCATATGCTTAGGGCACCAGTGTAGTCGCCAAGGGAATACAGCCGCTGACCATAATGGAATTCACCGCCCCCCGCAGCATGCGCCGCCTGCCAGGGGGACAGCGTTGTTGTCAGCGCCGTTGTCGCGACTGCGGCTGCGATGATGGCAGCAAAGACGGTTGTTGTGGTGGCTGTTGTCTTCATGCCGTGAATTCCTTTGGTCAGCTCTAATCATAACTAACACAGGCGGCCATCACAGGCTTTTTTGCCCAGAGCAAAATAGTAGAAGCAGAGTAAATTTGTAGATCCAGCGTAGGTTTATGGACCCCCGATGGAATTTAGACAACGCGTTCCGTTGGCAGGGTCAGGATAATATGGGATTCGTCTGAATTTGGTCCGCCGACTTCCAAGCTGCCGCCATGCAGTTCTACAAGACGGCGGGCGATTGGCAGGCCGTAGCCGACACCCAGGCTTTCCGATCTATTATCGTTATTATTCCCATCAGGCGCATCCAGGGCCATGGCCAAACCCTCCGGCGATATAGTGCTGCCGGTGGATCGGATCAACAGCATGGCTTCTTCTTTGGCGGTCTTGGAAAGCTGCACTTCGATCTGCCCGCCGCCACCGACAAGGGCGATGCAATTGGACATCAGGGCAATGATCACCTGGCGTATCCGGCTGTGATCAGCGCGCACCATGAGGCCGTCGCTGGGCAGATTTTCCGACAATGCGATATCCCGGGCCTGGGCCAGGCTGTTTACCGATTTGCGACATTTTCTGATCGCCAGGGCGAGATCGAATTCCGTATCGGTCAATTCCAAATCACCAGATTCAACACGAACCAAATCCAGAACTTCATCAATGACGCCCAACAATTGGCGGCCGCTGCTTTCAATATCAGAGGCGCAGGAGCGATAGCGCTCGTCCGCCAGTTTACCCATCAACTCCCGTGAAATAATCTGCGAGAAGCCGATTATGGCATTCAAAGGCATGCGTACTTCGTCGCATATGGCGGCAATGCTTTGCCCTTTGGTTTTGGCGGCGGCTTCAACCATATTCCGGGCCCGGGCCAGATTATCGGCGGTATCTTTGTGGCGGGCGACCTCCGTACGCAGAACATCGCGGGACAGGGCGTAAAGGTCCAGATAGGCCCGCGCCATGGCCGCGACAAGTACGGCCGCCACAATAATGCCGGCCATAAACAGACCGGGCAGCTGTGATGCGGGTAGGAATTGCGGAAAGCTGTGGCCGTTCACATAAAGTGTGATGAGAATGCCATAGCAGGCCACCAGGGCACCCAGGCCCACAATTTGCCCCAGACCGGGCAAGAAAAACAGGCAGAACATGGGGACGACAATGGAAATCGGTAGGGCGGGGGAGAGATGGCCACCGTAATTATAGGCCGCAACCAGGATCATCGCGTTCAATATGACAATGGAGATCGTGGCCAGCAGATTGTAGGCCCCGGTAATGCGAAACAGCACCGGTTGCAGCAAAAGGAATGTGGTCAGGGCCAAAAACAACCAATAAGCCGGTGGGATCTGGGCGCTCACCTGAAAGATCCAGGCCGCAAGGCCCAAGGCCAGCAAGCCGAATACCAAATGACAGGAAATAAACCAACGATACAACCGCCCCGTCCGATCATCGGTGCGCAGGCGGGGGGGGACCATTATTTCGGGCAGATGGTTCATATTCACTATTACGGTCACGTTGTAACTCTAACCTGTTGAACGCTATTACCTTGAGTAACTTGAACCTGCAGCATAAGGGGTGAAGTCTTACAATTTGATGAGCGGTTGTTACCAAATGGTTTCCCGATAGACCTAAAATTCTCCTAACATCTCTCAAATTGGTACAGCCAAAACAGCTAATTATTCTCGTTTTGACACATGTATCAGCAGCCTCAAACGGCGTTTTGGCAGTTAACAGCCATTTTCCAATTTCAATAAAACTGGCACGGATTCTGCACCTTAGGACATATCGATGCATACGAGATCCGCATCGAAAGAGATTTTTGAGGGAGAGATCGAGATGGAAGCGTCAACAATGAAACATTCACAGCCGGTATTCTTCGTGGTCGCGATGGGTTGGCTCATTTCTGTCGCCGGACTGGCATACATGTGGCACATGCTGTCCTGATCAAAGTCTTTCGAGGCGTCCTGCGCCCACAAAATCCGCGCTAAAAACGAAGTGGCATTCGTAAAAAATTGGGTCGGTCACCAAGAGGAAACCCCTCGGTGGCCGGCTCTTTTAGTTTGTTTGCAGTCCTAGTTGAGGAGAGTCAGCCAGATATACCCCAGGCCCCGACAGATAGCGGCCAGCGGGGATCAGGTCAGCTATGAAAACAGCCGTTTATGGCTACCAGCTGCCGGTATTTTCCATTGAGGCCCAGGGCTCGAGGTTGGGCAGGGCGTCGCCCGCCTGCAACAGCTCAATCGAGATATTGTCCGGCGTCAGGATGAACGCCATGCGGCCATCCCGTGGGGGGCGGTTAATGTCGACGCCGGCATCCATCAGCTTTTGGCAGGTGTCGTAGATATTGTCGACCTCGTAAGCCAGATGGCCAAAGTTGCGACCGCCGGAATATTCTTCGGGGTCCCAATTATAGGTCAGCTCCAGCACCGGTGCTTTGCTGTCACGGGCCACGCCCTCGTCGTTGCCTGCGGCGAGGAAAATATTGGTGAAGCGGCCCTTTTCGCTTTCCATACGCCGGGTTTCGACCATGCCCAGCAGATTGGTGAAAAAATTCAAAGTTTCATCCAGGTTCGATACCCGAACCATTGTGTGAAGATATCTCATGCGCTGCTCTGCTTCCTGTGGTTATAATAATTATCTGTTTCGATATTCCTCTGTTCCCGGTCTTGACGCAATCCCCCCCGATTGTCCACCATAACAAAATCCGATCATCCCTAAGAAGGAAGACGCCTTATGAATGGCAGCACATCGTCTGAGAGCAAACCCGCCTTGCATGGTATTAAAATTCTGGACCTGACCCAGTTTGAAGCGGGGCCATCGTGTACCGAGGCCCTGGCCTGGATGGGCGCGGAAGTCGTCAAGGTCGAAGAACCTAAACAAGGTGAGCCGGGGCGGTGGAGCTTCACGGACAAGCCGGGTATGGATGCGAATTATTTTCTCTATTTCAATCTCAACAAACGCTCCATCACCTGCAACCTGAAGTCAGATGAGGGCAAGGCACTGTTGGCCAAATTGATCGAAAGCGTCGACGTGGTGATCGAAAATATGGCACCGGGCACCTTCGCCCGCCTGGGCTTTGACTACGAGAGATTGAGCGCCATAAACCCCCGGGTCATCTTTGCCCAGATCAAAGGCTTCGCACCGGACAGCCCGCATGCGAATTATCTCTCTTTCGACATGATCGCCCAGGCCACGGGCGGGACCATGGCGATTAATGGCGAGGCGGGCCGCCCGCCGGTCCGGCCCGGTTCAACCATTGGGGATACGGGAACCGGCATGTTGTGTGCCATGGGTATTCTGGGCGCACTGTTCCAAAGGCACACGACGGGCCGGGGCCAGCATATTCAGATCGCCATGCGTGATGCCATGTTGAACTATTGCCGCACGGCGATGTCGAAACAGGTGGCGTCTGAAACACCCCTGCCGCGGGCCGGTAACGCAATCGTCGGCTCCTCCCCCGGTGGGCTTTATGCATGTAAGCCGGGCGGGCCTGATGATCATTGCTTTATTTTCCCATCCCGTGCGAACGAAGAACATTGGCGTCGCCTGGCGCGGCTCATCGGGCGGGAGGATATGATCGACGACCCCAGCCTGCAGAACCCCGATGCCCGTTATGAAAAACGTGAAGAGGTGGATCGTGTGATCACCGAATGGACCATGCAACATACCAAGGACGAGGTGATGGCCATTATAGCGGGTGCCGGTGTACCTTGTGGTGCGGTCTACAATAGTTTGGAATTGATGCATGATCCGGATCTTCATGCGCGCGGCGTCATGACCAAAATCGATCATCCTCAACGGGGCGAAGTGAATGTGGCCGGCTGGCCGCTGCACATGTCGGACAGCCATGTGCCGGTTGAACCTTCGCCGTTGTTGGGTGCGGACAACGAAACGATCTACGGTGATTGGCTGGGATATTCCAGCGACGAAGTGAAAGAGATGCGTGACCGATCGGTCATCTGAATATTTATTAGAAAAGAAATGGGAGTTGAGAATGGCTAAGGTTACGGGCGCTATGTTGATGGCGCGGAGTTTGAAGCAGCAGGGTGTTGAATTCATGTACGGGATCGTCGGTTTCCCCGTACAGCCCATCGCAGCTGCGGCCCAAGAGGTGGGCATCAAATATATCGGCATGCGGAACGAACAATCCGCCTCTTACGCCGCGCAGGCAGCGGGTTATCTGACCGGCCGTCCCGGTGCCTGTCTGACCGTGTCGGGCCCTGGTGTTGTGCATGGCCTGGCTGGTTTGGCCAATGCCCAACAGAATTGCTGGCCCATGATTTTGATCGGTGGTGCGGCACCCACCTATCAAAACGGCATGGGCAGCTTCCAGGAAGAGAACCAGGTGCAGATCGCCTCTCCCTTCTGCAAATTCGCCCACGCTGTAGAGCATGTGGAGCGTATTCCATTCTATGTGGAGAAGGCGGTGCGCCAGTCCATCTATGGCCGCCCTGGTGCGACCTATCTTGATATGCCCGATGACATCATCCAGGGCGAGGTAGAGGAGGACGATGTGCAAACCTTTGCCACTGTGCCGGAGCCGCCGCGCATGGCGGCTGTGGCCGAGAATGTTACGGCTGCCTTGGATGCGATGGAATCTGCCGAACGCCCCCTGGTCATCGTTGGCAAGGGCATGGCCTGGTCCCGGGCCGAGAACGAGGTTCGTGCCTTTATTGAACGGACCCAGCTGCCCTTCCTGGCATCCCCCATGGGTAAGGGTGTTCTGGATGACAATCATCCGCTTTCGGTCGGTGCGGCCCGTAGCCATGCCTTGAAGGAAGCCGATGTGATTTTTGTCATGGGCGCGCGCCTGAACTGGATCATGCATTACGGCCTGCCGCCGCGCTTCAAGAAAGATGTCCGCGTTGTGCAGCTGGATATCTCGCCTGAAGCCATAGGCGACAATGTGCCCACGGAAGTGGCCTTGGTCGGTGACGGCAAAACCATTGTCGGGCAGTTGAATACAGAGTTGGAGAACCGCCAGTGGTTCTATCCCGCCGACACGGATTGGAAAGCCGCCATCGCCGAGAAGGCAGCGGGCAATGCCGCCGCGATCCAGCCCATGATCGATGATAATTCCACACCGACGAACTATTACCGTGCCCTGAAGGACATCAGCGCCTGGGCCACGGAGGATGCCGTGATCATCGGTGAGGGAGCCAATACAATGGACATTGGCCGCACTCAACTGCCCAATGCCTCACCCCGTCTGCGTCTTGATGCGGGCACTTATGGTACGATGGGCATTGGTATGGGGTTTGCCATTGCGGCTGCGACCGTGCATCCCGAACGCCCGATCATCTCCGTTTCGGGCGACAGCGCCATCGGCTTTTCCGGTATGGAGATCGAGACGGCCTGCCGCCACAAGCTCCCCATCAAGATCGTGGTGCTGAATAATGGCGGCATCGGGCAGGGTATCGCGGAATTTCCTACCGATGCCCAAATCCCGCCGGGAATTCTGACTATCGGTGCCCGCTATGACCTGATGATGGAAGCTTTCGGCGGCAAGGGCTTCCTGGTCAACGACCCCGCCGACCTGGCCGGAGTTTTGGAGGAGGCGAAAGCCTTTGATGGCCCAACCCTGGTCAACGTCATCCTGCATCCCCAAGCAGGCCGGAAACCACAACAGTTTGGTTGGTTGACGACCTAGAGCAATTTTCAATTAATTAGGATCGCCCCCGTCGCTCAATTGGCGCGATCTAAGTGATTGGTTCAATTGCTCGATTCTTAAAAGGTAGAGCATGTTTGAAAAAAACATGCTCTAGACGAGACTGCGCCGCCCCTTGGCCCCCTGAATTGTAAATTCAGCCCAGGGGGCGGTATCGTTTTAATTACCCGCGATGCGCCGTTCGTGACCTTCCCAATATGGCTCTCGCAGGACCTTGCGTTGGACTTTGCCGACGATGCTTTTGGGCAGCGGGTCTGTCGTCAATTCCACAGCTTTTGGCCGTTTGTAAGATCCTAAGGCATCGGCGCAGATCCCGATCAGTTCCTCTGCCGTGACCTTTGCGCCTTCAATCACTGTGCATACCGCCATGGGGGTTTCGCCCCAGCGTTCATCAGGTACGGCAAAGACAGCCGCCTCAACAACGTCATCATGGTCAGACAGTACGTTTTCCAGCTCCGCCGGATAAATGTTATAACCGCCCGAAACGATCATATCGCCGGCCCGATCCAGCAGGTAGAGATAGCCGTTACGATCAATCATACCGATATCGCCGGTCAGGACCCAACCGTCCACAACCCGTTCCGCCGTCGCCGCTTCATCATCCCAAAAGCCGGCCATCTGGCCGTCGCAACGGACAGAGATTTGCCCTTCCTTGCCCTGGGCCAGGGGTTTGTTGTTGTCATCCCAGATTTCGACGTCGGCAAAGGGTAATATCAAGCCGCAGGACCGAAGGGGTTCCGACCCCTCGATCTCGGTGAACCATTGCCGTGGGCCCATCATGGTGACCGGTACAGCCTCGGTCTGGCCATAGCCCTGCCATAACACATCGCCGAAAATTTCCCGTGCCGTCAGGGCCGTATCATCTGCGATAGGGGCGGCGCCCACCTGCATGCATTTCAGTTTCGAGAAATCTCGGCTGCGGGCCTTCGGGTCCCGGTTCATCATGTTCAATATGGCTGGTACAATAAAGAGATACTGGATCTGTTCGTTTTCAATGGCATCCATTGTTGCCGTGGCATCGAAATGATCCAACAGCACATTGGCCGCGCCACTAAGCCACATGGGCACGAAGAAATAGCCGGAGCCATGGCTGATGGGGGCGATGTGCAGGCACCGGTCGCCCGGTTCGATGGGCGGGAACAGATACATCCAATCCCGCCCCGCTGCCAACCACGCCCGATGGGTATAGGCCACGCCTTTGGGCAGTCCCGTGGTGCCGCCCGTATGACGGATGATGAAATAATCGTCGGGATCGACCGGCACATCCGGGTCCGTATCGGGAAATCCCGCCAGCCAGTCTTCATAGCCGTCATCGCGGGTTATGATCCGTTCAAGGGCCGGCAGTTGATCCTGCAAGCCATCCAATTCGGCAACATATTCCTCCGCTGCGATGACGGCACGGCAACCTGTATGACCGAGCATATGGACATGGGTCTCCCCCTTGTTGCGGGGATAAAGGGGGACGCGAACCAGGTTTGCCACGGCGGCGGCAACAAAAAAATCCGCTGCCGGGATACCGTTGTCCTCTAACGAGCCAACCCGGTCGCCTGGTTTCAGGCCCATGGCCAGCAGGGCATTTGCCAGGCGCAGGCCCCGCTGCCAGGATTGTTCAAACGTCAGGCGAATATCGCCATGGACAATGGCCTCCCTGCTGCCATTGAATTGTACCGCGCGGCGCATCAAGCTACGAATATCCATCCCTAAACCTCATAAAACCAAGCAACACCAACACCACCATTGGCACTAAGGGCAAACAATAACGATCTGCCGGACCCCGGCAAGTGGCCCTATTGACGCTGTTGCTTGTTGTGATACAGCAGCCAAATAAGGCATCCGGCCAGAACAATGGGCCAAAGGGATATTTGGCTGTAGCGGGCTAAAAGCCACAATGCCACCGGTGCCACCCACAACAATCCCAGGATCTGGCGGCATCCGGGAAGCCATCGCATGGATCCGAGCCAAAGGATGGGAAAAATCAACACGACCAGGTCGTAGAAAAAAGCATAAGGCGTCGCCAAAAATGTCGCGAACAAAAGCCCCGACGCGCGGATAGGTAGGGACACAAGGTCGGCGGTCTTGCGCCGCCAAAGATATAAAACCGCCAGAATGGCAAGGATCGCCGCAATGGCCTGGCCTGCATAGGCGAGGGGAAGGTCTGCGCCGGCCAGACGCAGGGCAGCAAACACTGTGGCCATCTTGGCCCAATGGGTCTGGCCGTATTCCAGGGCATTGGCGCCCACGCCGGCGCTTTGGAAAAACCCCAGCCACGGGGCCGTGCCGAATGCCAGCAGACTTACCAGCGATATGCAGATGGCAGAAGACAGGGCGGCGGCAATGGTGCGCCAGGCACCCATGGCCAGTAGCGCAAAGGGCAGCATGATCCCCAGGTGGGGTTTATAGATCAATAGACCAAACAGCAGGCCGGCCAGAACGGGGCGACGTTGCAGCACCGCCAACCCACCACCCAGCAGGGCCGCGCTAAGGGCCCCGTTTTGCCCAGCCAGCATATTGTTGACCGTGGCAGGAAAAACAAATGCTGCCAGGTAAGCCAAAGGCCCCAAATTGTGCCGGGAAATCAGGCTCCTGATTGCAATCAACAACAGGGCGAACTGCCCTAGAATCCAGACCCCCAATGCCGGGATATATGGCAGGCCGGCCAAGGGGGCGGCAAGCAACAATAATGGCGGCGGATACAGCCATGGCAGGTATTTTACCGCCTCGCCAATGACGCTGGCCTGGGCCTCTGCCATCGCGGACCAATCGAATATGGCCGCTGGGTTGTTGGCAAGGCTCAACAGAGATGCGCCGTAATAGATAACAAAATCGGCGCCTGGGTTCGGCCCTTCCAGGCGCTGGATAAAGATATAGATGCTCAATAGGGCATAGCCGCCGACCAGCTCCCACAATAGCAGGCGTCCGGCGATGTTCAGCCAGTTCTTAAAACGTATGCTGTATGTTACTGGAAGCTGTTTTCTCAAATTATCCTCGCATGGGACCTCATCCTACATCGGTATGGCCACAATTAGCCAACAGTGCTCCATTAACTGCAGCTTCATCTTTGCCGTGTATTTTTTTTCAGCTATGGATACCCTCGGTTTGACGAGGGGCATGTGGTGGAAAATGAACCAGAATGATAAATCAGGCGGCGATGTTAAGCGGGATAGGGACCGTTTTGTCGCCTTTGCATTTTCAGCAGCGGACGCCTTTGTCGAATTGGATGACGAGCAGTCGATCCGCTACGCCACCGGTGCCATAAAATCCCTGACCGGCATGGATGGGGGGCAATTAATCGGACAAAACTTCCTTGATTTAATCATCTCTGAAGATCGTTCGATGGTCGCTGTTGCCTGTGAGATGGCAGCTAAACAGGGGCGATGTGGCCCTATTCGCCTGCATTTGAAGTCGGACACGGGAGAGCCTATCAGACTTGAAGTGCGTGGCACCTATCTGCCTATTAATGGCGGCGGTTTATTTCTGTCCCTCAATCATGGAGTTTCCACGCAAACAAGCGTTGCCGAGTTGATGGACAAGGACGGCTTTGCCGAAGCCGCCAAGGAGGCGATAAATTCCGCCCGCCTGGGCGACCGTCCGGCCATGATGACCATGTTGGATCTGGATGGTTTAAGCAGCGTGATGGAACGGATGGAGGCGGGTGATGCGGACGAACTTATGTCCGATATCAGCGCCAATATTCAGGCCCGCGCGATTGCCGGAGAATCCGCCGGTCGTCTGGACAAAGATCTGTTCGGCGTTGTGCATGATCCCAGCGTCGATATTTCAGATCTGGAAAAGACAATAAGCAGCCGGGCCCAAGAAGCTGATCCTGAAGGTGAAGGGATTACCGTTCATACTGCGTCCGTTGATTTGGGCAGCGAAGAATTATCCGACTTCGACGACGCCAAGGCGTTGCTGTATACCATCAACAAATTCTCAGAACAGCGCAGCAAATTTACGATCAAGGATTTGCAAGACGGCTACAAAATGATGCTGGAGGATACGCGGGAAAAAATCCTCACCTTCAAATCCACGGTCACCAATGGCGAGTTTAAAGTTTTCTATCAACCCGTTGTGGAGTTGAGCAACCGGGATGTGCATCATTATGAGGCGCTGGTGCGGTTGAATGGCGGCGGACCGGAAGATTCACCCTTTCGCTTTATCACCTTCGCCGAGGATGCCGGTATTATTTCGGATTTTGATCTCTCCATGTGCGGCCGGGTCATGCGGTTTCTGGACAGTGTCGAGAAACAGGGACGGGAAATTTCCGTCGCCGTCAATATTTCCGGGCGCTCACTGGAAACCCCGATCTTTCTGGACAAGTTGACTCAGTTATTGAGTCACTTCAAACCGCCACGGGATTGGTTGCAGTTCGAAGTCACGGAATCCGCCACGATCCATGACCTTGAAGGTACCCGAAACTTTCTCAATTCCTTACGGTCCCTGGGTCACAAGGTATGCCTGGACGATTTCGGCTCCGGGGCGGCGGCGTTTCAGTATCTCCGCGCCCTGGATGTGGATTGTGTCAAAATCGATGGCGTCTATGTGCAGGAGGCCCAACAATCCGCCAAAGGTAAGGCCTTCATGCGATCCATTGCCTCCCTTTGCCGGGATCTCGGCATTTCAACAGTTGGTGAGCAGGTGGAGACAGATTCTTCGGCTGAATTTCTGCGTGAAATTGGCGTCCGCTATGGCCAGGGATATCTGTTCGGAAAACCAACCAAAGATGTCACTGGTTGGCGGCCTCGGACCGCGAAATCGATCCAGGCGGCTCAATAAATAGCCTATAGGCCGATGGTTGTTCTTCTGAATGGCATCGAACAATTGACCCAAAGCAGTATTTGGTGACCATCGTCACTACCCTTTCCGCGAAATATGTTTAATTTCCAATTAACTATAAACAGACCGCCCGTTTGCGTGCTTACTAATTTGCAGTAGGCTTAGAAAACGCGGGCCGGACCTCTGTGAACGATCGTTGGGTGGATAAGGGAATGGGGCAGATGTTGGAAGGGGCGGTAGATGACGTCAGGATTTTGTGCCCGACTGGTCGTATAGATCATACTTCGGTGCAGGGATTTCAGGATGATCTTTTGCCACAATTGAATGACTGCCACGAGGACGGGGTGGCCATTGTACTGGATCTATCCAAAGTGGAATATATGAGCAGTGTCGGACTTCGAGTGCTGATGTTGGCCGCCAAACAATGCAAGGGGCAGCAAGGCAATATCGTTGTCGCTGCACTTAGTGCGCAAATGCAGGAAATTTTCCATATCAGCCGATTTGACATGGTATTTCCGGTCTATGAGGATCGCGCCGCCGCCGTAGCTGCTTTAGCCAAGAAAGATTAATGATGCCGGTTGGTTGTTTGTTGAAGGCCAGGGCGTTCCTGATTAGGAAATGCTTCGACTCATAAGAATCGAGCAATTTTTTCAATCACTTAGGATCGCCCTAAGCTATAGGGCGGTCCACGTTGGATCGGAATTGCTCTTGCCACCGGGTTCAGTCTTAAGCATGAGGTAATGGAATGATATTTCGGTTTTGGGGCACCCGAGGGTCCCTGCCAGTAGCCCTAAGCGGCCCCGGCGTTCGGGACAAGGTGCGCAGGGCCTTGCAGCAAGCGGCTGGGCGGTCATTCGCTTCCGATACGGATTTGGACCAATTTATCGACAATGAACTGGATTTTCCAACGTCCCACGGATTTGGCGGAAATTCATCCTGTGTTGAAGTGGTCGGCGGCGATAATTATGTGATCTGCGATATGGGTTCAGGCCTGAGGCAATTTGGCCAGCAGGTCATGGCGGATCTTGGACCAGGCGTGCCCCAACGCTATGACTTCTTTATGTCCCATGTGCATTGGGATCACATCATGGGATTGCCGTTTTTCGCACCAGCCTATATTCCCGGCAACGAAATCCATATCCACGGCTGTCACGATGTGATGGAAGAAGCCTTTCGCCGCCAGCAATCGGATCCTTGTTTCCCGGTTCATTGGGACCAGATGGGGGCAAATATCATTCTTGATGTAATCCAGCCGGACAAGACCTATCAATTCGGTGGCTTTGATGTCAGGGCGGCGAAGCAAAACCATGCCGGAGACAGCTACGGCTACCGGTTCACGCGCGGGGGAAAAAGTGCGGTCTATTCGACCGATGGCGAACACACCCAAGCCTCAGAGGTGGAGACGAAGCGCTTTATTGATTTCCTATCGGGTGCGGATCTACTGATTTTTGATGCCATGTATTCCATGGCGGACATGGTCTCGGTCAAACAGGATTGGGGCCATTCTTCAAATATCGTCGGGGTGGACATGTGCCATCGCGCAGGCGTCGCCCATTATTGCATGTTTCATCATGAGCCTATTTATGACGATTATGCTTTGCAGAAAATTCTGGACGAAACCAGGCGCTACGAGGAAATAATGAACCGCGGCCCGGCATTAAAGGTTTCCATGGCCTACGACGGCCTGGAAATCGAACTTTAATTCGCGTCCCGGATCCCGCATCCCGGATGCCAGACCCCGCGCCCCGCGCCCCACACCCCAGGCCGAAGAATATTCCTTCCGGTGGGCGAGTGAACGGGGAGTGGACCGCACAGCGATGGCCGGCCTTGATATTATTGCTGTTGTTTCTGCCCCAGCCATGGTTGCTGCCCAGCCTTTGGCCCGGAATAAGCAACAGTGTCTTTGATAGTTATCAGCGTATCTCGCCCCGAAAGATTGAGCGCCTGCCCGTTGCCATTGTGGATATTGACGAGGCCAGCCTAAAGGCCATCGGCCAATGGCCCTGGCCGCGCACGGAATTGGCCCGGCTGGTAGAAGGCGTTGCGGCTGCCGGGGCCTTGGCGGTAGGCCTGGATATTCTGATGCCCGAGGCTGATCGTTTCAACCCGGCCCAATTGGTTGCCCGTTACCCAAATTTGGAACCGACCGTACGCGACCATTTGACTTCCCTTCCGGGCAACGACGACCTTTTTGCCATGACATTGTTTCCCTTGCCTGTCGTGATTGGTCAGGCAGGTTTGAACGATACGGACGCCTCGGCTTTGGGTTCGCCACCTCCCGCTCTGACGACGGTCAAGCTGAAGGGACGCCCGCCGCACGACAAATTACTGGGCTTCACCCGGCATCTGGGCAATGTGCCGACGATCGAAGCGGCGGGCCAGGGGCATGGTTTTCTGAATAGCCAGCCTGGACCCAACGGTATCGTTCGGTCGGTGCCCGCGGTCGTTCAGGTTGCGGGCGGGATCTACCCAACCTTGTCCACAGAAGTGCTACGCTTGGCTTTGGGGCAAAAGCATGTAATTCTGGAGGCGAATGATAATGGCGCGGTGGGGCTGCATATTGGACGTTCCTATTTGCCTCTTGATCCCGACGGTACCGTGCGCTTGCATTTTTCTCATGCAGATTCCCGTCGTCGTGTTTCTGCTTTGGATTTGCTCCAGGGAAAATTGGACAAGAACATCTTTGCCGATCAAGTGGTCCTGATCGGGGCCACTGCCCTGGGTCTGCGCGATGCGCCGCCGACGCCGTTATCCTTTCGCATGGACGGCATAGAAATTCAGGCCCAAATGATCGAAACCCAGCTAGCTGGGACCCGGCTGATGCGCCCATCCTGGATGTCAGGTGTTGAGGCGGTGTTGTTGCTGTTGTTGGGTGGCATGCTGGTTCTGGCCGGCCGGGATGCCCCTCCGTGGCGTTTGGCGATTTTATTTCTTGTCCCCGGTGCTGTCGCGCTTGTCCTTGGCGTGACCATGTTTATCCAAGGTCGATTGCTGTTGGACCCTACATCAGGGTTGCTGGGCAGTGGCCTGATATGTGCCTTTCTTTTGACCACGGGCTATGCCCAGGCCAATCGGCGCAAACGGGCCCTGGATGAAGCCCTTGCCCTTGCCCGCTTGGAGACAGCCCGCATGGCGGGTGAATTGGGTGCTGCGCGGGAAATACAGCTAGGGATATTGCCCGACCCGAAGGCCATAGCCGGGCAGCCTGATAGTTTGGATTTTCATGCATTGTTGGAACCGGCACGGGAAGTGGGCGGCGATCTTTATGATGCCTTCATGGTCGATGAGACGCGTTTCTTCTTTTTAATTGGGGATGTATCAGGCAAAGGCGTTGGTGCCTCGTTATTCATGGCGTTGAGCAAAGCCCTGTGCAAAAGCGCGGCCCTGCGCGGCGACGTTAACCTGGGCGAAATGGTCAACGTTGCCAGCAGCGAGATTGCCCGGGAAAATCCCGCCGTGATGTTCGTAACGGCCGTGGCCGGGTTATTAGATACCGCGACAGGTATTTTGCAATTTTGCAATGCCGGCCATGACGCGCCGATCTTGCTTGGATCGGATAACGTAGTGCGAAACTTGCACTCCAAGGGAGGCCCACCTTTCTGCGTGCTGGAAGGCTTTCCCTATCCGGTTGAGGAGGTGCAACTGTCGCCAGGTGATGCCGTGGTGCTGTTTACTGATGGAGTGTCAGAGGCCCAGGGCTCGGACACCATGCAATTCGGGATGGATCGCATTCATGAACACTTGGTTCAATGCAATCCCGATCTGGATGCGGAAGCAATTTGCACTGGACTACAGAGTGCGGTGAATGATTTTATCAGGGGTGCGCCTGCCTATGACGATGTCGCCATAATGGCCCTGCGCTGGGTGCGGGCGTCTTAAAGGCTAACGAACAATAATCTCGACCCGGCGATTGCGGGGTTCGGCGGTTTCATCTGCTGTCTTGATCAACAATTCACGCTCCCCCCGGCCGGCTGCCCAGACAAAGGATGCTTTCAGGCCGCGTTCCATCAACATTTCGCGAACCTTTTGGGCCCGTTTCATGGCCAGTTGGTCGTTGTCTTTCTTAAGGCCAATGGTATCCGTATGGCCGGTCACCAAAACTTCGACCGCTTGACGGCCAGCGACTTCGTCAAATAAGGCCACCAGAACTTTCTGACTTTCGGCCTTAACCCGCGTACTGGCCATTTCAAAATACAGAATGAAATGCTTCGATTGTGCCGGCAGGGTTTCCAGGGTTGCAGCAAAATCTTTATCCAGATCCTGTTGGCTGGCCGTCATGGTCTGTATGGAACCGGCACCGTCGATGCGGGTCATCTGATTGACCTTGTTCATGACAATGCCTTTATCGGATCCATCCTGGTTCAAAAGCGCCAGGGCACCGACCTTACCGTCGTCGTCGCGTAATAGCACCAGAGTTTCATTGGCACCGCAGGCGGATAACACCAGAACCATGGATAGCAGCAACGGCACAATGCATAGACGTGATTTCATTTTATATTACCGGACCCTATGGCGCGACTTTGACGAGGAATTTGGTGCCCCGTACACCCAAGACGGAGGACGGCGTGCGGACACGCATGGCATCGGGGCGATGTTTTGCAATATTGCCTGACACCACGGCCAGGGTACCTTGATCCACTTTGGTGACGAATTCGCCTTCGTGCGTGGTGGCATTAAATTTAAAAGTCGTCAGCTCGATCCGGCTGTTGGGCCCGGCGGCAAAGCGGCTGTCGTCGGTGAACGTGATGCCCAGGCGGCCATCTTTGCCGGTAATAATGACGTCTGCCGCTTCGACCAATAGGCCAACTTTGGCGGGGATTAATTCGCCCTTGCGTTCCAGTGATGCCTGGCCAAAGCTCAACTTAATCTGACCTATTTCCGCCCAAGCAGTAGATGCCGTGGCGGGCAGTAGGAATAGCAGAATTGCCAATATCCAACGCATTAAAACGTCTCCCATTAATCGCAGTCGTAGGGTCGCGAACTGCGCGCCTCTTGTCAATTACCGTCTTGTCGCCGATAGGGACCAAATCATCGCGACCAACCAGCCGACACCGGTCCAGCCTAATGAAAATACCAGAATGGTAATGGGCCAGCGCCGGGGATGATTGCGCAGAAAGGCGACTATAGCAGGGGTAAACAATAATAAGGTTAAGGCAAAGGAATAGCCTGATGCCCAATCCAGCCCGTCTTTAAAGACAGCTTCCATTCGCCTATTCCAATACGTACCTTCAAGACGTGATCAGGCCACCATCCACATTATAGCATTGCCCGGTGATATTTCTGGCCCCGGGGGATGCCAAAAAAACCGCCATGGCCGCAATATCCGATGGTTCGTTGATACGGCCCAGGGGGATGGGACGTGCGGCGCGGGCCTCGGAATCCGCTTTGCTGATGCCTTTTGTTTCTTCCAGAGTTGTGAAGACCTGTTCCAACAGCGGCGTGCGGGTGACGCCGGGGCAGATCGAATTAACCGTGATATTATGCCGCGCCAATTGTTGGGCCGCAGTTTTGGTCAAGGCGATGACCGCGCCTTTTGATGCGGCATAGGCAGCGTTGGAAGTGCCGGCATAGCCGCGCCCGGCGATAGAGGCCATGTTGATGATCCGCCCGCCTGTCGTGCCGCTCGCCATGTCGCCTGACGTGCTATCGCCCTCGTTCTGCTCGATCATTCGCCGTGCCGCCCCTTGCAGGCAAAAGAACACGCCTTTTGAATTGACCCGGTGAATGCGATCCCAATCTGCCTCGGTCAGATCCATAATATCGGCCTTGCGGGTGACGCCGGCGTTGTTGACGATCACGTCCAGGCGACCAAAGCGGTCAATCGCGGCATCCAACATCGTCTCAATCCCATCGATATCGCCCACATCGGCCATCACAGCCAGGCTTTCCGCGCCGATTTGGGCAGCGTTATTCGCGGTGCGTTGTGCGGCGTCCAAATCAATATCTGCACAAACCACGTGGGCCTTCGCCTCTGCCATAGCTTGGGCAATACCCGCGCCGATGCCGTTGCCCGCACCGGTGATCACAACGACCTGATCTTTGAGGCTCATGGGATTTCTCCTGCTTTCCATTTCTTTGAACACAGAGTAGCGGTGAATAGTTCCAATGGCTATGATTGCGGACCGTTTTCGCAGGGACGATTTATGGAACGAGCAGAAGCTTCAGCACAGACCGGTCCGCCGCCGACGCCCGTAAAGATTTATCCGTCGAAGGCCAAGTTGGGGATATTGATCGTGCCGTGCCTGTTTGGCGTCGGTATGGCTTTGCAAACAGACGGCGCATCGGAATTTGTCTTGGCGGAGATGAGCTGGACCAATATTGCCGCAGTCGTCATCTCCCTGTTCGTCGCGGGCCTGATTGTCCAGATGGCATTTGATCGAAAGCCTGTTTTGGTGTTCGACGAAAAAGGTATCTATTGTCAACGCCCGCCCTTGGGCCTGATGCCATGGGCGGCAGTGATCGGCATGGGGGCGGCGAACGCAACCCTGGTCCGCAGGGTATTAATGGTTGCGGTAGATCCCAGCCAACTGAATGAAGAGGCGCGCACCTATATCTCCAACTCTATGGGTATGTTGACCATGGTCTCGCCGCAACTGCGGAAATTCAAAGACCAGTCGGATGGTTATCCGTCTGTCCATATCCCTATTTCCCAACTATCCATGCCCGTGCGAAAAATTGAAAGCCTGGCGCAGGAATTCGTGCTCTATTATGTCGCCAAGGAAGAATGATCGCGGTCGAACAACGGCTGGAAGCGGTAATGAAGGGGAGAGAAATGCAATACGACTATATCATTGTGGGTGGAGGGTCCGCCGGTTCCGTACTGGCCAACCGGCTATCCGCACGTAGCGCCAATAAGGTACTGCTGTGCGAAGCGGGGCAGGACACACCGCATGGCAAGGTGCCGGAAGAGATCCTGGATAGCTATCCGGGCACAGCTTATCTGGACAAGCGATTTATCTGGAATGACTTAAAGGTCACGACGGAGGTCATCTCCCACAACAACCCGGATGTGGATCGCCCGCCCCTGCGCAAGTATGAGCAAGCCAGAGTGTTGGGTGGTGGCTCCTCCATCAACGGTCAAATGGCCAACCGCGGCGCGCCGACGGATTTCAATGAATGGGAAGCGCGCGGT
>JABJKS010000120.1 GCA_018660265.1 Rhodospirillaceae bacterium | reverse complement strand
TCCCACAACAACCCGGATGTGGATCGCCCGCCCCTGCGCAAGTATGAGCAAGCCAGAGTGTTGGGTGGTGGCTCCTCCATCAACGGTCAAATGGCCAACCGCGGCGCGCCGACGGATTTCAATGAATGGGAAGCGCGCGGTGCCAAGGGCTGGAACTGGGATGCGGTATTGCCCTATTTCAAAAAGGTGGAACGGGATATGGATTATCCCGATGACGACTATCACGGCAATGAAGGCCGCATTCCCGTGCGCCGCATTATGCCGAATGATTGGAATGGCCACGCCACCGCCGTCGGTGAAGCCTTCGGCCAGGCGGGTTTTGAATTTCTGCCCGACCAGAATGGCGAATTCAAGGATGGCTATTTTCCCGTCACCATGTCCAATGCCTATGAGCGTCGGGTCTCCGCCGCCATCGGCTATCTTGACCCAGGCACCCGGCAGCGGGAGAACCTGACCATTACGACCCGCACCCAGGTCAAGGAGCTGTTGTTCGAAGGCACCAGATGTGTCGGCGTCAAGGCCATGGTCAACGGCAGGGAGCAGGAATTTCGCGGCAACGAGGTCATACTATCTTCAGGCGCGATCCATTCCCCGACCCATTTGCTGCGCGCCGGCGTTGGGCCCGCCATGGCGCTGGGTGAAATGGGCATTGATGTCCGGGCCGATGTGGCCGGCGTCGGTCAGGGCCTGATGGATCACCCATCGGTCGCAGTGGCGTCTTTCATAAAACCTCAAGCCCGGGTCAACGAAATGACCCGGCGTCACCTCCTCATTGCCTTGCGCTATTCATCGGAGCTAAAGGACATCCCGCAGGGCGACATGTTCGTCGCGGTGTCGTCCAAGTCGTCCTGGCACCCGGTGGGGGAACAAATCGCCTCGATGATCGTCTTCGTCAATAAGACCTATTCGGAAACCGGACAGGTCAAGCTGAATTCGAGTGATTGGCGGGACGAGCCGACAGTGGAGTTCAATCTGCTGTCTGATCAACGCGATCTGGACCGCCTGAAAGACGGGGTGCGCCGGATGGCGCAGATCCATGCCACGCCTGCGATGCAGGCCGCGACCTCGGATCCGTTCCCGGCCAGTTATTCCGACAAGGTGCGCCAGGTAGGCGAGGTTACCATGAAGAACAAGATCCTCACTGGCATCATGGCCAAGCTGTTGGATGGCCCGGATATGATGCGGAAATTCCTGATGGAAAAATTCATTCTCGAAGGATTTACCATCGATCAGATCATCAAGGATGATGCCGCGTTGGAAACCTTCGTGAAGCAGGCCGCCGTCGGCGTCTGGCATGCATCCTGCAGCTGCCGTATGGGTGCCGATGATGACCCGCGGACGGTGACCAACAATGCCGGTGTCGTGCGCGGCGTACAGGGATTGCGGGTTTGTGACGCGTCTGTCTTCCCCGTGGTGCCTTGCGCAAACACCAATTTCCCGACCTTGATGACGGCGGAGAAAATCGCCGATGCGATTTTAGCCGGAGACTAGATATGCAGCTAAACGAAGAGCAACAGCGGCATTTTGACGAGGAAGGTTATATCTTCGTCCCCGATTTGTTTACGGCTGAAGAAGTGGCTGTTCTGAAGGGTGAGATCCCCGAGATTTTTGCCCAACGCCGGCCCGAAGTCATAAGGGAGAAAACCGGTGATGTGGTGCGCACGGCTTTCGCTGTCCATAATTACAACGATGTCTATCGCCGTTTCATCAGCCATCCGCGTATTCTGAAACCGGCCCAGCAATTGCTGGGAGATGAACTTTATATCCATCAGTTCAAGCTGAACGGCAAGGCGGCATTCGATGGCGATGTCTGGCAATGGCATCAGGACTATGGCGTCTGGCAACGGGACGACGATATGCCCGAACCCCGCGCCATGAACCTGGCCGTCTTTCTGGATGAGGTGAACGAGTTTAACGGCCCGTTGTATATTGTGCCGAAAAGCCACAAGGCAGGCGTTCTGGCTGCTGGCCATGATGTGGAGACCACGTCTTATCCCCTATGGACGTTGGATCAGAAGACGGTCGGCGAGATGGTGGAGCGCGGTGGCATCGCGGCACCCAAGGGCCCGCCCGGTTCTGGGTTCTTCTTTCACGGCAATATCGTCCACGGCTCCCCACCCAATATGTCGCCTTGGAACCGCCTGATCGTTTATGTGACCTATAACCGGACTGACAATGCCATCCGCCAGTACAAGCGGCCGGAATATATCGCGCACAGGGATTTTACCCCGCTGGAAGTATTGCCCGACGATTGCCTGATAAATCGTGATGGTTAGAAACTGTTGACTTCGATCAGGGCATTATCTGGATCGCGCATATAGACGGAACCGACCACTTCATCGCCATGTAGGGAATATTCGATCTTTTGTGCTTTCAGCCGGGCGATCAGTGCCGTGAACTGCGCCGACGTTGCCTTAATCGCCACGTGATGCATGGCGCCGATGCCACGCACTGTCGGGGCATCCCCATGTTCGGGAAAATCGAAAAACGCCAGCATATTGCCGCCGCCCATATCCATAAATATGTGGGTTGAAGTGGGATCGTCGCGATTTTCCACCACTTTGACCAGACGCATATCCAGGACATCTGTGTAGAAACTGACAGTGGCCTGTAGATCGGACGAGATCAGGACCAGGTGATGGACCCCGCCGGTGCCAACAGCCCCCTCTTTGGGAGCGTCTCCATCCATGAATTTTTCCTGTAAGGCACGTCGTTTGGCTTCGTATGGGTTTGCCTGGTCCATCTTCCCACTCCCCTTTGATGCGTAGCGGTCAGTTTATAGGGACTTTGTGAGTGATGGAAGAGAGGTACAATGGTGCCTATGAAATGGTACCTGAAAGATGGTACCTGGGAGGAGACGACATCATGACCGAGCAACTATTACAGGAGATCAAGGCGCTGGAGCGGGCGGCGACCGCATCCCAGGCGCGGCATGAATTCATCGATGACTTCACCTATCCGCCAGGTGTTCGAATGGCGGTGAACTTTACGGCGGATTTCGATGCCATGTTGTTGCGCCGGCTGTTGGAGGAGCCGCCGATGCAACTGGCCCAGGGGGAATTCGGCGGCCGGGTCGGCATCTGGCGTCTGATCGAATTGTTCAATAGTCACGACATTACGGCCACGGTGTTCACGCCGGGCCGTATTTGCGAGCTGTATCCCCAGGCCGTCGCCGCCGTCGCCAAGGCCGGGCATGAGGTTGCTGATCATATGTGGGAACACCAGGTGCCCAAGGATCTGCAGTTGGAGGCGGAACATCTGGCCAAATCCACCAAAGCTCTGGAGGCAACGTCCGGCCAGCGACCGGTGGGTTCTCGCAGCTGGCATACGGAAGCCTTGTTGCTGGAGGAGGGTTATATCTACAACTCCCACGGCTGCGCCCATCATATGCCCTATTATGTGCGTGATGAAGCCGGGGAAAACGGCCTGTTGAACCTGCCGTTTCATTTCGCCATCGATGACGCCATGTTCTTCAGTTTTGCTTGGTTAGCCTCGGAAAACAGCGCCCAACGAATAACTGAGCCGGATCGGGTTATGGATATGTGGTGGGACGCCTTTATTCAGCAGTACCGCCAGGGCGGCTATCTGAATGTCTGCCTGCACCCTTTCGTTTCTGGCCGGGCCATGCGCATTGAGGCGTTGGACAATTTGATTAGCCGGATGAAAAAGCTGCCGGGTGTTTGGTTCCCAAGTTGCAAGGAATTGGCCCGCCACTGCCTTGAGAACCATCCCCCAGCCGCCAGCCCCTAATCATTACGGGGATCACTGGGGGAAACATATTTTGTTAGACCAACTATTGTCCCGCGCTTTATTTGGCCGCGCGAAGCATAGCCATGCCTGCGCGAACGCCGCGTGTCGAATACTTAGTTTTTAGTTGATGTAGTCTTAATCAAATACAATAATACATCAGACACTGATATAAGAAATTATTAATTAAGTAATCATCTCTGATCTTGAAGCAAGTAGAAATATATAGTTTGAATTTACTTGAGTTTTGCTGTATGGCTCGTAGCAACAATTGTTAGCTATGAGGTGCAACGATGGCCGATCCCCTGAACCACCAACCTGTGCGGTTGCTCAGTTTAAAGTCAGTGCAGGAAATCATCCCCGTGTGCCGGTCCACTTGGCTCCGATGGGTCGCGCAGGGCGATGCCCCGGCCCGTGTCCAGATCGGCGAAAACAAAAACGGTTGGTACGAGCACGAGATTGTCGAATGGCTGGACAGCAAGCCGCGCGGCAAGCGTGTTAGTGCTCCTGTACCAGCGAAGGAGACATTAAGTGCCTACTACGCCGACCTGCGGGCGTCAGGGTTGCCGCGCCGGGAGTTCGATGCGCAGCGACGAAAAGCACTAAACCATGTGAAGGACACGGCGGCGCAGCGTGTTGCTGAACAATGATACCGACAATCAAGGTCATCCGCTGCCAACAGGCCCAGAGCGGTCTGGCAGATGTGGGGTTGCACCCTCAGCACGGGTCCGGGGCATCCATACGCAGGGAACCACCGCCCAAAATGAAACGCCGCCCGTGGAGGGGCGGCGCTTCGGATTTCGATCCAGCAGGCATCGAAAAGATCACAATGAATAGCTGGATTATACCCTGCCGTAAGGCCGCCTACAAGGCCGTGCAGGCCTCATTCAACCCGCCCAGACCTGACCCATGGGGCCGGGGAGGTGCGGCATGAGTGACTTGATTGAAAAGGCCTTAGAGGTCGCCAAAGAGCACCCCTGTTTCCCCACTCGCAACAAGAAGCCCGCCCTTTCAAATCAGCAGCTAGGAGAGATCCTGGGCCGTGAGATCAAGAAGGGCCAGGGCGGGTTCAAGATAGCCACCCAGGACCCTGATCTGGTTAGGAAGCTTTTTGAGGCCGCAGGTACCGACGAGATCAGCGTACCTTTGGGCCTAAATGGGTCAGATGGCGAACACCCCATAGTGTGTATTGATGCCGATACCTATAAATCCGCCGAGGCCCAGACCTGGGTCGATACAAATGAGGATCTGCTGGGTCAGACGAGGCGGCACAGCACCAGATCAGATGGTGACCACTTCATATTCCTGGCACCTAAAGGCGTGAAGCTGCCCGCTACATTAGCCCCTGGCATCGATCTCAAGGGCCACGGCGGCTACATCTGCTGGCCTGGGACGCCTGGGTATGAAGTGGTTCATGACGTGGAGCCACTGCCTTTTCCTATGGAGTTATTGGAAGGTACTGATAATCCAAAAACCGGTACCGTAAGCAACACAGGCTGGAATGATGCTACGGATGCCGAGCTGATAGCGGCCATACAGAGCGCGGAGGACCTGTACCCTGCACTACGTACCCTGGCGTGGCGCATGTCCGGTGACCGGTCTTACAGCCAAGCTGAGGCTGTAGAGATACTGGACGGTATCATGGACGGCAGCGCAGCTAAAAACCCGCACCACATTAGAAACGAAGACTGGATGGAACGGGGTAGCAAAATCTCGGATCTGGTGGCGAGTGCATGGGAGAAGCACCTGTACCCGTTGGGCTCCCAGAGCGATATGATGTTGGAGATGCTGGGTGAGGTGGAGAAACCGCTGTTTGATCTGGGCCGTGCCGTGGCGGCTCCAGCAGCGCCTAAGACGCCTAGACCTGATATCGAGGTACCAGACTTCAAGAAGTCTGATAAGCCCTTGCCACCGCGTGAGTGGCTGTATGGGCACCATATGATTAGAGGCTTCCTGACGGCCACCGTCAGCGCCGGAGGGATGGGTAAGTCCAGTCTGATAATCGTGGAAGCCTTGTCCATGGCCAGTGGCCGGGAACTCCTAGGTGTGACGGTGTATGAGCCTATACGCGTCTTGTACTGGTGTGGTGAAGACCCCAGGGACGAGCTGCAAAAGCGTGTGGAGGCCGCCATGGACCACCACGGCCTGGAAAATGCGGACCTGGGTGGCAGGCTGTTTATACTATCCGGCAGGGATATGGGGCTGAACCTAGCCTACCATGACCATCAAGACGCCAAGCTCTCAGACGAGGATATAGCTGCCATCAGAAAAGTCATACAGGATAAGGAGATAGATCTGCTCATCCTCGATCCCATGGCGTCCATCCACTCCATAAATGAGAACAGTAACAACGAGATGACCATGCTGCTGGATGCGCTGCGGGATATTGCAGACAAGGAGCACTGCGGTATCGAGATCGTACATCACTCCACCAAAGAG
>JABJKS010000117.1 GCA_018660265.1 Rhodospirillaceae bacterium | reverse complement strand
GATGTGGATCGCCCGCCCCTGCGCAAGTATGAGCAAGCCAGAGTGTTGGGTGGTGGCTCCTCCATCAACGGTCAGATGGCCAACCGCGGCGCGCCGACGGATTTCAATGAATGGGAAGCGCGCGGTGCCAAGGGCTGGAACTGGGATGCGGTATTGCCCTATTTCAAAAAAGTGGAACGGGATATGGATTATCCCGATGATGACTATCACGGCAATGAAGGCCGCATTCCCGTGCGCCGCATTATGCCCGATGATTGGAATGGTCACGCCACGGCTGTTGGCAAAGCCTTCGGGCAGGCGGGTTTCGAATTTCTGCCTGACCAGAATGGTGAATTCAAAGATGGCTACTTTCCAATCACGATCTCAAATGCCTACGAACGTCGGGTTTCAGCCGCCATCGGTTATCTTGATCCCGGCACCCGCCTGCGGGAGAACCTGACGATCTCCACCCACACTCAGGTCACCGAGTTATTGTTCGAGGGCAACAAATGCGTGGGCGTCAAGGCAATGGTCGCGGGCCGAGAGCAGATCTTTCGCGGCAACGAGGTCATACTATCTTCAGGCGCGATCCATTCTCCGGCCCATTTGCTGCGCGCCGGCATCGGGTCCGCTATGGCCTTGACCGAGATGGGCATCGATGTCCGTGCCAATCTGCCCGGCGTGGGCCAAGGCTTGATGGATCATCCCTCCATCGCCTTAGCCTCCTTTATCAAACCGCATGCCCGGGTCAACGACAATACCCGCCGCCATCTGATGGTAGGTTTGCGCTATTCATCGCAACTCGACGGCATCCCTAAAGGCGATATGTTCATTGCTGCAGCATCTAAATCCGCTTGGCATGCAGTAGGGGAACAAATCGCCTCGATGGTGATTTTCGTCAATAAGACATACTCAGAAACCGGTCAGGTTAAGTTGACAACAGCGGATTGGAGGGACGAACCGACGGTAGAATTCAACCTGCTATCGGATCATCGGGATTTGGACCGTCTGAAGGATGCGGTGCGCAGAATGGCCGCCCTGCATGCCATGCCCGCCCTTCAGGCCGCGACATCGGATCCATTTCCCGCCAGCTATTCCGACAAAGTGCGCCAGGTGGGCGAAGTCACAGCCAAAAATAAATTTCTGACCGGTATGATGGCGAAACTGTTGGATGGACCCGGACCGATGCGTCGTTTCCTGATGAACAATTTGATTCTGGAACAATTCACCCTGCCCCAACTGCTCGAAGATGATGATGCCATGGAAACATTCGTCAAGCAGGCCGCCGTGGGCGTCTGGCATGCCTCATGCTCCTGCCGCATGGGCGGTGATGATGATCCGCGTGCGGTAACCAACAATGCGGGGCGTGTGCGGGGCGTTGATGGTTTGCGGGTTTGCGATGCGTCCATCTTTCCCGTCGTGCCCTGCGCGAACACGAATTTCCCGGTCCTGATGACGGCTGAAAAAATCGCGGATGCGATACTGGGCGGTTCTTAGAGTTAGCTTCAGGACAAGGAGAACAACTAACAGCAAGGGTCCTAGTGGATTGATTCCAACGCTCCGAACCGGGAGTGCCGGCCCAAACCACTAGCTATCTATTTGTTATGGTTCAACTTATCTCGACGAAAGGCCCGCATAGCGCCGGACTCTTTCGTCTCGGTCGAACCACTAGGTCGGATCGTTGACACTGTAGCTAAGACGCTATGCGGAATTATCGTCCCTCGCGTACAGCCACAACAGTAACAAAACAAACAGACCTTCCAACGACATCACAAGTAACGCGGTCGGCGCGCCCCAGAGATCGGCCATCCAACCGACGTTGAGAAAGCCAATGGGGCCCGAGCCAATGCACAGGGTCAGCACGCCAAGGACGCGGCTACGGAATTCGGGCGAGGCACCGAGATACGTCAACGTACTCTGCATCGCCGCGAAACAAGCGCCGGCAATGCCTGTCATCATCAATACGATCGAAACCACAACCAGGGAATGATAGGGCCCACCGGCAACGTAGGACAAAATACTGAGGTAAAAGATCAGCAAAATATAGGTGACCGTACCCCAGAGATAGAGCTGGAAATAGTTGGTCGGCCGCGCCAGCCAGGCCACGAACAAGGCGCCGGCGAACGCGCCCAGCCCTTCCAGGCTAGACAGAACCCCAACCATGAAAGCGTCAAGGCCCAAATTTTCGCGCCCCAGCACCGGGATCATCGAGGTGAATGGAAAACCAAATACATTGAAGGCGACGGTTATGGCGAGGATGCGACGCAGTTTCCGGTCACCGCGCACATAGCGAATACCCGCGCGCAGATCGCTGAGAAGGGTGAAAGACCCCAAGGGAGACACACGGCCGGACACCCGGACCATGACAACCATAACGAAGCAAACGGCAAAGGTGGCGGCGCTGAAAAAGTATACGCCGAATAAACCCACCGACTGCAGTGTCAGGCCGCCCAATAAAGGCCCGAGCATACGGGTCGCATTACCGGTTGCGGCATCAAGGCTCATGGCTGTGGAGACGGCCCCGCCGGACAGATCACCAAGCAGACGTCGGCGAACCGGCATGTCCGTGGCCCAGAAAATACCACTCAGAATAGAGGCTATCGCGATATGTTGGAATTCAAGCTCCCCGGCCCAGGCCAACCCCGCCATGGCACCAGATACCAAAGTGATCATGGCGAGAGAGCCGGCGAGCAGAATTTTGCGGTTCAGTTTATCGGCAATGGCGCCAACGAATGGCCCACACAGCGCCAGTGGCAGCATCCACAACAGCGGCACGATAGAGACCAGCAGTGGTGAATTCGTCGTCTCGAAGGTGTAGACGCCAAGTGCCAACAGCTGAAACCAGCGGATCACACCGGTAAATCCACCAACCAGCCAGAACGATAAGAAATTCGGGTCGCGCAACAGCACCCGAGTATCGGATTCCACGAGATCGGGACCAGATGTGGAACTCAATCAACCACGCCTCGACCGCCTGCGTGCAAGACAGGAAACGGACAATGGAATTGACGGTTGTATGGGCTTCGCTGAATATGTGCCATCGCTGTATTGGAGCAGACCGTATAAAAACGAGGTTGTTGCCATTCCGGCTGAGAGCGGGTGAATGTTTCGCATGGCGGACGCCCTCCATTCCGGTTAGTTAGTTGCTATCGATTTCGGCCAAAGAGGTTATCTTTTGATTTTGAAACAGAAAATAAAAACCGCCATTGCGTTCCTCTTGGTAGGTGCCTTTCTGACCGTTAGCTACGAGGCTTTCCACTGGTTTACCCATGTCTACGAAGATAATGCGCGAATCCGGACGGACATTACAAATATTTCCGCGCAAGTCGATGGCAAGATTGAGAGCGTCCTGGTCGATGAAGGCGTCGCGGTGGAAAAGGGCCAGCTGCTACTTGTTCTCCATCATGAGGATATCAAGCTGAATATCAAGTCGCTACAGACCGACCTGTCCCTTGAGCGGGCGAAACGCGCCGGGTTGGAGACGGAAAAAGCTGTTTTCAAAACCGATCTCGCCTCCAAGGTCGAAACCCAGCTCGTGAAGATCCGTTCGATGAGGCAGGAATCCAAATCCATTGATGGACGGCTGGGACTAGCCAACAAGAACCTTTCGCGGGTGAGACTTTTGGTGAAACGAAAACTCACGGCGGATACGGCGCTTATCGCCGAACAGGATAAAGTCCTTGCCCTGGAAGGCGAGGCGTCGCTGCTGGCGGGTCGGATTTCCGTTGCCCAGCAGGAACTGGTGCAGCTTCGCGTTACGCGTAACAAGATTTCGATCATCGAGAACGAGATAAAAATTTCCGACATTGAACAGACCCGGATCGAGGATTCGATCAGGCAGCAGGAACTCAAGACCAGTTACAGGCACATTACCAGCCCGATTGACGGTGTCGTTGGCCGCATCATCAAATTCCACGGCGAATATGTCGAGGACGGCGTCAATATCATCATGCTGCACGACCCGAAACTCTATTGGGTGGAGGCCTATATCGATGAAAGCCAGCTCCGTCACCTGCGCGTCGGCCAGGATGTATTGATCAACCTGTCGGCCCGCCCGTTCGAGGATTTTACCGGCAAAATAAAGCAAATCGGCCGCATAACGACGACGGAAATGGGGCTCGATGCAAAAGTAAACGGCAACAATCGCTTCGGCAGCTCCAACGAACGGGTGCCGGTACGGATCTCCATAGACAACCCGCCGCCTAAGTTGACCCCCGGTATGCGCGCCGACATAAATGTCCGAATTTATGACTGGATCAAGCTTTGGTAGGCAACCACCTATTTGCCGTGCGTTCTACCGACGACGTCGTTAACAAGGGTGCGTTCACTTGGCTTATCTGCACCTCGAATTACGGCGTCGGTATTATGGTGCAAACATTATTGAAAACCGGCGGCAGTTAGCGGCGAATATTGCCGATCAAGCGAGCTTTCGTGTTGGGTCCAGGTCTTTGTAGGTGGGTTCCCGCTTTTCTGATTTGGCCTGGAAGGCCTCACCGATATCGGCGCGGGACAGCATGGCCGCGTTCCAGGTGGCGATGTAGTTCAGGCCATCCTGGATGGAATGATCCCGGGCATAGTTCAGCATTTCCTTGTTGCCCACGGTGACAATGGGGCTTTTCGCGGCGATTTCCGCCGCTATGGCCATGACGCCGTCCTGTAATGCCTTTGCGTCGTCAAAGACCTGATTGACCAGACCCCATTCCCGCGCCTCCGGTGCCATCATGCGCCGGCCCGTAAATGTCAATTCGCGGACAATGCCGTGCGGCAGGATGTGCGGTAGGCGTTGCAGGGTGCCCACATCCGCCGTCAGGCCGATGTTGGTTTCCTGGATGGAAAAGAACGCATCCGCGGCGCAATAGCGCATATCGCAGGCACTGATCAAATCGATACCACCGCCAATGCAGGCCCCCTGAATGGCGACAAGAACCGGCAGGCGGCAGCGGTCAATGACCGACATGGTGTTTTGCATATGCAAAATGGTGCGGCGTTGGGCCTCTGCCTTGCGGGCGGGTTCGCTGTCCGTGCCCATCAGACCGGCCCCGAAATCGTTCAGGTCCAGGCCGGATGTGAAATGCCTGCCCTGGGCGGAAAAGACCACAACGCGGGCTGTGTGGTCATCACCTATCGCATCAAACACCTGCACCATCTCGGACCAGAATGCCTTGTTCATGGTGTTGAAGGCATCGCCACGGATTAGCTGCACATGGGCGATGCCGTTCGTGACATCCAGGCTCAATGTTTCGTAGGCCATTCAAATCTCCCGATGGTCTGATTTTCACGTTCAAATTTGTCCTGTGATACCATACCCTCAATCGCAACAACAATATTTTGGGGAGCAGGCAATGGCGATCACGCAAGAAAGTTTGATGGCACTGCAAATCATGGGTAAGGAATTTACCTATACGGATAACGACAGCATGCTGTACGCCCTGGGCATCGGCATGGGGGAAGATCCCATGAACCGGGCTGAGCTGGCCTTTTGTTATGAGAACGGCCAGAAGATCATGCCGTCACAAGCCACCGTCGTTGCCTTTGATACCAGCATTTTTTGGGATTGTGGCATCGATGTGGTGAAAATGGTCCACGGCGAACAGCGTCTGACCCTGCACCGCCCCCTACCCGTTGCCGCCACGGTGATATCGGATATCCGGGTCACGGACGCTTTCGATAAGGGAGAGGGGCGCGGCGCGATCATTTTGATGGAGACGGTGCTGCGGGATAAATCCAACGGTGAGAAACTCTGCACGATGGAATCGGTCATTTTCGCCCGTGGTGACGGCGGTTATGGCGGCCCCCAAGGGGCACCGGAGCCATTGCCGAAATCTCCCATGCGTCTTGCCGATCATGTTGTCGAATTCCAGACCCTGCCCCGTCAGGCCCTGATCTATCGGCTGTCCGGTGATCGCAATCCCCTCCATTGCGACCCAGACTTCGCTGCGGCGGGTGGCTTCGAGCAGCCCATCCTCCACGGCCTGTGTACCTATGGCCATGCCTGTCATGCGGTGATCCGGGCCTGTTGCAACTATCAACCAGAACGGATGACTAGTTTTTCTGCGCGGTTCTCGGCCCCCGTGATGCCCGGCGATATGCTGCAAACCCATATCTGGGATGATGAGGATGAGATCTATTTCACAACTTCCGTGCCGGCGCGGGAACAGATCGTGCTATCCAATGGCTACGCCACAATCACCGAATAGAGCGTGAATATTTGTCATGAGTGAAAAATCCGAACCCCCAATAGACCTTGCAGCAGGCCGTCCAAGGGCCGATTTGGCAGAAGTTTTGGCCGCGCGCACAGCCCGCTTGGATGAGGCGAGGCCCGATGCGGTTGCACGCCAGGAGAAACGCGGACTAAGCACCATTCGCGCCTCTATCGCCGCCCTGACGGATGCGGGCAGCTTTGTTGAATACGGCGGTCTGGCCGCACCTGCCAGGGCTGACATGACAGGCCCAGCGGACGGCATCGTCATGGGCACGGCGACGGTTGATGGTGCCGCCATAGTTGTTGTCGGCTATGACTACACGGTGCATGTGGGCAGCCAGGGTGCCATTAGCCATCGCAAGACCTCCCGCATGTTTGCCCTTGCCGAACGCAATGGCTGGCCCGTTGTTGGCTGGTGGGACGGTGCCGGTGCCCGGACCCACGATATGATGCTGCCGGCCCGCGGCTTCAGCCAATGTTTCGTCACATACGCCCGATTGTCGGGCAAGGTTCCCACCATCGCCATCATCACCGGCCGGGCCTTTGCCGGACAGGCCAATCTGGCCGGATTATCGGATTTCGTCATCGCCACGCCGGATGCCACCATGGGCATGGCGGGTCCGCCCCTGGTCGCGGCTGCCTTTGGACATTGGTTAAGCCCGGAAGAGATTGGGCCGATGGAGGTACATGAAGCCTCCGGCGCAATTGATATCCTGGTGCCTGATGAAGACAGCGCCCTGGGTGCTGCGCGGCAGTATTTAAGCTATTTCCGTGGCCGGCAGGCAGGTGCCGAGACGGACGCTGCTGGCGAGGCTGGCGATCAGGGCTTCCTACGTGACATTATTCCTGAAAGCCCACGCCGGGCCTACAACGTGCGCAAGGTGATCGAAGGCCTGTCTGACGGGGACAGTATGTTGGAGTTGCGGCCCAAATTCGGCAAGGCCGCCGTCACAGCCTTGACGCGGATCGACGGCTGGCCGGTTGGTGTCATCGCCAACCAACCCATGGTCCTGGCCGGTGCCATCGACAGCGCTGCCTCGGACAAAATCGCGCGCTTTATACAGCTATGTGACGCCTACGATATTCCCATGCTGTTTCTGTGCGATACGCCGGGCCTGATGGTCGGCCCGGAGGTGGAAAAGACCGCCCTGGTGCGCCATTCCGCCCGCGTTCTGACGGCGCTGGCCAATGCGGACACACCCTTCATGACCGTGGTTCTGCGTAAGGCCTATGGCCTGGGCTATTACGTCATGGGCTCGGAAGCGTGCGAGCCGGACCTGCTGGTGGCCTGGCCGACGGCCGAATTCGGCGGCATGGGGTTGGAAGGCGCGGTGAATATCATTCACGCGAATGAGCTGGCCGCGATCGAGGACGAGGTAGAGAAAGCCGCCCGGCACAAACAACGGACGGATGAGATGCGGACCTATAATACCGCGCTTGCCACCGCCGCGCGCTTTCATGTTGATGACGTGATCGACCCTGCCGATACCCGCGCCATTCTGGCCCGCACCTTGGCGGCATTTCCCAAACCCAACCCGCACCGTGATCGCAAGCGGGTTGTTGAGCCCTGGTAATTTAGAATAGTTGGAGACGATATCATGAGCCGACAAAATATTTCATCGGGCGGTCCAATGGAGGCGAAAGTGGGCTATTCCCGCGCTGTCCGTGTGGGCCGGTCCATACATGTGGCGGGCACTACAGGCTTTGGCCCTGACGGCAACATGGTCTCGCCCGATGCTCTGGGCCAGACCCGGCAGATCCTGAAAACCATTATCGCCGCTCTGGCAGAGGCCGGCGCGAAACCGGAAGATGTCGTCCGCACGGTCATGTATGTGACCGACATCGCCGATGCTGAGGACGTGGGCAAGGCCCATGGCGAAGTTTTTGCCGATATCCGCCCGGCCTCGACCCTGGTACAAGTCGTTGGCCTGATCGCACCTGATATGAAGGTGGAGATCGAAGCCTACGCGGAACTGTCTGAGGACGCTTGAGTATATGACCAAGGTTACCCCATCTGTTACGCCATCCGTCACTATCAACGACGTCCAGGCCGCAGCCCGGCGCATTGAGGGCCGCATCCGGCGTACACCCCTGCTGCCCGCCACCCTGGCCCACATGCCTTTGCCGGGAAATCCCAACTTGAACCTGAAGCTGGAATGCCTGCAGGTCTCCGGCTCGTTCAAGGCGCGGGGGGCCATGAGCAAGCTGACCATCCTGGATGAGGCCGCCAAGGCGCGGGGCCTGATCACGGCATCGGGTGGCAATCATGGCCTGGGCGTCGCCTATGCGGGCCATTCGGCAGGCGTCCCGGTAACCATCTATCTGCCGGGCAATACGCCGCCCTCGAAGGCAGAAAACCTGCGCCGTTGGGGCGCGGAGGTGCATATGCATGGGGATGTCTGGGATGACGCCAACAAGGAGGCATTGAAGGTCGCGGAACGGGATGGCAAAACCTATATCCATCCCTTTGCAGACGCAGAGGTCATTGCCGGTCAAGGCACGGTCAGCCTGGAAGTATTGGCGGATGCACCCGATACGGATGTCTTGCTGGTTTCTATCGGCGGCGGCGGTCTGATCGCGGGGGCCGCCATGGCGGCCAAGGCCCTAAAGCCGGAGATTACAGTTATCGGCATTGAACCTGTGGGCGCGCCGACCTTGCACAACAGCGTCGCGGCAGGCGAGTTGGTGGAACTGGCCAGCGTCGATACCAAGGCCAATACCCTGGCACCAAGGCGCAGCGAGGATATTAATCTTGGTCTGATCCAGGACAATGTGGACCAGATTGTCCTGGTGACGGATGCGCAGATGCAGGAAGCCGCCCGTTGGTTATGGCGGGAGTTCGGTTTGGGCGTGGAATTATCCGCGGCTGCGGCCATAGCGGCCCTGCAAGCGGGCGTTTATGTCCCCGCACCGGGTGCGGTTTGTACAGCATTGATCTGCGGTACGGGCAGTGATGGGGCAAGTTGATATGAATATGGCCCTTTCCAACCCTGATCAAACCCCAAATGATGCCGCAGAAGATACATTGGATGAAAAGCACCGCATCCTGGCCGATGTTTTTGGCTTCTCCGGCTTTCGCCCCGGCCAGGCAGAGATTATCGATACCCTTTTGGCAGGCGATTGCACATTGGCTGTCATGCCCACGGGTGCCGGCAAATCGCTGTGCTTTCAGGTGCCGGCCCTGGCCCTGGGCGGATTGACCATTGTCGTCTCACCCCTGTTGGCCCTCATGCAGGATCAGGTTTCTGCATTGCAGTTAGCAGGCGTTAGGGCGGAAACCATCAATTCCGCAAAAGACCGTGGGGAGAATGTGGAGATCTGGCGTCGGGTTGCCACCGGCGATGTCTCTATATTGTATCTCTCCCCCGAACGCCTGATGACGGACCGTATGCTCACCGCCCTCGCGCAACTGCCCATCAGTCTGATCGCGGTGGATGAAGCCCATTGTATTTCCCAATGGGGCCCGGCCTTTCGGCCCGAATACAGCGATCTGTCACGTCTACGAGACTTATTTCCAGGCATTCCCATGGTCGCCCTGACCGCCACGGCGGACGAAGTGACCCGCCGGGATATTGCCGGGAGGCTATTCGGCCCGGATGCGAAGATTTTCGTGCAGGGCTTTGACCGCCCGAATATCCAACTGGCCGTGACCTTCAAGGCGGATTGGAAGCAACAGACTTTGGACTTTGTCGACAAGCATCAGGGAGAAAGCGGCATCGTCTATTGCCTCTCCCGCAAAAAGACTGATGAAACCGCCGCCCTGCTGCAGGCTAATGGTATTTCAGCCCTGCCCTATCATGCGGGCATGGAAAAATGGCAACGGGACGGTAACCAGGACCGCTTTATGCGTGAGGACGGTATCGTCATGGTGGCGACCATTGCGTTCGGCATGGGTATCGACAAACCGGATGTGCGGTATGTTCTGCACACGGATCTGCCCGGCAGTATGGAGGCCTATTATCAGGAGTTTGGCCGCGCGGGCCGGGATGGCAGTCCAGCCCAGGCCTTGATGCTGTACGGTCTGGGCGATATTCGTATGCGCCGGCAATTTATCGAACAGGAGGGGGGTGGTGAAGACCGCCGCCGCCAGGAACATAAACGCCTGGACGCCCTGTTGGCCTATTGCGAGGCGCCCCAATGTCGCCGACAGACTTTGCTGGCCTACTTCAGCGAGGACAAGGCAGCCTGCGGTAATTGCGATCTCTGCCTCGATACCACTCCGGCAGTGGATGGTACCCATCTGGCCCTCTTGGCCCTGGCGGCGGTGCGCGATACGGGGCAAAGGTTCGGCGCGTCTCATATTGTCGACGTGCTGTGCGGGGCCAATAATGAAAAGGTTCGCAAGTTCAATCACAACCGCCTCGACAGCCATGGTTCGGGTAAGGGCCGTGGCAAGCCGGAATGGCAATCGATCTTGCGGCAATTGGTGGCGGGGGGGTATTTGGAGCTGGATGTGGAAGGCTATGGCGGCATGGCCATTGCTTTGCGGGGCCAGGCCATTTTGCGGGATGAGGAAACCTTCCCCTATCGCCCGGACGCGACGCCCCAAGCGAAGGCCAAGGGTAACGCGCGGCGCGCGACCAAAACGGCAAACCCAGCAGCGGGCGAGGAACAGAACCTCTCGGAACGGGATCTGGATCTATTGGGTGCGCTGAAGGCCTTACGCTCTACCTTGTCTAAGGCGCGCAATGTGCCGGCATATGTGGTTTTTTCCGATCGTTCCCTGGCCGATATGGCACAGCAAAGGCCTACATCGGTGGCGGAATTCGCGAATATCCACGGTGTTGGCCAGGCCAAATTGAAAAAATTCGCAGCCCAATTCATGGTCGTGATTTCCGAACATAATCAATAGGGGAGACATCAACAATGGATCCGCAAACTACCGAACCGGAAGGCTATGATGTCCCCGCCGTTGAGGCATGGATCGCCGGCAATGTCAGCGACCTGACACCGCCTTTTAAGTGGACTCGCCTGCAGGGCGGGCACTCGAACCTCACCTATCGTATTGACGATACGCAAGGCCGCGCCGCCGTTATCCGCCGCCCGCCGCAAGGCGTGCTGCTGCCAAAGGCCCACGACATGGGCCGGGAATGGGCCCTTATATCCTGTCTGGGGCCTACACCGGTGCCTGTGGCACCCGCCATGGGCTTCTGTGAGGACCCGAAGGTTACCGGTGCCTGGTTCTATGTCATGGGTTTGATCGACGGTCGCCCGCTGTACAGTACCGCTGATACCGAGGCCGTGGTGCCAATGGAAAATCGCCAAACAATGGCGCGATCATTTATCGATGTACTGGCGGATCTCCATTCTCTTGATCCGGATGACATCGGCCTGGGTGATCTGGGCAAGAAAGAGGACTATGTGGGCCGCCAGTTGCGCACGTGGTTCCGTTCCTGGACCTCGTCCATTGATGACGCCGAATATGACGATCCACGGGCCCATGAGTTGCAAGATTATTTCAGCCGGAATATCCCAGACCAGGGACCGGCGCGGGTGGTGCATGGGGACTATGGCCTGCACAATTGCCTGATTGGATCGGGCGGCCATGTTACAGCCGTGGTGGATTGGGAGATATCGACACTTGGCGATCCCCTGGCAGATCTGGCTTATGCCTTGAACCAATGGGCCGATCCGGGTGATTGGCGCCATGAGGCACCAACCAATTTGCCTGGATTTCCGATGAAGGCTGAACTGGCCGCCCGCTATGCGGCGCGATCCGGTCGCGATCTTTCAATGCTGGAATATTATGTTGGCTTCAATTGGTGGAAGACGGCCTGCATTGTGCATGGGGTCTATGCCCGCTACTGCGCCGGTAAAAAAAGCGCGGTGGGTGCAGACCTTGACAATCTGCGTATGCGGATTGGCAAGGCTTTGGATCTTTCAAGCGAAGCCGTGGCCAACATACGAAATTAGGGCAATTTTCGATTAATTGGAATCGCCCCCGTCGCCCAATCGGCGCGATCTAAGCGATTGGCCTAATTGCTCGATTCTTAAGCGTCCCATCGCCCTGGGCATGTTTAAAAGAAACATGCCTTGGCGGGGCAATCGCCGGACCCAAAACGAAATAGTATCGATATGGAATATACATTAGGCCGGATGCAGATGGCGTTTGGAAAATCTGTCGCCAGGATAGACGATACGAAATAAAACAGCGAAAGGCAGCCCGCTAAATAGCAGGCTGCCTATCACTGAAATCTTCAGCGTTTTTCGACCGGCAACGTTAGTTTGTCGCGGTGGAGGTCGACGTGCTGCTGGATGTATCTGTGCTGGTGTTGTTATTGTCGCTTGAAGCTGCGGCAACTGCAATCGCAATCGCTGCGGCAACTGCTACACCGGCAGCAATCGCGCCGGCGCTCAAGCCGGCAGCTCCGCCGCCTTCTCCACTCTGGCCCGCGGTTACGCCAGTTTGTGTGCCGCTACCAGTTTTAGCAGCTTGCGACTGCGCATAGGCATAGGTTGGCGCTGCCGCCAAAGCGATTGCCAAGCTAAATGCAGTCAGTGTCTTTTTAACGACCATTGCCGAGGACCTCCAAATTGAAACACTTCAAAAAATTTTAACGATTTAACTGATGCCCGACAACTGCTATCCATCGCGTCTTCAAAAACTAATCTCGGACGCGAATACAGTATGTCTGACCCTCACAAATCATAAAGCCATTCTTGCATTCTTTCGATACAAGTAATTTGATGCAAGCAAAAGTTAGAAACTATGTCGCAAAAATAAATTTTGCTTTCAACAAACGCCAGCAACCTACGGATATTCCTGGTTTTTCGCAAGTGCATTTCCACAATCGAGGCAAGAAAATCACATATTGTGGCAACAATACAACAGGCAGGTTACCTAGCCAAAAACAGCAATACCGTATTGTCATTCTTGTAGAGGGAAAAGGTTAATGAAATTGCTTATATTGTCAGATGAATGCTACGGGGAATCGAGATTTTCGATAATTGATTTATGACGACTGAACGGCCAAAGCCAAATTTTCCGACGCTTAAGTGTTTGCTGCTATTAGGATTTTCCGTCCAGGCGCTGGCCGGGGACATGATATCCGGGGCTGCGGCGCAAACAAGAGATCATGGCGTGGCGTTGTCTTACGATATTTTTTTGGGCGGCTTTCTATCGGGGACAGTTGATCTGAGCGCCAAGATTACTGACGGCCACTATCACATTACAACAATATCAAGCACTCATGGGGTGTTGGACTACCTTATTGAATTGCGGCGTCGGAACGAGGTTATGGGTCGATTCGTAGCAGAGAAAGCTTATCCAACCACCTACAACACAACTGGACAATGGGCGGGGAAAGATCGTTCCGTACAAATTGAGTACGGAACGCAGGGCGATAGTGGAAATATTGTACGTTTCGTTGCCAGACCGGGCGCAGTTGAGGATGAGCGCGAAGCTGTCCCCAGCAACCTTCTGCCTGGTACCATGGACCCCATCAGCGCCATGTATGAGGCGTTATTGCGCAATGAGGCTACGGGTTCTTGTGATGGAATAGCCAAGGTGTTCGATGGACGCCGTCGTTATAACTTTCGATTTCAGTCCATTGGCAACGTTGATGCGGGCACATTGAAAGATAAAGCACAGCTGTTTTCGGCACCTCCCGGATTGGTGCAAATCTGTCGTATCAGACAAAATATACTCGCCGGTGCCTCCAAGAGAAAATGGCTGCCTCGTTTCGTGCGTCCTGAATGGACGGATATTTGGTTGGCCAAAATACGGGCCGATTTACCGGCTTTGCCTTTGCGTCTGGAGGCTGATGCAGGGATGGGTGCCATGGTGGCGCGCCTGGTTGCTGTTGGCGGTCGAATATATCCGCCTGGGGAAGGTCCGAAAAGCGCGGCATCCGCAGCACCCACTGATAAGCTGTATGACAGACCTCGTGATGACCAAAAATAGACAGGCATCAATACTTGCCTAGAAATTCCAAAGCCGCATCCATGGCACCGGCGTGGCCCCAAATATCGTGCGCTGCACCACCGCCATCTATTATCAAAGATTTCGAACGCGTCGGTGTTTTGAAGAATTTACTGCAATCACCTAGTTGCCCCGACGTGCGATCAGGTTGGTACCAAGGATCATCGCTGCGCACGATAGCCAGTACCGGCTCCCCCTCAGGTGCCGCTAAACCGTGGATGAACGGCGCACCGTGACAGGTCCATTGGCTGATAATGCGGGCGTTGAATTCCTCACCCCGATATAGAGCTGCCGCGACCCCGCCCTCTGATGTGCCGACCAAAAATAAACGACGGTTGTTGATCCAGGACAGTTGCGCCATGCGTTGGAGGGCATAGCTGATTTCCACCAGGCGAAAGTCAAAGACGAAAATATTCTCCCCGCCCGTCTGTTCCGATGGGCGGCATTGCAGAGGGCGAAAACGTCTGGCAAAGCTATTCGGTGCAAAAACGACAAAGCCCGCCTTGGCAAATGCCAACAATGGCGTTAGCCGACCCAACCCGGTACAGCCATGCATATAAAGGACTGTCGGATAACGTCGCCCAGGTAACAAACCGTCCAGATGTTCCTGCACCGCTTTGTCGGACAGTTTCCCGACCAGTGGCTCCTGTCCTTTGGACCGCGGCAGCACGATGGTGGCGAGGTCAAAAGTTCGCGCGATATCGCTGTTGGTCTCGGTCAGCGCGGCTGGGTTCAGCAGTTCGCTGCGGTTCCAGGTTTCACTTTCGCAGGCGCCCAGAAACAACCCGCTTACCAAAAGCAGCCCCATTGTCCGCGCAAAACAAAAAATCCGACCGTTACCCCAATGCGCCCGGTCCACTATCCCGCTCCTTCTATTGAAGCTGCCCGTACCCACCAATCCTGGTGGTTTCCGGATAGCAGCGCCGCTGCTGCCTCTGCCTCGGCCAGCACGTCAAACAATCCGAAACAGGTTGCGCCTGATCCCGACATGCGCGCCAGGCGGCACTGGGGCAGGGCCGACAACGCAGCCAAGACTTCATCCAACACCGGGCACAACGCACGGGCGGGGACTTCAAGATCATTGCGTTGACGGGCCAGGGCTTGAATAAAATCATCCCGTTGCGATGGAAATTCATGCATAGGTTGATTGTCAGAAAATGGCCTGTGCATATTTTTGAAGACAGCGGCCGTCGACAATGGCTGGGCTGGGTTGACCAATAAAACCGCGAAGGATGGCAGGATGCCAACTTCCCCCACATCATGGCCGATGCCGGTAATGATACTGGGAACTGTACGCAGGCATACAGGGATGTCTGCGCCAAGGGGTGCGGCCAGGGTCGCCAGCGCGTCGTCATCGATAGGCAACTTCCACAAGGCTCGCAACGCCAACAAAGTCGCCGCGGCATCGGCAGAGCCGCCACCAATCCCCGCCGCGATGGGCAATGATTTATGCAGCGTGATCCGCGCCTGGGGTGGGCGTCCGGCCGCCCGCGCCAATGCCGCTGCCGCCTGCCAGGCTAAATTGCTTTCGTCTGCGGGTAGATGTCGGGCAAAAGGCCCGGTTATATCCAGGGCCAGATTATCGCTCGCCGTGACCGTGATCTTGTCACCGATGTCAGCAAAGACGACCAGACTATCCAGGCAATGATAGCCATCGGCCTGCCTGCCGGTTACGTGCAGATAAAGATTGAGCTTGGCCCGCGCCAGCCACTGTTCAGGATTATTCGCTTTGATATTTTCCGCTCCAGCTAATGAACCGGTCCTTGCCTCGACTGCCTTCTACTCAGTCACCTTTTGCGTTTTTTAAGCCAACGGTTGGCCAGGCTTCTGATCCTATTGCTGTCCTAAGGGTTTGGCCGGACCAAGCCCATTCGCTTGTTTCTCTTGAATGGCGGGTATGCTTTTCTTCTCCGCGCCAAGGTCGATTGCATGGTTCCATTGAAAGCCCGCTTCCAGTTTTCGCCCGGCCCGCCAATAAGCATCGCCCAGATGATCATTAATGATGGGGTCCTGCGGCCGCAATTCAACGGCACGTTCCAGATGCTTGACCGCTTCCTCATACCGGCCTAATCGATAAAACACCCAACCCAGACTATCCACCACATAGCCGTCGTTGGGCCGTTTCGAAACCGCCTTTTCGATCATTTCACGAGCCCGGACAAGATTGATACCCTGATCGATCCAGGAATAGCCCAGATAATTCAGCACGCTGGCCTCTTCGGGACGAAACGACAAAGCCTTTAGAAAATCAGCCTCGGCCCTGCCCCATTGTTTTGATCGCTCCAACGCTATGCCGCGCTCATACAGCAAGGTCCAGTGGCGAGCACTTAACGTACCGATGCGTTTAATAACTTCGTCATATGCAGCAATGGCTTCTTCGAAGCGTTCTTCGAAACGCAGAATTCGCGCCGTCGTTATCAGGGCTGAGGTGTCTTTGGGCCGTTCTTTCGCCATGCTTTGCAACAGGCTGACGGTCTCATCAATCCTGTTCAGGCTATTCATATTCGCCGCCGTACGGATGCGCGCATTCCAATGGAAGGGGGAGCCGTCTGGAATACGTTTATAAACGGCGATGGCGTCCTCAAACCGATTTACATTTTCCAGAATTTCGGCGCGTAGCATGAGGGCGGAGTCGAGACCAGGACGCAAATACAGTGCCAGATTGGCGTAGATGCGGGCCTGGTTGCCGTTCCGCGCATTGGCGATGGCAAAGCCCGTTGACAGCAAAGCCTCGGCCACACCGTCCGCGACGCTGGCCATGGGCGGCAATAGATCTTCGCCGGCCTGTAATTGCTCTTTGGCCCAGCCGATCACCGGGTTGCTGGGAAGGCGCTTGAGGAATTTATCATACAGCGCCAATGCCTGTTCCCGGTCACCACGGCGCGCTAAAAAACCGCCGTAATTCAAGGTGACCCTGGTAACCCGGCGGGCGTCATTTTTCAGCGCCGCCTCATAGGCCGCTGCAGCGGCCTCGTCATGGCTGGCAAAATCGCTGATCAAAGCCATATGATAGGTGCGAAAGGGGGCAAAGGCCTTGCGCTTTTTCAAGCCTTCCAGAGTTTCCATCGCCGCTTCATATTCGTTGTTGCCGGCCTCAACCCAAGCCATGATCATGGGCTGCAACAGAGACATATAACTTTCCCGGTTGGAGGCCAGCAAATGCGTCCGTGCCGAGGCTAAATCGCCCAAATGAATTGCCTGTGCCGACAAAATCAAACGTGCGAAGGCGGCGTCCTTTTGGCGACCGATCCGGCGTTCCGCCAACTCGATGGCGCGGGCCATGCGCCCTTCCATCAACATCAACACCATGGTCTGGTGCAAAAGGGATTGATTGTCAGGATCGGCGGCCAGGGCGACGTCGTAATAGGTCGCGGCGCGACGGGAATCTTTCTTATCGCGGGCCACCCGCCCCGACAGGAAGTGGCCAAGGGGAGAGGGATCCGGCGTTGCCATAGCCGCCGCCGAATTGTCGGTCACACCAGGTTCCATGGCGGAATTGGCACAGCCCGATAAAAGCGAGACCGCCAACGCCGCTGCCGTCAGTACCGCCCCGAACGTTTTGGTGTGAGAGGTGGTGCGGGAAAACAAGTTACATATTGGGATAATTCGGGCCACCCGTTCCCTCCGGTACTGTCCAGGTAATATTCTGCGTCGGATCTTTGATGTCACAGGTTTTGCAATGAAGGCAATTCTGCCCATTGATTTGCAGTCGTGGATTGCTGCCATCATCATCGGTCAAAATTTCGTAGACCCCGGCCGGGCAATAGCGTTGTTCAGGCGCATCATAGAGAGCCAGGTTATGATCGACGGGCACGTTCGGGTCAGTCAGTTTCAAATGAACCGGCTGATCTTCTTCGTGGTTTGTGTTGGATATGAAGACCGATGAAGGTTTGTCGAAGCTGAATACGCCGTCAGGTTTTGGGTAATCAATTTCCTTGCACTGATCTTTCGGCTTCAGGCCCTCGTAATCCGCATGCGGGTGAGACAAAGTCCAGCCTACATTGCCGCCCAGGAATTGATCAAAACCATTGTATAAAGTGCCGCCGATCAGTCCCCATTTGGCAAAGGCAGGGCGGAAGTTCCGGGCCGCGGTCATTTCCTTCCAGACCCAGGATTCCCGCACGGATACGGGATAGTCCTCCAACAAAGCGGCGGGCATTTCCTGGCCGGCCTCATTAGCTGCCTGGATTGCCGCGAATGCCGCCTCGGCTGCCAGCATGCCGGTCTTGATGGCATTGTGGCTGCCTTTGATCTTGGGCACATTGACAAAACCCGCGCTGCAGCCCATCAGGGCACCGCCGGGGAAAATCAGATTGGGTATGGATTGCAGGCCGCCTTCGTTGATGGCCCGGGCACCATAGGAAATTCGCTTGCCCCCCTCCAGGTGACAGGCGATGTCCGGGTGGGTCTTGTAGCGCTGAAATTCATCGAACGGCGACAGATAGGGGTTTTGATAGTCCAAGGCGATGACAAAGCCGACGGCGACCTGATTGTTGTCCAGATGATAGAGGAACGAGCCGCCATAAGTGGCATTGTCCATGGGCCAGCCGGCGGTGTGTACCACAAGGCCTTCCTGGTGGACCTCGTCAGGTACTTCCCACAGTTCCTTGAGCCCGATGCCATAGGTTTGCGGTTGGCAATCCTTGGCCAGATCGAAACGCTCCAGCAGTTGCTGGGACAGCGAACCCCGACAGCCTTCGCCCATCAGCGTGTATTTCGCATGCAGTTCCATGCCTGGCTCAAACGCGGGTTTCTGTTCGCCCTCGGCGTTGATGCCCATGATCCCGGTAACCACGCCCTTGACCCGGCCATCATCGTGAAACAGTAACTCGGATGCGGCAAAGCCCGGGAAAATCTCCACGCCCATGGCCTCTGCCTGCTCTGCCATCCAGCGGGCGACGTTGCCTAGTGAAATGATGTAGTTGCCGTGGTTATGGGTTGCCTTGGGCAGCATGAAATTCGGTAGTGGAATAGAATTAACCGCAGTCAGAAACATCAGCTTTTCTTTGGTCACGGGAACGTTCAGGGGCGCGCCGCGCTCGGCCCAATCTGGAAACAGCTCATCCATGCCGCGCGGTTCCATGACCGCACCAGAGAGGATATGCGCACCAACTTCTGAACCTTTTTCCAGGACGCAAACCGATAGTTCGGTGCCCGCCGCCTCTGCCATCTGCATCAAACGGATGGCTGCTGATAGTCCCGCCGGTCCGGCGCCAACAATCAGCACATCCACTTCCATCGATTCACGTTCAGATTCAAGCTCCATGGCACCTTTTCCTATAACCGAACTAACCTATATTTGTCGTCCGTTATGCCGCCGAATACCGTGTCGGGTCAATGGTGGCATTCGCGAAGCTGTGTTAAACTTGCCTCTATGGAACATACAGCTAATTGTCTTGCCGCGCTGAACTTCTATGTCGATGCCGGCGTGGACGAGGTTATTGGCACCATGCCCGTTGATCGCTATACGGAAAGCAAGGCCACGCAGGCGGCGGTCACACAAGCACCGGCACCACAAGCGCCGCGCCGACAGACATCGGCATCATCGTCGAAAGCTGCCGCGCCACGGAAAGTGGCACAGACGGAGGCGGAGACCTCTGCCAGGGCCCTGGCTGCCGGTGCTGCCGATCTGGCTGCCTTGCAAGACGTCATGGCAGGGTTTGATCTGTGCCCATTGCGCAGGACCGCGACCAATACCGTATTTGGTGCCGGCAACGCTGCGGCCAAGTTGATGTTGGTTGGGGAAGCTCCCGGCGCGGACGAAGACCGCCAGGGTCAGCCCTTTGTGGGCGTGTCCGGCCAATTACTGGACCGCATGCTGGCCTCCATCGGGCTGGACCGGGACAATGTCTATATCACCAACATGCTGGCCTGGCGGCCGCCGGGTAATCGTAAGCCGACGGCGGAAGAAACCACAATGTGCCTGCCGTTTATCCGCCGGCATATTGAACTGGTCGCGCCCGATCTGCTGGTTTTTGTCGGCGGCACAGCGGCTACCACATTGTTGGATCGTAACGACGGCATCACCCGTATGCGGGGGCGATGGTTCGACTATATGGTGGACGGCGGCAGCGCCATTCCAGCCATGCCAATATTCCACCCGGCCTATCTTTTACGACAGCCGGCTTTGAAACGGCAGGCCTGGATCGACCTTCTGGCCATCAAGGCCAGGCTACAAGATATATCTTGACGGCCATATTTAGCGTTTAAAATTATCATAACTACTAAATATGGTGTTTTGCATGGAACGGCTGTGTTGCCGGACTCTTTCCAATGGGGTATTTAGATAACCTATGCCGGAAGATTTGAAACATACAATGCGGCCCGGGAACGGGCCTATCGGGGCGCGTTCGTTTTGGCGCGATCATGCCTTGGGGTGGATTGCAGCCGTTGCCCTGATGCTATCCGTTGCCGCCCCGACGACAAGTTTGGCCAACCAAACAATTACCCCCCCCGCTGCGCCGGTTTCATCCAAAGACCTTGGTTTGCCGCAAATGCTGGGCGCGGAGGATGTTCGCCGCTATCAGCGCATTTTCACCCTGCAAAAGGTTGGCAAATGGAAGGCTGCGGATCGCCTGATCCGCCAGCTTGATGATGATCTGTTGCTGGGTCATGTGCTGTATCAACGATATATGCACCCAAGGAAATACCGCTCCCGCTATCGGGAACTGAAGGGCTGGCTGGCGAAATATGCCGATCACCCTGGTGCTTCGGCGATTTACAAATTGGCTATGCGGCGACGACCGAAAAACTATCGGCTGCCACAGCGTCCCATCGGCCCGGCGACGGCGCGGGGCTATGCGGAATTGGCACCGGATCCGGCCTACCGGTCGCCGCGAAAGCGAACCGCGGCGCAGCGCCGTCAGGTCAGAAATATTTCCGCTAAAATTCGCCGCAACGTCCGGCATGAAATTCTCACTGCGTCTGAGACATACCTGGCCCGCAGGGATGTTCGAAAATTACTCGATACCGTGGAACGGGATGCCTTGCTGACCCGGGTCGCGGCGGGATGGTTTTATCGCGGCAATGCAGCAAAAGCCCTGGCCCTGGCCAGCCCGGCGGCGGAAAGATCCCGCAAACGCGTATCGACCGCAGATTGGATCGCTGGTCTGTCAGCGTGGCGTTTGCAAAAGACTGTTCTGGCGGCCGGGCATTTTGCGGCCCTGGCAGGTTCCGGGGTCGCCGATGATTGGAACCGGGCGGCGGGTGCTTTTTGGGCCGCACGGGCCTATTTGGTGAACCGGCAGCCGAACCGGGTCAATCCCATGCTGCAAATTGCAGCCGGTTATCCGCGTACCTTTCATGGCTTGATCGCGGCCCGGCAATTGGGTGTGGAACTGGATCTGCAATGGACAGCCCCGCCACTGACTATGGATGGGCGGGCCCTGGTGGACAATATTCCCGGTGCCCGCCGTGCCATCGCCCTGGCCCAGATGGGACAGCGCCATATGGCCGAGCGGGAATTGCGCCGTAGTTATTATGATGCCAATCATCTCAGCGGCCCGGCGTTGTTGGCCCTGGCCCATAAACTGGACCTGCCCGCCACCCAGTTGCGCATGGCCAAGGGGGTGCGTGGCGATGATGACCGGCCCTTTGACCGGGCCCTGTTCCCCGCACCGTCGTGGCGACCAGCCAAAGGCTTTGCCATGGACCGGGCCCTGATGTTCGCATTTATGCGTCAGGAATCCGGTTTCAACGCACGGGCAAAAAGCCCCGTTGGTGCCCGCGGCCTGATGCAGTTGATGCCGCGCACCGCATCATATATGGCCAACGACCGTAGCCTGCGCCGAAGCAATAAGTCGAAGCTGTATGATCCGGAATACAATTTGGAGCTGGGGCAAAAATACATCGGCTATCTGCTGGGTGACAGTCTGGTCAAAGGTGATTTGTTCCACCTCGCAGTTGCCTACAATGCGGGTCCTGGTAATCTGAGCAAGTGGCTGCGCAAAGCCAAGTTTGGCGACGATCCATTGATGTTCGTGGAAAGCATCCCCTGGCGGGAGACCCGCCTGTTTGTGGAACGGGTGCTGACGAATTTCTGGATCTATCGTGAACGTTTCTCACAAGACAGCCCGTCCCTGGATGCCGTGGCGTCCGGTCACTGGCCGATCTATTTCCATTTGGACAAAGCAACGAAAGCAGTCGCGCGCAATGCCCGGAATTGACGAAAACCTCGACTTTAAGCCCATCAACATCGCCATCCTGACGGTCTCTGACAGCCGCACCCTGGAAGATGATAAATCCGGCGATATTCTGGTAGAGCGATTGACGGCATATGGCCATAACCTGGCCGACCGCGCCATCGTCAAGGACGACGTGCCCGCGATCACCGCCCAGCTGAAGGCCTGGATCGCCGATGCAGGCGTTGAAACGGTAATCTCCACAGGGGGAACCGGGGTCACGGGCCGGGACGTCACGCCGGAGGCTTTTGCAGGCGTCTACGAGAAGGAGATCGCGGGCTTTGGCGAGGTCTTCCGACAGATCAGTTTCAAGTTCATCGGCACCTCGACCATTCAATCCCGCGCCACCGCCGGTGTGGCAGGGGGGACCTATCTATTTGCCTTGCCGGGCTCACCGGGGGCCTGTCGGGATGGTTGGGATCATATCCTCAAGGATCAGCTGGATATCCGTTTCCGCCCCTGTAATTTTGCTGAGCTGATGCCCCGCTTGTTGGAGCACCTATAGGCGAACGCGGGTAAGCGAACGGGGGTAAGCGTCGTTGAAAATCATCATTGATACGGATCCTGGCCAGGACGATGCCGCCGCGATCATGCTGGCGCTGGGCAGCCCGGAAATAGAACTGCTGGGCATCACGGCGGTGGCCGGCAATGTGCCGCTGGCGTTGACCGAGCGCAATGCGCGTATCATCTGCGAGATGTCCGGTCGCCGGGACGTTAAAGTTTTTGCCGGTGCCGACGGCCCATTGCACGGCCGTCAGGTCACGGCGGAACATGTCCATGGCAGAAGCGGCCTGGATGGCCCGGAATTGTTTGAGCCTTCGTTTTCTTTGCATGACGGCCACGCGGTCGATTTCATCGTTCGTACATTAATGACAGAGGCCGCTGAAAGCGTCACATTATGCCCCATCGGGCCGCTGACCAACATTGCCCTGGCCCTGCAAAAGCAGCCTGAAATTGCCGGGCGGATGCAACAGATCGTGTTGATGGGTGGCGGCTACTTCGCCCAAGGCAACGTCACGCCGTCGGCGGAGTTCAACATCTATGCCGATCCGGAGGCCGCTGCCGTGGTTTTCGCCTCCGGCGTGCCCATGGTCATGATGCCCCTGGATGTTACCCACAAAGTGCTGACCACACGGCCCCGCATTGAACGCATTCGCGCCATCGACAATCGTGCCGCCCGTGCCATGGTTGAGATGTTGGAGTTTTACAGACGCTATGACGTGAACAAATACGGCACGGACGGCGGCCCCCTGCATGACCCGACGACAATCGCCTGGCTGTTGCAGCCTGACTTGTTTCAGGGCCGCATGTGCAATGTGGAAATCGAAACCACCTCGCCGCTGACCCGTGGTGCCACGGCGGTGGATTGGTGGGGCGTCACGGATCGAGACAAAAATGCCATGGTGATCGGCGACGTTGACGCGGATGGTTTTTTTGATCTGTTGACGCGGCGATTAGCCAATTTAGGTTAATGCCGCGTGAGAGAAAGGCCCTTACGGCATCTGCATCAGTTTGAAATTGTCGAAGTACATTTGGAGGCTACCTTTGAAATGACAGCGCAAGTACCCGCGCCGCTGCTATTTACGCCGTTGACCTTGCGTAATGTGAGCCTGAAAAACCGCATCGCAATCTCGCCGATGCAGCAATATGCCGCCGGTCCCGACGGCAAAGTGGTTGACTATCACACGGTACATTATGGCCGCATGGCCATGGGCGGGGCCGGATTGGTATTCACTGAAGCCCTGTGCGTTGCGCCCGAAGGCCGCTTGACCTACAGCGACCTGGGCATTTGGCATGACGAATTTGTCGAGCCCCTGGCCCGCTTGGCAGATAATATCCGTGCCTTGGGTGCCGTGCCGGGCGCGCAGATTTTACATGCCGGGCGCAAGGCCTCCGTGCAACGGCCCTGGCAGGGCTATATGCCCCTGTCGGACCAGGATCGTGAAGCCAGGGGAGAGGCACCATGGCAAACGGTTGCGCCCTCGCCCCTGCCGGCCAACCCCGGTTGGCCGACGCCACGCGAACTGACGGAGGCGGAGATTGCGGAAATTGTGACGGCGCACGGTGCGGCAGCAAGGCGTTGTCGCCAGGCCGGATTTGAAGTCCTGGATATTCATGGCGCGCACGGCTATTTGATCCACACATTTCTGTCGCCCATCAGCAATCAACGCACAGACGGATACGGCGGTGATCTGGCAGGCCGTATGCGTCTGGCGCTTGAAATCGCGGCGGCTGTGCGGGACGAATGGCCCGATGATAAGCCACTTTTTTACCGCCTGTCATGCATCGACGACGAACCGGACGGCTGGACAATGGAAGATAGCATTATTCTGGCGCAGGAACTGGGCCGCCTGGGCGTCGATGTCATCGATTGCTCCTCCCGCGGTCTGGGACAGCGCACCACGCCCGTGACCGTGCCCAGAGAACAAGGGTTCCAGGTTCCCTTCGCGGAGGGCATCCGGCGGAATACGGACCTAAAGTCAATGACCGTCGGTTTGATTATGGAGCCGGAATTTGCTGAAGGCGTGCTGCAGGACGGGCGTGCGGACCTGATCGCCATCGGGCGCGAAGCGTTGTTCAATCCGCAATGGCCGCTACAGTCCAGCCTGGCGCTTATGGGCGATGAAGCCTACGACCATTTCTGGCGACCGAATGACGCCTGGTGGTTGGAAAAGCGCGCCCGCTCCCTCGCCGCTGCCAAAGCGGCAGGTCCTGCATAAGCGCTCAATGTACTAATGCCGAGGTGCGCTAATTCAGCACCCGTTAATTCAACACCATGTCAGCGGCTTTTTCACCGATCATGATGGCGGGGGCGTTGGTATTGCCGGAAATTAACGTCGGCATGATTGAGGCATCGGCCACCCGCAGGCCTTCCACGCCGTGCACTTTCAGTTGATGGTCAACCACGGCCTTTGCGTCGCTGCCCATTTTGCAGGTTCCCACGGGATGATAGGTCGTCTCCGCCGTCTGCCTGACCCAATCCAGAATTTCTTCGTCTGTGCCCTGGGCCGGGCCGGGGGCCAGCTCTCGCGTCTGCAGGGCGGCCATGGCGGGTGCGGTCATCATGGCGCGCACGATGCGGATCGCACGCACGGTAATCTCACCATCCATGGGCGAAGACAGAAAATTGAAGTTGATGGCCGGCGGGGTGCCGGGATGGGGCGAGGTTATGTGGATATGGCCGGTGCTGTCCGGGCGCATGGGATGGGCATAACAGGTTATGCCGGGTGTCTTGGACATCTTAAAACCCGGTTCGTACAGCATGGGCACAATACCAAGCAGGCTATCGGGTGCCTCCAGCCCCTCGCGGCTGTGGATGAAGGCGCGGATGGGGGCGGCGGGGATGCCCAGCATGCCTTTGCGCAAAAACAAATAGCGCATGGCCTGTTTCACCAGGCCCAGGCCGCTGCCCATATCATTATAGGTAACGCCCGGCTTGTCGATGGCCCAGCGGGTCCGGGGGGCGTAATGGTCGCGCAGGTTTTCACCGACGCCTGGCAAGGCGTGGCGCACTTCAATCCCCAGATCCCGCAGACGTTCGGGCTGGCCGATGCCTGACAGCTCCAGCAATTGCGGGGAATTGATGGTACCGGCGCTGATCACCACCTCTGCCCGGGCATGGGCCTCGCGCGCCTGGCCCTTCACGGAATAGCGCACGCCGGTGCAGCGTTTGCCCTCCAGCACTAGGGAGCCCGTTAAGCTATCGGTTTCAATGTGCAGGTTCGGGCGTCGGCGGACCGGGTCCAGATAGCAATGGGCCGTGCTCATGCGCCGGCCCTTGGCGATGGTCGCCTGGCTCATGGCGATGCCTTCCTGGCGGGCCCCGTTGTAATCGGGGTTGTGGGGTATGCCAACCTGTCCGGCAGCCGCGATCAGGGCATCGTAAAGGGGCCCGGTCTCATCCGGGTTGGTGACGCGCAGGGGGCCGTCCCGGCCGCGAAATTCATCCTCGCCGCCGTCATAGCTTTCCAGCCGTTTAAAAAACGGCAGCACATCCCCATAACTCCACCCCGTGTTGCCCAGCTGCGCCCAGGTATCGTAATCCCGGGCCTGGCCACGGACAAAGACCAGGCCGTTGATGGCCGAGGACCCGCCAAGCAGGCGCCCGCGGGGCACCGCAATCCTGCGTCCGTTGGTGGAAGCCTCCGGCTCGGACGTATAGCACCAGTTGGCAGCGGGGTTCTCAATCAGTTTGGCATAGCCAATGGGGAAGGCGGACCAGGGGTTGGAGGCCGGGCCGGCTTCGAGGACAAGCACGGAATTTTTCGGGTCCGCCGATAGACGGTTGGCCACAACAGCGCCCGCCGAACCCGCCCCGACGACAATGTAGTCATAGCTTTGAATATCGGCGTCCTGCATGAAACTCTCTACCTGTGCCGGTCCCTCGGGCAATTCCGAAAGCCACAATCAATGTATGGGAGAGCCAGGGGGTGGTCAAATTACCTTGACCGATTACACCGTGTCGCCGAAATTCAGATATAAAACGCTACGCCGCTTTTTGTTTCCGGCACCGCGCCATCACGCCTAGGCCAAGTAACCCTGATAGGAAGAGCGGTAGAGCGGCGGGAACCGGGACTGCGGGGATATCGGCGGTCAGGGCAGTTATTGTGCCCGTAAAATTGTCTTCCCCACCTGCAATGGTTAGTCCCCTAATGTTAAAGCTTATCAGGTCAAAGTCGGAGAGTAGGAGGGCCGTTGTCGGCAAATCAAGAGAATCAAAGACCATTTGTGTTGTATCTTGTAGATCTACGGAGAAAGCATATGAATCATCGTAAGTAAAATTTGCGGAGGTTAGCCCGTCACCCGCAAATACGGCCCGGTCGTTGAGGGACGGATGTTGATTAGCAATCACAACTCGGGAACTGCTGGACTGGACCACGACCCCGGCACCGCCGGTATTAAAGGTCACATCATTGCTAATGCCCGGATATACGGCGATTAATGTTCCAACAAGTGTTGTTAGCACAGCTGATGTATCGTATTGGAACTGACCAGAGAATGTCGTCCCCGCGGTAATTCCCGCAGTACCAACCTGACCGGTATCGTCACTAATAATGTTAGTAACCTCTCCCTCGAAGGTATATTTTATCAACGTGGCAGAAGCGGGCGTAACCCCAACTGCGGCCAGTGCAATAGCGATTGCAGCCAAAGCGCTCATTTTTATCATCATTGTCTTCCCTTTGTTGCCTCCACGGTTCCCCCAGGAAGACGTTTGCCGTATCGCATTATCCCAATTCCAGACAATCAGACTTCACGCGTAGCCGCCTCAGCTAACAAAATCTTAACGACGCCCAAAAGGGTTGACAACCCCCCATATGGGGGGCGTGAGCGAAAAATTTTGAATTTTTTCTGGGGGCTGACCCAGATAACGCCAATTAGGTATTATTCGACTATACCCCCGCATACAGCCCGATGGCACCAGACGAGGCCAGGGCGTTGATGTCTTCGTCCGCGTGGCCAAGTTCTGACAGAATCTCACGGCTGTGTTCGCCAAGGTGGGGGGCGTGGACCAGAGGGTCGCCTTCACGCGGGGGGCGGACGCCGGGGATGATGGGCATGGGGATTTGGCCGACGCCGGATTGGTTGATCCAGCGCACGGCTTCCACTTCGCGGACATGCTCGCACGCGAAATAGTCGCCATAGTCCTGAACCTTGGCAAACAGCATATCAACCGCCGTCAGGGCTGTGGATAGTTCCTGCAATGTCCTGGTTTTGATCGCCGCCCGTAACAGGGGCATCAACCCGTCGGCGTTGGCAAAGCGGGCGGGCACGTCGCGGTATTTTGGGTCGTCCACCAATTCCGGCAGGCCAAGAACATGACACAGGCTGGCAAAATGATTGTCCCGCCGGGCGTTGATGTTGAGGTAGCCATCCTTGGCCGCGAACATGCCAACAGGCACACCCAGGGGTGCGGTCTCGCCTTTCTCAAGCGCGTACTCGATCATCTTGGCGGATTGGAAGGCACCAATGGCTTCCATCAGGGAGGTCTTGATATGTGTCCCGCCCGCCCCAGTGCCCCTCTGCATGGCGCGCCGATAAAGGGCGGGTGCGACGGCCTGAAAACCGTATAGGCCGGTGACCACATCTATGGCCAGCAGATTGATACGCTGGGGCAAACCATCGGCATCCTTGTTGACGGACATCAGGCCGGAAAAGGCCTGCATCACGGCATCCGTGGCGGGAAAGTTTGCATTTGGCCCGGTCTGGCCAAAGCCGGTGATGGACAGATAGATCACATCGGCGTTTTTACGGGCCACCGTGGCATAGTCCAGGCCCAGGCGGGCCGTGACGCCGGGGCGGTTGTTCTCGATCACCACATCGGCCGCATGCGCCAAACGAAGGGCGATGGCCTTGCCGTCCGGGTGCTTCAGATCCAGGGCCAGGCTGCGCTTGCCCCGGTTGAAGGCCATGCCGTAGGCGGAATTGTCGCCATAGGTTTTGCCAATCTCGCGGCCCCAATCACCCGCCAGGGGTTCCAGCTTTACAACGTCCGCGCCGTGGCGTGCCAAAAGCATGCCGCAATGGGGCCCGGCAACCCCTTGGGAGATATCCAGGACCCGCAGTCCCTCGTAAGGTAGGTCTTCAGTGTCACTCATGGTCTCTCTCGTAATCTTTCTTAGGTGGGCGGTCTCGATAAGCCTCAAAATCCGCCGCTGTATCTACATCCGACAGGGTCTCCAACATGACGACCCGCGCCGTGCCTGGCAAGTTGGACACGCAATCGGCCAGGGCATGGGCGCTGGACCAGCGGGCATTTTTGAACAGCCGACCGGCCCATTGGCCACGGCGCAAGCCGACCAGCCAAAAGCCGCCGTCCGCCGCCGGCCCGAATACGGCGTCGGCGCATTTGAGGGCTTGCATGGCTTGGGCCACATGCGCCGGGCCCAGATCGGGAATATCGCCGCCGACCAGCACCACAGGTCCGTCATGGCACTGCATGGCGCGGGCCATGCGCCGGCCCAGATCGCCCCGGCCCTGGGGCTGTCGCAGCAGATTTTGTGGCCAGCGGGCGAAATCCTTGTCGGGGCTGACGGCGGCCACGGTGCGCCAGCGGGGATCATCGCCAAGGCGTCGCCATAGCCTTGATAGCATCCTGTTATAGAAACGCCAGGCGGCCAAGGGGCCAATGGTCTTGCCCAGGCGGGTCTTCACCGCGCCCAGGCGCGGCGCTTTGACGAACAGGATCAGTGTGCCCTTTTCGTTTGCCATAGGTTTCATTTGTACAGTTTGACCAGATATTTAGGCGGTACGCGAAGGAAATACAGGCTTAAACACAGCAGATTGCGGGCCGGGCGCAGGCCATAGCCCCCCTGTCGATAGCGCTTGGCGGACGTCGTTGCCGCAACCGCCAATATAGCTAGCCGACGCCGTCCTATGCGACGCACCAGATCAACATCCTCCATCAACGGCAGATCCCGATAGCCCCCGACCCGGCCGTAAAATGGCCGGGATATCAACAGGCCCTGGTCGCCATAGGGCAGACCAAAGGTGGTGCAGCGCCAGGCGACGATCTTTTCCAGACGGCGGGCCTTGGGATCAGGGTCATCCAGGGCAAAGCGAAAGGCTGCGGCGCGGTTGCGGTTGCCTTCATCCGAAATGAAATTTTCTACGGCGAACAGCCAGTCTTTGGCCAAAATTGTGTCGCCATGCAGGAACAGGAACCACTCGCCTTTGGCTGCCACTGCGCCGCGCTGCAATTGCCCGCCGCGTCCCGGTGCGCTGTGCAGCACTTTTGCCCCCACGGCTTCTGCAACTGCCATCGTTCGGTCAGTGGAACCGCCATCGATTACCAATATTTCGCCGACCAGGCCGCTATCCCGCCCCGCCTGCAGGGCGGTAATAGTTGCGGGCAGTGTGGCGGCGGCGTTCAGGGTGGGGATGACAATTGAAATCATGACATCATCATAACCTATTTTTGTCCGTCAAATAATGTTCTTGATTTGTTCTTGATTTATTTTTGCGGAGTCGTAGAGTCCAAAAATCATGGATCTGACAGATGACAGCACGACAAAACGCATGCACCCCACCGGCCGGCGTGGCCGGGGGGCGGCCTCTAACCAATCCGGGCGCTACGAGGCCCAGGAACGGGAATGGTGCGATGATGGCTGGGGCAACCTGGACGACGCACCGCCCAGCCTGCGCACATCGTTGACCAAGGATAGCAGCCGCAAAGTCATCAGCTTTAACCAATCCCCCGATCTTGGCTTTGACCGGGCCATCAATCCCTATCGTGGCTGCGAACATGGTTGCATCTATTGTTTTGCCCGCCCGACCCATGCCTGGCTGGGCCTGTCGCCGGGCCTGGATTTTGAAAGCAAGCTGTCGTTTAAGCCTGATGCGCCCACGGTCCTGGCGCGGGAGTTGCAGCGCAGTGGTTATAAATGCCGGACGATGGCGCTGGGTACCAATACGGATCCCTATCAACCGGTGGAGCGGCAATTGTCCGTCACGCGGGAGCTGTTGAAGGTGCTGGACAGCTTCAATCATCCCGTCTCCATCGTTACGAAATCCAATCTGGTCTGCCGGGATATTGATATTCTGGGCCCAATGGCCGCCCGTGGCCTGGTTAAGGTGTCCCTGTCCGTGACCACGTTGGACCGGCAGCTGGCCCGGCGGATGGAGCCGCGGGCGGCAACGCCGGAACGGCGTCTCGGCGCGCTTGCCAGTTTAGTCAAGGCGGGTATTCCCACCACCGTTATGGTCGCCCCTGTCATCCCGGCCCTGACGGATATGGAGATGGAGGCGATTTTGGGCCGGGCCGCTGCCGTCGGCACCCAAGGTGCGGGCTATATCCTCCTCCGCCTGCCGTTGGAGATTAAGGCGTTGTGGCGGGAATGGCTGGGGGAACATTACCCCGACCGGGCCGAGCGTATTATGCGCCATATTCGCGAGGCGCGCGGCGGTAAGGACTATGACAGCCAGTTTCACCAGCGCATGGTTGGCACAGGGCCTTATGCAACGTTGATCGCACAGCGCTTCGATCTGGCCTGCCGCCGCCTGGGCCTAAACCAGGGACGGGAGGAGCAATTGCTGGACAACAGCCAGTTCCGCCCGCCCTTGGAACGGGATGGCCAGCTTTCCCTGCTGTGATTGATGCGGTAAAAAGAACAAAGCATTACGAAATAGAAGAGGAAACGCCATGCTTACCGTTGAAACACCAAAAGACCTGAAGCAGCACGTGGGTCAGGAAATGGGCGTCAGTGAATGGGTCACCATTGATCAGGAGATGATCGATAAATTCGCCGAGGCCACCGGCGATCATCAATGGATCCATGTTGATGTAGAGCGGGCCAAGCGCGAGCTGCCCATCGGCACCACCATTGCCCATGGCTATTTGACACTGTCATTGCTGCCGCGCCTGTCGGCACAGCTTATGGAGATCAAAAAGACAAGTCGTGGCGTCAACTATGGCTCCAACAAAGTCCGGTTCACGGGCATGGTGCCCGCTGGCAGCCGGGTTCGCATGCGGTCCACGTTGAAGGCTGCGGAAGATGTCAAAGGTGATGGCATACGCATCATCGCCGATGTGGCCATGGAGATGGAAGGCAGCGACCGCCCCGTCATGGTCGCCGAAACGATCTCCATTTCCTACGCCTGAGTTTTATCGCTCACGCTTGCGCGCTAAAGCGCGCCACTCCGCGGGGCGGCGCAGTAGCGCCGGGCCGCCGTCGCGGTCGTAATTGAGTATTCAAAAACTGTCGAAAACGGCTAAACGTTGAAGCGGAACAGCAGAATGTCGGCGTCCTGAACCCGATAATCCCGGCCTTCGGACCGCATGCGACCGGCATCCTTGGCCCCTTGTTCGCCCTTGCACGATAGGAAGTCTTCATAGGCGATGGTCTCGGCGCGGATAAAGCCACGTTCGAAATCACCATGGATGACACCGGCGGCACCAGGTGCCAGGGTGCCGTCGGTAATTGTCCAGGCGCGGACTTCCTGCGGACCGGCGGTGAAATAGGTCAACAGCCCCAACAGATCGTACCCGGCGCGGATAACCCGATCCAGGCCAGGTTCCGAAAGGCCCAGGTCTTCGAGAAAGGCCCTGACTTCCTCGTCATCATCCAGCTGTGCCAGTTCCGCCTCGATCGAAGCAGAGATCACGACGACGGCGGCACTTTGCCTCTGCGCCATTTCCTCAACCAAGCGGCTATATTCGTTGTCGGTACCCGCAGATGCCTCATCCACATTGCAGACATAAAGAACCGGCTTGGAGGTGAGGAGTTGCAGTTGCCGGAATGTCTTGGCCTCGTCCTTGGAAATTTCCACATCACGGGCCGGGCGACCGTCCTGCAGGGCTTCGATGATCCGACCTATCAAATCCAGCTGCATCTTGGCTTCTTTGTCGCCGCCCCGCTCCCGCTTAATGGCGGCCTGGGTGCGTTTTTCCAGACTTTCCAGATCCGACAGCATCAATTCAGTATCGACGGTTTCGGCATCCCCGATGGGGTCGATGCGACCGTCGACGTGGGTGACGTTGTCATCCTCGAAACAACGCAGCACATGCAATATGGCGTCGACTTCGCGGATGTTGCCCAGGAATTGGTTGCCCAGGCCCTCGCCCTTGGAGGCACCGCGTACCAAGCCGGCAATATCAACGAAGGCCAAAAGGGTCGGCACGATCTTTTTGGGCTCGGCGATATCGGCAATTAATTGCAGGCGCGGATCGGGCACAGGGACCTGGCCCACATTGGGTTCAATGGTGCAAAAGGGATAATTTTCCGCTGCTGCCGCCGCTGTTTTGGTCAAGGCATTGAAAAGCGTCGATTTGCCCACGTTCGGCAGGCCGACTATGCCGCATTTGAAACCCATTTGCTGCTCCGCTTGCACCGATCTACCGTTGATCTGCGCCGATTTTCTATAGGGGAAGGCGGGGCATACCGCTGCAGCGCGAATTTGTCTAGGGCCCGTGGACATTTATCTTGCGGCGATGATCGCTGCGACGAGGTTTAGGTTAGCGGCATAGCTTGTATCTGTCTTGTCGTATCTGGTGGCAATGCCCCGGAATTCCTTGATCTTGGCGAAGTAGTTTTCGACCAG
>JABJKS010000115.1 GCA_018660265.1 Rhodospirillaceae bacterium | reverse complement strand
GAATGGTCCTAGTGACCTGGTTCAGAGATACGCCGTATTTAGGACGGTCTAAGAGGCCCCTCGGCTAGGCGTGTGGCCCGTCGTGATGTGTTGCATCATGAGGGCCGCACAACGACGTCCGAGGGGCCTCTTAGACCGCCGATTTGGTCGGTTCTCCGGACCTCCGGATGGCGTCGGCATCCCTTGACGATGTGCCGCATCGCCGGCGGCATGCCTCCTACCCGGAGGCCCGGATAACCGATCCTAAACATGACGTATTTCCGAACCAGGTCACTAGAACTGGTTCGTCTTCTATTCCAATAGCGCTACGCCGGCGCAGCCCTTAGCTGCCGCTGATATTGCTGAAAGGCTTTAATATTCGGAGAGACCAAAAGGACCCACCCCGCCAGGCCGTAGATCGCCGCCAATGAGATGCTTATGGGCCAGGACGGTGGCAGCTCTGTTCCCATGAACAATAACGCGATGGGCAGCACCACCGTAAGCGAGGTCGTTATCAGATACACCGCACCCAACATCACCCGCGCCTTACCCTTGCCCACATAGGCGAAGTACCAGACCAGGATCAGCAGAACCGAAAAGAACATGCCGATGACGTAGGCAATATTGATATCACCATTTTCCAAACCATTCGGTATGCCCTCGGTCAAGAGCCGGCGCATATTGACTACGGGGATGGCAACAACCAGGGAAAGCACCGCCAACATGACCCGCCGGCCCCAAATGGCGGCGGAACTCATGCTCTGAGGCAGCGGATTATCCGGTGAAATATCCGGTGCCCTATCCTGTATTGAAACCGTCATGCTACTACCTCAACAAATACTGACGCCCTCAATACCCTGTCGGAACTATGCATTATATTCTATTGTAATCTAAATATATGTCTTCGGATAGAGGCTGAATCAATGATGCAGGGGATAACGCTTTGAACAACGGTGATGAGAGGCCGCCGCGCACGGTTCTGATCACGGGCGCTGCCAGCGGCATTGGTGCTGCCCTGTGTCACCGCCTGGCCGGGCCTGGGACGACTTTGTTTGTTCATACCCGCGCAAGACAATCCGACGTTGACGAGGTCGCACAGGCGGTGATCGCTAAAGGCGGTCAGGCCCATGTTCTTTTGGGCGATTTGGCAGATGTTCAGGTCGCCGATGAGATGATCGCAGCCGTTTCAAAGGCCGGTGGCCTGGATGCCCTGGTCGCCAATGCCGGTTTTGCCGATAAGACGCCGTTGGCGACACTGGCCGATGAAACCCTGGATTACAGCCTCGCCGCCATGCCGGGTGCATTCCATCGGCTCTGCCGGGCTGCGATGCCCTTGTTGCAAGCGGCCCCTGCCGGCCGGGTGGTGGCCGTATCCTCGTTTGTCGCCCACCGGTTTCAATTGGGCGGCGTGTCCATGCCGGCAAGTGCTGCGGCCAAAGCAGGCTTGGAAGCCCTGGCTCGTGCCTTGGCGGTGGACCTGGCCCCTTTTGGTGTCACTGTAAATTGTGTTGCGCCGGGTTATGTAGAAAAGCAGGCCGGGGCCCACGCAGCTTTGGATGAGGAAGGCCGGCGTCGGGCCGCAGAACGCATCCCCCTGGGCCGCCTTGGTCAACCAGACGAAATGGCCGCCCTCATCGAATTCCTGCTTTCCCCTGTGGCAGGCTACATCACCGGGCAAACAATTCATTCCGATGGCGGAATGAGCCTTTAATTCATGTTATTAACAGTGTTTGCTGCGACATCGTCCAAGTGAATTTTACTTATTGTACGTTCCAGCGGGAAACGTACGATGACCGTGGTGCCCACATCCAATTCGCTATGTAATTCCATAGTTCCGCCATGAATTTCCGCCAATTCTTTCGCCAGCGGTAAGCCGAGGCCGGTGCCGGCATATTTTCGGTTCAGATCACTATCAATCTGCCCAAAGGGTTGTAGCGCCTTATCAATATCTTCCGGCGCAATACCAATCCCGGTGTCGGTGATCTCGAATACAAACCCGTGTTCCCGATCACTGCGGACATAAAGGCTAACCTGACCGCCTGCATGGGTGAACTTGACGCTGTTGGACATCAGATTGATCAGGATTTGCTTCAACTTACGTTCATCCGCGTGCAGCATATCAGAGCCGCCGTCGAAATTGGTTTCAAGATGGACATTGGCACCATGGGCCCGTTCCTTGACCAGAACCAGGACTGAATCAATCAGGTGCGGAATATTTATATCGGTATTATCGGGAGCATCAGAGCCGTGTTCGATTTTTGAAATATCGAGAATGTCGTTAATAAGATCAAGCAGGTGTAGGCCAGATTGATAAATGTCATTGGCGTATTCCTGGTTTCGGCTTCCCCCATCCTTGCCAAATATATCGCTTTTGATAATTTCAGCGAAACCGATAATGGCGTTCAAGGGCGTGCGTAGTTCGTGGCTCATATTCGCCAGAAACTCCGACTTGGCGCGGTTCGCCATATCAGCCCTGTTTTCGCTTTGCCGCAGGGCTAGATCCGCTTGAGTACGCTCGGTAATATCATTCATGACGCCGCCAAAGCCCGCCGGCTCACCGCCATCAAAAATGGGGAACTTGGTCAAGGTATAGACCCTTTCGTTACCCGCCGGATCCGGAATAACCACTTCGTCACTGGTGACTTCCCAATTTTCAAGGATTTTCCGATCTCCCACGGCATATCGATCAGCCCGTTTTGCGGGAAATAAATCATAAACATCCTTGCCCGCAACAGCGTCGGGATCAACACCGAACCAGTCACGGAATTGCCGATTGATCAGTAGATAACGAGCCTCCCGGTCTTTCAGGAACAGCGCCGCGGGGACATGATCCATCATGGCCATAAGGCGTTGCTCGCTCTCCCGCAACAACGCTTTTGTACGTTCCTGTTGCGTGATATCGGAGCCGGTGCCGCGATAGCCCATGAACCGACCATCGTCGTCAAACACCGGTGTACCGCTGATCGACAGCCACAACGTCTCCCCCGTTTCACTGGCCCGCGGGTGTATGAAGTTACGAAAGGGGCGATGGGCATCAAGATCATCAAGGTGCTGCTGCCAGGCATCTTCATCGACATCCGGAATGCCCGTTTCCTTTCTGGTTTTCCCCAACAATTGCATTTGCAGAACGCCCGTGATTTCGGTGAAGCGGCTGGAAAAATATGAGAACCGCAGGTTTTCATCCATTTCCCAAAACCAATCGGAGGCAGAGGTAGCAAAATCCCGGAACCGTCGTTCGCTCCGCAACAGTGCTTCTTCCGTTTGCTTTAGCCGGGTAATATCGGCCCGAATGCCAACGGTACCGCCATCCCGGGTTCGCCGCTCTGAATATTGCAGCCATCGGCCGTCAGCAAATTCATATTCGCGAGGCTCACCAGGATTACGAAAGTGCGCCAACCTGTCGGCGACCCAATCGTCCAATCTTCCCAACGCAGCCGGGTGCTGGCCGTCTTCCACTGCCTTGGATATGATGTCCTTAAACTTTGTCCCCGACACCATCAACGGGGCCGCTATGGGATGCATGTCGCGATAGATTTGATTGCAAATTACCAGCCGCTCATCCGCATCATAAAGTACGAATCCTTCTGAGATAGATTCGATAGCATCTTCCAACTGAGCCTTGGCGCGGGACAAGTCCTGTTCCACCTGGCTCTGTTCGGCAAGGCTTTGTTGCAGGCGTGTATTCAACCGCATGACGGCGCGACACCGCCCCCAGACCATGGCCGCAACAAGCAGCACAATGAAACCAGCGGCACCGACTAGGACCGGCGCTAAAGACTGGAATGATGCCGACATCGAAACCGACATTGCCTGTGCCGAGGTAACGGAACCGACAGAAGAGCCAAAAATTACAAGCACAGCCGAGGGCAACATTTGCAAAAGGTTGCCCCGGCGTCGCATCAATCTGGCGTTGACTGTCGTCATGCTTTCTTTCGCCTTTCGTAGGATCCGCCCCAATCCTCTTAGAAATTATTCTGCTAAAGTTATAGTGAGATAACCTTAACAATCAGTTGTATCGGGCAATGCAGATTGTTTACGGTTGAACCGCGCCTGGGCATGTAGCCAACTATGGGGGCATTCACCTATACTTTTGGGGGAGGCGGTATGGATTTAGATGAAGACGGACTGGGAAACGGACTGGGAAACGGACTGGGAAATTGCGCATATTTGGGCTGCAAACTACCTGAAATGCCGTCGGGCTTATGCTTCTGGCACGATCCGGATTGCGACAAAAGCGGGCCGAACATACGCCAGGATTTAGAGGACGTCGCGCGATCGGGGGCATCGTTGTCTGGGTTTCGGCTGGCGCGTGCGGATTTGCGTGACATCAATCTAAATCGCGGGGGCAGCAAAGAAGGCTACGATTTGTCGAAAGCGGACCTGTATCGGGCCGATTTGCGTGGCGCTCATCTGTTTCAGGCCAATTTGACCGACGCTTCATTAATGAAGGCCCATTTGGAGGAAGCGAACCTGAACCATTCAATTCTGCGCGGGGCCAACTTGCTGGGCGTGGTTCTCGGCAATGCCAAGACCGAGCACGCGGATTGGGGACAAAAAATCAGGCAACACCACGAGGCGGATGCGGCACGTGCGGCGGGCGAACGGGCCGCTGAAATATCGAGCTGCACGGAGGCGGAGGAGATTTATCGAAATCTGCGCAAACAATCGGAAAGCACCGGTCATTTTGAAACAGCGGGCGCATTCTTCGTCCTTGAGATGACGATGCGGCGTTATCAAATGCGCGCATTGAGTCTAAGCCGGTTGTTCTCCAAAACCGTTGATTTGTTTTGCGGCTATGGCGAGCGGCCCTTTCGGGTGGTGCTGGTATCGATCTCCGTGATCCTTAGCTGCGCCTTGTTGTATTTTGCATTCGGCATCACGGACCACGCCGGAATAGTAATATTCGACCCGGCAACGGGTCTGGCAGAAAACAGCATGAGTTTTCTGAATGTTTTGTATTTCAGCGTCGTGACGTTCACCACTCTTGGCTATGGCGACATGTCTCCTATCGGTATTACCCGCCTGATTGCCGCGTCCGAGGCTTTTCTGGGCGCATTCGTCCTGGCATTGTTTGTTGTCGTCTTTGTCAAAAAAATGACCCGCTGATAAAAAATGATACAGCGACCAAATTTGAAAGGCGCAAGGCGTGAGTGAACTATCAATTGCCCGGAAACGCGCTGGCCCCAGGATCCAGGACATGGACATTTCGATTGAGCGTATAGACGCGGATGGTGCCGTGTTGCGGGTGCCGTTTTCCACCCGTCTGAACCGCCAGGGCGGGACCATTTGCGGCCAGGCCATCATGGCCCTTGCCGACACGGCCATGATCTTTGCCATCGCCGGCAGTGTGGGGGACTTTGTTGCCATAACGACAGTAAGCCAGACCTCGTCATTTCTGCGCCCGGCGGCAGAGGCTGATTTGGTGGCAGTGGCACGTATCATCAAGCCAGGACGCACCATCATGTATGGAGAGGTCAATCTATTTGCCGGCAATCCGGACAAACCGGTGGCCCATGTTATACCAAGGTGCGGTAATAAAGACCCATATAGACGCTTTACGAAGGTTTTCGGGTAGGAGCGCGTTGCGCCGTG
>JABJKS010000053.1 GCA_018660265.1 Rhodospirillaceae bacterium | reverse complement strand
TGAAGGTACCAGTACCGCCTGCGCTTCCATTCCTACCCGGCGCACGCCTGAAACGATCTATATGGGTCTCTATTACCGCACCTTGGTATTACTGGGCTGGATAGCTAGAGTTTGAGTCTTCTTTGCGCAGGATTTGTCGTTTGGACTTGCCGCCAGGCGTTGATCGTGCGGTGTTTTTGTAACAGGCGCATCCGGCATAAAGGCGTTCATGGGGACGGCTCGGCAAGCCGGTGCGGTTCATGCTCGGCATGTTCATTCTGAAGCGCACCTATGGTCTATCCGACGAGCAGGTTTGGTACCGTTGGGTGCATGATTTCCTATTTCCAGCACTTCACCGGCGAAGAATTCTTCCAACACGATCTGCCCCATGAACGCACCGACATGAACGCAACGGCATGAACGCACCCGCATGAACCACTGGCGCACCGAAGAAGAGCGAACTGGCCCGCGTTACCGTGGACACCACCGTTCAGCCGAAGAACATCACCTTTCCGACCGACGCCAAGCTGTTATTGGTAGATGCGCCTCTGCCGGTGTAGCGCAATGACTTCCGCCTCAATCGCGTTGGGCGTTTTGTTCGGGATTGTGTGTGGCCCGGAAGAACGGTCCTGTAATCCGGCCAAGCCTTCTTCCCGGTAGCGCTGTCCCCAGGTATTGACCGTACGGACGCAGATCCCTCCATAGCGCAGGCAATATCCACGGGGTATTCGCCACGCTCAAGGCGATGGATCAGCACCTCTCAGCCTTTCGGCGTCAAGCGGGCATTCTTATGTACGTTCATTCGGTCCTCTCCTTGAAGCCTTCGTCTTGGTAAGCATCAGCTTTTCAGAAGAGGGTTGAATGAACAACCTCGTGAGAACTCACGCCTAGAACGCGGCACTGCTGCTGGGAGCCTTCGTCGACTTATATCTCCGGTCCTGGGTTTCGCCGCGCAACAGCGCAAGCTCCGTGGCCAGCGCCTCTCTACCGGCGGCGGCTTCCGGGTCCGTGGGGTGGTAGGTGAATTCGCTGTCTTCGCCCGCCACCCGGGTACCGATCACCGTCCGCGGCTGCGTGTAATCGTACGGCAGGGCGCGGTGCAGCAACGCCCGGTTATCCCACACCAACAGATCGCCAGGCTGATAATTATGTTCGTACACCCGCGCCTCATCGGCGACGACGAAATCCAACAGTGATTTCAACAGCGTTCGGCTTTCCTGCCGCGACAACCCCGGAATGCCAAATGCATGACGTCCGATAAAGAGGTTCTTGACCCCGGTCTGCGGGTGCACTTTGACCAACGGTCGCAGATAGGCTTCGCCATGATAGATCGTGCCCTCCTGCACCCCTGGAAAATCGCCCAGATCGTTGGCTTGGGAATAAAGGTTCGAATGATAGGCCGCAAGGTCGGCGATGCGGTCCTTTGTCGCCTGATCCAACGCGGCGTAGCCGGCCCGCATATCGGCCAGCCCGGTGCCGCCGCCGTGCTCGGGCACCACCACCGCAGACAGCACGGCGCATTTGCTGCTGTAGGGTTTATAGGTCGAGTCCGTATGCCAGGTTTCATTGCCGAGGATCATCCGCATGCGCTGAGAGTCGATGTCATAGACCTCGCCCGGCGTGCCATCCGCATTGGCGTCCTGGTTCGACAGAAAAGGCACGACGGCGAATTCCAACTCGCCAAAATTCTTGGCAAAGGCGATGGTGTCGTCGTCAGAAGGAAAGAGTTCGGAAAAGACCAAAAAGCCACGGTCCAGCAACGCCGCTTCGATGGCCGCAAAGTCGGCATCGCGCAACGCGCCGATGTTGGCACCAGTGACGATGGCGCCGAACGATTTGTTTTCAACTGGGGTGATTTTCATTTTTGTATCCTCCGATGACGGGCGATAGAAAAGCATACAGGAGACGGAGTGCTAATAGACCTGTTTATCCTGCGTGAGGTTGCTAATTGCAATTTGTTTTCATAATTCTAGTAGGCGCGACAAGGCTTGCATATGAGAAATTTCGGCATAGATGCGTTGGGCTCGATCAACGGTACGGCACCGCAAAAACTCTATTTATGCGATATCCGGGCGATCACCTGAATTTCTTTCGATGTCGACGATCTCAGAGCAGCGGTCGTAGTCCCTGACAATCGCGCCTTCCTTTCTTAAGAATTCGAGCCTGCTTAAAGTAGACATGCTCTGGTGGTGGGCACAGACAATGGACAGAGGTTCGCTACAAAACGCAACCGTAGTGCGCACTGGAGACCAAACGCCGATATTTGCCCAGCACCGACCCTTTCGCCACGTCGGATAACACTGGTGTACCCAACTGCGCCATACGGGCTGCCAATTCATCCGGCGTTATATCGAGATCAAGCCGGCGGGTTTTGGGGTTGATAACAATGGTGTCGCCATCGCGCACCGCGCCAATTGGCCCACCCTTTGCACCTTCAGGACAAATATGCCCGACCAGAATGCCGTGCGAGACGCCGGAGAAGCGGCCGTCTGTGATAAGCGCGACATCTTTTCCCAAGCCACGCCCTTGAAGCTGAATGGTCAAATGCACCATCTCGGGCATTCCCGGCGCGCCGACGGGGCCCACGTGTCGAACGACAATCACATCACCCGCAATCACGCCGCCCTCCCGTATCGCTGCCATCGCCGCTTGTTCGCTGTCGAAAACTTTCGCCTTGCCGCGAAACTCGCCATCCTCGAGCGTCTTTCCCGAGAGCTTCAACAGGCAGCTTTCGGGCGCCAGCGAGCCAGACAAAACACTGATGTGATTACCAGGGGCCGCCAGCGGTCGGGCAACCGGAAAAACCACATCCTGTTCAGGCAGGTTTTCCGGTAATGGTACTTCCGCAAGGTTTTCGGCAAGTGTCTTGCCCGTTACTGTCATGACATCACCGTACAGCAGGCCGGCCTCAAGGAGCGCTTTCATCACCACGGGGACGCCGCCTACCTGATGCAGCGAGACCATGGCATAGGCACCATGTGGCTGCAGGTTGGCAATAAGCGGCACCCGCTCACCGATACGTTGCATGTCCTCGATCGTAAAGGGCACATCGGCCTCACGGGCGATGGCCAGAACATGTAAATATAAGTTAGTAGAGCCGCCCATCGCGTAAGCGGTCGTTACCGCATTTTCGAAGGCTTCTCTCACCATGATGTCGCGCGGCCGGATGCCCATCTCCATGAGGCGGTAAAGCGCTTCGACGCTGGCGAGTGCCTGGTTCTTGACGTCGTCGTGGATATCGCTCCCGGCGTCGTAGTCAGCCGGGTGAGACGCACCACGCGGCAGCATCATGCCGATCGCTTCGGCGATGGTGCTCATTGTATTTGCCGTAAACATCGCGCCGCAGGTACCACTACCCGGCATGACGCAGCGCTGTAGGCTTGTCAGTTCATCATCTGAGATGCGGCCGGCTTCCCGGGCAGCGGAACCTTCCATATAGTCCATGATGGTCAGATTGTTGCCCTTGCTGGCCCACGGTTCAAAGTCGACCCGCCCCGGGGAACTCGTTCCCGGATACACCACCAAACCAAAAGCGTTGGTGCGCGCAAGAGGCATCAGCGCGGCGGCACCGGTCTTGTCGCAGCCTGAAACCACAATCATTCCATTGCCATGATGGGCGTAGTGGCCCGTCTCCATGCAATCGGCCATCAGGTCGCGTGAGGCCAGACTGTAGCCCGCATTCACGGTGCCCTGGGTAAGGGCATCGGAGACCGCCGGCGCGCCGACCAACAGGCCCTGGCCCCCCTTTGACGCCACCGCATCAACCAGCAAATCGGCAATACGACGCACGCGATTGTTACAACGGTGCGCGTTGGTGTAAGCGTTGGCTATGGTCACCACGGCGTTGGTATTCACCGCTTCGGAGGGCTCGAACCCTGCCGCGCGAAGCTCAACTGCTCGCAACCCCTGTCTGGTATCGCTCCAGTAACTCACTGATTTATCCGACATTACTGTTCTCCGATGCTTTGTTCATGGGACGCTTTGGGTGCAGCGCGAAATCCGGCTATGCTTAGCATAAGCCGACATTTCCCATTTGGCTTGTCTGCCCAAAGCTTACGGCCACAGAAGGCGGCTTTCCAGGCAATTTTTGTCGCCAGCACCCTCAAGAAAACGACCGCGTGTTCCCGTTGAATATCCGTTGCCGAAATGCGTTTTGACTTCGTATCATCATTGCGTCGAATGCTAACTTGCCAACAGCTGAAACAAGGAGTGTGCCATGGAGCCGCGAACACTGGATGATTTACTGGCCGTTGAAGCGATCCGTCAGCTCAAGGCGCGCTATTGTCGCTTTGTGGATACGAAGCAATGGCGGCAGCTGGAAAAATTATTTACGCCGGACGCACGTCTCGAAGGCTTTGGTTCAGTGCCCGACGGCTCCAACCCTGCCCATTTTGTCGATGGTGTCTCAAAACGCCTGGGTCAGGCGACGACGATCCACCATGTGCAGGCCCCCGAAATTACGCTTGTCGGCCCCGAAACGGCGCGCGGTATCTGGTCTATGATGGATCATGTAGAATTTCCAGCCGACCAGCAGCCACCGGGGTCGCCGATAGATCGTGGATGGATTGGTTGGGGATACTATGAGGAGGAATATGTCCGCACCAACGACAATTGGCTGATCTCCTACATGCGGTTAGCACGGCAGCGGATGGAAGACCTACCTGTTGACCATCCGCAGGCAAAACCCATTCGGCACACGCCGAATACCGAATGGTTCTTGGAACCGGGCCGACCGAATGATGGTCCCAATTTCCGCAGTTGGCATCGGCCGGACCAGGTATGACGTCGGAAAGTCGTTATCTGGCATCAGCGCCGGAGAAGCCATCGAGGCCTTGGCGCAGGATGGGGTTGAATTGTTCCGGGACTTCGATATTGGAAAAATGGCGTTGCCCGGCAATTACCATGAGCTGCGAGCCTTCTATCCGCTCGTGGATCTCTTCGGAGCGTTCGACCGACGTTACCGGGTCGGCGCCGGCGGCGATGATCCGTGTTGGCGTCTTTATCCGGTGCAATAAATCGCGATAGGCGAGATCCGCCACCGCCGATGTGCCGCCGAGATATCCCGCCACCGGCGTGCGCACGTAAACGTCGCGGGTGGCGTGAAAATCAGGGCCTGCCGCATCGACATAAGCATCCGTGAACCACAATCTTTTCGTCATTTCCCAGGCCGGATCCATGCCGCCTTGCCGCGCTACCGCCTGCCGCTTGGCAACCGAATCCCGGTACCAGGGCGTGGATATCGAAGTGGTATTGCACAATGTCAGGGACGCCAACCTGTCGCCGTGGTGAATGCCCAGGCCTTGGCCAATCATGCCGCCGGTGGAGATGCCGACCCAATGGACTTTCTCCAATCCCAGGGCATCCATGGTGCCGATCGCATCCGCGACGAATTGTGCAAGCGTGTAGGGTCCCGGCGGCGCATCGGTATCGCCGTGGCCGCGCCAGTCATACCTAAGCAGGCGGTAGCGGTCCACCAGCGCTGGGACCTGACGGTCCCAGATTTTGTGGCTGGTCCCCATGGCATGCGCCATCATCACCACGGGCCCGTCTGCCGGACCATCCCAACGATGGGCGATTTCGATGTCGCCGACGCGAAGCTTTTCAATGCTCATGCTGTGGTTCCCGAAATAGATGGCGCGGCATTTGCGTACCGCACCAGTACCTTGCCTGTATATTTGCCCAACAGCATATCACGAAGCGCAGTCGGCGTTTGCTCAAACCCTTCAACCATCTGAATATTGGTGCGGATTTCACCGGCGCGACAAAGTTCCATCATTCGCGCGCGCGCCGACGACCAACGTTCAGGGTATGAATAGCGCGAGAAGCACTGGATGGTGGCCTCACGTGCCCAGAGCTGCCGCATGTTGACCGGATCCTGATCCGGGTGCGCGCTGTTGTTGGAGACCGTGCGACCGACAATCAAGACCGTCGCGTATTTGGCCAAATGATCGAAAACCGTATCGGCCACCGGTCCGCCCAGTGTATCGAAGACCAGATCGACGCCGTCGGGGCATGCCGCGCCAAGGCGCATACCAAGGTCAGGCCCGGTATGATCAAGGCAGGCGTCGGCGCCAAGTTCCTTCGCGACCATTGCACACTTTCTTTCGCCGCCCGCTATACCAACGACGCGCATGCCGGCCCGTTTGCCAAGTTGAACCGCATAACCACCGACCGCGCCGGCAGCCGAGGTGACCACAAGAGTCCGCCCGGGCATGGGACGGCCAAACAAATCCATGGCGCAATAGGCGGTGAGGCCGGGCGAACTTAATGCCGTCAGCCAAGTCGCCTCGGCGAACTCATCCGTCACCGGCGATAATTGTTCCGGCCTGGCGATGGCCAGCTCCTGCCAACCCAGCCGGCCGGTCACCAGAGCGCCTGGTTCGAAACCACCCGCCCGGCCCGCAATGACCTGACCCAGCACGTCACAATCAATCAACTCGCCAATTTGGAAGGGATTGGTATAGTTTTTGAAGTCCTTAAGCCTCTGGTTCTGCCACGGCGAGAGAGCGGCGATGAGGACGCGGACGACGAGGTCTTCCCCGGACGGCGCTGACAGTGGTACCGTCACGATGTCGAAGTTGCTGGCGTCCGGCAGATCGGCGGGACGGGAACGCAAAACGAAACGGCGGCTGAATTTTGGCAATTTTGGCAATATGGGCATTGGCGGCGGCAACCTCGGCGGGGGATTTGGTCGGCCGGCATGATGGTAGGGGAAAGGTTGCGGGATGACAATCGAGCACATAAATATTGGCGATATCACGTTGCGCTATGAACTAACCGGCCCCAGGGATGCGCCGGTGGTCTGTCTGAACCATTGTTTTGCCTCCGGACTTGGCTATTGGGATCTCCACCTCCCGGCCTTCGAGGGCCTGCGCGTGCTGCGCCATGATGCCCGTGGACATGGCGGCAGTGATGCCCCGCCCGGTCCCTATACGCTGGAGATGCTGGCCGCCGATGCGGCCGGTTTGCAGGATGCGCTGGGTATTGACCGGGTGCATTTTTGCGGCGTTTCGCTGGGCGGACAAATCGCGCAGACCTTTGCGTTAAATTATCCCGAACGTCTGGCCTCGCTGATCCTGGTGAATACCACCTGCCAATACGACGATGATCAGGTCGCCATGTGGCAGGAACGGGCCCAGCAGGCCCTGGATGACGGGATCGAGGCAATCCACGCGCCGCTCATGGCGCGTTGGTTTACACAGGAAGCCGCTGATCGCAAGCTTCCCGGTTACCTTTATATGGACGAAGCGATCGGCAAATTCGCGCCCCGGAGTTTCGCCGCCGCGGCCACCGCCATGTGCGAGCTGAATACCACCCAACGCCTGCCGCAGATCAAGGCACCGACCCTTATCATCGGTACGCCGGATGATCCAGGCGCACCGCGCGAGGTGACCGAAATGATGGCGCGTTTGATCCCCAATGCTACCCTGTCGTGGCTGGAGCCCGCGCGCCATCTCTCGTCTCTGGAACATCCCGACCGCTTTAACAAATTGGTGCGGGCATTTCTGCGGCGACAACCATGACCGGCCCAGGCCAAGCAGGCCTAAGCCGAACAGGGTTGTCGCGTACCGCCGTGAAACGAACGGGCCTTCGGGTTGTCAGCAAAGTAGCGGCAGACCCCGCCGTGGCCAGTTAAAGACGTAGATATGAAAGTACAAAAAAATTGCATCTTAAGATTTGAGGTGTTTAGATTATATAATTGTAGAACTCTTGAAATCACGTCGATATAGGAGAGGTCAAATGTCTGGACGTCAAATCATTGGTATTCATGGATTGGCCAATAAACCTGAAGAAGTAGAATTGGCAGAATTTTGGCATTCGTCACTTCAGGAGGGATTGGAGAAAAATTCCGGCATTAATATCGATGCGCTCCCATTTACATCCGTTTATTGGGCGAACGTGCTCTACCCATTGCCGGATACGAATTATGACGCATATCGACCTGCTCCTGCCGGCGCACTGAAAACCTATGAGGCAGGCACCTTGGATAGCATTAGGGCCGGCGTGGGGGACGTTGTAGGGAATGGGCTGGATTGGCTGAAAGAGCATTTCAATTTAGGTGCGTTGGCGGATGGCGTTCTTGAGGCCAAGTTGAACGATTTGTCTCGTTACTATGAAGAAGAAGCCATTCGGGATGAGCTTCGCAGACGCCTTCGAAATACCCTGCTGGATCATGATGGCGAGTCAATCATGCTGATCTGCCACTCCATGGGCACTATAATTGCTTACGATGTTCTTCGTGAGCTTGGACGAGCGCGCCCGAATTTCCGCGTGGCACACCTGATTACAATTGGCTCACCGTTGGGCATGCCGCATGTGAAGCGTAAGATCCTCCAAGAATGGCGCACGGCAAGAACGCCTACCAACGTTGATCGCTGGGACAACCTTGCTGACAAGAGAGACCCGGTGGCAATCGACGTCTACCTCAGGGGCGACTACAAGGCCAATGGGCGTGGCGTTGAAGTGCGGGATGATCTGATCTTCAACGATTGGGGCGGGATCAATCACAAATCCTACGGCTACCTCCGCTGTCCCGAGATGTCGACTTTGGTGGCTGCGTTCATATAAGGCGCTCTGGCATAATTAGGGGCCCCGAGGAACGCCAAGCCGGTCCTAACTGCGGCATGAGCCGTAGCCGTTATCAGTGCTTGCGAAAAGACCACAAGGTCAGCGAACAAGAGCGATCCGACCGGCCTCAACCGCTGGCCAAGTGCCGCCAAAGAGGCTGGTCAACGCGATCAGGCCCGAATTGTGATGCTTACCCAGCAGAGGAGAGACATACGATGTTACCGCCTTGGGCCACCGCCGTACTGTCAGTGGGCGCTTTCGTTTCCTTCGCCCTCTTGCTCGCGCTCATCCGGATGCGTTCCGAAGGAAAGTTAACGGTGGAGACCCGGGAAATTGCGGCAGCTGTTGTCGCGGTTGGCATCGGTCTGTTTCTGTTCGGCGAATTCGACGAAATAGCCTATGGCGACTTTCGGTTGGTTCGTAAAATTTCGGCGGAAGCCAATATCCCCGTCGGCGATCGGATCGCAAACAAACCAACGACCTTAGAATACGAGCCGATCAGCCAACAGGCGAGGAAAGGAAGCACCGACGCTATTGAGGAATATTTACAAGGCGGCGTCGAGGCACTCAGCTTCGACCTTGGTAAAAAGAACTATTACGTATCCGATGTTGTCCGGCAATATATCGAGCGGCTGACAGAGGGCCCCTATTTGAAGTACGTCGTCTTTTACGAGCCAGGCGGCCAGATGAAGGCGCTTGTCGATGCGCGGGCAATCGCGGCGCAATTCCGGATGCGCGACACCAAGCTCACACCTCGATCATTGACGAACTGGATCACGAAGCCGGACCTTGTAAGATTGAAGGGCCTTCCAGGTTACGTCGAGCCAGTGGATGTGAAGAGCACCACGCGCGAAGCGCTCGCCAAGATGCTGCAATTCGATGCTGACTTTGTCCCGGTAGTGGACGAGCACGGCAGGTTCATTGGCGTTTCCAAGGGCTCGCAATTGATTGGCCGCTTGGTCAGTGCGCTTGCCGCTGCCGAGGGCCGCTAGGCCGGCGTGGAAGTCACATTGGAGAAGATCGCTAACCGTTGAGCCAGATAGGCTGATGGCGGCCACGATAACAGGACACTATTGGCACTCTTCGGGGATCAGCGCCGCAAACGGCGACTTCCGCTTCATCCTCAGCATCGAGCATTAGCAACCAGGTCGCCGAATGGGTTGCCTCAAAACCTGGCTAAGTCAGTGTTTCTCTGGTGCCCAGTCATAGGCTTTGGCGCAGGCCCCACCCATCAACATTGCGCGTTCACTTTCGGTCAGGCGGTCAGTGAGGCGGAACGGCTCAACAGCCTGTTCGTAGTTCAGGACTGCGAACGCGCGAGTCCAGTCGGTGCCCCATAGGCAGCGGTCGAGGCCCCACGCGTCGAATACGCGGGCCAGGGGGTCCCAGATATCCGCGTAGGGGTAGGCGGCGTGGGAAAGAGTGCAGGCCCCACTGACCTTGATTACCGCGTTCGGGCGACTGGCGAGGTCGAGCACCTTGGGCAAGTCGGCCCAAGGCTCCGACGGGGCCGGCGGCGTGCGGGGCTGCCGGATACCGAGATGGTCAATGATGAACCGGGTATCGGGGTGCCGGTCGACAACCGCCATGCCCGCATCCAAGTTGCCCCAGCAGAGCATGTTAACTGGGAAGTCGTGCCGCACGGCTTCGCGCAGTATCCGATCGAGGCTTGGGGCGTCCGGGTTGCGTCCCGGTTCGCCGGTCAGCATGACGCGAATGCCGACGGCACCTGGGCTCGTCTTCCAATCGGCAATTACATCGGCGACCTCGGGGTCCGACGGGTCGACCGGCTTGACGAGGCCAAAACGGCCAGGATGGGCATTGTACACCTCTGTGGCATAAGAGGCGTCGTACTGGTACATGGTAAAGGCGGATATGAAGATCGCGCCATCGACGCCGACCGCATCCATCGCCGCCACCATCTCGTCGCCGGTAACGTGATCCGGCCAGTTCGGCACCCCATGCCAGGGTCGATCCGGCGTGTTGGCCGCATAGGCGTGGACCTGGGAATCAATGATCGACATCAGGGCGGTTCCTATTCTCAGGGTGGTTTTCTAGTATTGAAACAGTTTGCGGCGCTCCCGTCGAGACAAGATCGTGACGGACCTCAGCCTGAATCCGCCTGATGCTCGAAAAGTGCCACAAGCAGCCTGTTAGGAAACTCTAATGCATAGCGCCTTAATGCCAGAGGGTGGAACCCTCCCACAGCAGCAATAGCGGCTATGCAGCATTTTGGCGGTGGTGCGGTGACGGTTCACAAAATTTGGGCAAAATAAATAGGAATGGCTCAGTCCTTTTTCCCAATTCGCGGATGCTTACACTTCGGGAACAGTATTTCCAGTTTGATTGCCTGCAACGACTGATGAATAATCGTGCATCAGACAAGGCCTGTTGAGCGGAGTGCACATGAACGACGAACCTGTTGATGTCCTGATTATCGGTGCCGGCGCATCCGGTGCGGCAATTGCCTGGAGTTTGGCGGATACCCGCATGCGCATTGTCTGCCTGGAACAGGGGGAGGTGATGAACCCTCTGAATTACCCCTCTACCAGGCGGGATGGGGAAGCGCGCAATCAGAATGACTTTTCCATCAGCCCGAACCAGCGAAAATCCGCTGCCGACTATCCCATCGCAGAGGATGACTCGCCTATCAAGGTGGCGAACTTCAACGGTGTTGGCGGCGGCACGGTGCTTTATGCGGGGCATTTCCCGCGCTTCCACCCCTCTGACTTCAAGGTCAAAAGCCTCGACGGCGTAGCCGATGACTGGCCCATCGATTATAGCGATCTCGCAACCCACTACGCCGAGAACGACCGTATGATGGGGGTCGCCGGCCTGAACGGTGATCCTGCCTATCCCAGCGACAATGCAGAGCGTATGCCCCCCCTTCCCCTGGGCAAATCGGGGGAGGCACTGGCCAAAGGCTTCAACAAACTGGGCTGGCATTGGTGGCCCTCGGACACTGCCATCGCCACGCAACCTTATGACGGCCGGGATAAATGTATTAATCTTGGCGCCTGTATCACCGGCTGTGCCCAGGGCGCCAAGGCCAGCACGGATATAACCTATTGGCCCCATGCCTTGCGGGCCGGTGTGGAGCTGCGCACCCAGTGCCGGGTGCGGGAAATTACCGTGGATGATGCGGGCATGGCCACGGGCGCTGCCTATGTTGATCCCGACGGCGTTGAACAATTCCAGGCGGCGCATGTGGTGGTGATGGCCTGCAACGGTGTCGGCACGCCGCGCATATTGCTCAATTCGAAATCTGACGCTTTTCCCGACGGCCTGGCGAACAGCAGCGGCCTGGTGGGCAAAAACCTGATGTTCCACCCCTACGCCTCCATCCAGGGGATCTTTGAGGAGGAGTTAGACGGCTATAAAGGCCCGCATAAAATATTTCGTAGTCAGGAATTCTACGAGACCGACCCGGACAGGGATTTCGTCCGCGGCTACACCTTTGAAATTCAACGGGGCCAGGGCCCGGTGCAAACGGCGTTGACGGGGTTGCAACGAGACAAAATCCCATGGGGGGCGGGCCATCACGCCGCCTATCGCAAGCTGTTCAATCGTATCGCCGGGATGGTGGCTGTTTGTGAGGATCTGCCAGAGGAACACAACCGGGTCACCCTGGACCCTGTGCTTAAAGACAGTGACGGTATTCCGGCACCAAAGATCAGCTATACCTTGAGTGAGAACAGCCGCAAAATGATGGATCATGCCATTGTGAAAGCGTCGGAAGTTCTGCGTGCGGCAGGTGCCGTGGATATTCTGACCCAGGCCCCCATCAGCTATGGTGGTTGGCATTTAATGGGCACGGCGCGTATGGGGACGGACCCGGCCCGCTCGGTCGTCAATGAATGGGGCCGCAGCCATGATGTGAAGAACCTGTTCGTGGTCGACGGCAGTGTCTTTGTCACCTCCGCCGGGGTCAATCCCACCCGCACAATTCAGGCGCTCGCGCTTTACGTGGCAGAGCAAATGAAACAACGCCTCGCCAACCTGTTCGATTGAGGGCCATGATGAACACAACAGAGACCAACTTCACGGATGCCCAGGTGCAATGCCTGGCGGCCCTGGTCGAAATGATCATTCCGGCCAGCGAAGACTATGGCGTACCTGGTGCCGGCGACGGCATTATCTTCGCCGATATTCTTAGCACGACCGCCCCCCAGCATGAGGCCGTGGCCGCAGCCCTATCGGCTCTCAACGCGGTGGCTGAGGCAACAGGCGGACAAAACTTTGCCACGATCTCGGCGGCGGGAGGGGATGGAGAAAATATTGCAGCGTCCTTCCGCGATCAGCACCCGAAGGCGGCTGAGCTTTTGGCGACCATCACCGTACAGTGCTATTACCGCGATGACCGTGTCATGCGGGCACTGAACATGGAGGTTCGCCCGCCCTTTCCCGATGGCTTCACCGTGGACCAGGGCGATTGGACATTGCTGGATCCTGTCCGCAATCGCCCGGAACTTTATCGCAAAACAGAATAGGACCATTTTTAGGGCCATTTTTAGAACCGGTGTACGTTATGAAATAGGCCTACCTTCGGATACCAGGGCCAATCGGGCATCGTAAACGTGGAAATGTTCCTCGAACCAATCTTTTAACAGGTCGGCCAACAAATGCGGCGCGCCGCCGTATCCACGCCCACGATGATCGTCAATGATCTTTCGAATATCGCCCAACAAGCGTTCATGTTGATCCTTATGCGTTCGATAATCATCATAGGCGATTTCACGCATGATCTTTTCTTCAAGCGCGAAATGGGCAACGATATTGGCATAGACTTCGCCCAGGAAAAAAATCACGCCATTGCTTTTTGGATCACGACACAGTTCGTTGTGAAGGTCGTTCAACAGCTTCAACATCTCCCGATGCTCAACATCCACCGACAGGATTCCGGTTTCAAAACCCGTGTGCCAATTTATCAGGGCCATCAATGTCATTTTGAATTCCTCCGAACCCCGTTTTAGAGGTCATAAGAAAAGGAGGAGTGGGCCAGGAGGGCCTGGAGGGAACCGCGCAAACCCACTCCCCAATGGCTTAGGTTCGATCACTCCAAATCTGGACTAGGCGGAGCGACGAAAAATCAACTCAAACGCGTGACCAGACAACTGGGGCATGTTTTCATGAAACAAGCCCGGTTCCCTATGAATTAGAGCGGCTTAAGATCGCCCCAAATACTCTAGAATAATTAGAATAATTGGATGAACCTACATCCTTATGACCAAAACTGATTTGATCTATGTCAATAGTTACGATTAAGTCATTGGTTCAATTGCTCAACTCTTAAAAGTTAGGGCATGCTTTAACGGAAGTTTCTCAAGGAGATCATCATGCAACTAACACCAAACAAGCTGCGTGCCAAACTGGCCAACGGTCAATGCGTAACCGGATCAGTCGCGTTTTCGTGGAGCCCATATGTGGTCGACGTTGCCGGGCAGGCTGGGTTGGATTTCATACGTATCGATACGGAACATTCCTGGCGTCGGGATGACGCCCTGGAGCATCTTGTCCGCGCAGCGCTTTTAGGGGGCGTTGTGCCCATTGTTCGGATTGATCGTGACGATCCTTACCTGGTCCGCAAGGCGCTGGAGATCGGTGCCGGCGGCATCATTGTCCCTGACATCTGTACCGTTGAGGAGGCGGAGGCCGTGGTCAGCGCCGCCAAATTCGCGCCCCGTGGTTCCAGGGGTTACAGCGGCATGTGCCTCTCCGCCGGTTGGGGTGCCAAGGCGGGGCCTGAATGGGTGGCGTGGAGCGATAGCGAACCCATGATCGGCATCATGATCGAAAACATCGTGGCGATGGATCATATTGAAGAGATCATGGCCGTCGATGGTATCGATTTCGCCCTTTTTGGACCGGCCGATTTTTCGATGTCCCTTGGCCTTGGCGAACCCAAGACCAATGACGAACGGGTCCAGAGCGCAATAAGGCAAACCATAGCAGCGGCCCACAAGGCCGGCAAACATATCTCGTTGGGGGTCGGCATGGACCCGGACAGTATCAAGAAATACGCCGATCTGGGCATCGACATGCTGGAACTAGGCAGTGATCTAGGTGCCGTCAGCGCCGCCTGGAAAAGCGCCGTGGCGTGTGCAGAGGGGGGTTAGCGCGCTAGCGCACTAATCCCCAAACGAACCAAATAGCAGTTTGTTCGGGTTGATGACCGACATCTGCGTGATGTCATCGTCGCTGATGCCGGCCTGGCGCAACAGGGTAAAAAATTCGCGCAGTGAATCCCCGATGGTCGGCGTAAACGTCTGGCCGCAATCGGAAGACAGAATGACGCCTTCGGGTCCCACGGCATGGATCACTTCTAGGTAGTCGTTGATGGTCAGGTCGTCGATACCATGCATTTCAAGGTTCGAATAACACAGCTCTGAATAGACCCCATATTCCTTGTAAAGATCACGCACCTGATCGGGCGACAGCTCAATCGCATGCCACAGGGGGTGGGTCAGGATCATCCGCCGAACGCCCGCTTCGTGTGCGTTCTTTACCAACAGTTGCGTGTCGGGGCCGGCGAGATGCCCGCTGGCCAGAACCAAATCGTGCTCGGCAATTGTGTCCAGCGCCCGCCCCAACCCTTCAATGATCTCACCCGAATGGTCGCGCAGCTGCAGGCCTTCGCCCTTGTCGATAAAGGTTGTGTATTTCTCATCAACGCCCCAGTTTAAATCCATGTCTCTGCGTCCGAACTGATTGAGATGGGATTCCGCACATACCGTGGGCATCCAAACCACAAAGCGGTCCGATCTGGGTTCGGATGCCGTGGTGTCTGTTTTCCAACCCGATAGTGCTGAGCGGATGCCATGGCTGTCGATGCCACCACAGCCAAGGTTAAGCGCGATGGAACCAACCAGGGGCACGGTATCGTCTTCCTCAGTTGCCAGGGAAGCCCACGCCGTGGTCGGCTGAAAATGGTTCTTCATGACCACGCCAAAACCTTCCCGGCGCGCTTCCTCCGCCAAAGTAAAAGGATCGTATCGGCGGCGGATAAACTCCGGCCCCACATGGACATGCATGTCGATCACGCCTTGATCGTCAACTCGGGGAAGCGGTTTGTGATTGGTCAATTTCAGATCCTCCAGATCGGCATCCCGCTCGGCAAAAATTATCCACGAAAAATTTGTAAATTGCCCAAGGCGCATAAGTTGGATAGCATTATGGATAAGAAAACGTCAAATCAGATCGGGCTTGTTGGATAACGCGATGTCCGGCACAATTTTGGGAGGAAGACGCAATGACAATCCAACGGAGTAAATGGTTTAAGGCGACGGGCCTTGCCGCAGTGACAGCCGTGACAGCTTTTGCCATCGGGGCTGTCGGCGTGATGGGCGCGACATCAGCGTCCGCGAAGGATTGGGATCTGCCCCTGGCCTGGCCGGATGGAAATTTCCATGTGAAAAACGCCAAAACCTTCGCCGCTGAAGTGAAGAAGGCCACCAACGGCGAGATCAATATCAATATTCATCCCGGCGGCTCCCTCGGCTTTAAGGGCCCAGAGATGATGACCGTTTTGCGCGACGGTCTGGTGCCGATCGGTGATTTCTATTTGGGTCAGCAGGTTGGTGAAGTGCCGATCATGGGCCTGGAAGGTCAACCTTATCTGGTCAACGGATTTGAAGGCCTGAAGAAGCTTTACAAATCATGGGATCCCGAATTGGCCAAAGCGGCCAAGAAATACAACATTAAAATCCTCTATCACGTGCCATGGCCCCGGCAGTACGTTTACACGAAGGTGCCGATTTCAAAGGTCGACGACCTTAAGGGCATCAAGATCCGCACCTATAGTAAATCCACGACTGCCCTGTTTAATAAGATCGGCATGACCTCCGTGCAGATGCCCTGGGGTGAAGTTGTCCCTTCCTTGGCCGCCGGCACCATTGATGCGGTGACCACGTCATCAAGCTCCGGCGTGGACGGAAAGTTTTGGGAATTCCTGAAATATATGTACCCGACCAGCCATGTATGGGGTTCCAACATCGTTGCCGTCAATCTTGATGCCTGGAACGGCTTGACGGCATCGCAGCGGACCGCAATTGAGGCCACGGCCAAACGGTTGGAGCCTGTTTTCTGGGCCGTCAGCAGCGAGGAAGATGACATCAAGTCGAAAACCTTGAATGACAATGGCGTTGCCATGGGCATGGTATCGGATGCGATGATGGACGATATGCGGATGCGGACAAAGTCTATTGTCGATGACTATGTCAAAAGCACCGGCGCATCGGCCTCCAACGTCCTCAAAGCCTTCAGGGCATCGGGCGGTTAGACACGACCTTGTCACACGTTGACCATCCCCTCTCCCGGCCAAATCGGTTGGGAGAGGGCGGTCTGTTTTGAGTAGTTCTGGCGGACATGACCAAAATTCTCGACTTTGTTGATGCCATATCGAAATGGTTTGCCGCAGTGGCTGCCGTGTTGATGGTATCCATTGCGGTGATGATTTTGAGCGAAATCACCGCCCGGTCGCTGTTCAATTACAGCCTCAGTTTCGCCTGGGAATACAGTGCTTATGCCATGGGGACCTCGATGTTTTTCGGCTTGGCATACACCCTACGTACGGGCGGCCACATTCGGGTTTCCCTTCTGGCGGCGAGTATTCCGCCCCGGGCAGCTTATTGGGTCGATGTGGTGTGTACCCTGTTTGGCCTTGGGATCATCGTCTTTATCACCGTTGCCATCGGGCAGTTGGCCTGGCGCTCCTACCTCGCGGGCAGTGTCTCGTCGACAATCTCGGAAACGCCTTTGTCTATCCCGCAGGCGGCCATTTCATTTGGCGCTCTACTTTTGGCCCTGCAATTGCTGGCGCGGTTGATCCGCCTCTTTACCGGTGCCCCCACCGAAGATACGTCCGAAGGGTTTCAGGTCGAATAATGGACGCAAGCTTCATTTTGATTACTGTACTGGGAGTTTTGGTCCTGACCTTGGGTGCCGGCGTTTGGGTCGGCATGGCACTTTATTCCGTCGCGATTATCTCGCTCGCCCTGTTCCGCAGCATGCCGGTGGACAAATTGCTGGCGCAGTTGACCTTTAATACGGTGACGACACCGGAACTTGTCGCCCTGCCGATGTTTATTTTGATGGCGGAGATTTTGTTCCATACCAAGCTGTCGACGTCGTTATTCAACGGCCTGTCGCCCTGGACCACCCGTCTGCCGGGCCGCATGCTGCACGTCAACGTCCTGGCCTGCACCCTGTTCGCGGCAATTTCCGGCTCCTCCGCCGCGACGGCGGCGACTGTGGGGCGGATTACCCTCTCGGAACTGTTCCAACGGGGCTATAACAAAGATCTGGTGATGGGATCATTGGCCGGGGCCGGCACTTTGGGCTTCCTTATCCCGCCCTCTCTCATTCTGATCATCTACGGTGTGTTGTCCGAGACTTCGATCCTGAAACTCTTCATCGCCGGCATTATTCCAGGCCTGCTGTTGGCACTTTGCTATATGGGTTATTTGGGCCTTCGCGCCACGATCACGCCCTCCATGGTGCCGCAAGACGACAGCAAGCCGACCTGGCGCGACCGTATGGTCGGTCTGGTTGATCTGGGTCCTGTGGTGTTTTTGATTTTATTGGTCATGGGCTCCATGTACGGCGGCTTCGCCAGCCCGTCCGAAGCGGCAGCCGTCGGCGTGCTGGGTGCCATCCTCGTTGCCGCCGGGCAAAGGACCCTGAATTGGCAGACCATTCGCAAATCGTGCCTGGGCGCTGTACGGACCACGTCGATGATCGCCCTGATTGTTGCCGGCGCCGTCTTCCTGTCCGTATCCATGGGTTTCCTTGGCGTACCACGGACCATCGCCGGTGAAATCGCCGCCATGCAACTTTCCCCCATGGCATTAATCCTGCTGTTGTTGGCGTTTTATGCGGTCCTGGGCTGCGTTCTGGATGGCCTATCCAGCATTGTCATGACCCTGCCCATCACCCTGCCTTTGGTCGTGGCCGCCGGGTTCGACAAGATCTGGTTCGGCATCTTCGTCGTTATCGTGGTGGAGATGGCGCAAATCACCCCGCCTGTCGGCTTTAACCTGTTTGTTATTCAGGGCCTCACGGGGGAGAGTATCGGGCGGATCGCCAAGGCGACCATTCCCTTTTTCCTGATCATGTGCGCCATGGCGCTACTCATTGCGGTCTTCCCGGACATTGTAACCTTCCTGCCGAACACGATTACTTTTAAAGGCTAATCCAATTTCACGATGAACGATGACGGAGCGTAAAATGCAGGCTGTTGAATTTGATGTGGTCGTTGTCGGCGCCGGCAACGCCGCCCTTTGCGCGGCCATTTCCGCGCATCAAAATGGTGCCAAGGTCTTGGTCCTGGAAAAAGCACCGGAGGATGAAAAGGGCGGCAATTCCTATTTCACCGCCGGCGGCTTTCGCTTTGCCCACGACGGCCTGGAGGATGTCTGCACAGATATCCTGGTGGACCTCTCAGATGATGAAGCCGACAACATGGTCCTGCCCACTCATAACCGGCAATTCTTCTACGAGACCCTGATGAAGGTGACCCATGGCCAGGCGGATGAAACCCTGGCCTGGACCCTGATCGACGGCTCCCGCCCCACAATGGCCTGGATGGTGGAAAATGGCGTACGCTTTATTCCCATGTACGGTCGCCAATCCTACGAAGTGGATGGCAAACAGCATTTCTATGGTGGGGTGAATATTGAGGCCGTGGGCGGTGGTGCTGGTTTGGTGGAATTCCTGCTAGCGCGCTGTAAAAAACTGGGCGTCGAAGTCCGTTATGGCACCGGTGCCACCAAACTCCTCCAGGACCAGGATTACACCATCAAAGGCCTGACCGTGCGCGGCCCCGATGGTTACCAGGACATTGCCTGCCGCGCCGTTGTCCTGGCCTGTGGCGGATTTGAATCCAATCCGGAAATGCGGGTGCGTTATCTGGGCCCGGGCTGGGATCTGGCACGGGTTCGCGGTACCCGGCACAACACGGGCGAGGGCATCCAGATGGCGCTCGATATCGGTGCCGTGCCTCACGGCAACTGGTCGGGCTGTCATTCGGTAGGTTGGGATATCTCCGCCCCGCCATTTGGCGACCGCTGGGTGTTGGATAATTTCCAGAAACATTCCTATCCCCTGGGCATCATGGTCAACCTGGACGGTGATCGCTTCGTGGACGAGGGGGAGGACTACCGCAATCTAACCTACGTCCGCTTTGGCAAGGCCATCATGGCCCAGCCTCACCGGACGGCGGTGCAGATTTTCGATCAGAAGACGGTTTCCATGCTGCGCGATGAATACCGCATCCGCGAAGTCACCAAGGTGGAGGCTGATAGCATCGAAGGCCTGGCAGAAGAACTGGAGATTGACGCGACAAAACTGCGCCAGACAATCGATCAATATAACCAAGCCTGCCAGCCCGGCGAATACAATCCGGCGATCCTGGATGGTGTTGGGACCAAGGGCATTCATCCCGCTAAAAGCAATTGGGCCCTGCCCATCGACAAGCCGCCCTACGCTGCCTTCGTCACCACAACCGGCGTTACCTTCACCTTTGGCGGCCTGAAGATCGACGATAACAATGCGGTCCAGGACCTAAGAGACAGATCCATCCCCGGCCTCTTCGCTGCAGGCGAACTGGTGGGTGGACTATTCTATGAAAACTATCCCGGCGGCACCGGCCTCATGTCCGGCGCTGTCTTCGGCAAACGCGCCGGCGAAGCTGCCGCCCGGTATAGCCAAAGCAACAGCCGAGCGTCGGATTAGATTAATTGACTTCGCTATATTACGTCTCTATCCGGATTACTCACGCCAATCTCCGGGAACCATGCCGACCAAAAACCGATTGATACGCCCTTCGCCATCTTCGAACGGCAGCGCCAGGCGGTCCCAACTCGTAACCTGTATATCCGGGGGCGGCACATGGCGCGTATATAAGGGCTCGAAACGTTCGAGACAGGCGCGATAGACTGCAAGGTAAAACGGTGCCATGGGCTGGACCGGCAGTTCTGATACCAATTTTCCCGTGGCATCGAAACCGGCGCGTGCGGCAATAGACGATCCAAAGACCCTGTAGCGGTAGTCCCAACCGCCTTCTTCGACATCCAAAAGCAGGACGTGACCAAGGGCACTTTTGAAATTCACAGGATCCACGTCACTGGAACACGGCAATCGCGGGCCACGTGGCAGGTCGCTCCAGTACGTCAACAATGTATTCAGAAGGTCATCATCGATATCCGACAGTGTCGGAGACCATTGCATGCTCAGAGATAAAAATTGCATCTCGTCAAAGCAACCGGTCACCGCCAATACATCATCTGCAGCCAACATGGCAGCGCATTTCGCAACTAGGGCCCCATCGATATTTGCTGGCACGAGGCTGAGGTCTGCGGATCGCTCTGAAGTTATATCCATTTTGGATTATGCTTATTTTCATATGAACTGGGAGGATAGTTCACCTAGAACTTATCTCTTAGGGCTTGAGAAACGATGAACCATTAGCGTTAAAAATTGGTTGTCTGTGTATTAATTCGACCTTATCGCGGCCCACATCGTCGCCTTAAGCAAATTGTGCGAGGTCGTCACCGACGGACAAATTCTCGTTCGGGGAGTCGGTGATGGACATGAATTGGTCGTCTTCGGGTGCATCGAATATTTCGCACGGCGCACGGCCTTCGGGCAACGGGCATTTCAACCTATTTGGAGACTTATGGCCTGCGAACCTGACGCGGATCACATTGCCTCTAAAGGTGTCTGCGTATTAACGGTCGAGCAATAGTCGCAGCCCCAATGCGCCGAGGACCCCAGACGCGGCGCGATCAATGTAGACCTTCGCCCTAAGATAGCGCCGGCTGACGATCTGTGTGCTCATTCCAATCGCTAATGCCGTATAGAAAAGCAGTTCAACTACGAGATGGTTTAGAACCACCACGGCATTCTCTGCCGCGCTCATGTGAGCTGGAAATATCACGATTAGCACGGCCGCAGAAAACAGCACGGATTTTGGATTCAGAAGGTTGATGAGAAAGCCTTGGCGGAAGGCGCGTTTCGCAGGCTGGACGTGAACCTCTATACCATCGCGGGCGCCTCGCCAAATGCCGTAGGCGATGTACAGTAGATAGACGGCTCCAATAGATTTGGCCAAGACATAGGCCCAGGGAAACAGACGAAACACGGCTTCCAGGCCGAGCAAGGCCATCAACGTCCATATTGCCGCCATGCATCCCAGCCCAAACCCCATTGCAATCCCGGCAGAACGCCCCGCGCTCAGGGTTGTCCGAACCGCAATCAAAAATGCCGGGCCAGGGCTCGCGATTGTCGCTATAAGCGCGATGTTAAAGGCTAAGAGATGCTCGAATATCACGGGCTGGCCCTTTCATTTTGGCAAGCTTTCAGTGCCGGTGGCCTGCCTATCGAAGCAATGAATTAGTTACGCTCAAATCTGGCCATAACGGCGCAAATGCTCTTCCGATGCACTACTGTGCAGCTGAAATTATCTAATAACGCCCGCCTGTTCAATAAAAGCGTAGAGATAAACAGATTCTCTGGGACAGCGGTTCTTTGCGAGTGAGCCACACGGCAGGCTGTAGGCTCACGTCGATATCACGGGCAGGCCGAAAGCGGTTTTGTTTCGGCGCGCGCGGGCTTTTGCCGCATGTCGATATTTTGACGTCCCGTGTTGACCAGGCATTCTGGTCAACATTGTTCAGATGCCCATGCGTTTGGCAATGACGTTGCGCAGAATTTCGCTGGTGCCACCGCCGATCATACCCATGCGGGCCTCTCGGAACAGGCGCTGCATATCGCCTTGCACATACCCGGCTGCACCCATTACCTGCATACCCAGATCGGCAACCTTGAAGTTGTTTTCCGTCGCCGTCACCTTGGCAATCGCGGTTTCCGTTACCGCATCCGCACCGGCATCCAGCATATGCGCGGTGTGGTAGGTGACCAGACGCGCGATCTCCATCAACATGCGCATGTCGGCGAATTTGTGGGACACCGCTTGAAATTCGCCGATATTTTTGCCGAAAGCCCGGCGGTTCTGCACGAAGTTCTGTGCCACCTCTATAATCTTGATACAGCCCCCTGCTGCCGCTGCGGCAATCAAAATTCGTTCCAAATTAAGGCCATGCATCAAACCGTGCCAGCCGCCATTAACCTCGCCCAGCAAACGGTTAGCCGGGATGCGCACATCATCGAAAAAGACTTCGTTCAACAATGTAGACCGGCTGCCCAGGGGGTCCATGGGCCGTGTCTCAAAGCCGGGTTGGGCAGTATCGACAAAAAACAGGCTAAGTCCGCGGCTACCTGCATCGGGATCCGTTTTGGTGGAAACGATCAGATAATCGGCCTCGTGCGCATTGGTTACATAGACTTTCTGTCCGGAGATAATCCAGTCATCACCATCGCGCACCGCCCGGGTTCGAATACCGGCAGCGTCCGAGCCACTGTCTGGTTCAGAGAATGCGATGGCGGTTCGGATCGAGCCGTCCTGCATGCCCGGCAGCAACGCTGTCTTCAAGGTATCATGGCCAAGATTTTGCAGATACAGCCCGCCATAAACAGCTGTGGACATAAACGATACCCGGATGCCTGGGTGGTGATATCCCAGGGCCTCGATAAAGACGGCCAGATCCTTATGACTGGCATCCATGCCGCCATGGGCCTTATCGTAAGGCAGGGTCAACCAGCCATTGTCCGCCAGTGCCTGATAAGCCTCGCGCGGAAATTGCTGAAGGCGGTCCAGCTCGGCGATTTTTTCCGGCGGCAGTATACGTGCCATCAGGCCCAGCACGTTGTCACGCATCAGAACCTGCTCTTCAGTAAAATCAAACGTGCTGTAGGGCATCGAAATACTTCCTGGCCGGTTTGAGAGTTTCAGATTGAAGGCGCTTCATCACCCTCGGCACCATTGAGCAAAAGATGGGTCGCGACATCCGGGGCCTCCGCCGCACCCGCTGCCACAAAATTTGCAAAGCCGGATGTTTCCTGAACCAGTGTCTGAAGCGGAGAGGTGCCAACGCCTTCAATAAACATGATTAAATCAGATACCGCGTCGTCGCCGGGGCGTAGGTCACGGTCTTGGCCCGGCTGTAGTGTCGCCGCCATGTCGGCGCGCCACAGCTGTCCGGCGACAACGCCGGATCGCTCCACAAACGCGGATAGCAGTTCGTTCCCGATTGTGGCAACCAGGGCGGCTTCCTGGCCATCCTGAATAGAGAGCCGGACAGTTAACGCGGCGGCACCAAAGCCCCTGCCGACGCGACGTACCACCCGCGCAGCGGTCCGGTTCATATTGCGAAAATGTGGCAGCACCCGTTGTGTCCAGGGCGAGGAGCGATTGCTTTGTGCCAAATAGGCCGGGCTTGTAACTACGGCGGGGCTAGCAAGTTCGTAGTAGGTAAAATATTCAGGCGCGCCGCTGACCGTCTGATAATGCCGTGCGCGATTGAAGCCCGTGACCTCCAACCGTTCGAACATATGTTCCCGCTCGTACCAGGCGGTGTAATCTGCCTTCGCGCCGGGATCGATATCCGACCAAACCGCCAATATCCCATCACTCATTTTAAAATTGCCTGGATTGTTGCTCTTTCAAAACAGGCTAGCACCGCAATGGCGGATATCAAAACCTGCCCAGTCAAGTTTGTTTGAAGGTTTCCACCGTCTGCGCAAGCTTGTCGCAACTGCAGATCAATTTGTGCCGGGACATGACCCGGATGTCCTGCGGCAGTATCGGCCACCGTCATCCGATTTAGATGGTATCGTTGTGCGACTGGACGAGCCGCCAACCGCCTGAACAAGGATAGACGTTACCATGATTGAAATTGCCCGCGTTGATATCTACCACTTCAGCGCACCGATTGAGGAGCCGATCGTGACCTCGTTCGGTGCCATAACAGCGCGTAATAACGTCCTGCTGCGCATAGAAGATCAGGATGGTGCCTATGGCTGGGGCGAGATTTGGGCTTCGTTTCCGCCCTGTGGGGCCGAGAACAAAGTCCGCCTGTTACAGAGTATCGTGTTGCCTGCCGCCCTGGGTCGCAGCTATGAAAACCCTGTCGCGGCTTGGCACGACCTGACCCGATTGATGCGACGCCATGCTTTGCAAAGTGCCGAGCCGGGCCCTTTTGCATCTTGCCTGGCGGGCATCGACATGGCGCTTTGGGATCTTGCGGCGCGCAAAGCCGATGTGCCGCTGTGGCGCGCCTTGGGACGGGATAGTTCGCCCACGCCCTTACCGGCCTATGCGTCCAATCTAAACCCGAAGGGGACGCCCGAAATGATCGCCCGCTGTCGGGAACGTGGCTATCGCGCCTTCAAGGTCAAGGTCGCCTTCGATTTGGCCAGCGACCTTAAGAATATCCGGACAATCGCGGACGATTTAAAGGACGGCGAGTGCCTTATGCTGGATGCCAATCAAGGTTGGGAATTTGCCGATGCCCGCGGCGCAGTCGAAGCGTTCAGCGAACTGCCAATTGACTGGATCGAAGAGCCCATATGCGTTGATGAGCCGATTGAACATTGGGCTGAATTGGCGCGGCTTTCCGCCGTGCCGTTGGCAGGCGGTGAGAATATGTTGGGCCAGGCGGAATTTGATGCCGCGGTTGATCTGGGGCATCTCGGCGTTATTCAGCCGGATGTAGGAAAATGGGGCGGGATTTCGGGCTGTTTGGCCGTCGCCCGCCGCGCCGTTGATGCCGGCCAACGCTATTGTCCGCACTGGCTGAATTCAGGGCTTGGATTGCACGCCTCGGCGCATCTTTTATCAGTGGCGGGTGGTAGCGGTATTCTTGAACATGACGCAATGGAAAACCCGCTTCAGGCACCGCTGGCGGCCCCTTTCCCGCCATTGATCGATGGCTGTTTCCAATTATCGGATCGTCCCGGCCTTGGCGTGGAACCCGATTTGGTAACAGCCTCGCCATGGTTAAGCCAGCATATCGAAATCAGCGCCTGACAGACTGCTGAAAACGTGTGCGCCAAGAATGCGCTGCGAAGGGCGCGAGGATCAATTATTGGTCCGGTTTTGCGGCTTGGATTGTGCAATGATGCAAGCAACTACAACTTTATAGATATTTCAACGAAAGGCATGGGGCAGTGAAATTTGGTCTTGGACAAGCCGCACCGAGAGTGGAGGATCCCCGGCTTCTCAGTGGTGGGGGCCGCTACACCGATGATATTAACCTGGCTGGCCAGGCATACTCTCACATGCTGCGCTCTTCCCATGCCCATGCCCATATTCGTTCGATCGATGTCGAGGCGGCCCGTTTGGCCCCTGGCGTTATCGCTGTCTACACCGGCGCCGACGTTGCCGCCGACGGCCTTGGCGATATGCCGTGTCTTGCTGCCAAAGTGGTGCCCCTGAAAAGGCCAAATGGCGCGCCGTTGTTTCAACCCTCACGCCCTGCTCTGGTACAGGACAAAGTTGCCTTCGTGGGTGACTACGTTGCATTCGTGGTGGCGGAAAGTCGGGACCAGGCCCGCGATGCGGCTGAATTGATCGAAGTTGACTATGAACCGCTGCCCCTTAACGTCCACACGGCGGCGGCCATTGATGCGGGCGCGCCGGCAGTTTGGCCGGACTGCCCGGACAATATCTGTTTCCGCATGGAACTTGGCGACAAGGCTGCCGTGGCGAACGGGTTTGAGGCCGCCGATCATGTCACCCGGCTTTCCCTGCCCATGCCGCGTGTCGCCATCAATCCCATGGAGCCCCGTGCCGCCCTTGGTTCATACGATCCCTATGAAGATCGTTATACGCTCTACTCAGGCAACCAGTTTCCCCACGATATGAGAAGCTGGATCACAGAGGCGGTGTTAGGGGTTTCAGAAAGCCAACTGCGCGTTGTCAGCCCGGATATGGGTGGCTCCTTCGGTCTGCGGGCAAACATCTTTCCCGAACTCCCCCTGGTGCTCTGGGCCGCGAAGAAACTGCAACGACCCGTCAAATGGACCAACGAACGTTCGGATAGCATACTTGACGAGCAGGCGCGGGACATGGTGATGGATGTGGAACTGGCGCTCGATAACAGCGGCCATTTTCTGGCACTTCGGGTTCGCTGCCTTGCCAACATGGGTGCCTATCTGTCTAATTTCGGGCCGCTACCGGCATTTGGTAACTTTGGCGGCGTGGCGGGCGTTTATCAAACACCTGCAATCCATGGTGAAATTCTGGGACTTTTTACCAACACCAGCCCGACCGGGCCCTATCGCGGTGCCGGCCGGCCCGAGGCCACCTCGGCGATTGAGCAAGTGATCGATCTGGCGGCCCGGGAACTTGGCATTGATCGTGTTGAATTGCGGCGGCGCAATATTATCCCACCGACGGCGATGCCGTTCCAAACCGGGCTTACCTACAATTACGATTGCGGCGAGTTTGAGCGCAACATGGACCGGGCCCTGGAAATGGCCAATGCCGCCGGTTTCGAGGCGCGCCGGGCCCAGGCGAAAAGCAATGGCCGATTGCGTGGCCTTGGTCTTGCCAATGCGATTGAACAGGCCGCGGGCATGTCGGACGAAGGTGGCGAGATCCGTTTCGACCAACAGGGTCATGCCACCATCTACATGGGCACCCATTCCCATGGTCAAGGCCACGAGACCGTCTTTAGGCAATTGCTGTCGGAAAAACTTGGTCTGGAATTTGAGGCCATGCGCTACGTTCAGGGTGATACGGACTTGGTCGGCTACGGTCATGGCACAGGTGGCTCGCGCGTTTCGGGCCTTGGCAGTGGCGCGCTGCTTGGCGCGGCTGAGAAAATTATCCAAAAAGGACAGCAAATTGCCGCCCACAGCCTGGAGGTGCCCGAAGTCGATATCGAATTCGCTGACGGCCGCTTCACAATTGTCGGAACTGATCGATCATTGAGCCTGACCGATGTCGCCGCCATCGCCTTCGATCCGACACAACTGCCCCAGGGTATGGACAGCGGCCTGCAAGGTTTTGCGACTTTCAAGGGTCCGGCGCCGACATTCCCAAACGCCTGTCATGTCGCCGAAATTGAAATTGACCCTGAAACGGGGGTCATCCAAATCCTGCGTTATGTCGCGGTCGATGATGTCGGCACTGTGATGAACCCCATGTTGTTGAAAGGACAATTACATGGCGGCATCGTCCAGGGCGCGGGCCAGATACTCGGCGAACAGGTTCGCTGGGATGATACCGGGCAGGTTCTCAGCGGCTCATTCATGGATTACTTCATGCCCCGCGCGGACAGCGTGCCATTTTTTGAGATCGAGACAAACCCGGTGCCGAGCCCAAGGAACCCCCTCGGCATAAAGGGTGCGGGCGAAGCCGGGACGGTTGGTGCCGTCGCCTGCCTGACCAGCGCCGTGCTAGATGCCCTGGCCCCGTTGGGCATCCGTGAACTTGATATGCCCGCAACACCGGAAAAAGTTTGGCGCGCCATCAACGGCCTATAGGCATCAACTAACCTGGCTTTTTACGGACGCCGACCTATCGGAATTTTGCCATTACTTCGGTCGCAAAAAGCTCCAACCGATCGGCTGTGCCCTGGTAATCGTCGCCATCACCGCCGATCAGGAAATGTTGCAGACCGCGTTCCTGGAATTGACTAATGTCGTCGACGATGGCCTGCGCGTTACCCGTGAATGCCAGACGACCGCCATCGCGCCCGTCCAGTTCAGACCCAATACGGCTGTAGATTGCCAGTAATGCGCCGGCAATGGCTTCCGGGTTTCGCCCCGCTTGTTCTGCATGGCCGCGCACATCGGCCAGCGCCTGGCCGTACAGATCCGGTGTGTCCAATGGCAATCGTGGATTGGCGGCAACGGGATACCAGCCATCGCCGAGCCGCCCCGCGCGCCGCAGCGCACCCTTTGCTTCGCCACCCACCCAGATCGGTGCGTGCGGGCTTTGCCCGGATTTCGGGGCAAACAACAGGTTATCGAACGAAACATGCGCGCCGTGCCGTGCCGGGGCCTCTGCTGTCCATAATTCGCGAAAGGCTTCGATGTATTCATCAGATGCCTTGGCCCGATCGGCAAACGGCGGCCCACCAAGCAGGGCAATCTCCTCCGCCATCCAGCCGACGCCAACGCCCGCGATAAGCCGCCCCTTGGAGAGCACATCGACGGTCGAAAGCATCTTGGCGGCCAGGACGGGATGACGATGGGGCAAGACCAGAACCGAGGTCAAAAGTTGAATACGATCGGTCGCGGCCGCCACGAAACCAAGTGCCGTCACCTGTTCCAACGAGACGCCGGTGTCCTGGGCAAAGAATTTTCCGCTTTCCGAATACGGATAAGCGCTTTCGACGTCCGTGGCGACGACGACGTGATCGCTCATACCGAAATGATCATAACCCAGTTCTTCGGCCTTCTGGGCAATGGCCTTAAGTGTATCGGGATCGCCCGCGACCCCACGGGACCCAAAATGCACGCCAAACTTCATCGTCATACCCCCATCAAACAAATCACAAGTTCCATGCTAATGGCATAGCGAACGCCACGCTACCCCGTCAGTTCTCCACGACCTCAAACCGGTGAACGAACCCTATCTTAAAGTCGGGGACCTTGCAGGAAAGCAGTTCAGTTGAACCGTTGCAATTTGACGATAACAACGCGGTCCCGGTGCTGTTCTCCCGAAAAGACAAATCCATCCCCGGCCTCTTCGCCGCAGGCGACCTGCTGGGGGCGGATTGGGACGATTGGGCGTGGTGTGGAGAAGACGGCATCAAGACCATCCAGCACAGCGTTCGGGAGCAAATTCACAGGAATTTTGCCGGTTAGGAGATCCTCCATAATGGCAGCCTTAATCTAAATAAATTATTGCAACTCGACCTTCTGAGCCGCTGCCTCGCGCGGCTAGCCGTAGCTTTTCGATATGCTGTCCAGCGGCGATTTTTGAATGCCATGGTTTGGAATTGGATAACGCAGGCCATTTCGACTTAATTGCTCCAGCCCTTCAACCACGCTCGGCAAATAGCTCGGCGGCAACGCCACCAGCATTTCGTCATCCTGGACACCGCCGAACTTGCGCTCCGCATAGCAGGGGATAGAGACCGACGGCTCGCCCGTGCTGAGCGCCTTGCCCCAGGAATCGGCGCAGGCGCTCTCTCCCACGCAGGTGAATTCATATTTTTTGTAGTTCAGGAACTGCAGGCCGTTGATGAACGTAATCATCTGCCCCGGTGTCATATAAAGCAGGCAGATATCGGGGTTGTCTAATCGGCCCGAGATCAGCGGCGAGGTCGCGATGGCTTCATAGTCACCGTGGGGGGCGCAGGTCATGGCTGACTGATGCGCCGCGCTGTCTTCCGAGGTGCCGTACCAGACGCCATTCATCCGATCACCCGATAACCATTCCTCAGTGCGCGCGTGCAGACCGACGACGGCACCGCATTGCGCACCCATCAAATTGTCCATGGTGATGCCAAGGGTATAGCCGATCCAGCGGCTTTGGCCGACGACCTGATCCATCGCCAGTTTCTCATTCGGGTCCGGTCGCCGGATTTTTGGAACCGCCTCCATCTCCGCCACCGATTTGAACCGCTTCATGCCGATCGGCGTTGCCTTTAGGCGAAGATAACGGTTCAATCCGTCCACAATGGCAGCAAAGTCATACTCTTTTTCATCATTGAAACAATTTGTCGTGGTCATAATCGTTCTCTCCATACCGCCCGTTATTCTAGAGCAATTCCGATCCAACGTGAATCGCCCTAAGTACTGGGGCGATTCTAATTGATTGGAAAAATTGCTCTGTTCTTAAGAGTCTGAGCATTTCCTGATCGGAAATGCTCTGGGTTTCACGATAGCAAGCCGACACTGATTGTCAATTCACGTTCGCCGCCACTGGCTTGCCTGGCGCATCCATCAACGCCAAGGCAAATATCACCACATCATTCTACCGGGAGGCCCCTGGTCGCCCCAATGGCTCGTCGAGTTGGGATCGAAGATATCATCCGCACTTAAAGGAACATGGTGCCGAGCGTGGCTTGCCCACGAAAGCTACACGGACATAACCCTATTGACGCGGGCGCCGTGCCGTATGTTGATTGCAGGGTGATTTGAACCTGCTGACCTAAGCTGTTGATTTTGCGCGTTACAGGTTTCGCCACAGATTTATACCCTGCAAGCGACTGTAATAGCGTTGTTTTTTTCGATTTGGTTGCGGGGGTAGGATTTGAACCTACGACCTTCAGGTTATGAGTGAGCATAGCCCGGCTCTCAAAACTCCAACATAACAGCCGTTTTCTCGTTGATAAATATAGAGTTTCTCTGGCATTTGGCGCTGATAGGTGTAACATGGAACAACACGTGATAACACCGAATTACAGACCCTAACGTAGCAATTACGCGGCAATTTTTATGACCCTGACCGATCGCACCCTAAGGAACGCCAAACCGCGCAAGTCCGTCTATCGCCTGCGCGACGGCAATTCGCTGGCCAAGGGCTTCGGCCTGGCGGTGGCTCCGGCTGGCAGCAAGACCTTTTTCCTTGGCTATACTTCGCCAACCACTGGCAAGCGAACGCAGGTCAATCTAGGCCGCTATCCGGCTACCAGCCTGAAAGATGCCCGGGGCAAGGCCCAGGCTTTTCGAGATGAACTGGCAATTGGCGTCGACCCCAAGGAGACCATCAAGAAGGCCCGCAAAACCGATGTTGAATTGGCGGCCCGGCCCAACGTGCGCGCCTTGTTCGACGCCTATATTGCCGACCTTGAAATGGACAGAAAACGGTCCGCGCCCGAAGTCCGACGCATCTTCAACAAGCATATTGATGAGTTTATCGGGGGGACTGTCGCCGCCGACATTACCACGGACGACATCCTTGATGTCCTGACCCCGATCGTTCAGCGTGGCGCCCTGGTCCACGCCGATAACGTCCGGGCGTATTTGCGTGCGGCCTTTGAATTTGGGCTTCATGCCAGGACAATGACCAGGTGGCGGGGCCGCGTTCCGGATTTTTGTCTGTCACATAATCCGGTTGCCAATACCAAGAAGGCTGTGCGCAGGAAACCCGTCGGCCAGCGGTCATTGTCCGCTGAAGAAGTTGCTTTAGTCTGGCACGGGACCAGCATCTCCCTGCCCTCTCATCTGGCTGTAAAATTATTGATCGCTACCGGCCAGCGGGTCGAAGAAGTTCTCCAAGCCAATTGGCGTGAGTTTGATTTGGCCGAAGGGTTGTGGACGATCCCGGCAGAACGACGAAAGAACCGCCACGATGCGACGGAACCACACTTAGTGCCGCTGACAGATTTCCATCTGGACCTCCTCAACCAAGTACGAACAGCGACCGAGCATGCCGAATGGCTATACCCACACAAAGACCTCATTCAGCCTCGCAAAGCAGATGCCCTGTATCAAGCGGTTCACCGGTTCTGCTGCAACAACGATATCGTATCATTCGCACCACGGGACTGTCGGCGCACCTTCAAAACGCTAGCCGGGTCCATAGGCATTGACCTCGAACTCCGTAACCGGCTTCAAGGACACGCTATGACGGACGTGGGCAGCGTGCATTATGATCGATGGGGATATTTACCTGAGAAACGCCAAGCAATGGAAACCTGGGCCAACTGGCTTGGATCGACGATAGGCACTGTTTAGTAGCGCCAACGACGACAGGTTGTCGGCATCACGCGGGGGGCTAATACCAGAGGGCATTAATCAGTACCCATGGGCCCATTTGCGCAGACCGATGGACATGATCTTCCACGGCTGATCGATCGGCCTATTCCAAGCCTCGTAGCATATTGCGACGATCTCATCGAAAGATTTGAAGATCCTGTTGAATAGCCAGCTGTCGCGCATGAACTGCAAGATATTCTCAACCGGGTTCAATTCGGGCGATCTTGGTGGCAATGGCAGCAGTGTGATGTTGGTAGGAATATCCAGCTTACCGGTAGTATGACATCCGGCGGGATCAACATTCAGCATGCCATGGGCGCCCGGGCTGACTTGTGATGAGATCTCCTCGAAATGCCATTGCATGGACTGGGTGTTGCATCGTGGCAAGACCAGGCCGGCACCAACCCCACGAGCGGGACAGATAGCGCCGAAGATATAGGCTGATTTAGTGCGTTGGCCCTTTGGTGCCGTGGGCCGGCTACCCTGTTTTGCCCAGCGACGGGTGTGCTTAGCCGCCGCTCCCGTGGTCTACTTTGTCACCGCCGCATAGATCGGCCCTGAACTTAGACGAGCGGACCAGCGCGGAAGCAGGTTTCGGCAAATTTGGGCACCTGAGATCACGGGCCGACTTCAAAATTCGACGCGACGCTGCCCTGTTCCAGAGGAGCTAGCAGCCAAGATATGTCATCTTCGCTCAGGTGTTTGCCCGGGTCTGCTTTGTCATCGTACAGGGCCTCAGCGAGGGCTGATTTCCGGGCCTGCATTTCGATCATGCGTTCTTCGACGGTGCCCCGGGCTGCTAGTTTATAGACAAAGACCGGCTTGTCCTGGCCGATGCGGTGAGCGCGGTCCGTGGCCTGGTTTTCCACCGCTGGGTTCCACCATGGATCATAGTGGATCACCGTATCCGCCGCTGTCAGGTTCAGGCCCGTACCTCCAGCCTTGAGGCTGATTAGAAAGAGCGGGACTTCACCCGCCTGGAACTGGCGCACCGGGGTTTCGCGGTCCTTTGTCTGGCCGGTCAGTTTGACAAAGGGAATTTCTAGTTTGCCAAGCTCGTCCTCGATCAGGGCCAACATAGCTGTGAACTGTGAAAACAAAAGGATCCGTCGTCCGTCCTCAATCAGTTCGGGAAGCATTTCGCACAGACGTTCCAGTTTCGCGGAAGCGCTGACCTTGCGCGCACTTTTCAGCTTGACCAGGCGCGGGTCACAACAGGTCTGGCGCAGCTTCAACAACGCATCCAGCACGGTGATGTGGCTGCGCGCCATCCCTTTGGTGGCGATTTCGGCTCGAACTTTCTTATCCATCGCCAGGCGCACGGTTTCGTACAAATCCCGTTGCTTGCCGTCCAGCGCCACATGCTCAATTGTTTCTGTTTTAGGTGGCAGTTCGGTTGCAACTGCCTCCTTGGTTCGTCGCAGTAGAAACGGGTTCACCCGGCGATTGAGGATCGTTTGCTTCTCCGCGTTTCCATGCTTTTCAATCGGATTGCGGAAGCTCTTCCCGAAGGCCTTGCTTTCGCCCAGCAATCCAGGAACCACGCAATGGAATAACGACCACAGTTCGCCGAGGTGGTTTTCAACCGGAGTGCCGCTCAGGCATATCTTTTGCCACGCACTAACTTCACAGGCAAATTTGGCCGCATTGGCTGTCGGGTTTTTGATCGCCTGAGCTTCGTCGAAAATGGCAAGGTGGTAATCCTGTTTCAGCAGGGCTTCCCGATCCCGGTGGACCAGGGGATAGGTGGTCAAAACCACGTCGGCGTTCACGATGTCTTCAAAGTATTGCTTGCGGTCCGGGCCATGAAGGGTCAGCAGTTTCAACGATGGAGCAAAGCGTTCAGCCTCGATCCGCCAGTTGGGGATCAGGCTGGTGGGCATGACCAGCAGACATGGTCTGTCGAGGCGGCCGCTCCCCTTTTCCGCCAGGATATGGGCGAGGGTTTGCACGGTTTTCCCCAGTCCCATGTCATCGGCCAGGATCCCGCCAAGACCGGATCGCGCCAGAAACTGTAACCAGTCAAGACCGTCAGCCTGATAGGGGCGCAAGGTGGCATGAAATCCGGCAGGAATGGGTGTTTTGCTAACCCTTGCCCCGTCGGCAAGATTGTTAGCAAGGGCGCGCAGAGTGTTGCAGCCCTCAATAATCGCGCCGGACTGGATGGCAGCTTCCTCAAGGGCGGAAATTTCACCCAGACGTAGACGGCTGATTTTCTCCGGGTTGGTGTCCTTGTCGGAAAACAGCTCGAACAGGGTTTTGAGAACCGGGCGCAGACGTTCTGCGGGAAAGGTGATGAATCGTCTTTCGCCCACCGGCAGGAAGGCGGTTTCATCCAAGCCAAACATCATGTAGTCGAATGCTTCCTCGTCCACATCGTCGGGCATTTGGCGAAACACATCCACCAGAACCGGAATCAAATTAATGATCTGGCCGTCGACTTCCACACCAAGCGACAGGCTGAACCAGTCGATATCACGGCTTTCAAAGGTCAGGGACCAGTCTTCAGCCGCCCCCGCCATGATGTACGGAAAGTCATCACTGATTTCCACTTTCCAGCCCATGCGCACCAGATCCGGCACGTCACCATGTATGAAACGAAGCCAGTTCATGCCTGCAGTGTAATCTTCAAACGCATAACAAGACTGGTCAATTTCGTCAGACGTCCTGAAGGAAACGACATCGTACAAGGGGGCCAGCCCCATACGGTCCAAAACCTCCATCGCTTCGTCTTCAGCGTTCCAGTTGCGAGGTGCGATGGCAAGTGTATCGGCTTTCAGGACTTCAAGCTCCTGACGGCTGTCTTGTGGCAAAACCTTTAGCCCATCATAAGAAAAATCAAGGGCGGCAAAGGCAAACTCTTCCGGCGGTTCGTGAGGATTGCGCCTGTTCCACGGATCAGGCTGGAAAGTGACGTGCTTCAGTGTCAGGTGGGGTCTGGGTTTGATCTCGTGACGGATCGTTCTGGTTGGCGCTGAGGGCAGGAGAATGTCGCTGTCTTTCAGGCGATCCTGCAAAGCACGGCGAAACGCGCCCGCATCCCCTGCGCTGATGGATGGTGCCGTCAGCAACGTGGCGCACAGGGTTGGTGCGGTGTCTGTTTTTAGCGGTCCGCACTGGCTAGTTAGCGGGTCATAATACCACGGGGGTACCAGCGGCAGGATAATCGCCTCACAAAATTCGGAGACACCAAGTTCAAAATTCTGGGCACCCATGCCGTCCATCTGCCAGCGTTCGCTTGCTTGCGCCCAGGGCCCCGGGGTCAGCGGTGCCGTGTTGATGCGATGATCCGACCAATAACACCGACCTGTCGCAAGGGCCAGGGCGAGAATTT
>JABJKS010000113.1 GCA_018660265.1 Rhodospirillaceae bacterium | reverse complement strand
GAAGACGCCAAGCTGATTGTGGTCTGGGGCAATAACGTCACCTTTTCCAACCTGCATCTGGCCCCCGTGTTGCAGAAGGTGCGGGATCAGGGTGGCAAAGTGGTCGTCGTCGATCCCATCCGTATCAAGGTGGCGGAACAGGCTGATATGCACATTGCCCCGCGCCCGGGCACGGATGTTGTCCTGGCCTTCGCCCTGGCCAATGAGTTGGAACGCCTTGGTGCGTTCGATCAAGATTTCATCGCCGAAAAGGTGGAGGGCGCAGACGATTTCATGGCCGAGGCGCGGACCTATAGCCTGGAACGGGCAGCCGAAATCACCGGCGTGGCCGAGGCTGATATCCGCACCCTGGCGGCTTGGTATCACGCCGCCGAACCGGCCCTGATCGCCACGGGCAATGGTTTGGAGCGGAACCGCAATGGCGGTGCCGGCCTGCGCGCGATTTTTGCCCTGCCCGCCCTGACGGGTAAGTTTCGTAGTCCCGCCGGTGGTCTGCTGGGCGGCTCGGGCAATTTGTTCCCGAAAACCGGTGCCCGGCTGACCCGCCCGGATTTGATTCCCAAAGGTACCCGGACCCTGAACATTCTTGATGTGGGACGACATCTGGCGGACGACGATGTGGACCCGCCCATTCGGGGTTTGGTGGTCTACAACCATAACCCCCTTGTGGTGCACCCGGATCAGAACACCATGCGCCGGGGCTTGGCGCGGGAGGACATCTTCACCGTTGTTGTTGATGTAGCCAAAACGGACTCGGCGGATTTCGCAGACATCGTCCTGCCCGCCGCCAGCCATTTTGAACATGACGATCTGTTCTGCGCCTATGGCCAGCAATATATTCAGCGCGCCGAGGCAGTGATAGACCCGGTGGGGGAGGCCTTGCCGAATACGGAAATATTCCGGCGTTTGGCCCGGCGTTTTGGCTTTAACGATCCCATATTCCAAGCCAGTGATGCCGAATTGATGGATGATGCCCTGGATGGCGATGATCCCCGGTTGGGCGGGCAGCGACCAAGCGAGCTGCCTATACCCTCGGCGCTGGCCATGTCCACATCGACGGACCGGATTGGCTTTGAGAGGCAACCAACCACAAACAGCGGCCGCATCGAATTACGTTCCGCCTATCTGACGGACAAGTTCGCGGCCCCATTACCGCGGTTCCAAAACCTGGCCGAAGACGAAGATGCCGCCCGCCCCTATCCCTTTGCCTTGGTGACCCCGTCATCGAACTGGCGGACAAATTCCATGTTTGGCGGTCTGGCGCAATCCGACAGCACGCCGGATCTGGAAATGCATCCTGACGATGCCGGACGCCTCGGTCTAAAGGACGGCCAACAGGTCTGCGTCCATAACAAGTTGGGGGAGGTTTTTCTGCCCCTGAAGATTACCGACGGCGTGGCACCGGGTGTCTTGCTGTCCTACAAAGGCGCCTGGATGCGCACTACCAACAACGGGCAAACTGTTTCCGCCCTGGCACCAACCACAAAGGCGGACCTGTCGGAAGGTGCTTGTTATAACGATACCCGCGTGGCCGTCGTGGCCGCCTAAGTTTTACGGATTTGGTCAAAATTCTGTACGCCTAAACTGTAATCCATGCTTAGTTGGAGAAAATTCAGTTCAGGAGGATCCTATGACCAGATTATCCAAACTAAATCGCTCCATCGCGGGCAAGGTAGCTCTCGTCACCGGTGCGGCCAGTGGCATGGGCCGGGCCACGGCGCATTTGTTTGCCGATGAGGGTGCCCATGTTGCGGTGACCGATATCAACGCTGCGGGTGTCGAGGCGGTGGTGGCGGAGATCAAGGCGGCGGGGTTAAGCGCAGAAGGTTGGGCCCTGGACCTGGCAGACCCGGACCGCATCAAAGTGGTCGTGGGCGAAGTTGCCGAACGCTTTGGTGCCCTGAATATACTGGTCAACAATGCCGGTATTTCGCAACACACTTTGATCGACGACGATGATTACGAAGCGATATGGGATCGTCATGCCGATATTTTGCTGCGGGCCCATACCAGAACCATTCGCGCCTCTCTGCCGCATTTGCGGGCGGGCGGTAATGGCCGGATCGTCAATATCGCCTCCACCGAAGGTTTGGGTGCGACACCTGAAACCAGCCCCTACACATCGTTCAAGCATGGCGTCATTGGTTTGACCCGGTCTTTGGCGGTGGAGCTTGGCCGCGAAGGCATCACGGTCAACTGTATTTGTCCCGGTGCCGTCAACACAGGCATGACCCAGGGTATCTCGGAAAAGCACAAGGGCATCTTTGCCAAACGCCGGGTGCCGATCGCGCGTTATGCAGAGCCCGAGGAAGTCGCCCAGGGCACCCTGAATTTCGTGCTGCCGGCATCGAGTTACATGAACGGTGCCGTTTTGCCTGTGGATGGTGGCCTGACCATCAAGAACGCCTGATGCCTGATTATTCGGCGGGCCCTCAGCTTAGGATAATCTTTGGCGTGCTTGAGAGTCGCCGCATTCTTTGCATTTTTTCACGCTAAATACGCTGGGCTTTCCATGTGTTTTTGTCGGCCATGCCTTACTTATACGGATCTGCCGCATCTCTCAGGCCGTCGCCGAAGAAGTTGAAGGCCAGAACGATCAGGACCACCGGTAACATGGGGAAGATCAGCCAGGGGTAGGTGGCGACGGCGTTGATGTTTTGCGCTTCGTTCAAAAGCACGCCCCAGGACGTGATCGGTGGGCGCAGGCCAAGGCCCAGGAACGACAGGGCCGTCTCCGCCAAAATCATCGAGGGGATGGATAGGGTCAATGACGCGATCAGATGGCTCATGAAATTGGGCAACAGATGCCGGGCGATAACCCGCGCAGGCGTTGCCCCCATCAACGTCGCCGCGGTGGCGAAATCCTCCTCACGCAAGGCCAATAATTTCGATCTGACCGCACGCGCCAATCCGGGCCAATCCAATAACGCCAGGATAATGGTAATGCCGAAAAACACCCCGATGGGACTCCACGTCACGGGCAGGGCGGCGGATAGCGCCATCCACAGGGGTAGTTCCGGGAACGATCGCAGCATTTCGATCAAACGCTGGACCACGTTATCGACCCAGCCGCCATAATATCCGGCCAGCCCGCCCAAGGTCAGGCCGATGGCAAAGCTGACGGTAATGCCGATTAAACCCACGGTAAGGGATATCCGCGCGCCATAGGCTATGCGGGAGAATAAATCACGCCCCAACCGGTCCGTCCCGAACAAGAATAACGTTCCGCGCACAGTGCGCCCGTCGACTTTTTCCTTCGAGGGGCAGAAGAAATGAAACTTCATCCGCCACATGCCCCAGAATTTATAGGGTGCGCCCTGGCAGAAAAAGCGGATCGGCTGGACCTGGGTTTCGTCCACCGTGTAGATGCGCTTCATGCGCTTAATATCCCGGGTCACTTTGTAGCCATAGACGAAGGGCCCGACAAAGCTGCCGTCGTGGATCAGATGAACCATTTGCGGCGGGGCGTAGATGAATTTCGCGTTGCGCTTGGCCAGGGGATAGGGCGCCACCCATTCCACCATCAAGATGGAGATATAAACAACCAGCAAAAAGATCATGGATGCCACGGCCAGGGGATGGCGGCGCAGCTTCCACCACATCAAGGTCCATTGCGAGGCCATGAAGAAGCGTTCCTGCTCCTTCGTCAGACGCTCAATGGTGTGCGGATTGAACGGCGCGTCAGAGACCCAATGGCGTTCCTGATCATCGTGGTCAGCGTTGGTGCCAGTGTTGGCGCCGGAGTTGTCACCAGGACCGTTTTTGATGATATCGCTCATTTTGAGGCCTCCGAACCGAGGCGAATGCGTGGATCAAGGGCGGCCAGGGCCAAATCCGAAACGAACATGCCGACTACGGTCAGGGCAGCGAGGAACAGCAGGAACGAACCGGCTAGATATTGATCCTGGCTTTGCAGGGCACTGACCAGCATGGGCCCGGATGTGGGCAGGCTCATCACCACGGCAACGATGGCGGAGCCGGAAATCATTTGCGGCAGCAAATTGCCGATGTCCGCCACAAACGGGTTCAGGGCCATGCGCAGGGGATACTTCAACAACAGCTTGCGGCTTTTCAGGCCCTTGGCCCGGGCCGTCGTGACATACTGTTTTTGTAATTCATCCAGCAGATTGGCGCGCAGGCGGCGGATCATCCCGGCCGTGCCGGAGGTGCCAATGACGATGACCGGCACTACCATATGTTCACAGATGGAGACGAATTTGCCCCACGTCATATCCTGGCCAATGAACTGTTCGTCCATCAGGCCGCCGATGGAAACGCCAAAATGCTTCTTGGCCAGAAACAGCAGGATCAGGGCAAGCAGGAAATTCGGCGTGGCCAGGCCGATATAGCCAATAAACGTCATGGCATGATCGCCGAAACTGTATTGCCGCACCGCCGTGTAAACCCCAATGGGAAAGGAAACCGCATAGACGAACAACATGGTGGTAAAGTTCAGCAGCAGGCTGAGGAACAGGCGGTCGCCAACCACTTCATCCACCGGCAGATTATATTCAAAGGACCAGCCCAGATCCCCCTGCAGGATGCCGGAAAAACCATTGTTGCCGGGCCAGATACCCAGCCAAACCGCGTATTGTTCCAGCATTGGTTTATCCAGGCCGAATTCCTGGCGCAAAAAAGCCAGTTTTTCCATAGCCGCGCGGTCGCCGGAGGCAATCATTTCCGCCATTTGGTTGGACAGATAATCACCGGGCGGTAATTGGATAATGATAAAGGTGATGACAGAGATGACCAGCAAGGTCGGGATCATCACCAAAACCCGATGTGCGAAATAGGTGAACATGCCTTTACGCCTTTTGCCGTCCGCTACTTATCGAACCAGAAGGTATCTGGGTGATAAATACCGAAATGAGCACCCGGATCCCAGTTATAGATACCATCCTCGGGGACATTCTTCAGGCCGTGTTTTACCACAACCGGTTGCTGCACCCCGGAAACAACACCGATGCTATATACTTGATCCGCATGAATAGACAACATGCGATGCCAGATCGCCGTGCGCCTGGCTTCGTCGGTCACGTTCATCCATTCCGCCGCCAAGGCAGCCAATTCCTGTGCCTCCGGCAGATCCGGTGCCTCGCCGGTTTTTCCGGATGTGTCGTAATACTGACCCCATTTCGGCCACATCAACTGTTGCTGGGATGTCGGGGCCAGTTCTTCGGGCGATGTTTGGGGCGTGGCGACGCCATTTTCCAGGCCGCCCCAGATCGACATTTGGGCCTGGCCCGAGAAAATACGGTTGCGGAAGACTTCCCGCTGGGATGGTTTGATATACAGCTTGATCCCAACTTCGGCCCAACTCTCCGCGATCAGCTCCAGGACGTCGGTCTGTTCCGTATCCTCACCGGCGGTTTCGATTATGATCTCCGCCGGGCGACCGTCGGGCAACAGGCGAATATCATCGTCATTGTAATCCGTCAGGCCAATTTCATCCAACAACTCACCAGCCAGGTCAGGGTCATATTCAGCCCATTGTTTTTGGTAGTGTTCCTTATACAGGGCGCTGCTGGGCAGCATGGTGTTGTTGCCTTCCAGCGCCAGGCCAAAGAACAGGGATTCGTTGACCGCCTCCCGGTCCACAGCCAAGCTTAGGGCACGGCGGAAACGCACATCGCGCATCAACGCCCGCCAGGCCGGATCGACCACACTTAAATTGGGGAACAAGGCGACGTGGGCACCCTTGGCGATGCGCCATAGGTAGGTGTTGAATTTGCCCGCGGTTTCGTTCTCCCGCAAAAAGGTCAGATTGTTGAAGGCCAGGCTGCGGGCCTGCAAATCAACCTCCCCCGTGCCGGCCTTCGCCGCGATCAATTTGCCATCGGACACGAGCATGATGAACTTGTCGATATAGGGCAGCTGGCGGCCCTTTGGGTCGACCCGATGATAATAAGGATTACGCACCGCGATGAAGCGGGTTGCGGGCGGCCGCGTCCGGTTGACCCAGGGCTGCAGGGTCGGCAGCTTGGGATTGTCGAAGCGGTACATATTGTCATAACGGTTATGCAAAGAGGCCCAGCTACGGGTGCGGCGTTTTTTCAGTAGCTTTTTCAATGTCGCTTCCTCGGCGTATTTGCCGTGGAACTGTTTTAGATAATGCGATGGGCGATAGATGAACAACGGCGAAGCGCCCGCGAGGCGGGGCAGGAAAAATGGATTTACCTTGGGCCATGTATAGCGCACGGTGGTCGCGTCCAGCATTTCAAAAACCGGGGGCTGTCCGTCAGCGAGCATCAGGCGTGGCGGACCGGCGGGGGAGATCTTCGGATTATTGGCCACATCCTCCCACCAATAGCGGAAATCCTCTGCCGTAAAGGGTTGGCCGTCGGACCATTTATGTCCGCGCCGTAATTTGAATGTAAACTGCCGGCCTTCCTTGACCTCAACGGATTTCACGATGTCGGGCACGATGTTGAATTTCTCGTCGTAACCCACCAGCCGGGCATAGCCATAGACCACCATCAGACGCACATCTTTGGCCCGCCCGATCAAGGTGCGCAGTTCGCCGCCCATTTTGCCGATGGCCTTTTTGCCCGTGAACTGCACCAAAGAGGGTTCCTTTGGCAGACGTTCGGCTACCCCAGGCAGTTTCCCGGCCTTCACCTTATCGGCAAAGAAAGGCGTTTCCACATATTCCATGGCAGCCGCAAAGCCTGTGGTAGAGGCCCCCACATACAGGGCGCTTCCCAAAACGACTTTAAGGCCGCCTTTAAAAAGTGCGGCAAATACACCATAAAATTTGCTACCCATTGCAGCTATAGCTCCCGTGGCAATTGCGTGCCCACCGCAGCGCGAACCAGGTGGCCACCGCCGGCGTCAATCATATCGGCTGTGATACCAGCGTCCAATGTAAAGGGTGCGGGCCAGGCACTTGGGACCGATGCCTTGCCCTCCATTAGCGCCGTCAGGTCCAGCTTGGCGCCTGGGTCGGCTTTGGGAACGGCGGCCAACAGGGCTTGGGTATAGGGATGCAGGGGGTTTTCGAACAAGGTTTCCCGTGGTGCCGTTTCAACGATCCGACCGGCGCACATCACGGCAATTCGATCCGCGACATAGTCGACCACGGCCAGATTGTGGGAAATAAACAAATAGGTCAGGCCCAGCTCTTCTTGCAGGTCCTTCATCAGGTTCAGAACCTGGGCCTGGACCGAGACATCCAGGGCGGAAACCGGCTCATCGCAGATCAGCAGATCCGGTTGCAGGGCCAGGGCCCGGGCAATGCCGATGCGTTGCCTTTGCCCGCCGGAAAAACTATGGGGGTAACGGCGCAAAAAGCGCACATCCAGACCGACCAGCATCATCAGTTCGCGAACCCGGGCGGCGCGTTCTTCCGGGTCGCCCACATTATGAATATTCAACGGCTCGGAAATGATATCGAACACGGTCATGCGCGGGTTCAGGGACGAAAACGGATCCTGGAAAATGAACTGCACCTTGCGCCGGAAGGCAAATAATTCTTCGTCCCGCAGGCTTAACACATCAACGATCTTGCCGTGGTCATTAAAGGACAGGCTGCCTGAATCCGGGGTCAGGGCGCGCATGATCATTTTTGATGTCGTGGTTTTGCCACAACCGCTCTCCCCCACCAACCCGACGCATTCGCCCGGATTAACATGGAAGGAGATATCGTCCACAGCCATCACCGCACCGCCCGGCTTGCCACCGAACATCGTACGCTTGCGGGTTGCAAACGCCTTGCTGAGATGGCTGACATCAAGCAACGGTCCCGCGGCGCGCGCCGCCTCGGGCCAGGGCTCTTTCTGGCGCAATAAGACACCGGCTTCTGCGTTGATTTCCCGCAACGGCACCAACCGTTCGCCGGGCTTCATGCCAAACCGGGGTACGGCCAGCATCAGGGCTTTCAGATAGGGGTGTTCTGGGTTCTTATAAATGTCCTCGACCGGGCCACGTTCCATGACCTTGCCGTGATACATCACCACAACTTCGTCGGCGACGTTGGCGACCACACCTAAATCATGGGTGATCATCAGCACCGCCATGTTCAATTCCGACTGCAGGTCAGAAATTAATTTCAGGATCTGGGCCTGGATCGTGACGTCCAATGCAGTGGTGGGTTCGTCCGCGATCAACAATGCGGGGCGGCAAACCAGGGCCATGGCGATCATCGCGCGCTGGCGCAGGCCACCGGATAGTTCAAAGGGATATTTGTAAACCGCCTGTTCGGGTTCGGGAAAACCAACCATGCGCAGCATTTCCGCCGTCATCTCCACGGCCAGTTTTTTTGAAACATCGCGATGCAACAGCAAGGCTTCGGAAATTTGATTGCCGATGGTGTGCAGCGGCGAAAGCGAGGTCATGGGTTCTTGAAAAATGATCGAAATGCGGCCACCGCGGACGGCCCGCATTTCCTTGGAATCCGCCGGCAAGGTGGCCAGGTCAATGAAAGAGCCCGGTTTGTCCGGATCCAGAAACAAAACTTCGCCAGAGGTAATTTTGGCTGTTGTCGGCAGAATTCGCATGATGGTCTGGCTGACCACGCTTTTACCGGAACCGGACTCTCCTACCAACGCAACGGTCTTACCCTGTGGCACAGTGAATGAGACCCCATCCACGGCCTTGATCTGACCCTCGGCGGCTTGAAACTCAACGGCTAAATTACGCACACGCAAGACATTTGTCATGATGGATACTGTTTGTCCAAAGGTGTTGAGGTTGCCGTCTGAATTTCCTCAGCACCGAGGCCAATGGCCGCCAGGTTTGTCGCTGATGTGGGATCTATGCTCAAGCCTCGGTCCAGGGCGACCGCGTGAGCCCGACCGACGATGCCATCAAAACCGGGTAGGTTCGAATCCAACCGAATTCGACCGCCGTTCGCGTCCCGCAGGATCAAATGCATCCATCCGTCGCTGCCGTCGCGGCGCGTGGAATAATAGCGGAGACGGAAATCACGCATTTCCGGCCATGCGATATTACGGTCTAATAACCCTCCCAACGGTCCCTCCTGGCGCACACCGTCCTCATCGACGGCCAATACCGTGCCGTGTCGCCATGCTGTTCGTAAACCATAAATACCAAACAACACGACCAAGGCAGCCATAGCATAAAATACAAGTGGTAACAGGTCCGTAAACAACATCAGCGCAATTGGCAGAAAAACACCTACTGCGGCACGAATATAATCGGCCACCAATGATTTTAGTGGATAGCGATGATTTTCCGACGCAGACATCATGGCAGACTAAAGACTTCATCTATGGTTAACCAGTGTGCACCGTCACATTCTTTGGTACGGGCAAACAATTCAGACAAAAAATCCCACGTTTCCAGGTTCATGATTGCGTGATGGCTAAGAACACCTGTTTGTTCCACGGCATTCACTGTTTCCAGACGCCGTGCCCGCAGATGGGCGATCAGATTTTCCAGGGCCTGTGCCTCGCCGATAAAGCCACGATCTCCCCGCCAGTTGATCAAATCAAGATGACAATTATTCTCTAGCACCGCCACGCGCCCCGTCTCGCTGGGGCCAAAGCGTGACAGACCGCGCAGTCCAACTTCGTGCAAACGGCTGGCCAAGGCAGCATCAATTCTGTTCCAAGGTGGCACGAACACCGGTCGGGCCAAAGCTGGAAAACGGTCCGACAATATCTGCCAGGCGGACTTGGCCGCCTCTAGCATATCCGTGACAGGACGATGGGCACCGAATTCGGCCTTTTTCTCACCCTCCGGAGCATGGTTTTGGTGTTTTAGGCCGTGGACCAGAAACGCCACGCCTTGCAGGTTCGACACCGCATCTCGAAGGGCGTCTTCCGCCAGACCGGGAATAACAGCCAGGGCCAGAGGCGTGCCCGATGATTTGGAAAGCTCAATCGCCTGTTCTAACCGGGGCCCGGGGGCGACCGCATCGTCGTCGCGCCACCACAGACCGGCACGCCGGCCCTGTTCGGACCATTGGGCCAGTTCTGTTTCCAGGTCCGCCCAGGTTGTCATTTGCGCGCGACCTCGACCGCCCATTTGGCGATCTGGCCGGCCCCATCCCTGGCCCCATCCATGCGAACGCCTGCCGCCGCCGCTGGTGGGCTCGCCAGGGCCTGATCGATACCCGCAACAATGGCTGGCGGAGACAATGTCGCCTCGTCCAAGACTGTAACTATGCCCCGTTGGGCCAACAATTCAGCCCGCAATGTTTGTTCCGTTTCCAACCCACCCGCATAGGGCACGATGATACTGCGACAACCGGCGTACATGCATTCCATCAAAGTGTTATAGCCGCCCTGGCTGATCGACAGGGCGCAATTCATCAATAACGTGGGAAAATCACCCCTGGCCCGTTCCACCACGATGCCGCCTTCTTGACCTGCGCCACCACCGACGACGCCACTTTCCCGCGCCGCCAGGTCGCACAGGGCTGCAAAATCCGCGTCCGGTGCCTTGACCCCGACCAGGACCCGCCAGCGCTTTTCCGCCAGGGCGCTTCTGGCCCGTGCTTTGATCGCGGCAGTTAACAAACTATCACCCATGGCACCACCACCGGCAGAGACCAAAACCTCATCCCAACCGGGACTGCCCGGCCCGCCCCTTTGGCCTGTGCGATCGACCACATAGCCCGTGTAATGCAGTTTGTCGGCAATTTGGGCGGCGTGGGGAAATGTTTCATCAAAGGCTATCAAATCCGGATCGCCGTGCACCAATACATGATCGAAGTAAGTCTCCACCCGCTCAAGCATTTCCACCAGGCGTTCCGGCTTTGGTGAGGCGACCAGGATATCCCGCACCGAACAGACGATCACGGGGGAATGGGGCGTTGCCAACGCCGCATCCAACAATGGCAGTAATTCAAACCGCATCTGCCGCCGGCCAAAGGGATACAGCTCCAACAAAATCACATGCGGTTGGCAGTGTTCCCAGGTCGCCAACAAAGCATCCCGCCGGCGTGCCCGCCAGGCGCCATCGATGGGCTGGTCGTTCTCGTCCACCAGTTTCTTGAAGTACAGATCGACCGCACGCACGGGCGGCAATTGCACCAATGTCGCGCCGCCAAGATCCAGGTTTGGAATAGTATGCCCGCCAGAGACGTAGGTGACCGCCAGCCCCGCATTCTGCATGGCCCGGGTCAATGTCGCGCCGCGCCGTTGATGACCAATGCCCAGCAGATGCTGCACATAGAACAAGACGCGCCTGGGACCTGTCGTTGTGGTCACAGTAGTCACCGTGGTCATGCTTCAGGCGTCCCATTGTGCGTCAGCGTCAGGGGCAGGGGCACATTCATTTGCTGGGGGCGAACGCCGCCCCGGTCATCCACCTGGAACAGATGGGCCTGCTCCCACCGCAGTTTTACCGGCGGGCGGCCCATCATGTTCCAATCATAAGCGTTGGCAAAGATCGCCCGAATGACCGACTTGTGGGCCACCGCAATATGCCGCCCCCCGGCCCGGCCCAGTTCCGCCAGGAAGGGCTGCAGGCGGGTGAACACCATACGCGGGCTTTCCCCATTGGGGGGCAGAAAGTCCAGACCGCGGTCTTCGTTCTCCGCCATATGGGCGCTGGGGTCGTTGCGCAATTCCGCCAATGTTCGGCCTTCATAGTCACCAAAATCCATCTCAATCAGGCGTGGTTCGATTTCCAGTTTCACTGCATTTGGGCCCGCGCTCAAAATTTCGGCGGTTTGCCGGGCCCGGACCAGTGGGCTGACATGCCAATGGGCGCCGTCCATTTCGGGCGGCGGGGTGTGGCCCGCAAGGGCTGCCCGGCCTTCTTCCGTCAGGGATATATCGGCCCGGCCCGTCAGCCGGCCCTCGCCATTCCAGGCCGTGCGTCCGTGGCGGATCATGCATAACAGGGCGGTCATTGTCCTAATTCTCCCATCGCGATGAGAAGTTGGCGGGTTGCCGCCGCCACCGTACGCTCGTTGGCAACAAAGGCGCGGGCATTGTCAGACAATTTATGCCGCAACGGCCCGTCATCCAGCAACCGGGCAATGGCCATGGCGAATTCATCGTCTGCCCCCGGTGTGGTCAACAGGCCGGTTTCACCGTCCCTGACCACATCCGGCACCCCCCGTTCGTTGCCTGCGACGACGACAAGACCGGCGGCTTGGGCCTCCAGATACGCCATACCATAGGCTTCACCAACGCCGGGCCACAGGTACAGGTCACATGATGCGTAGATTACGGGCAATTGATCCAGGGGCAGGGTACCTGGCAAAATTACATTATCGCCCACAACTGCCAACGCCGCCTGCACATCCTGGCGCGCGGGGCCATCGCCGATCACCAGCAACTGCCAGTCGGACCGGCCCATGCTTTGCAAACGTTCCAGTGCCGTGCCCAGACGTTTAAAGGAAGCTAGTTTGTCGCCGGGCCGCATCATGGCCACGGACAACAGCCAAGGTTGATCCGGGTTCAGACCAAAGCGCCGGGCCATTTCCCGGCGATCCGCCGTCGCATCGGCGAAAGGCCGTGCGTCCAGAAACGGCGGCAAAAATGCCAGTTTATGATCCGTCGGTATCAACGGGCGAACGCAGGCCATGTCCAGCCGTGTCAGGCAGAATACCCGGTCAGCCGCGGCAATGGCCTTAGCGGCTGCTCTATGGCCGATATCCCAGTCGCCACCGGCCCGCTTTGGTGCGAACGATGCTTCTGCGACCAGATAGGGAATGTCCAATGCCTGCGCCACCTTTGCGCCAAGCCAATCCGGTGCTTTGTGGTACAGGTGATAGGTAAACCAGGCGGTGGGTTGGTCTTTCTTATCCAGGGCGCGGTAGCGTTCGATCAAGGTTTCGGCCAGGGCAGTGCCTTGATCGCGCAGGGTTATTTGGCGGTCGGGGTCCCCCTTGCCGTCATAGGACCGAAAATCCGACGCGACCTCTACCCTGGCGCCACCGGCTTCCAGCGCCTGGATCAGTAACCGCCCCATACGTCGATCGCCCGACGGGGTGGCGTGGTTGGGTGCCTTCATGGGCGCGTAGAATGCGATGCGCTGGGCCGCCATCAGATTTGTCCGGATAGATGGGCGGCGGTATCGCTGGCGACATCGGCGGGGAGGTCTTCAATGGGCAATCCGAACTTACGGGCCAGGCGTTCGATCCAATAATTGTGGGAAAAATGCGTACGAACCCTGGCCTCGCCAGCCTCTCCCAACAGTTGTCGTTGGCCCGGGTCCGTGATCATATGGGCCAGGGCTTTGACCAGGGCAGCTCTATCTTCAGCTTTTACAAGAACCCCGGTTTTGCCATCGATGATCAGCTCCGGTATGGCGGAAACGGCAGTGGCCAGGCAGGCCAGACCCTGGCTTTGCGCTTCCATCAAGACGTTCGGCAGGCCGTCCCGGTCGCCATCATCGGCAATACGGCTGGCCAATACGAAAATATCGGCCGCACGATAGGCCGCCAGGACGGCTTCCTGGCTTTGTGCGCCGTGCCATTCCACCTTTGCGCCGATGCCGGCTTGCTCGGCCTGATGTTGTAATTTCTCCGACAAGGTGCCGCCGCCAATATGAACCAGACGCCACTGCAGAGACGGTGGCAGGGCGGCCAGGGCGGCGATCAGATCGTCATAGCCCTTTTTGGCCACCGCGCGACCGACCGATAGAATTCGCACGGGCTGGCCTGGGTCGCTGCCATCCCGGTTAAATCGAGGCCTGTCCATCTTGGCAAACTGGTCCAAATCCAGGCCGTGGTAGACCAGGGATACAGTGTCATTGCCATTGTGATCCGGTGCCAGGGCGGCCAAATGATCATGGGCTGCCTGGCTGCACGTGACCAGCCAATCCAGATCCGCCAGCTTTTCCCGTTTTTCCCATTCCGGGCTGGTCCAGATATCCTTGGCGTGGGCCGAACAGCTCCACGTCCGGTTGGTAATATGGGCGGCATAGCGGGTGACGGAGGCCGGGGTATGCAGGAAATGGGCGTGTAGATGTTCTATTTCATCACCTAATTCGGCCGCCAGCACCAGGGCCTGGCCAAACCGACGCACCCGGTTCGGCCAGGCCCTGGGGCGGTCCCGCCACAAATCTCCCAACCACAGACGCCGGGCCGGGCCGTATCCGGGTTTCCGGCGCACGGCTTTCCAGGCGCGCCAGACCCGCAACGGCTCCTGATACAGATATTCCGGCAGATAACTCACGCTGGCGGCAATTCGGCCGTGCACGGGATGGGTCGTCCGGTCGGTCGGGTGACGCAGGGAAATTATGCGAATGTCCAGGCCGCGCAGTTCCAGGGCCTCTATCTCCTGGGCGATGAAAGTTTCCGACAGCCGGGGATAGCCTTTCAGTATAAAGGCCACGGGTGACTTGGTGGGCACAGGGACCGGAGCTGGGACCGGAGCTGGGACCGGAGCTGGGAGGGGGGCTGAATTTGGCAATGTGGCAGTCCGGTGGATCAACGGATGTTGAAATTGGTTCTAATCGCCTGAAGATGCCTTGGCGCGGTTCGCCGCCGCGACTTTTGTAGCGGACTTTACCGGCGCCGGGGTGCTTGCCTCAACCGTCGGGTCCAACAACCACGGGGCCACCAGGCGGTTGACATTGTCCAAACCCTCCAACAGGCCGGGCACAATGACGTCTCTGGGCCGGTTCTGATAGGGCAGTTCGCGCAAGGCCTTGCCCATGACGTCCGCATCCCGCTTGCCATCATCCTCCAACATGCGCACCAGGCCTATTTCCTGGGCTCGACTGGCACGAATGAATTGCTCCATGCGCGGTCGGGTGCGGGGAATGATCAGGGCCCGTTTGTTAAAGCTCAAGATTTCGCAAAATGTATTGTAGCCGCCCATGGCGACAACGCCGACGGCATTGTCTTCCAGTTCTTCCAACTTGGCATCAAAGGTAATGGCCTGCACCCGGTCCAGACGGTTGGCCCGGTCGATAAATTCCGCCTGGGTCTCCGGCTGCATGAAGGGGCCCAGAACGATCAGGGCGGGATATAACATCCGGCTGTCGGCCTCGTAGGCGCGCAGGACCCAATCGATTAATCCTTCGCCATCGCCGCCGCCGCCCGTGGTGACCAGAACATATGGCTCCGACACAATTGCCGGTAGGGGCCTGGTTGAACGCTCCGTCGGCGTCCGGCGCGGCAGATAACCGGTGTAGGTCATGCGTTTGCGTACCTGGCGTGGCACTTGCAGACCTTGTAGAGGGTCGCAAATCTGCGGCAGGCCATAGACCCAGATTTCATCATATAGATCACGCAGGGCCGGCATGACATTCTTACGCCGCCATTCCGGTGCCAGCATCAAGGGATCATCCATGATGTCGCGCAGGCCCAATATTAACCGGGTGCCCCGCGCCTTCATCATGCGCAGGGTTTCTTCAACTTCACCCCGCAGACCCAAAGGTTCCTTGTCGACGATAATCATATCCGGGGCAAAAATATCCGCGGTGTGTTTGATAATCTCGGCCCGCATGTGAATGGTTTGTTCAAAATCGATGCCCAGGTTCAACGAGGTGTATTCACCATTGCGCAATTTGATAACACCGGGGATCCGCACGAAATCCACCCGGGCGCGAAAATCAAAACTGCCAATGATCGGTGATCCGGACAGGATCAAAACGGACAAGTCCGGGTACTCACGCACCAAGGCATGGGCAATGGTGCTGCACCGTCGTAGATGGCCCAGGCCCATTGTATCGTGGCTATAAATAAGAACGCGGGACCCCCGCATTCCTTCAAGCGTGCCTTTAGGCATGCCAGCTACCCCCCTTAAGGCGTTGCCGTTTCATGAATTGCCGGGACTATGACATGTCATGGCAAAGACAAAAAGCAACTTTTTGAACGTATAGTGATTTTTGCTACAGATTGTTAACCACTGCATGCAGTACACATTTTGGGATTTGGTTAACATTTACCCTCTGGACGCTGTGGGTTATGGTGCATCTGCTAGCGATTCGGGTGAAAACTGAACAGATAGTGTCAGTGTTTTTGGCGAACCTTTTGTTCAGTGGGTGTTTTCGTCAGCGACTGCGGGGAGCGGACACGGCGTATGGAAAAGACCATTTTTGGTTATGTTTGGCGATTTTCGCGCCGACAACAAATTACGATGACAATTATGTCGGCGGCTTCATTGCCGTTTCTCTATCTGTTTTACGAAGTCCCGAAAACCATCATCAACGAGGCGATCCAGGGGATCGGCGTCGAATACCCTTTGAATCTAGGGGAAAAGATGACGGTTTCCATTTTTGGCGTGGATATTCCACTTTTAGGCCCTTTTGACCTGATCATCGACCAGGCCCCGTATCTGTTTATTCTGTGCGCCGTGTTTTTGCTGTTGGTGGGCGTCAACCAAGGTTTCAAATACGTCATCAATGTCTACAAGGGCCTGACGGGCGAGCGGATGCTGCGTCGCCTGCGCTTTGAATTGTATGGCCGGGTTCTGCGTTTTCCCCTGCCAACTTTCAAAAAGATGAGCCAGGGCGAAATTATCCCCATGATCACGGCCGAGGTGGAACCTCTGGGCGGTTTTATTGGCGATGCCTTTTCCCTGCCCGCATTCCAGGGCGGTTATCTGGCGACCATTTTGGCCTTTTTGTTTTTGCAGGATTGGCGCATGGCCGCTGCTGCCGTCTCGTTATATCCCCTGCAATTATGGCTGATCCCGAAACTACAGCGTAAAGTCAACTTGCTGGGCAAGGAGCGCGTGGCCAGGGTTCGCCGTCTGTCCGACAAGATTGGTGAGACGGTGCAGGGCGTGCAAGAAGCCCACGCCCATGATACCTCCAACTTTATTTTGACGAATTTCGCTGATCAGCTGTTCTGGATTTACGGCGTGCGGGAGCGTATCTACCGGCAAAAATTCGTCATCAAATTCCTCAATAATTCAATCCAGCAACTGGGGCCTTTCGCATTTTATGCCATTGGCGGCTATTTCGTTATCGAGGGCCAATTGGAAATCGGCACACTGGTGGCGGCAATCGCGGCCCATAAGGATCTGGCCGCACCGTGGAAAGAGCTGCTGAATTACTATCAGATGCAGGCGGATGCCTCGATCAAGTATGATCAAGTGGTCAGCCAATTCGGCCCTGCCGGCATGCGTGGGCCGGACTATCAACTGATAGAACCTGATGATCTGTCGCCCTTAAGCGGTGAATTGACGGCCACCAACCTGACCTTGAACGATGATCAGGACGCCCCTGTGGTGGATGGGATCTCGCTGCGCCTGGAGCTGGATAAACGCTATGCCATCGTTGGTTCGGGCGGCAGCGGCAAGGAGGAGTTGACCCTGTTGCTGGCCCGCTTGCTGGATCCCGACAACGGTAACCTGAACCTTGGCGGCAACGACGCGGCGATTTTGTCGGAGGCTGTGACAGGCCGGCGTATTGCCCATGTTGGTGCCTCGGCCTTTGTTTTTGCCGGCTCTATTGCCGACAATTTGTTCCTGGGCCTGAAGCATCGGCCCTTGGCACCTGCCGATTATGATGATGCGGGCGCTAAACAGCGTGCGACTTACGTTGATGAGGCCCGACGATCGGGCAATATCGAATACGATTTGCACGCGGACTGGATTGATTATGCCGCCGCTGGTGTTGATGACGCCGCGGCCCTGCGTCAGTCCGGCCTGGCCGCGTTAAAACGGATCGGCATGGATGAAGAAGTTTACCAGTTCGGTCTGCGCGGCATCATCGATCCAACCGTGCGCACGGACCTGGCGGTGGCAATTTTGCGGGCCCGGGCCGGATTACGCCAGCATATGGCGGATGACCCGGCGCTGCTTGATCTGGTGGAAGGCTTTGATGGTGCGGCCTACAACATGAATGCCTCGGTCGGTGAGAACCTGATGTTCGGCAATCCCGTAGGTGATACCTTTGATGTGGAGCATCTGGCTGAACACCCTTATGTCCTGGATGTGCTGGAACAGGTCGGCTTGACGGAACAGTTCCTGTCAGTGGGTTTCCAGGTCGCCTCGACGATGGTGGAATTGTTCGCCGATTTGCCGCCCGATCACGAGCTGTTCCAGCAATTCAGCTTTATCTCGGCCGACGAATTGCCCGATATTCAGGCGCTGTTGCAACGCAGTGACCGGGCCAATCTTGCTGCCTTGCCGGACGAGGATCGGGGGCAGTTGATGTCATTGCCGTTCAAATTGATCCCGGCCCGCCACCGCCTTGGTTTAGTGGACGATGACCTGCAAGCCAAGGTATTGGAAGCGCGTCGTTATTTTGCCGCCAACCTGCCTGAGGACCTTGCCAAGTCGGTGGAATTCTTTGACGCAGACAAATACAACGCCTCGGCCAATATTCAGGACAATATTCTGTTTGGCAAGGTCGCCTACGGCCAGGCCCAGGCGGCGGATCGCGTCGGCGTCCTGATCTCTCAGGTGGTGGAGGAACTGGGTCTGCATGAAACCGTGGCCGAAGTTGGTTTAAGCTTTGAAGTCGGCATTGCCGGCTCCAGATTATCCACTGCGCAACGGCAAAAACTGGCCTTGGCACGGGCCTTGGTCAAGCGGCCCGATATCCTGATTATGTCTGAAACCACAGCATCTCTGGACTCAGCCACACAAGCGGGGATAATGGAAGCCTTGTTAGCGGACTTCGACGGGCGCTGTTTGATCTGGTCCGTGCAGCGAACCAGCATGGCGTCCGGCTTCGATGAAGTTCTGGTCATGCGCCAGGGCAGATTGATGGAACGTGGCAGCTTTGCCGAATTGAGTGAAAGCAATGAGTATGTCAAAGAAATGCTGGCATCAGAGTAGGCGGATGCGCCGTAAACTGGGCGGGGGTCGATCATGAGTTTGAATGAAGAAGTTGAACTTCTGCGCAGCATACCCTTGTTTGCCAATATAGAGCCGTCGAAGTTGAAGCTGTTGGCCTTTACCTCCGAGCGCCTGGCCTTTCAGGAAGGGCAAAGCCTGTTTCACCAGGGCGATATTGGTGATGCGGCCTATTTGGTCGTGGATGGTACCGCGGATGTGGTCATTGAAGGGCCCGACGGCAACAAGATTACGGTGGCGCAGATCGGCCGCAATGCCTTTGTTGGTGAAATCGCCATTCTGTGCGACGTGCCCCGCACCGCCACCATTACGGCAACATCGAAACTGGATACTTTGCGGGTCAGCAAGGATTTGTTCTTCCGTCTGGTCAACGAATTCCCCACCATGGCGGTGGAGATCATGCGTGAACTGGCCCACCGTCAGGAACAATCCAATCTGCAATTGACTCAAGCCAACCAGCGCATTCGCGAGCTGGAAAACAGGGCCGGTTAAGCTGCAAAAAGCTCGATTTACATCTCCGATTGGTTCAAATGAGTAGACTGGACAGCGCCATACGCCGCTTACAGGCCCAACGCGCCTGCCTGGACTGGGCTGTCGGCGAACTGGCGGCCCTGCCTGATCTGGCCACCGCCCCGGTGCTGGAACTGGGTTTGGGTAATGGCCGCACCTATGACCATCTGCGTGACCGTCTCCATGACGCTCATGGTGACCATCTGCCGAACCGGGAGATTTTTGTCTTTGAGCGCAAGGTCGCGGCCCACCCTGATTGCGTGCCCGATGCGGCACATCTTTTTGAGGGCGATTTTCGCGACAATCTACCCAATGCACTTGCCCGTATTGGAGCCCGGGCGGGGCTGGCCCATTGCGATATCGGCAGCGGTGATGCGGCACTTACCAAGGCTTTGGCGGATTTTGTCGGACCGGCGCTGGCGCCCCTGCTCGCACCCGGTGCCGTGGTTGCGGCTGATCAGGCCCTGGCCATTCCCGGCTGTCAGCCCGTACCCCTGCCCGATGGCGTGGCCGTGGGGCGCTACCACCTCTATCGCATGGCATCGGGGTAAAGCGACATCTTATGACCCAGATGAGTAGTGACCAGGCCATTGCCCGGCTGGCCAAACGGCCCCCTGTCGGGGCCTCCAAGTTATTGGGTTCGGAACCGGTTGAGATTGATACCGAACGGGGTTTCGCCCGCATTGCCTATGCGGCAAAGCCTGAATTCTGCAATTATCTGGGCCTCGTGCACGGTGGTTTCCTTTCCGCCATGATGGATGAAGCCATGGCTATTGCCGCCGCAGCACAGCGAAATTTTGAATATGTGGTGCCGACCCTGGCCATGAAAACCACCTATCTGGCACCGGCCAAACCGGGGCGTTTGCTGGCTGAGGGATTGGTGGTTCGGGCGGGACGCCGGGTGGCGTTTCTCGAGGCGAAACTGTTCAACGAAGACGGCATTTTGGCTGCCACCGCATCGGCCACCGCACATATCCGCAAGGCACCCTGGTTATGAGCGACCCGGACCGCCACATGGACGCGCGTCTTCTGCGCCACCAACAGCGTGACCGGGGCCCCGCAGCGGCGGTGCTGGGCCATCGTCTGCTGGCCATTGATCCAGCAGCCGGGGCCGTCGAAATCGAATTCCAGGCGCAGGACCATTTGTTCAACCCCATGGGTGTGATGCAGGGGGGCTTCATCTCCGCCATGCTGGATCAGGCCCTCGTCGATGCCGTTGTTGCCCTGACGGATTTACAATATTTCGTCATCATGTTGGAGATGCAGTGCAACTTCCTTGCCGCCATTGGTTCTGGGCCCCTGCGCTGCCGGGCCACCGTCACCCGCCGGGGACGTTCCACCGCCTTTGTGGAGGCGTCCCTGTTCGACAGCGCCGGTGAATTGGCCGCCACGGCGACGGCGGTCACATCCCTGCAACCCCGCGACGGCGACAGCGATGCCAGTCATGCCGGGGCCCAAAATGATAATCCGAACGAGGAATAGACAATTTTTCCAGGAATCGCATTGAATCGCATTTTCGGCACGGCAACCCTGGACAGGCAATTCAATTTCCATTATGAACCGCAACGTCAAAGGGCGCACAGCGCTTACCGGGTCATTAGCAAAGTTCACCCGGTCGACAGGTTGCCCAGGTAGCTCAGTTGGTAGAGCAGCGGACTGAAAATCCGCGTGTCGGTGGTTCGAGCCCGCCCCTGGGCACCACAATTTCCTCAATGAAAACAACGTGTTATGGCCTCTTTGGCGCGGCTGCTATTTTCGTCCGCTGGGAATAATGTGTAATTCCTGTGTAGTTGTGCCAGCGGTTTTGTTCTCGTCTGGTTCTGGAACCGTGGTCCCAATGGCGCTAATGGCGCGGTCAATATGGTCCCCATGGACATGGGTGTAACGCAGTACCATGGTCAACGTTTTGTGGCCGCTTATTTTCTGGATCGTCGGTAGATCGACACCAGCTTGAACTAGTCGTGTGATGGCTGTATGGCGCATGACATGCGGCGTCACGACGTTGGGGTCCAGCCCCGCAGCGATAACAGCACGGCGAAAGGGCTTGTCCATGCGATATCGATGGCCGGTGAGGCTGGCGTTGGGCCGGGGCGACGGAAAGATCCAGCCGTCCTGATCATCACGCATTTCGCGCTCGTGCCTTAGGATGGCGACTAACTCCGGCGTCAGCGGCTGTACGCGCTGTCCAGCCTTTGCCTTAGGCAGGAAAAGCCGGTTGTGCTCAAAGTCAATCTGATCGAACCGTGCTCTTAGCATTTCGCTGTGCCGCATGGCAGTGTTGAAGCCAAATGCGACGAACAGCCAACAATCTGGTTCTTCGTCCGCCACGGCGGCATTGATCAACGCCTCGACCTGATCGTCCGAAAGGGCAATAATGCGACCTTCTGCCTCTTCAAGCTTGGAAACCTTGCACGGTATCGATTGCAGCCACTTCCATTCCACAGCCTTGCCGAATAGATGGGACAAGGTAGCCAGCTCTCGGTTAATGGTTCCATTCGTTGCCCCAGCGTCAGTGCGGCGCTTCTTATAGCGGTCAACCGTAAATGTGGTGATGGCATCCAGGCGCTGGTCACCAAAGAATGGTTTAAGATACAGCTTTAGCTGGCGTCTTTTGGCGACAAGGTTTTTGCCATCGGTGGCTTCCAGCCCGTCGATGTAGTCGTCGGCAGCCTGACGAAAGGTCAGATGGGTCTTTCGGCCCTTTGGCAACGATAAACGCCCCGCTTTGGCATTGGCTCGCGTATCGCTGATGAAGTCCTCGGCCTGCGTTCTTGTGGTGTCATGGCTAGCTAAACCGACTACCCGATGGATACGCTGTCCATCGACCATGATGTTGACGGTGTACCGGACATCGCCGTCCGCCAGCTTCTCCGCAGTGATCCCTCCTTCGGTGACTTTTTGACCGGGCGCTAGGGCGCGGATTGCGCGGCGGGTGAGTTTTTGGAAGCTACGGGCCATCAGGTTTTCTCCGGCTTCGCAGTCTGGTTATCCAGCGTAGCCCTCGCCGCAGGAATGGTTGGTCCCAATCCGAGAAGGATACAGTCCCTAATGTTGTCGGCGGGTAGACGAGAATTTGGATCGTTGAGAAGCATGGCCTGACCGGCCTCTGGCTCTATTTGATCCTTGGGTTCCAGCGCAGCAAGCGGCAATAGCAACCCGTCTAGAACGGCAACCATTGCATCCCGTGCGACCTTGGAAGTGGCGGGGTCTTCAAACGCGGATGTGCCCCAGGTCATCTCAGCCATTAATTTGGCCGTCGCCATTGCCCGCATCAGCCTCAACGTACTCTCGTCGCCAAAATCCCGCTGGCGCTGATCATCAAAATCCAGAGATTGCTGTAAGCGCAATTCAATCTCCTGCGAAAGGGATCTGCCGGTTCGGTCAGCAGCTTCCTGAAGTTTCTGCTTTGCCTCTGCCGTAACGCGCACGCCGATGGCCGACCTCTTCGCCTCGCCATCAGGTTTACGTGGTCGTCCGCGCTTCCGGTCCTTGGTCATCGCCATGTGCAGCTAACCTTCTGGGTAATGCCATGTTTATTGTTTTTATATAACAGCACAAAAAAGACTTTACAAGAGCCGAGCAGACCATTAAATGTTTATTCCGGCACAAACATTTAATGGATGGCGAAAATGTCGATAGAACGCGCACTGGCAGAAGATACTGTTGAGAAGGTACGGGTTCGTGTACTGCCTGACGGGCGCATGAGCCGCGACAATGCAGCCCGCTATCTTGGCTACGAAGCCAAGACACTGGCCATGTGGGCGCTTGAGGGCAAAGGGCCAAAATCACTGAAAGTTGGCGGCAGGGTCTTCTATTTCAAAGACACGCTTGACGCCTTCATCAGAGGCGATGATGCCGCGTAAAATAAAACGCCGCCCGTGGCGGGGCGGCGTTTCAAGTTTCGATCCAGCAAGCATCGAAAAGATCACAATGAATAGCTGCATTATACCGTGCCGTAAGGCCGCCTACAAGGCCGCTCAGGCTTCATCCAACCCGCCCATTGAAGGCCTCACAGGCGAACGGCCCAACCCATGGGGCCGGGGAGGTGCGGTATGAGCGACGTGATTGAAACGGCCTTAGAGGTTGCCAAGCAGTACCCCGTTTTCCCCACTAGAAATAAGAAGCCCGCGCTATCGAACCGTGACGTGGAACAGATCCTGGGCCGAGATATCGGTCACGGTGAAGGCGGCTTCAAAATGGCAACCATCGACCCCCACATCATCGAGAAGCTGTTCGACGCTGCAGGGGTTGATGAAATAGCTGTCCCGATGGGTCCGATGTCCGGTCTGATCTGTGTGGACGTTGACAGCTACAAGGATGCTGACGGCATTGGCCAATGGGTGGCCGACAACGCACGGCTGCTGGAAGGCACCCTGACCCACACTACGCGAAGTGGCGGGGCGCATTACATATTCAGAATGCCTGAGGGCCTGAGGCATATGCCCACCCTGCGCCCTGGCGTGGATTTGAAGGGCAATGGTGGCTACATCTGCTGGCCGGGTACGCCAGGGTATGAGGTGGTCAACGATGTTGAGCCGCTACCATTTCCGATGGAGCTATTATCTGACCTGGGCGGGGAGCATACCGCAAATCCGGTAACCTCGACAGGGTGGAACAACGCTACCGACGCCGAACTTATAGCGGCCATCCACAGCACCGAGGAGCTGTACCCTGCGCTGCGTACCCTGGCGTGGCGTATGGCCGGTGAGCGGGCTTATACGGAGGCCCAGGCCGTGGAGATCCTCGACGGCATCATGGATGAAAGTGCGGCCAGCAGCCCAGATCACTCCAGGCACGAAGACTGGTTGGAGCGCAAACCGAAAATTCCTGAACTGGTGGCCAGCGCATGGGAGAAGCACCTGTACCCATTAGGGCCGATGTCCGACATGGCCTTGGCGGCCCTGGCCGATGAGATCCCGATGTTCGACGTGGAAGCCATGCTGCATAACACCCTGGTACAGGCGCCAAAGCTTCCAGGGCCTGAAGTCGAGGCCGTAAAGCCCGTACCATTCGAGCCAATAGACCTCAAGACATCAATGCCACGGCAATGGCTGTATGGGCACCACTTAATCAAGGGATTTGTTTCTGGCACCGTGGCACCCGGCGGCACGGGAAAAAGCTCTCTAGCCATGGTAGAGGCCTTGGCAATGGCCGCGGGGAAGCCGCTACTGGGTGATGAAGTCTATTGCCCTTTGCGAGTTTTGTATTGGTGCGGCGAAGACCCTATGGATGAACTTGCCAAGCGGTTCTCGGCGGCGATGGAATTTTACGGGCTGACGAAAGCGGACCTTGGCGAAAGGTTATTCGTATTGTCTGGACGCGAACTTCCCATCACCCTGGCCAAGCGTGAGCAGCAGGAGGCTCAGCTCTGTGAGGCTGATCTCGTCCGACTAAACAATACGTTGCGTGATTGTGAAATCGACGTGGTCTTCATCGACCCCTTTATCTCAGTCCATCGAATTAGCGAGAACAGTAACGAAGACATAAATTTGGTCCTTGAGGCGCTGCGTAAAATCGCTGACGAGGAGGGCATCGGCATCGAGCTGGTCCATCACAGTACCAAAGAAGCCCGCAGAAGCGGTGGTAAGGTCATGGGGGCCGAGCAGGCCCGTGGTGCATCTGCCTTTGTCGATGCCGCCCGTTCTGTCCGTGTCCTGTCCCACCCGACCAAGACCGAGGTCGCGGAAGCTGGGTGGCCCGTGGGTGCCGAGAATGACATTGTCAAGATCCGAGCGGTCAAGGGCAACATGAGCCGCAGAGGCAATATGACATCTTTCCGAATGGAAAGCGTAAAGTTGGATAATGGCACCGAGATGCACCCTGCCGGTGACGAGGTCGGCGTGGCCGTCCAGGTGGAGTTCAAGGCTGGGGCGCTTAGTGATTACATCGACGACATCTTCAATAAGATCTCGGCGGTTCAGAGGATCATGGAGTTTCCAAAACCTTGGCGCAGTCATCGGCAGGCCGATGACTGGCTGGGCACGGCAATCCTTGCCGATATAGATGTCGAGGATGAGCGGACCAAGGCGATTTACGCCAAAGCCATGTTGGAACGTTTGGTTGATGACGAAATTCTGCTGGAGATCGAGGTGAAGATGAGGAATGGCAAGTCCAGGCCCTGCTATAAATTGGACGAAGCGAACGCGTCTCGGTTGCTCAAATTATTTGACCAATAGCGGCGTCGCCACCCAGGTCTCCTTTATAGTAGGGGGTGGTGGTGGCAGAGTTGCTTGATCCCCAGGCGGCTTCACGAAGCTCCGCCACCACGGGACTTAACCAGCGGCGGGCGAAACCTCTGGGGGGGACCGTGAAGTACCAGAAATGAAGGCGGAGCCGCGAAGTAATAAAAGCCCCGGAACTGGCCCCGAAGAACCCCGGCCAGCTGGCTGGGGGCAGGTCCTCACAGCACCACTTACGCGGTGCCGCTGGCCTGGATATGGGGCCTAGGTCACCGCCCGATAAGGGCGACAAAACGCCGCCCCGCTGCGCCGAAACATCCGGAACCGGGTAGATCGAGATGGCGTTGCTGACGGCTTCCTGATATAATTCCGCCTACATCAAGAGCAGGGCTGCCGCCCTCGCCAACCTGCCGACCCGGCAAGGTGGTGCCCGAAAAGGGGATGTGGCCAAGGACGGCAACTAAGGGGTCCACAGCCAATCAGATCGTCACCCTCCTCAGGAAGCTGTAGGAGGTTTTGTTATGCGTGGTGACCAGCAAGCCGAGACCACCGGCGGCCTAACTGTCCATGCCCTGTTCGTCGGCAGCCGGGACGGCAAAGCATTTCCGGATGCCGACAAGCAGGCCGTGATCGAGGCCACTACAGCCGCTTTTAGCAGCTTCACGGTCATGGACGCCGATGGCTACTTCCAGGGCCGCAGCGTCGCCACCATCGTCATCAAGCTCGGCACCGACGACACGGAGGCCGTCATCTCGCTGGCGCGGCGGCTCGGTGCCCTGCTGGCCCAGCAATCCGTCGGCCATGAAACCGGGGGACGTTTTTACTCAATTGCGCCGGACTGATCCGCCGTACGGATCGGGGAGGATTTATTCCAACTTGCGCCCCCGGCATCACGCCGAAGCCGCTAAATAGGAGATCGAAAATGACCCACGAACCGAAAATACCCATGAGGCTGGAGGATCTGCCGCAGCAGCGCATCCACGAAGTAGTCGGACTTCCTGAACGACCGGCTGAGTTCAACTGTGATGTCGGATATGGATGCACCCCGCACGGCGGGGTGCCGCAGGCAGGCATCTCGATGGCAACCTATCTTTGTCAGGTCGAGTGGGCTTGGTCGCCGATGCACAACCGGCTCGACGCCTATTATCTTCATCGTGGCCGGAGCGCGTGGTCCTTGTGGTCGAAATACTGGGACGACAATTGGGGCAAATGGGACGACATCTGCATCGGCTGTGTCCGTCGGCGCAGCGTCAATCAGATGCAGGCGGCGGCCTATCTCCTGCTGGAGTTCTGGAAGTACGACGCGCAGAACAGCGGTGCGGATCGTTACCACTGGATAAACGAGGCTGAGTATCTCTCCGTCGCGGATCTGGCGGCAATCGCCCGTGAGGTCTGGGAATAGAGTAGCTGCTGTTACCGCCGGATCGACCGGACGGCCTATTTGGCCGTCCGGTGGTTCAGCGAGTGCCGCGCAAGGTCTATTTCCTCCGAACTTGAAGATTAGGTATGATAGGGCGGCGACGGCGGACGGTTACGTCTAAATCACCCACCTAACGTCCGTTCTGTGTATCGATTTTTGGGGTATGTCTTTTCTCGGCACCGCACGTTAGAATTTTTCGTACCGCGAACAATTCGGAATAGGATAGGAGAGGCAACTTAAATGGTGAGATTATTTCTTTTTCTTGGTTTCATCTGCCTAATCCTCGCACCATTCACGGGTTTGACGGTTGTTGGCGCAGCAGCGTTTTTTGTTATCGCCTACGTTTTATATAAAATGGGTTTTTAGAGGGTCTACGATCCGAGTGCCCGATAGACACTCGCCCGACCTATTCCCAGTTCCTTCGCAATCGCAGACAGATATTGTACGGAAGACCCTCCCGCGCATCGGCCCGGCCCCTACTGCCTCCTGATACAGAGATATTCCATGCGGATACAATGCCAATGTCTGCGTCGAAATCAAACGTGCCAATAGCTGTCCCCCCGTCATCAAAAGTGACATCGTTCAGCGTCCAAGTAACAATATTCGCGGTAGCGTCTGCCGCGTAGATAAGAATAAGGCACCCGAAGACAATCTGTTTCCACCACATAGCACCCACACCTCATAGCTTGCGTTGCCGTCACACCACCAATACTGACGGACAAATGGATATGGAGCAATCAGTTCAGGCCCAGATGATTTGTATTATGTGAAAACACTTTCGCCTCTCATTGACGCGCTGTTTAGTTCCGCCGAGATCGTCAAGGGAGGATTAGCCAGATATTGCCGCTGTAGCAGCTTCTGTCATGGCCCTGAGCAGGCCAGGGCAGGGCCATCGCCCACGAACATGGTCAGGACGGGCGCGGCGTGGCCGTCATGGCGGTGGTGTCACAACATCTAGTATCGGATTAGCCGCCAATCACTCCATACAGCGTTTGGTGGCCCTGAGAGCGCCGCACAGAGGTTTCTGGTAATTCTGGCATCTGGGGTCAACCGAAGGGCGATATGCTGCCTGTACAGCCTTCTGCGGCGGCAGGAGAGCCTGTACCGGCTCCAAGATCAGGCAGAAGGCGTCATGACGGCCCGGATCTGGCCAATAAGGCCTCTTTTCGGGTGCGGTGTTATTTTTGGCGGCCCCTTTCTGTATCTGTCGGCCCCTACTGGACCTACACTGGTGGATTTTTACCTCCCCAGAAAATTGGGGTTCCCCCTTGGGTGGGAGACGCGTAGCGGCGCTCCCCCTGGGGGTTCCCCCACACTGTGGTGTATTAACACGTCTTTACTGGGGTGGGGAATTGGAATGGCAGAAAACTGCCAAATAGTAAGGTTGAACTCCCCAGTGAATAATTCGCATTATTGGAGTGGGGAATTACCGCAACATATCGCGGATTTCTGCCAGTTTTTCGCGCTTTAACCGGTGGCACGGCCTTTCTTGTCCCGCAACATATACACCTCCAAATAACCCTACTTCTCGGCCAGCCCCGTCGAGGCGCTGACTGCGGCACTGGAGGTGTCCTTCAAAGCTGGACCATCTGCACCTGTATCGCGCCGCCATGGCGCAGATCGGCATCGACGACCTGTCGGGCCTTACCATAGCCACGGTCCAAAAGCTCCTTGGCCGCCGCCAGCCTAGTGCTTTCGTTTTCGGCGTTCTGTGCCAACTGCACGATCATCTCCAGGGCAGCGGGGCAATGCTTTTGCGCCATGGCCTTGATTTCAGGCGTGACCTTGTTCTTGCTGCCTGCCGGACGACCAGCGCCTGTTCGTTTTCCGCCTTTTTTCGCCATTGATTTCTACCCAATTAAAATATCAAGCATGGACGTTGCCGGTTTCCGGGCAGACGAGGCATTGGCTTTCCTGTCTGGAGGTCAGCTTAGCCACGGCCATGTCTATTGCACACAATAATAGTGTGAAATATAACACGCCCCCGGACCAAGGCGCAAGGTGGCGGGAACGCCACCACCAGCTGACTAGAGCCTCACAGGGCGTCGTCGCCCAGATTAGCGCGCTCGGATGATGATTTTCTATCGGTTTGAATTAACAGCACACACGCCGCCAGATGATTGGGCCGCTTGTCGACAAGCTTGGACATTGTAATAAAAACATTGCGTTCCATAAGACGCGACGACGCAGAAGGGTGCGTTGCCAGACGGCGGTTTTACCTCTTGCTGGTTTATAATGCAGGCTCCGCCGATGGCTGAGACGGCCTGCCTGCAAGCATTCATTGAGAAATAATAACACTGCGTTCCAGCAGAAGTGACAGCGCAGAAGGGTGCCGCCTTCAGCGCGGCGGGGACCATCAACGATAAGATGACAGCGAATAGCATTGGCCATTTACACATATATTCTTCTCCTTCTGGTAACCGTCCGCCGCCGCCCTATCTCGGTAAGAAGGGCCACAGCACGGTCATTACCGTGTCCGATTGGCCGCTCGCCTCCCCCTGCTCTGCGGCCTTGCGGTACCACTTAGCCGCTTCAGCGTGGTTCTGCGCCACACCGCTGCCATATTTATACAATATGGCTAGACTGCTTTGGGCGTGGGCATGCCCTTGCTCAGCTGCTTTACGATACCACTTGGCCGCTTCGACATCGTCCTCTACGACGCCCCAGCCGTAGTTGTGCATGTTGCCCACGATGTATTGAGCGGGAGCCTCACCCTCTTCTGCAAATGGGCGTATCACCCGCATTGCCTGGGTGTAGTGTTCGTTCGCATATAGCAGCACCCCGGCTAGGTAACTAACCGAACTATCCTCAGGGTCCTCCGCCACGGCCACAGGCGCTCCACCCACCGCCAGCGGCAGCACAACAGCTATTGCCAGCAAAAGCTTTCGCATTGTTCATGACCTCCAACGTCAGCGTAGCATGGCTCG
>JABJKS010000112.1 GCA_018660265.1 Rhodospirillaceae bacterium | reverse complement strand
GTCCGTCAAAGGACGGGCATCGTAATCCCAAAGCCACTCCGACAACTGGCCCGATTTTGCCCCGCGCAGGTCCAATTCCACGCCACACAGCCGTGCCGCAATGGTCGCCTTCCAGATGCGTGGGTTCGGCAGGTAGGAAAATATGCGCATATCAGCCATTGATCAAGCCTCATCCTCACAAAGATTATACCAAAGCGTCGCCAATTCAGGGTCGATGCATTAGACTCTATGGAAAGCAGGAATGGAGGCGAAAGGCAAATGACAATGAAGCGTATGGTGCTGGAAATCGGCATGGGTACGGATATTCGCGGTACGGATCATACCAAGGCTGCAGTCCGGGCCTTGAAGGACGCGCTGTGGCACAATTCCCTGACCGTAGCGAAAGCCTTGGATCTGGACGTGGATTCCATGCAAGTCGCTGTTACTATCGGTGTGCCCCAGCCCGATCAGGTCGACCACGCGGCGGTACTAGCCGTACTGCCCCATGGCACCGGCACGGTAAAAGTTGTTCAAGGCGGTTTGGAAATTCCCAATGATCAAGGTACGGACGCGACCGTATTGGCCCATGCCGCCGCCGTCGTCTATCTGGACGTGGCGCAAGGTCCAGGAGGGGCGGCGCAATGACGAAAAAACGCGTAATATTGGAGATGGGTGCGGGTAATGATCTGCACGGCGGCAATTATACCAAAGCTGCCCTGCGCGCCGTCGACGATGCCCTGCATCATTCGTCCCTGAGCATGATCCGGACCCTAAATGTGGATCCCGCCACCGGTATGTTCGTAGACGTCACCATTGGCGTCCAGGAGCCTGACAAGGTGGACAAGGCAGCCATTCAGGCAGCGTTGCCTTATGGCACAGTTACCGTGAATGTGGTCAAGGGTGGCCTGGATGTTCCGGATGAAGCTATCGGCGATGTGGCCGTTATTGCCTCTGCCGCCATCGTGGTGAACCTGGACCTACCCTAGACCACGTTCGTAGAACATAGACCCGTTTGACCGTACTTCCCATCGTCGTGGCTAGGCGAAGGGTGCCGATCGTCGTGGGGCTACGGACAAGACCTTCAACGACGCCACGGCGTTGGGAAGCACGGCCTTCGGTGGCGCGTGGAGACCATCAAACGGATCTATGTACTACGAATGTGGCCTAGTCCGGCAAGACGGGGGTGCAGCCAGATCCCCGCAGCGATATCGTCGGGCGGGCGTAGGTTGCCGCTGCTGTCTGTTGGATCCACTGTCAGCCAGCTGTCGCCACCGGCAGCCGCCAGTTGGCCATAGACATAGGCCACCTGGTCCAGATAGCCACGGTTGGCTTCATGCATGTCCCTGGTTTGGTCCGTATAGCTGCGCGCAGCCTTTTCGCCAACCAAGCGGTCTGCAAGGGCGGTGGAGGTTGCTAGCAACAAGGTGAGATCCGGGCGCGGCAGATCAAACATGCCGAATTCCAATTGATCGATCCAGGTGATCAGGTCCGCCTGCTCATGGCCCGGGACTTTGGCTGCATTATAGGCGATGTTGGAGGCGACATAGCGGTCCAGGATTACCAGGTCATGATCCGTGACCAGGGCCAGCAGACGATCCCGGCTTTCAAAACGATCGCCGCCGTACAACAGGGCGGCATAGCGGACGGGCACCTGATCAATGGCCCCCATTTCGCCACGCAAATAACGTCCAATCAATTCGGAAAACTGGGTTTCCTCGTATCGCGGGAAAGACAAGACCGCGGCGCTGACCCCGGCCGTCTTGGCGCAGGTCAGCAATTCCCGGCAAAGCGTGCCCTTACCGGCACCGTCTATACCCTCAATAGCGAGTAGCATGATGCGTTCTTGTCCTTGTTCTCAAGCGCCATTTTTCACTTAAAAGTATGGCCCTAGAAACCACGAACAAACTGCAGGGTCCAGAAAATTGCGCCGGCGATTGCGGCTGATGCGGGGACTGTAATGACCCAAGCAGCGGCAATTGACATCACGTGGGAGCGGCGGACCAGTTTGCGGCGCAGGGCGCGTTCCGAAGTCTCCGCGTTATCTTCGTTGCGGTCGTTTGCCTTGCTGCGCCGGCCTGCCTCACCATAGCGGCCATGGTTGATATGGGTACGCCGGGCGGTTTGCCATTCTCTGTAAAAGCCCACACCAAATACCGCACCGACGGCGATGTGGGTGGAACTGACAGGCAGGCCCAGGGTTGAGGCGATGATGACCGTAATTGCCGCCGACAAGGCCACGCAATAGGCCCGCATGGGGTTCATCTTGGTGATTTGCTGACCCACGGTACGGATCAACTTCGGCCCAAACAATAACAGACCCGCCGATATTCCGGCAGCGCCAATGAACATGACCCAGGCCGGGATCTCGACCTTCGCAGCAATCTGTCCCGTTTCCGCCGCGCCCACAATGGCAGCCAAGGGTCCGACGGCATTGGCTACGTCGTTGGAGCCGTGGGCGAATGACAACAGAGCCGCAGAGCAAATCAGCGGAATGGTAAACAAGGTTCGCACGGACTTATTGCGGTTCTCCATGCCTTCTGCCTGCTTACGGATCAGCGGGTTCAAAATGAAATAGGAAACGGCGAAAACCGCGACACCTATGGCGGTTATGGTCCAGCCATCGGGCTTCCAGACCCGCTTTAGGCCCTTCATAACCAGATAGGCGGAAAACACCCCGGCCATCAAGGCAACCAGGATCGGCACCCAACGTTTGGCACCGGCAATCTTGTCATCCCGATAAATGATATTGGCCTTGATAAAGGCCAGAAAAATCGCTGCTATGACCCCGCCCAAAACAGGGGAAATAACCCAGGACGCGGCGATCATGCCCATGGTCGGCCAGTTCACCACACTAAAACCCACCGCCGCGACGCCGGCACCAATAACCCCGCCTACGATGGCATGGGTGGTCGAGACCGGCGCATTTACCATAGTCGCTACATTGACCCAAAGGGCGGCGGCCAGCAAAGCTGACAGCATGCTCCAGATAAACATATCGGAACTGGGAAAATCTTCCGGCGCGATTATGCCCTTGGATATGGTGCTGACCACATCGCCACCTGCGACAATGGCACCCATAGCTTCAAAAATCGAGGCGATGATCAGAGCGCCCAGCATGGTCAAGGCACGGGACCCGACAGCGGCCCCCACATTATTGGCCACATCGTTGGCGCCGATGTTCAGGGCCATATAGCCGCCGATGATACCGGCGATGATCACAACGGTGCGCTGTTCCCCACCAGCACTGGCAATCGTTGCGCCGACCCAGACGATCAACAGAAACAACAGGGCCAAGCCCAATTTTGTGGCCGGCCGTGCATGTTCCAACGTCGCTGCACCGATCCGGTCAAATTTGGCCAGATCCTTGCTAAGTGTCTCTTTATACATAAAACAGCGCCCCCGCGCTCAAGCCCCAAGTAAACCCCCAAGGATGATTGCTACAAATACCAGCAATCAATCAACGAGCAACACGATAGGGACCGGCGCGGCGGAGGCCAATGCGGCAGATAGCCACACCCGCCACGAGCACCGATTGCTGGACAAAGCTATTGGGACTTATTGGCGGTCAGGCTGCCTTTGGGGCGGCGGCTTTAACGCTGTCGTCCACATGTTCGTCGTATTTGGCGAAATTGGCCTGGAACCGCCCGACAAGGTCCTGCGCCTGGACATCATAGGCGGCACCGTCGGACCAGGTGCTGCGCGGATCCAGAATTTCGCTGGGAACGCCGGGGCAGGATTCGGGCACCATCAGACCGAAATTTTCGTCCTTCCGGAATGACACATCCGCCAATTGCCCTTCCAGCGCCGCGCTTAACAAGGCTCGGGTGTGCTGGATCGGCATGCGATAGCCTGTGCCGTAAATACCACCCGTCCAACCGGTGTTAACCAGCCAGCAATTGACGCCGTGTTGAGCGATGCGATCCCGCAGCATGTTGCCATAGACTGCCGGATGGCGGGGCATGAAGGGAGCCCCAAAACAGGCAGAGAATGTTGCCTGAGGCTCGCTGCCCACACCTTTTTCCGTACCGGCAACCTTGGCCGTATAGCCGGATAGGAAGTGATACATGGCCTGTTCCGGGGTCAATTTGGACAGCGGAGGCAACACACCAAAAGCATCCGCCGTCAACATCACTACATTGCGGGGATGCCCGGATGTACCCGATTCGGTGATATTCGGAATGAAATCCAGGGGATAGGAGGCCCGGGTGTTTTCCGTATAGCGACCATCGTCCAGATCCAGAACCCGGGTATCGGGATCCATCACCACATTTTCAAGCACCGTGCCAAAGCGTCGGGTCGTGGCAAAAATTTCGGGTTCCGCCTCGGCCGACAGATTGATCACTTTGGCGTAACAGCCACCTTCGAAATTGAACAGGCCGTTTTCGCCCCAGCCATGTTCATCATCTCCCACCAATTGCCGGTTGGGATCCGCAGAAAGGGTGGTTTTACCGGTGCCGGACAGACCGAAGAAAATCGCTGCGCCACCATCCGCGCCCACATTGACGGAACAATGCATGGGGAGAACGTCATCACCGGGCAGAATGTAGTTAAGGATGGAAAATACCGATTTCTTGATTTCGCCTGCATAAGACGTACCGCCGATCAGAACGATCCGGCGATCGAAAGAGGCCAGGATATAAGTACCAGAATCTAAACCAGGGGTTCCCGTCGGGGCCTCTAACTCTGGGGCCTGCATAATCGTGAATTGAGGTTCGAAATTCGCCAGTTCTTCCGCCGTGGGCTGGATGAACATATTGCGGGCGAACAGGGTATGCCAAGCTTGTTCGGTTATGACACGAACCGCCAGACGATGCCCTTTGTCCGCGCCGGCCCAGACATCCTGGACATAAAGGTCCCGGCCCTCGTAATGGGCCAGATGCGCCTTCAAAATATTGTCAAATTCGCCAGGCTCGATCGGTTTGTTGACCGGGCCCCAGTCGATATTCGCCTCGTTCTCAGCCTCGCGCACAATGAACTTGTCAGTGGCGGAACGGCCCGTATGAACACCAGTGCGGCAGACAAGGGCACCGCCCTGACTTAATTCCGCCTCGTTGTTGGCCAATGCCATCTGGTACAGCGCGGGTGCCTCCAGATTCCAGTATTCGTTGGCGGCATTGTTGATGCCATGAATGTTCAGCCCATGACGGCTGATGTTAGCTCCGATCTGCGACACGGTATTCTCCTACGAGACGACGAAACGTCCATCGGCGCATAACCCGATGGACCCTAAGCGTTAATATATTTCGATGACGGCGAATATGCACCCGCCCTTAATCAATGGTGCCCCTATGATCAAGATAAGCGCCAATTGTTTAAGAGGCAATAATGCTATTGCGCAAAATGCCGCCTGCTTTTCAAGGTGCGGCAATTTGGCGCAGGCTGGGCCGTAAAGCCTTGGGGAAGCTTTCGAAAAATTAGCTATAAAACCTGAATACCGGCAGCCGCACGGCGGGCCAGGGCCACGAGGTGCTGACGTAGCGAATCAGGGTCATGGCAGGGTTTCGGGAACGGCAGGCGCAGAACATCGCCCCCCCGGCGCAGGTCACTGCCTTCGGGGTCACACCCCGTCATCGCCAGAATAACCACCCCGCGCACCTAGAAGATTTTGGGCGTAGTTTTGGATGCTATCTTTATGGTCTGCGTTCATGTGCGTGACGGCACCGGCCTCCCACTTATCCATTTCATTAAGATCTGCACCATTCCCGGCACTAAACAACAGATCATCGCGATCAAGCCATTCGATTTTGCCAAATCCGGCGACCAGATGGCCGCGTTCCACCACAAGCTGATAAAAGGCGAAATCCCCGAAATCAGCATAGCCTTGCGCATCCTCATGGCGGGCCAGAAACCGTCGGCGCAGGCGGTCGTCATTATTGCGCCGGGCACGTCCCTGAACGCTAAGCCGGGCCCCGGTCAGGGGCGAAGGCAGGCCACGGGTCCCATCAAATAATAACGAAACCCGGTCATCGGCCGCAATATTCTTGGCGTGTTCCGCCAGGTCTGACATCAATAAAATAGGCGAGGCGTCATAGTCCGCCGCGACGAGGACCAGGGAGGCATAGGGATGGCCATCCATAGGCATCGCCGTGGCCAATGTCCCCCAGTCTTGAGACCGCATCAAATGGCGGGCTGTCTGTTCAGATGATGCTTCTGATGACGTCATGACGTTGTTCCATGGCTATTGCGGCAAAAGGCGAGTATAGCGCGTCAGCGAGACATTCCCCGTGGCAACATTAAGCATCCTGCAAACAGATGAACAGTGCCGATCCCATAACGCCTAGCCGTGGATTTGGGGCCGATTTCACCGCCCGTGTCAGGGCGATTGGCAAATTGGCCGTGCCGGTAACCGCGGCGCGTACCGGTATGTTGGTGTTGATCATGGTGGACACTGCCATGACCGGTTATTTCAGCAGTACGGAGCTGGCGTTCTACAGCCTTGGCCATGCGGTGCATATGGTCTGCATGTTGATCGGCGTCGGTATGCTGGTGGGCACGGCGGTCCTGTGCGCCCAGGCCTATGGTGCCGGGACTTTTTCCGATTGCGGGGTGATCTGGCGCGTGTCGTTGATCCATGCCCTCGCCTTGGGCCTATTATTCGCACTGCTGGCACAGGGCGGCGTGTTCTTTTATCAATTGCAGGGGCAGGAAGCGGCCCTGGCGGATGGCGCCGGCCGCGTTTTGGCCATTCTCAATCTGGGATTGCCGGGCCAGCTGGTCTTTACCGCCTCCATTCTGTTTTTGGAATCCCTGGGCCGACCCGGCCCCGGTCTGATTATCACTATCATCGCCAATATTTTGAACATCGCCCTGAACTGGTTGTTGATCGACAGCCCGGTCGAACTGTTGGCACGGTTTACCAGCGGTGGCGAAGGTGCCGCCTGGGCCACCACCATCGTCCGTTGGCTTATCGGCCTGGTGGCGGTCATCTATATTCTGCGCCTGCGGGATGCGGAGCGCTACAATGTGGCGGGCGGTATGTTTCGGGCTGGGGAAATCGGGCGGAAGCTGCGCAGCCTGGGCTATCCCCTCGGCTTGGCGCAAGGCTTGGAATCTGCTGCGTTTGCATCCCTGACAATATTCGCCGGCCATCTCGGCACCGAGGCGGTGGGTGCATTCCAGGTCGTTATGATGCTGGTCGCGTTTTGTTATATGGCAGCCATTGGCGTAGGTACCGCCACGGCGGTGCATGTCGGCCTGGCAATCGGACGGCAAAACCATCGGCAAATGGTATTATCGGGCTGGGCCGGACTATTCACCATTGCCGTGCTTATGGCGGTGATGGCCATTGTCGTCGCCCTTTTCCCCGCGCCCCTGGCCAGGATATTTACCCAGGATCCGGTTCTGTTGGCCCTTGCGGTGCCAACCCTGTTCGTGGCGGCGGCAACTCTGATCAGCGACGGTGCCCAAGGGGTTTTGATGGGTGCCTTGCGGGGCGCAGGGGACGTCTGGGTCCCCTCGGTGCTGCATCTATGCGCTTTTCTTTTTGTCATGGTGCCGGCGGCACGGGGCTTTGCCTTCTGGGCGGGGTATGGCACCCCCGGTCTTATGATGGGCACCTTTTGCGGTGTCACGGTGGCGGCATTGTTGCTGGCGGGCCGTTTCCACTACATTGCAAAACATCCCATAGATCGTTTATAGCGGGCGTCTATAATAGGCCTTGCCCCAATTTGGTCACATTATCGCCTCAATGCAGAGCATTGTTGATGCTAGAATATATGATGGGCAGGGATGAAAGGATACCGCATGGCTGCGACCATTACGCTGGTGGATGACGACCGAAATATTTTGACTTCCGTCTCCATCGCATTGGAAGCGGAAGGTTTCAAAGTCACGACGTTTTCAGATAGTCAGGCAGCCCTGGGGGCCATGACCGACAGCGCACCGGATCTGGCCGTGCTTGATATCAAGATGCCGGGCATGGATGGCATGGAATTGTTGAACCGATTGCGCCGGGTTTCGGCCGTGCCGGTTATTTTTCTAACCTCCAAAGACGAAGAAATTGACGAAATGCTGGGCCTGAAAATGGGCGCGGACGACTTTATTCGCAAACCCTTTTCCCAACGCCTGTTGGTCGAACGCATTCGCGCCGTGTTGCGCCGGGCCGAGGCGTCGTCGGGGCCTGGGTCTCTGGGCAGCCAGCGTGACGAAGGTGCTTTATTGATCCGGGGTGATCTGCGCCTGGACCCGACCCGCCATGAATGCACCTGGCGTAACGCCGGGGTGCAATTGACGGTCACGGAATTTCTGATCTTGCAGGCCTTGGTGAAAAATCCCGGCCACGTAAAAAGCCGGGACCAGTTGATGGATGCGGCCTATGGCGACAATATATACGTCGATGACCGCACAATTGATTCCCATATCAAACGCCTGCGCCGAAAGTTTAAGGCTGCCGACGATGAATTTACCCGCATCGAAACCTTGTACGGCCTGGGCTATCGCTTCCAGGGATAGCTATATGCCTGATCGCCGGTCCAACCAGGCGGGAGGGGTGCGGTGGTAAGGCAGCTTGGCCAACCAGGCCCCCGTCCCGCAGCACCCGGACCCACGCCCAGCGGCGGCGGCGGCGGCAGTCCCGGCGATGGGCGGCGGCGGCGGTTTTCCACCCTGACCTTGCGTATTCTGGCCCCCAACGTCTTGGCCCTGGGCGTGCTGGTGGGCGGCATATTTTATCTCGATCAGTATCGCGACGGCCTGTTGGATGCCAAGATCGCATCGCTGCAAAGCCAGGCTGAGGTCATCGCCGGTGCTCTTGGGGAAAGCGCCCTGACCGGGGCCGAGGATCAACGCCATCTGGACGGCAAAATTTCCGCCGGGATTATCCGGCGTCTGGTGGTGCCCACATTAACCCGGGCCCGGTTGTACCTGCCCAGTGGCGCAATGCTGGCCGACAGCCGCGCCTTGGTCGCAGCCGGGCGTCAGGTCCAGTTGCGTTATCTGCCCCCCGCCGATCCATCCGATCGTATCCTGGGTTTCTTCAACCAGGTCTATGACTGGCTGTTGCCAAGCCTGCCCCGGGGACCCGTCTTTCCCCCCTATCAGGAACGCTTGGGACTGGGCCTCTTGGATTATCCAGAATTGAGCGTTGCCCTGGCAGGTGAGGTGGGCGGGGCCATCCGCGCCAGCCGCAGGGGAAAAGAAGTCGAAAACCTGGTCCTTACCGTTGCCGTGCCGGTGCAACAATTGCGCCGGGTGGTGGGTGCATTATTACTGTCCGCTGATAGCGCAGAGATTGAGGAGGGGGTGCGCAACGCCCGCCTGGCCATATTGCAGGCGTCCGCCCTGGCTCTCAGCGTCACTGTTCTGATGTCGATTTTTCTGGCCGGAACTATCTCGCGGCCCGTCGCAAGGCTGGCCAAGGCGGCAGATCAGGTGCGTCGCTGGCGCGGCCGGCGGGCCCAAATTCCCGACCTTAGCCGCCGCCATGACGAAATCGGCGATCTGTCGGTGACCCTGCACGAAATGACAGAGGCATTATACGAGCGTCTGGATGCCATCGAAGTATTTGCCGCCGATGTGGCGCATGAAATCAAGAACCCCCTGACCTCCCTTCGCAGTGCCTTGGAAACCATCGAGCGTACGGAGGATCCGGATCAAAAGGCGGATTTAATGGCGGTCATGGCCCATGACGTTCGCCGTATGGATCGTCTGATCAGCGATATTTCCAACGCCTCCCGCATCGATGCGGAACTGGCACGGGAAGAATTGGAAACGGTTGATCTGTCCGCCCTGTTGCAGACCCTGTTGAACATGCGGCAATCGAACAGGCATTCAGCGGGCCCGGAGTTTGAACTGGACATGGACCCAGATACCGCCATCTTGATCGAAGGTCTGCCCAGCCGCCTGGGCCAGGTGGTTGACAATCTTTTGGGCAATGCGGTGTCGTTTTCGCCCCCGGACGGACACATAAAGCTATCCCTGAAACGCCTTGATGACAGGATCCAACTCATGGTCGAGGACGATGGTCCTGGTATCCCTCCAGGTCAGGAGGAAGCGATCTTTCAAAGGTTTTACAGCCAACGACCCGAAGGGGAAACGTTCGGCCAGCATTCCGGCCTTGGCCTGTCCATCAGTCGGCAAATTATCGAAGCCCATGGCGGTACTATTCAAGCAGCCAACCGCTTTGGCCCCGATGGTGCCATTCAAGGCGCGCGGTTCAGCGTCATTTTCCAGACAGGGGAGCGCTAATCGGCAACAGCATCTGCCGCGATTTTAGCGAAGATCACATCAAGTTCGCCGGCCATGGCGTCCAGATCGGCGCTGCCATAGGGCTTGAACACGGCGGTAGGGCGACGATAGGTCAGACGTGATGTGCCATCGGAATTTTGCGTGATATAGAACCGCAAGGGCGCTTCGATGCCCGCAGGCACACTGGCCCGCAACATGCGGACGGCGAAATCATTGCGATAGACCCCATAGACGGCATTGCCGGGGATCTCCACCCCATTGCGCGCCGCGCCCATGGAGGCGGAGGCGCGACCGACAACACCCATACGATGTTTGCGTACGGCCCGGTCCAGATCATCAAACAATACCTTGAAGCTTTTCTGGCAGTCGACAACGATCATGCCGTTGTCGGGATAGCCCTGATCCGCATGCCCGGCCAGGGGAAACAAAAGCAATAGGACAAGCAGCCCTAGCAGTCTGTCGGATTTAGGTTTCGGTGTTTCATTGTAAGCCTGTTGTTTTGTCCTATGCGGCTTTGAGATTGCAGAGGCGCTTGCAATTGTATGCCAGGGTGACGAGGAGCCATTCTGCTTTGACCTTTTCGATGCCT